>JBHORC010000024.1:0-154044 GCA_042408445.1 Chloroflexota bacterium
CCGGCACCGGGTCCGCGTCCTCCCGGTCCGCGGCGGTCGCCTCGCTCGACATCCGGCTCCGAGCCAGGATGATCAGGGCGACGCCGACCACGATCACCCCGCCGGCGGCAAGCTGGACGGGCGCCACCGTCTCGTGGAGGAGGAGCCAGCCGAGAAAGACGGCGATCACGGGGTTCACGAAGGCGTAGGTCGCGACGAGCGGCAGCGGCGCGTGCCGGATCACCCAGACGAAGGCGGTGAAGGCGATCAGGCTGCCCACGACCGTGAGGTAGCCGGTCGCGAGCACCGCCTCGACCGGGACCGCGGCAGGCCGGAACGCCGCCACCTCGCCGGTCAGCAGGGCCGCGCCCGCGAGCACGATCGAGCCGCTGAACATCTCGAGCCCCGTGGCGAGAATCGGGTCGCGCGGCAGCCGCGCGCGGTTCGTCGCGAACGTCGAGCCGGCGGCCCAGCAGATCGGTGACAGGATCAGGAGCCCGATCCCGAGCGGATCGAGGCTGCGGTCGACTGCGATGCCCTGGCCGACGAGGATCACGACGCCGACGATTCCGATCACGATCCCGACGACCGCGAGCGCCGGCAGCCGCTCGCGGAAGAAGAGCCGGCCATAGACGGCGACCCACGCCGGCATCACCGCGATCAGGACACCGGTGATGCCGGAGGGGACGGTCTGCTCTGCCCAGGACACCAGGCCCATCCCACCGAACATCAGGCACGTCCCGACGATCGCCGCGTCACGGAGCTCGCGGCGGCTGGGACGGACGAGGCGGCCACGCGCCATGACGGCAGCCGCGCCGATCATGACGAGTCCGGCGATCGAGAAGCGGATCGCGCCCATGACGAACGGCGGGATCGTCTCGACCGCGACGCGGATCGCGAGGTAGGTCGATCCCCACACGACATAGAGGATCAGGATCGCGGTCCACACGAGGGCCGGGGCCGCGGACCGGACACGTGCCGCCGACGCCGACGAAGGTCGCGCCGCCACCCGTCCCTCGTGGCTGCTCTCCGGGCTGCGGAAGGCGCTTGGCTTAGTCGGCTGGTCCAAGATGCGAGTGTACGACATCGTCGACAAGAGTCACGGCGGGAGCCGTCAGGCGGCGACGTCCGCTCCCGTCGGCCGGCAGTGGCGGCAGGGTCGGTAGCCGGCGGCAGACGCGGCCCGGGCCGACGGGAACCGGACCAGGTGGCGGTCGGTCACCCGGCGGGCGTCGTGGCAGGTCGGCAGGCAGTAGATCCGGGTCGTGTCCGAGCCGAAGTAGCGAATGCCGGCTCGTGCCAGCGCCTCGAGCTCGTCCGGGCGGGCGCCTTCGTCCGTGAGGATCGCCCGCTTGTTGGCCGGCCCGCCGAGCGAGTACTGGCCGATCATCCCGTCGCTCCGGACGACTCGGTGGCACGGCACGATCAGCGGGACCGGGTTGTGCCCGAGCGCTGTCCCGACGGCGCGGACCGCCTTCGGTCGCCCGATCTCCGCCGCGATCCAGCCGTACGGCCGGACCTCGCCACGGGGGATCTCGAGCGCCTTCATCCAGACCGCCCGCTCGAACTCGGTCGAGCCGCGAAGGTCGAGCGGGATCCGGTTCCGTCGATCGCCGGCGAGTCGACGCGCGATCTTCGCCGCGAGACCGTCGGGGAGCGCGTCGCGTCGACGAGCGATTCGGCCCGTCCGGGCATGGAACCGCTGCTCGAATGTCGCGTCGTCCGGTGCCTCCTCGACCGTCGAGACGCCGCGGCCGTTCCAGGCGACCCGGAGCGGCCCGATCGGCGAGTCCATCAGCGCGTAGTCGTCGGCGAGCCCGACGGCAACGAGCGTCGCGTGGGCGAGCCCCGGAGGCGCCGCCTCCCCGAGACCGGCGAGGGCGGCGTGCGCGACGGGTTCGAACGTCTCGGTCATGCGGGGATCTCCTCGCGCTCGTGCCGCTCGGCGGCGAGGAGCGCAGTGCGCAGGGCGGTGAGCCCGCGGTGGACGTGGGCCTTGACGGTGCCCTCCGGGCGACCCGTGACCTCCGCGATCTCGGCATACGACAGGCCGTCGACGTGGCGGAGGACCACGGCGGTTCGTTGCGCCCGCGACAGGCCGGCGAGCAGCCTCGCCCACGTCTCTCGCTCGTCCCGTCTGGTGAGCGGGTCCACGACCGGCTCGGTTCCCGGTTCGAACGAGAGCTCGGTCGTTGGAACCCGCCGCACCCGTGCCCGGTTGCGTCCGGCGTTCAGGAGGATCGTCGTCAGCCAGCCGCGGAGCCGCAACTCCCGGATCCGGGCGGGTGGGTAGGTCGCCAGGGCCCGGTACGCCCGGACGAAACAGTCCTGGACCAGCTCCTCTGCGTCGTGCCGGTCTCCGCCGGTGCGGTGGGCGATCGTGAAGAGCCGGTCCTGGTGGGCACGAACGAGCGCCTCGAACGCGCCGTCGAGGTTGGTGGCGAGCTCGCGGGTGAGGCGGGCGTCGTCAGCGTGCTCGGTGTCCATCGACCAATGAAACACTGCTTGCCGGACATCCGTTGCGTCGGGCGCGGATCGGGCGGACGACCGACGGCGTCGACAGGTACCTCACGGCGACGTCCGCTCAGGCGGGCATCTTTAAGGCAGGCAAGCCACCGGCGATCGGGACGACGCCCGATGGCGGGCCGGGCCGCCGAACCGAGGATGCAGACATCGACCACGCGGACCGATCCGACCCACAAGAGGCGGGCGGACCGAGTGGACAAGGAGGACATGATGTCCGCTTCCACCCGCACGATCCAGCAGTCCGCCGGGCTCGGATCGATCCTCACGCCGGTCGCCGTCGCCGGTGCCGCGCTCATCGCGACCGTCGGGATCGCCTGGGGGGCGATGAACCTGACGGCTGCCCATCCGGCCGCGCAGGCGACGCAGTCCGTCATCCGGCCGCCCGTCGTCATCGACCTCGGGTCGCGCGACGTCGCGGAGCCGGGCACCGCTCCGCTGTTCGTCGATCACGGCGGCCGGTTCGACAACGTCACGACCTATCGCCGCCTCCAGGCGAAGTAGTCGTCCGGCCGGGAGCGCCCGGCAGGACAGCAGCAGACCCACGAACGCCGCCCCGGAGTACCGGGGCGGCGTTCGCATGCGTGGAGCTGTGCCTACTGGACGACGACGCTGTAGTCCTTCATCTGTCCGGGATGAATCGAACAGTGGTAGGTGTACGTGCCCGGCTGGTTGAAGACCAGCATCGCCGACGCGCCGCTGTTGATCGTCTTCGTGTCACAGGCGCCGTTGTCGAGGGTCGCGCTGTGCGGGGCGCTGTCCTGGTTCGACCACTCGATGATGTCGCCGACCTTGGCCTGGACGGGCTGAGGGGCGAACTTGAAGTCCTTGACCGTCACGGTGACGGTCGCGGTCGAGCCTGCCGGGGCGGCGGCGCAGGCCGTTCCGCCGCCTGCCGCCACGGAGGCACCGGCACCGGCGCCGGACGAAGCGCCGCCCGCCGGGGAAGCCGCGGCGGACGAGCCGCCACCGCCCGCGGGCGCGGCCGTCGAACCGCTTCCCGAGCATGCCGCGAGGGCCAGAAGCGCCGCAGTGACCGGCAGCAGGACGAGACGTCGCATGGAAACCTCCGAGGTGGGCGAGTCCGTTGGGGGGCGGCTCGCGGGCAGATGCTGAACGGTACGCGTCGCCGAGTCCACCCGGTTTCGCGACGCTATCGTTCCCGGATGCTCGCCGATCCCCCGATGCCCGCAGGCGAATCGGCGCGGCCGGCCGACCTGACCCCGGCCGACGTCCGCTGGCTGTCGTGGCACGAGGCGCGGTCGCACGGCCTGGTCGGCCGCGAGGTCCGGAACCTCGACGACGCGTACCTCCTCCACGACCCGACGGATCGGGAGCCCTTCTGGAATCGGCTCGTCGGGATCGCGTGGCCCCGTCCGGCGGCAGCCTTCGATCGACGGCTGACCGAGGCGCTCGCCCTGTTCGCTGGCATCGATCGGATCCCGCATGTCTGGCCGACGCCGGGTTTCGACGAGCCCCCCGACCTGGTCGATCGCCTTGGCGCCAACGGATTCGAGGATCACGGGGGCGGCCTGTTCATGGTCCTCGACCCGGAGCGGTTCGCAGCCGAGCCGCGACCCGGCCGGGATCCCGACCGCAGCCGCGAACACGTCACGGTCGAGCGGTTTCATCGGCTCGTCGGGACCGAGGCGGAGGAAGCGGCGCGGGCGATCGCCCAGGTCCTGATCGCCTCGTTCGACGTGGGGCCGGAGCGCCGGGTGGCGATCGAGCTGGAGACCGTCCAGGGGCTCGCCTCGGACCTGTACCACGTGATCCTCGCCCGGGTCGATGGCCAGCCGGCCGCCGTCACCCGACGGACGACGTTCGCAGGTGCGAGCTATCTGTCGTCGATCGGCACGGACCCACAGCATCGAGGTCGCGGCCTCGGCCGGCTCGTCACCTCGATCGCCGTCGCGGACGCGCTCGCGGACCGCAGCCGGTGGGTCTACCTGGGCGTGTTCGAGGAGAACCATGTCGCGCGACGGCTGTACGACTCGATCGGCTTCGACCCCGTGGGCGGCGTGAACCCGGACCTCCTGCTGCGCCCGTGAAGGCAGCGGCCCTCGATGACCTGCTCGCGGCGGTGGTCGAGTCGCCGGATGACCTCGAGGTGCTGGCCGAGATCCACGGCACCGTCGAGCTGGAGCGGGCTATCCGCGAGCTGGACGCAGTGGTGGGGGAGGGCGACCTCGCCGAGGACGTCCTCCTGGGCGCGCGGATCGCGATCCTCCGCGATCGCGCGATCGTTCTCGCCGAACCGGCGACGGAGGGCCGCCTGGCAGCCAGCCTCGCCCGACTCGGCGAGGGCTCGGTGGGTCGGTACGTCGCGGTCATCGCTCGTGGGGAAGCGCCATTCGCCGCTGTGCGCCGCCGCGCGGCTGACTCCGGCCTCGCCCTGTCGCGACCAGAGGAGGGTCCGTTCGGGCCGGAGATCCTCGTCGTGACCCGGCCGATCGGCAGCCCGAGCCTGCTGCTCGTCGAACGCGGTTCGCTACCATCGCGGCCATGACCGACCGTCAGCCGATCCTCGTCCGACCCGCCACCACCGAAGATGCGGATCGGATCGCCGCGCTCTTCACCGACGAGGGCTACCCGGCCGGCCCGAGCGACATCGTCGAGCGCCTCGGCCGGTTCGACTCGGACCATTCGCGCGTGTTCGTCGCCGATCTCGACGGCGAGGTCCTGGGGTTTGTCGCCGTCCATGCCCTGGCGCGCTTCGAACACTCGGACTGGATCGTCCGGATTGTGGCTCTGGTCGTCGACGCCGGCGTTCGCGAACGGGGGATCGGCCGGCTCCTCATGGAGGAGGCGGAGCGACTCGGGCGGGACGTTGGTGCGGCGTTCGCCGAGGTCACGGCGGGCCATCATCGGCCCGACGCCCGGCGGCTGTACGAGGAGCTCGGCTACGACGGGACGGTCGCGGCCTACCTCCGGAAGCGGCTCTGACGAGGCGACCGACGTCGACGGCGATTCGCGACTCCTGACGACGGCCACTCCGCCCATGGCCCGGTTCCCGCGGCTCCGGCTCCGCGATCCGGCGATCGACCTCGTCGACCTGCCGTGGGAGCAGCCGCTCGCGGAGTGGCCGTCGGACCGGCTCGACTTCCGCTACGTCCCGGTCGGGCCCTCCCGACACCTCGTCCGGTTCCTCGTGGCGAACGGCGTGCTCTACGCCCTCAAGGAGCTGCCGCTGGGCGCCGCCCGTCGCGAGTACCGCGTCCTCCTTCATCTCGAGGGCCTCCGCCTCCCGACGGTCGAGGCAGCCGGCGTCGCGGAATCGCCCGCGACCGACAGCGCGATCCTCGTGACGAAGTTCCTGCCGCACTCGCTGCAGTACCGCCGCCTGATGATGCGGCTGCCGCCGACCAGCGGGTCCTACCGAGACCGGCTGCTCGACGGGATGGCGTTCCTGCTCGTCGACCTCCATCGGGCCGGCGTGTTCTGGGGCGACTGCTCGCTCGCGAACACGCTGTTCCGGCGGGACGGAGACCGGATCCAGGCGTACCTCGTCGACGCGGAGACGAGCGAGGTCTTCCCGGCGCTGTCCGACGGGCAACGAACCTACGACCTGGACATCCTCGTCGAGAACGTCGCGTTCGGGCTCGCCGACCTGTCCGCGATGCAGGGCTGGAACGAGGACGCGGAGAGCGCGATCGCGGCGGCCGAGCGCGTTCGCGACCAGTACGGGCGCATCTGGAGCATGATCAACGACGAGCCCGTGCTCCACCCCGACGATCGGGTCGCGATCCGGAATCGCGTCCGGCGCCTCAACGACCTGGGCTACTCGGTCGATCTCGACGTCGATCCCGACGCCTCGGACGGCCGCGTCCGCCTCCGCATGGGCATCACGACGCGCCGCTACCACGCCCGCCAGCTCGAGCGCCGAACGCGGATCCGGGCACTGGAAGGCCAGGCTCGGCTCCTCCTCAACGACCTGAACGAATACGGCGCGTGGCTCGAGTGGCGCGAGAGTCGCCAGATCGCGCCCGACGAGGTCTCGGATCGCTGGCTCCGCGACGTCTACCGGCCGACGCTCGCCCGGATCGGAGCCGCGGTCGGCCCGGAGCGGGACCTCGTGCAGGCCTACTGCGACGTCCTCGAGGAGAAGTGGCTCCTCTCGGAGCAGGCTGGCTGGGACGTCGGTTTGAATGCCGCCGTCGAGGCGTACCTCGCGCTGGGCGCGCCGGCACCGGAGAGCGGGGCGCGTCCGGACGATCCGGGCGCCGTCCTCGATCCGCTCGAGGTCGACCCGCTCGAGCTCGACCTCCTGGAGCTCGAGCCGCCCATCGCGAGCGCATCGGATCGGGCGAGCGGGACGCACGGCGATGGGGCGGAACCTGGAGGCGTGGACGGCGGGGAGCGCGCGTCCCACGACCACGACGACGACATGGCACCATCAGCCCGGTGACCAGCCAGGTGGCCACGGCCGCGGGGCCCGTCATCCGCGTGACCGGGCTCGAGAAGCGATACGGCGAGACGCGAGCCGTCGATGGCGTCACCTTCGAGGTCGAGCCCGGGACGATCTTCGGCCTGCTGGGACCGAACGGAGCGGGCAAGACCACCACCGTCGAGGTGCTCGAAGGGCTGCGCGAGCCCGATGCGGGCGAGGTCCGGATCCTGGGCCTCGACGCGGTTCGGCATGCCGACGAGCTGAAGGCGCGGATTGGGGTCTCGCTTCAGACCGCAGCCCTGTACCCGAAGCTGACCGTCGTCGAGGTGCTCGACCTGTTCCGGAGCTTCTACCGGACGGGCCGACCCGCCGAGGAGCTCATCGCCCTGATGGATCTCGGCGAGAAGCGGTCGACGCGGACGCAGGATCTCTCGGGCGGCCAGCGCCAGCGGCTGTCGGTGGCGCTGGCCCTCGTCAACGACCCGGAGCTCGTCTTCCTCGACGAGCCGACCACGGGCATGGACCCGGCCGCGCGGCGAGCGCTCTGGGACGTCGTCCTCGGCCTGCGCGCCGCCGGCCGGACCGTGCTGCTGACGACCCACTACCTCGAGGAGGCCGAGGTGCTCTGCGACCGCGTCGCGATCATGGATCACGGCCGGATCCTCGAGGAAGGGACGGTCGAGGAGCTCGTCAGTCGCCGGTTCCAGGAACGTGCCGTCCGCTTCGACGCGATCGACGGCCTGGGAGACGACGCACTCGCCGCGATGCCGGGCGTCTCGTCGGTCAAGCACGAGCACGGTGAGGTCCTCGTGTACACGCGCGATGTCGCGGCCACGATCGGGGCGGTTCTCGACGCCGCGGGGACGCTCGGCTTGGAGCCGGCGAATCTCGGCGTCCGGCGGCCCACGCTCGAGGACGTGTTCCTCGACCTCACGGGCCGCGGGCTCCGGGACTGACGAGCGATGCGCGCCCTGCTGCTCCTCACGGTCGCGAACATCCGGAGCTTCACCCGCGACCGTTCCGCGCTCTTCTGGACGCTCGCCTTTCCGCTGATCTTCGTCGTCCTGTTCGGCTCGATCTTCTCCGGCGGAAACGCGAACCGGACGATCGGGTTCGCCGACCTCGACGCGACGCCGGCGTCGACCCAGCTGCGGTCGACGTTCGCGGCGATTCCGAATGTCGAGCTCGCCGAGGGGACGCCTGACGACCTCCTCGCCCGGATGCGGAAGGGCGAGCTCTCGGCCGTCGTCGTGGTCCCGAAGGGCTACGCCACGACGGTCGAGGCGAAGGCGGAGCCCGCCGACGTCACCGTCTACACGGACCCCAGCCAGTCGTCGGCGGACGCGGCGACGCGGCAGCTCGTGGGGTTCGTGCTGTCGGCCGTCAACCAGGCGGCGTCCGGCGTGCCGCCGGCGGTCGAACCGACGTTCCAGCCGATCCAGACGAACGACCTGACGTTCATCTCGTACCTCGTGCCGTCGATCCTCGGGATGTCGCTCATGCAGCTCGGCGTGTTCGCGGCGATCCCCCTCGTCGCCGACCGCCAGAAGCTGATCCTGAAGCGGCTCCACGCGACCCCGCTGCGGCGCTGGCAGCTCGTCGGCAGCAACGTCCTGATGCGCCTCCTGATCGCCGTCGTCCAGACCGTGATCATCGTCGGGGTCGGGTCGTCGCTGTACCACGTCGAGATCGCGGGGTCGTGGCTCCTCATCGGCGCGCTGATCCTGTTGGGATCGCTCGTCTTCATCGCGCTCGGGTACGTGATCGCCTCGTTCGCCTCGACCGAGGATTCGGCCAACGGGATGGTGAGCGCGGTCCAGTTCCCGCTGATGTTCCTGTCCGGGACGTTCTTCCCGATCGACGCGATGCCGGACGCGCTCCGGACGGTCGCCCGGGCGCTGCCGCTCACCTATCTCGGCGACGCGCTCCGCCAGGTCATGGTCGAGGGGACGCCGTTCTCACCGCTCTGGCTGTGCTTCCTCGTCCTCGCCGGCTGGCTCGTCGTCTGCTTCGGGATCGCGGCGCGCTACTTCAAGTGGCAGTAGCGGCCCGGGGCTACCAGCGCTCGTCGTGGACGATGTCGGCGAGGGCGCTCCGGCCGCCAGCCTGGTTCGGGCGCGTCAGATCCTCGGGATCGGCGGGGTAGCCGAAGGAGAGGATGTACTCGCAGTGGTGGTCCTCGGGATAGCCGAGGAGCTTCCGGGCGAGGTCGTGCTCGTAGACCGTGGCAGGAACGCTGCCGATTCCGAGCTCCCACGCCACGAGCATCATGTTCCCGGCCGCCATCCCGAGATCGAACAGGACCGAGAGCGGGCTGTCCGCGGCGCGCGGATCGGGCGTGACGAGCGCGACCGCGACCGCGGCACCGGCCAGGTGACCGGCCCACGGCCCGACCGCCGCCAGGTCGCGGAGATGGTCGCGATCGCGGCAGACGATGAACTCCCAGCGCTGGAGGTTCTTGGAGCTCGAGGCTCGACGGCCGGCGTTCAGGATCCGGACGAGGTGTTCGGGGTCCAGTGGGCGGTCGACGAACTGGCGGATCACGCGCTTGTGCGCGACTGCGTCCCAGACGGACATCGAGGGATGGTCGGTCATGGCTCTCGCCGCGTGGTCGGCGCCATCGAGGCGGACGGTCCGCGCGCGTCGTCCTCGATGTCGCCGATTCCCTGACCGGCCGCTCGGAACGGGATCGCCAGGGCGACGAGCGATCGGAAACCGCCGGGCTCGCGCTGGATCTGCGTCTGGGGACGCGGCGTGTCGACGAGCCGATGCGCGTCGGCGGCGGCAGCGGCGGCTCCTGCCTCTTCCGGCGTCAGGGGCCCGCCCAGCGAGCGGCTGAAGAACGCGGCGACCGCCCGTCGATAGGCCGGGAACTCGTACAGCCAGGAGTGCTGACCGCCCTCGATGCGTAGCGTCTCGACGTGCCGGCCCGCCTGCCGAGCGACGGCAACGAGCCGGTCGAAATGGGCAACCGGGACGACCGGGTCCTCCGTGCCGTGGACCAGGAGGACCGGCCGGTCGATCGTCCGCAGCGCGGCGCTCGCCGAGATTCGAGCCACGGCATGGCCGCGCGGCCGGACATAGACGCGCGTCGTGAGCCACGCGAGCGGCCAGGCGATCGCGGCTGGAAGGGGAAGGCGGGCGAGCCGGAACGTCTGCCGCGTCAGCCGCCAGGGATCGGCCGGCGCCGAGGTCGCGACGACCGCCGCGACGCGAGGCTCCTCGGCCGTCGCGAGGATTGCCCCGATCGCACCCATGGAGTGGCCGAGGATCCCGCCCACCGTCACCTCCGGTCGGGCATCGAGCGCCCGGAACGCCGCCAGCGCGTCGGACCCGAACTCGCCCGCCGTGACCGGCAGCGTCTCGGCCAGGTTGGCGCCGTGGCCGCGGACGTCGATCGCGAGACAGTGGAAGCCGGCGGCATGCAGGAAGACGGCCATCGGCAGGAGCCGGTCGCGCGCGGATTCCCAGCCGTGGACGATCGCGACGCCGGGACCGGGAGCACCATCTCGGGCGGGCATGAACCAGCCGGGCAGGGTCAGGTCACCGGAGTGCACGTCGACCGGCTCGAACGGGAGGCCGAGGTCCGCGGGCGTGATCTGGGGCGGCCGGGGGATCGGGAAGCCGGCCCGGACGCGGTAGAGCAGCGCGAACCGGTAGGCCAGTGCGAACGGCGCCGCGGCGAGAGCGGCGAGGACGCTGAAACGACGAACGGTCGGCACGGGTCAATGGGACGGCCGATCGCACCGCGGTGTCAAGCGAGGCCGACCGCGGCCGGCTCGCGACCGCCACCGATATCATCGGAACGTGGCAAAACGCGATCCCCACGTCGTTCTCGGCGTCGACGCCGGCGCATCCCCATCGCAAATCAAGGCGGCGTGGCGGCGCCTCGCGCGACAGCACCACCCGGACCTGACCGGCGACGACCCCGCGGCCTCGCGGGTCGCGACGCGCCAGATGGCCGAGATCAACGACGCCTACGCGGCCCTGACCCGCGGTGGCGCCGCCGAGCGTCGTTGGACGAGCAGCGACCCCGGCGCGGCGAGTGGCGACGAGGGCGGCTTTGCACAGTCCGGTACCGCCGGCCGAGCCGCTCGTGGTGGGCCGCCGCGATCCCGACCCACTCGGCCGGTCACCGCTCGGGTCGACACGTCGGCGACCTTCCGACCACGGAACGAGTCCCTCAGGGCGGCGAGCGCCGGCCATTCGGGCCCGGTGCTTCGCGGCCAGCCGCCGTTCCGCGTCCCGAGCGAGGACCGCGAGCCACCGCGGGCGAGCACGCCGACGGGACCGCTGGCTCGGTCGCGGGTCCGCAACTTCCGACCCGCTGCGGGCCCGCCGCTCGCGGACGCGCGGGACGTCGAGCTGACGTTCGGCAAGTTCCACGGCCACACGCTCGGCCAGGTCGCGGCGTTCGAGCCGTCGTACATCGACTGGCTGGCGGCCACGATCACCCGCGATCCCGAGCTCGTCAGCGCGGCCCGCGTCGTGCGCGACGACCTGGATGCGCGGGGCGTCGCGCGTCGGCCTCGTCCGGTCGCGATGGCCCAGGAGGGGACCGGCCCAACCGCCTGATCTGGGGATCTCGCCGCGTCCGCGTTTCGGGCGCTCCGCGCGGACATGGAGATCGCCCCCCGGATTCCCGGAGGGCGATCGAGCAAGGTCGCGAGATGACGTCCCGGATGAGCTCTGCCGTATCGCGGCCCCGGCCTGCTGGCCGATGATCCGTGGTTACTCGGCTCGTGATCCGGAAGCGAGATCCTCGGCGCTCCAACCGTCATGGAGAACCGAAGGCCGATTCCTGATCCGTGACCGACGCCCCAGGTGGTTCCGGGGTGTGTCGCGTTACGGCACGAGCGAACGGTACGGGCGGCGACCGCCCGACCTCAATGAGCGACTCGTCCCGACGAGCGACGGCGATGGTCGGGCGCGGACGCGCACCATTCCGGGACGGCTGTACCAGGTGTCGCTGCGCACCGCGCCCGCGTTCACGCTCGTCGTTCCACCTCCGTCAGAGGACGTCGTGTCGACCGGCGTCCATCGGTCGGTCGATCCGGAAGGGGTTCCCGTCGGGGCCGTCGGCGCGGAGACCCCACTCGGGGCCGGTTTCCCGACCCGTGATCGCGTCCACCAGGAGCCGGCTGCCACCACCCGATCCCATGACGCCGTGGCCGCTCCAGCCGCCGTTGACCCACAGACCCTCCACCGCAGTCCGCGAGACGAACGGCCGGTGGTCGGGCGTGTATTCGTACTGACCGGCCTGGATGATCCAGTTCACGCCGCGATCCCAGATGTCGCGCCAGAACGGTGCGACGGCGGCCACGCCATCCGGTGACTCGGGGTCGAGCAGGCGGAAGGCGAAGTCTGCCGACGTCGGCACGCTCCAGGCCGGGTCGGTCGGCGGGGTCGCGTGCTCGGTCAGCAGGACGAACGCGCCGCGCAGGGCGGGTCGCCAGTGGGCACCGGTCCGCTCGTCGATCGTCATCGGCGCGTCGGCGGGCACCTCAGGCGCATCGGCGACGACCACCTTCTGGCGGCGGGTCGGCGCGATCGGCAGGTCGATGCCCGCGAGGGCCGCGGTCCGGGCGAGGAACGGGCCGGTCGCGAGGACCACGATCGGCGCCGCCACCGCGCCGTCGTGCGTCTCGACCGCGACGACGCGACCGCCGACGACCCGGATTCCGACGACGCGTTGGGAGAGCGCGAAGGTCGCTTCGGCGGCGCCACTCGGTTTCTCGACGCCGGGCCCGCCAGAGGCGGCGAATGCGTAGCCCCAGGCAAGACGGACCTGGTCGATGAACCCGTCGCCGGCGCGAAACCGTGCCTGGCGGACGGTCTCGGCGATCCACGGGAACCGCCGGCGGACCTCGTCACCATCGAGCAGCTCGACGTCGTCGAGACCGAACGCGCGCTGCCGCTCCACGAGGGCGCGCTGGCGCTGTTCGGTCTCGTCGTCCCGCGCACAGAACAGGTAGCCCTGGGGCCGCAGACCCACGTCGTAGCCCGGGAGGCCCGCCCGCTCCTCGAATGAGCCGTAGAGCTCCAGCCCCTCCCGGACGAGCGCCGTCTCCTCCGCGTTGTCGAACTGGAGGCGGTAAGCGCCCGTCGCCGCGGGTGTCGTGAGGGTCGCGGGCCGTGGCCGCGCGTCGAGGACGACGGTCCGGAACCCGGCCCGGGTGGCGCGGAACGCGGTCGCGCAGCCGACCACGCCGGCCCCGACGATGACCAGATCGGCGGTTGCTGGCAGGACGTCCGTGGTTCGGAGCCGGAAGCGGCTGACGGGGTCGGCGGCCATGCGGCCGTATCATCGCTGCATGTCCCCACGCACGAGACCTCGATCCGACATGCGCGTCGCGCCCCGAGCATCTGGTTCCCTGCGCGCCCGCCACACCGCGCCCCGCCGTGTCTCGTTCCTCCGGCTGCTGCTTGGCCTCGCCGTCGCGGCGCTCGTCGCCGCGGGCTGCTCGAGCTCGTTCGATCCCACGGGACCCTGCAGCGCGGACGGGAGCGCGCCGGGCGCCTATCCGGAGCTCGAGGCGCTCGTGCCTCGCGTGTTCCGGGGCGCGGCGCCGGTCCAGGTCGATTCGGGTCGGAGCTGCACGACGGACGGTCTCGGGACGCTGGCCGGCCACGGGATCACCGAGCTGCGGTTCGCGGGCGCGACCTGGCAGAACGGCACGGACAGCGGCCTGTCACTGGCGACCTTCACGAGCGCGGCCTCGGTCCCGCTGCAGCCCGAATGGCTCAGCGAGTTCTACGAGACCGGCGCGAAATCGGGCAAGAACGTCCTCTCGGTCGAGCCGAGCACCTATCCCGTCGCCCCCGGGGTCAGCGGCAACCGGATCGACGTGCTGAACGGCGAGTCGTTCCAGACGGTCGTCGTGTGGCAGCGCGAGGGGCGTGTCGAGGCGGCGCTGGTCGCGGACTTCATCCGCGAGATCCAGACCCGGGAGGCGCACGACGCGGTCGTCCGGGACGCCGTCAACGCCTGGGTCGGTGGCGGGGCAGTGCCTGCGCCATCGGCGGCGACGGTCAGTGCAGGACCCAGCTAGGGCGGAATCATGGGCCGCGTGACGTCGTCGTGGTGGCTCGGTCTCCCGCGCCGCTCGCCGCGAGTCGCAACGGGATCGACACGTCTGCTGACCCTCCGGGAACCACCGCGACCCGAGCGGGCCAGCACGCTGACTCCATGCTGAAGACCGCCGCCCGCCTGATGCTCTTCCGCGTCCTGCCACGTCGCCTGCTGCCGTTCGTGACCGTCGCCGAGGCGATCATGCTCATTCGATCGGTTCGCCGGCGCTCGGCCGCGCGGCGGGTCGAGGTGAACGAACCCCGCGCTTCCCGCACGGCCCCGCCGCCCGACGTTCGAACGTAGGTCACCCGGCCGCCGCCGCGGCCGCCCGCGCGGTCCCTCACCGTCAGAACGCTCGGGCGCGCCCTCGCGCCGCGCCGTCCCGGCGCGCCCGCCCTCGTGATGTCCGCCAAGCATTGATTTCGGCACGGGGGTGCGGGTTCGCCCGGTCGGGACTCCGGTGCCACCCAGCTCGATGCCCCCTCGATATCGACCGCGGGGGTTCGGGACGCTGTTCGCTCCTGCAGACGCGCGCCGGAACCATTCGGCTCGAAATCAATCTCCGGTGGAGATCGCGCCGGGTCCCGCGAGGGCCCGTGCTAGCGTACGAACCATGACCTGGTCAGCCCGGAAGCGAGCCTGGGAGGTCCGTCGCCTCGCGCCGGCGATGAGCCGCGCGCCCGAGCGGAAGCCCCGGTTCTCGACGATCAGCGACACCGCCGTCGACCGCCTCCACGGCCCGTGGTCCTGGCAGGCCGCTCCCGATGGCACCCCGGCCGGCGCTGGCGGCCCGACGCGCGTCGACCACCATGGCGACCGTCTCCGTCCGGACCCGGGCCGCTGGGACGAGATGGACCCGCTCCGGGATATCGGCCTGCCGGGGGAGCCGCCCTTCACCCGTGGCGTCCACCCGACCGGCTATCGGAGCCGGCTCTGGACGATGCGGATGTTCGCCGGCTTCGGCGCCGCCGAGGACACCAACGCGCGGTTCCGCGCGCTCCTCGGCGCCGGCCAGACCGGCCTCTCGATCGCCTACGACATGCCGACGCTCTACGGCTACGACACCGACGACCCGGAGGCGGACGGCGAGTTCGGGACATGCGGCGTCGCGGTCAGCAGCCTGGCCGACATGGAGGTACTGCTCGCCGGCCTGCCGCTCGACCGGGTCAGCACGTCGATGACGATCAACGCCCCGGCCGCACCGATCTGGGCGATGTACATCGTCGCCGCGGAGAACGCCGGCTTCCCCCGCGCGACGCTGGAGGGCACGACCCAGAACGACATCCTCAAGGAGTTCGTCGCCCAGAAGGAGTTCCTCTTCCCGCTCGAGCCGTCGATGCGCCTCGTCACCGACACCATCGAGTTCGGCACCCGCGAGCTGCCGAAGTGGAACACGGTCTCGATCAGCGGCTACCACATCCGCGAGGCCGGTTCGACCGCGATCCAGGAGCTCGCGTTCACCGTTGCCGATGGGATGGCGTACGTCGAGGCGTGCCTCGCGCGCGGCCTGCGGGTCGACGACTTCGCGCCGCGCCTGAGCTTCTTCTTCAACAGTCACAGCGACTTCTTCGAGGAGATCGCCAAGTTCCGGGCGTCGCGCCGGATCTGGTACAAGCTGATGACCGAGCGCTATCGCGCGGAGAACGAGCGCTCGACGTGGATGCGGTTCCACACCCAGACCGCGGGCGTGTCGCTGACCCCGCAGCAGCCGCTCAACAACCTGACGCGAGTGGCGACGCAGGCCCTGGCCGCGGTCCTCGGCGGGACGCAATCCCTCCACACGGACGCGTACGACGAGGCGCTCGCGGTCCCGACCGCCGCCGCGGCCCTGCTCGCCCTTCGCCAGCAGCAGATCCTCGCCGAGGAGACCGGCGTGGCGAACACGATCGATCCGCTGGGCGGAAGCTGGTTCGTCGAGGCGCTCACGAACGAGACCGAGCGCGACGTCTGGCGGTACCTGGACGAGATCGATCGCCGGGGCGGGATGGTCGCCGCGATCGCCGAGGGCTATCCGCAGCACGAGATCGCGGACGCGGCCTACCGCTTCCAGCGCGAGTTCGACGCGGGCGAGCGGCGGATCGTCGGGGTGAACGCCTACGCCGACGCGAGCGAGCACGCACCGATCCCCGTGCTGAGCGTGCCCGAGGGCTCGCTCGAGGCGCACCTGGCACGGCTCGAGCGGACGCGTCGTCAGCGCGATCCGGTCGAGGTCGAGGGCGCGCTCTCCGCGCTCCGCGACGCGGCGTCGCGGCCTGGCAGCACCGAGACGAACCTGATGCCGCACTTCCTCCGCTGTGCCGCCGCCTATGCGACGCTCGGTGAGCAGTGCGGCGTCCTGCGCGGCGTCTTCGGGGAGTACCGGGAACCGGTCCTCGTCTGACCGCACGAGTCGCAGGTCGATGGTCGAGGCGGACCTGCCGCTAGGATGCGCCCATGTACTTCGATGCCCTCTCGTTCCTCGAGGACGAACGCGACGCGTGGCGCCCGTACGAGGCGCTGTCCCGGCTCACTGACGAGGAGCTGTCACGACCGGTCGAGGCCGCCCACGGCTGGTCCGGCCGCGACCTGATGGGCCACCTCGTTCACTGGCAGCTCCTCGCCCTCGACGTCGCGAAGGAGCTCGCGGTGAGCGACCACTCGCCGGCCAAGGACGCGGCCGACGCCGACTTCGAGGCCCGTGGCGACGTCGTCGTCAACGCCGAGGTCGATGCGCTCTGGCGCGCCAAGCCGATCGACGAGGTCCGCCAGGAGTTCGCGAGCGCCGCCGGCGAGCTGCGCGGCTTCCTCACGGTCGTCCCGGAGACGCGCTGGGTCAAGGACGCGGACCAGCAGCGGTTCTTCCACGAGGAGACGATCGAGCACTACGAGGACCATCTCGGCGACCTCCGCGCGATCCTCGAGGCGGCCGGAGCTGCGTGACAAGCGGGCGGCCAGGATGACCGACGGGGCTCCGGCGTGACGGACGAGCGAGATGAGCCGGAGGCCGAGCTCACCCTGGCCGAGATCCTCCTTGCCGCCAGACGCGAGCTGCCCGACGTCGTGGAGGCGGAAGAAGGCGAGGCGACGAGCTGGTCGTCCTCGGGAACGATGTTCGCGGTGCTCAGCGGCGATCGGGCGGAGTTCCGTCTTGACCCGCTCGTCGTCCGCGCGGCGCTCCGGACACCCGACACGTCGAGCTCGCCACGCGGCGGGGACTGGGTGGCATTCGCCCCGGCCATCGTCGACGAGGGGGCCGCGGACCGCGCGGATGCCTGGTTCCTGAGCGCCCACCGCCGCGCGGCCGGACCGGTCCGGCGACCGAACTAGGGGGAATCGAAATCGCGCCGCCAGGCCGGCGGCGCGATTGCTGTCTGGGTGAGGCTGTCCGCGGCGAGCGCGGCCGCCCCCTGGTCAGGCCTCGGTCGAAGCGGTCTCGGTCGACGGCGCGTACTCGGCGAGCCCGAACTGGGCCTCGATGGCCTCCATCGGGCGGGCGCCGGCCATGCCGAGTGGCTGCTGGCCCGGTCGGAAGAACGCGATCGTCGGGATGCTCATGATGTTGAAGGCCTGCGAGATCCGCGGGTTCGCGTCGACGTCGACCTTGACGACGTCCACCGCCCCTTCGTACTTCGAGGCGATCTTCTCCATCTCCGGCGCGACCATCTTGCAGGGTCCGCACCAGGTCGCCCAGAAGTCGACGACGACTGGCTTGTCGTTCTTCAGGACGAGCTGCTCGAAGGTGTCGTCCGTCGCGTGCTGAATGGCCATGGGTTCGGGATTCCTTTCTGCCCGCGGATGCGCGCGGGTGCGCGTTCGGACGAGGCCGGCGGTCAGCCGCCGTGCCCGGCGAGGCTCTGGATGAGGCGATAGGCCTCGAGGACGCGAACGTCCGCGAGGCGGTAGAAGACGGTCGAGCCGTCCCGTCGCGTCTGGACGAGACCCGCGCTCCGCAGGACTGCGAGGTGCTGGCTCATGTTGGGCACCTGGCAGCCGACCTTCGTCGAGAGGTCGCCCACGGAGAGCTCGCCCGCCGCGAGCGATTCGAGGACGCACAGACGCTTCGGATCGGCGAGCGCTCGACCGACCGCCGCGTAGCGCTGACGATCGAATTCGGTCGAGGCCGCGACGGGCGTGTCCAACATCGAGAGAATCATGTCACTGATTGCGCAAACGCGCAAGTCGCGGCCGCGCACGCAACGCCCGACCGCGAACGGTAGTGCCTCGGCTCAGCTCCGGTCGGTCGGCTCCTCGGCGACGGACCAGCCGATCGTCGCAAGCAGGAGACCGAGGGCGATCTCGGCGAGCGAACCCGGAGCGAGCGTCGGCGCCGGTCCGACCCCGCCGGTCCCGGCCATCCACAGCTTCGCAACGGGCGAGAGCGAGTCCCAGGTCTCGCCGACCTTGTCATCGAGTGGCGCCGCCGTGAGGTTCTCACGGACGTGGAAGAAGACGCCGACCGCGCTCACGACCAGGGCGATGGCGGCGGCGGTCCGCACGAGGCGGAGGGCGGTCCGGCTCGGGCGCCGCAGGAGCGTCACGAAGGCGAGTCCCAGGGCGATGATCCCCACCCACACGATCTTCGCCGTCGCCGTCGACCAGTGATGGAGGAAGACCAGCTCGATGGTCGTGCCGACGAGCCCGATCCCGGTCAGGGCGAGGAGCCCGCGCCGGATCGTCCGGACGGCGGCCGACGCATCCGACGTCGAACGGGCGACGTCTGGGCGGACGGCCGAGCCGCCGACGGCAGTGCCGCCGGCAGCTCGTTGCCCGCGCGCCGTCACGGCTTGAGGGCGGACAGGATCCCCTGGAGCGTGTCGGGATCCGGGTGGTACTTCTCGAGGTTGTCCTGGAGCTTCTGGAGGTTCGGGTCGTCCTCGGGGTATGGCCGGTATTCGACGACCTCGTCGGCCCACTTGGACGCGTTCTTGACGCCGGCCGCCGAGAGCGCCGCCTTGATCTCGTCCTCACTCGCGGTGTTGGCGGAGACCTTCGCGCTTGCCGTCGTCGCGCCGCCCGCCGCCGTCGCCGAGCCGCCCGGAGCGGACGACGAGCCGGCGTCCGACGAGCTCGTCGGAGCCGTCGAGGACGTCGTGCTGCCCGAGCTGCTGGAGCCGCCCGAGCCCGAGCTGGAACCGGAGCCGCCGGAGCCGGAGCACGCTCCGAGGAGGATCGCCACGGTCGCCGCGCTCGCGACGAACCAACGGCCGGAGCCGCGCAGCCTGGTGCGTGAGTGAGTCATCAGATTCTTCTCCTTGGGGGGCCGCGGGCAGTCTGCGGGCGTCAACCTTTCGAAATCGTGGCGAGGTCGGCTGCGATACTCGCGGTGTGAGCACGACCGAGCCCCTTGTCACGCTGGACGAGGTCCGCGCTGCCCGACGACGAGTCGCCGATCGCGTCCACCGGACGCCGGTCCTGACGAGCGCGACCGCGGCCACGTCCATCGCCGAGCGAGGCGGGCCACGCCTGGGCGACGGTCGCCTGTTCCTCAAGGCCGAGCATCTGCAGAAGACGGGCTCGTTCAAGGCGCGCGGGATGACGAACCGGATCGAGACGCTCGACGCCGGCCAGCGAGCCCGTGGCGCGATCACGATGTCCGCCGGCAACGCCGGGCAGGCGTACGCGTGGGCGGGTCGCGAGGCCGGCGTTCCGATGACCGTCGTCATGGCGACGAGCGCGAACCCGACGAAGGTGGAGGCCTGCCGCGGCTACGGGGCGGAGGTCGTCCTCGAAGGATCGAACGTCGGTGATGCGTTCCGGGCGCTGGAACGGATCCGGGACGAACGCGGCCTCACGTTCGTCCACCCCTTCGAGGACCGCGCGGTGATCGCCGGCCACGGCTCCGTCGGGATGGAGATCCTCGAGGACGTGCCGGAGGTCGACGTCGTCGTCGTCGGGATCGGTGGCGGCGGGCTCATCTCCGGGATCGCGGCGGCGATCCGGGAGCAGCGGCCGGGCGTCCGGATCTACGGGGTGGAGCCGACGCAAGCGGATGCGATGACGCGTGCCTTCGCCGCCGGCGGACCCGTCCCCGTCGAGCCGCACACCGTCGCCGACGGGCTGGCAGCGCCCTTCGCCGGCGAGCTCACGCTCGCCATGTGCCGTCGCTACCTCGAGGACATCGTCCTGCTCGACGACGACGCGATCCTCAGTGGCGTCCGGTTCGGGATCGAACGGATGAAGCAGGCGCTCGAGCCGGCCGGCGCCGCGGCGCTCGCGGCGGTGCTCCACGGGCGCATCCCGGTCCGCGATGGCGAACGCGTGGTCGTCGTCGGGTCGGGTGGAAACGTCGACGTGGCACGGCTCGGGGAGCTGATCGCCGCCGCGGCGCCCCTGCCGCCTTCCTTGGAGCGACGCGCCGGGTGACAGACGACCCGTCCGGCGAACGGCCACCGGAACCGGAAGCGGAACCGGCCGGCGACGTCCGGCCGTCCGCGCCGGCCGCCCCCGTCGGGCCGAGCTACTGGGAGCTTCCGCCGGAGCCCGCCCCGGCCGCGCCGTTCGGCCCGCCGGACGACCCGCCACCCGGGGCGTTCGAGATCGTCGGGCGGGGGATCGACCTCAACGTCACGCTCTCCGGCGAGGTCCGGCGCGCCTCGATCTACATCGGCCTCCTGTATCTGCTCGTCTTCGCGCCGATCCTCGTGATCGTCGCGGCCGCCTCGATTCAGAGCGGCGGCCTGGACTGGATCCTCGACGGGTTCACGACGACTGGCGGCGGATTCACGACGACCGGCGGAGGATTCCTGACGACACTCGGCGTCGCCGGCAACTCGACCTTCCTGTTCGCCGCCCTCGGCGCGGGCGCGATCTCGCTCGACACGCAGCTGATCGCCCTGGCGCTGACCGGCGGCCGCGCCGCCGGTCGCACCCCCGGGCTTCGCGAGGTCATCGGCGTGGCCCGCCGGCGGTTCTGGCGTCTCGTGGGCGGATCGTTCGTCGTCGGTCTGATCCTCATCGTGCCGAGCCTGATCGTCCAGACCGTGATCGGCCGCGGGACCGGCGAGGGGCGGCTCCTCCTCTCCTCGCTCATCGACCTGCTCGTGTCCGCGCCGTTCGGCTACGTCGGCGCCGCGATCGTCCTCGGTGGGCTCGGCCCGCTCCGCGCGATCGGCGGGTCGTGGCGGATCGCACGGCGGCGGTGGCGGCTGGCCCTCGTCGTCGGTCTCGTGAACACCGCGGTGTCGTACCTCGCCGGATTCGCGCTCGGCACCGGCGCCGACATCCTCGTCCGCGTCGCGACGGCCTTCGGGCTGGATCGGGCCGCAGGCGTCGGTCAGGTCGCCGGGATTCTCCTCCTCGCGGTCTTCGCGATCATCGCGATCGGTTCGTTGACCGTAGCGGTCTCGAGCCTCAGCGTCGCGCCGCAGGTGATCGCCTGGATCCGCCTCGGCGGCCCGACGACCGGGCTGGCACCGCTCGTCCCGGACCCGTTCGGTCAGCGCCGTCCGGCCCGATACGTCTCACTGCCGATGCTCTTCATGGTCGCGATCGAGGTCCTCCTCGCCCTGGTCTGGCTCTTCGACGCGAGGTAGCTTGGTAGCGAGGCGTGCGGTGGGGTCGCGCTCACACGCCCAGCTCGTCCAGCCGCTCTTCGTCGATCCCGAGGTGGTGGGCAAGCTCGTGGATCACCGTCAGGCGGACCTCGTGGGCGAGCTCGGCGGGATCCGGGAAGTCCTCCTCGAGAGGAAGGCGGAACAGCGTGATCCGGTTCGGGGTCGCGACCCAGTCGGCGCCGTACTCGGTCCGCGGCACGCCTTCGTAGAGCCCGTAGAGCATCTCGTCCGGCTCCAGGTCGTTCTCCCGTCGCTGACTCGGCGTCGGCTCGTCGTCGATGACGATCGCGACCTCGGCGAGCGCGTCGCGGAAGGGCTGTGGGATCCCGGCGACGGCACGTTCGACCAGCCGATCGAAGCCGACGTGCCGCGATGCCGGCGCGGGCCGTCGCGTCGCGCGCATGCCTCGACGTCGTTTCGCCATCGGCGCCTATCGTAGACGCGTGCCACCTCCGGATCGCTCGAGCGACGCGCGACCGGCCGGCGGAACCCCCGAAGCGGCCGAAGCGGCACCGCCGGGCTTCGTCGTGCTCGTCCCGCCGGGCGACCGGATCCACTTCGTCGACTGGGGCGGGACCGGGTCGCCGGCCGCCATCCTGATCCACGGGCTCGGCGGGAGCGCCGCGGTCTGGGCACCCGTCGCCCGCCGTCTGGCCACCCGCCGGAGAGTCGTCGCGATGGATCTGCGCGGCCACGGCCTCTCGGACGCGCCCACGGAGCCAGAAGCGTATGGCCTCGAAACGCTGGCCGAGGACGTCGTGGCGGTCGCGGAGGGCTCCGGCGCGCTCGATGCGAGGGACGGAGGCGAGGCGTCGGTCGTCCTCGTGGGCCACGGCTTCGGCGCGATCGTCGCGGCCGTCGCGGCGTCACGGCTTGGTTCCCGGTGCGACCGCCTCGTGCTCGTCGACGGTGGGCTGGTCGACGTCGCGGCGACAACCGGCCTGGACGTGGACGAGTTCCTGCGGGGTCTCGACGAGCCGCCCGAGGTCCTCCGGTCGATGACCGCGTATCTTGCCGACCGCCGTGGCTGGGACCCGCAGTCGTGGGACGAGGATCAGGAACGGGCGGCCCGAGCGGCGGTCGTCGAGACGCCTGCCGGCCGACTCGTCCAGGCGACCCGACCCCATGCGCTCGAGGCGTGCGTCCGGGCGATGTTCACCTACCGTCCGGACGTCGTGCTGCCTGCGGTCAGCGCGCCGATCGTCGCCGTCGTTCGCCACACCGCGGGCGACGAGGACCCGGCGGACGAGGGCTTCGCCGCCGGGCGCCCGCGATGGCGGACGCTCGCGCTCGAGGCACCCGGGCACAACCTCATGCGCTACCGCCCCGCCGAGGTCACGGCCGCGATCCTCGACGGCTAGGCTTCGCGCGAGGCCGGCCGGGAGGGTCGGCGACGAGGAGGGTCGATCGGAGCCATGCGCGTCGTCTACAGCCCCGCGCATCTCGCCCACGACGTCGTGACCGAGACCGTCATGGGCATGGCGATCCCGGCGAACGAGGTCGCGGAACGGGCGGAGACGATCCGGGCGACCCTGGAGGCCGACGGCGGGTTCACGATCGAGCCGCCGACGGAGCACGGGACGGAGCCGATCCTCGCCGTCCACGACGAAGGCCTCCTGCGCTATCTCGACGAGGCGTGGTCGGCCGCCCGCGCGCAGTCGGTGGACCGGCCGAACCTGATCGCCGACACGTTTCCGTCCTTCCGGATGTTCGAGGGCATGAGCCCCGAGTTCCTCGCCTCGCGGGCCGAGACACAGTCCGCGCCGGGCCGCGCCGGCTGGTGGGGTCTCGACACGGCGAACCCGCTCCTCGCCGGCACCGCCATCGCGGCGCGAGCGGCCGTCGACGTCGGGCTGACCGCAGCGGATCTCGTGCTGGGCGGGGAGCGCGCCGCCTACGGCCTGTGCCGGCCGCCCGGCCATCACGCGGCGCGCTCGATGGCCGGTGGCTACTGCTTCCTGAACAACGCGGCGATCGCCGCGGAGTCGATCGTGCAGGCGACCGGGCAGCCCGTCGCGATCCTCGACGTCGACTACCACCACGGCAACGGGACGCAGCAGATCTTCTGGCGCCGGGGCGACGTCCTGTACGTCTCGCTGCACGCGGATCCGGAGCGCCAGTTCCCGTACTTCCTGGGCCGCGCGGACGAGACCGGCGAAGGGGAGGGGAGCGGCGCAAACCTGAACATCCCGCTGCCCGCGGGAACGACGGACGAGGCCTACCTCGTCGCGCTGGACCGCGGGCTGGCGGCGATCGCGGCAACGCCCGGCGAGGTCATCGTCGTGTCGCTCGGCTTCGACACCTACGGCCACGACCCGATCGGCGACTTCGCGTTGACGACCGCGGTCTACCACGAGTGCGGCCGCCGGACGGCGGCGCTCGGACGGAAGCTCGTCATCCTCCAGGAAGGCGGCTACGACCGGCGGTCGCTCGGGGCGAACGCCCGGGCCTGGCTCCGCGGGGCGGAGGGGCGGCCCCACGAACCGCTGCCGGCCCGCGGGTTCGGGGAGCACGGCTCGGCCCGCTGACCGGCGAGGGAGAACCGGGTTCCGGGGCGCACGACGTACCATCCACCGACATGTCCGACCGACCCGAGCTGCCGAGCCACGTCCGCGCGATCGTCGACGAGATCGAAACCGAGATCGGCGAGGAGCCGCGCGGAGCCCGGACGCTCATCGAGGGTGCCGGCCGCCACCCCGGTAACGGCCGCGTCGAGGCGGCCGTCCACGAGATCCTGACCGAGATCGGGGAGGATCCGGACCGCCAGGGGCTCGAGGGGACGCCGGAGCGTGTCCACCGGATGTACACCGAGCTCACGGCCGGCTACCACGTCGACCCCGACCGATTGATCAACGGCGCGGTCTTCGATGTGGCCTACAGCGAGATGGTGGTCGTCAAGGACATCCCGTTCTACTCGCTCTGCGAGCACCACCTGCTGCCGTTCTTCGGCCAGGCGGCCGTGGCCTACATTCCGCGCGGCCGCGTGATCGGGCTCTCGAAGATTCCCCGCGTCGTCGAGATGTACGCCCGACGGCTCCAGGTCCAGGAGCGACTCACCCAGCAGATCGCGGACTTCCTGCAGGAGCGCCTCGAGCCACAGGGCGTCGGCGTCGTCCTCGAGGCGACCCACCTGTGCGCGGTGATGCGCGGCGTCCGGAAGCCCGGGACGATCATGACCACGTCGGCAGTCCTCGGGCTGTTCCGGACCCGCGACCGCACGCGCGCCGAGTTCTTCGCCCACCTCGACCGGCCGGCCCCGAGCGCCTAGCACCTCAGCTGCGGGCGACCGTCGAGCGTCACCTCGGTCGCCCCGACTGGCTCCGGTTCGTCGCGTCGCTGAACCCGCGGACGCACGCGGTGGACGCGTCGCGAGCATTGTTCAACGGCGACTGGCGGAACCCGGAGATCGCGATCGGCATGTCCATCACGGCCGTCCTCGCCGTCTTCGCGGTCTGGCTCGCGTCGCGGGCGTTCAACCGGGCGGCCTCATGAGCCGCGCCTGAAGCCGGCGGTCTCGTCGGGCTGGAAGCGGTGCCTGTGCGCACCAAATCCGGCCCGATCTGCGGCCAGTGGGGTGAGGTCCGGTACGGTCCGGCGTAGATTGGGGGAGACCCCCGGATCACGCCAGAGGAGATGCCCGTGAAGAGACGCGGCACGCGCTCCGCCATCGCCCGCCTGGCCGCCGGCACGACCGTCGGCCTGCTCGCCCTGTCGTCGGTGTTCGTCCCGACGGTGTCGGCATCGTCGCGGATCCGGGTCCTCGCGGACGGCCTGAACAATCCGCGCGGGATCGCGATCAGCTCGAGCGGCCGGATTCTTGTCGCGGAAGCCGGAACCGGCAAGGTCCTTGCGATCCGGTCGGGGCTGATCCGGACCCTCGTCTCCGGCCTTCCGACCGCAACGAGCCCCGAAGGCGAGACGAGCGGCCCGGTGAACGTCGCGGTTCGCGACAGCAAGGTCGTCGTCGCGATCGGCGGCGGTCCCCAGGACGTCGACCCCCGGTTCGACAGCGTCCTCCGGGTGAAGGGCCACAGCGCCTCCGTCGTCGCCGACATCCAGGCCTACCGCAACGACCATCCGGACACGACCGACCTCGACCAGCCGCCCAACCCGACCGATTCGAACGCCTACGGGATCGCGTCGATCTCGCGCGGCCGGACGCTCGTGACGGACGCGGCGGGCAATGAGCTCGACCTCGTCGACGCGAACGGCACGGTCCACACGGTTGCGAAGTTCCCGAACGAGGTCGTCTCCACGGCCCACCTCGGCGACGCCACGCTGCCGGCGATGCTGCCGGCGGAAGCCGTGCCGACCACCGTGGCTGTGGGACCGGACGGCTACTGGTACGTCGGCGAGCTGAAGGGCTTCCCCTTCACGCCAGGCGAGTCGCGCATCTGGCGCATCTCGCCGTCGGCGCGGAACGTGGTCTGCGACGAGACCGCCAAGCACGGGCCCTGCACCCTGTTCGCTGACGGCCTCACCTCGATCACCGGGATGGACTTCGGACCCGATGGCAGCCTCTACGTCGTCGAGATCGTGAAGGCCGGCGTCGTGAACCTGTTCGCCGGCGGCGACATCACGGGTGCCGTCATCCGGATCAAGCACGGTCATCGCACGGAGCTCGCGGCCGGCCAGCTGCACGCGCCGGGCGACGTGGCCGTGTCCCGTTCCGGCCATGTCTACGTCACGAACCTCAGCGTCTCGCCCACCGGCGGGCAGGTGCTCCGGATCCGCTGACCACTCCGGTCCGTGACGATCCCCAGGCGTCACGGGTCGCTTCCACGGTTCGACGCCGGCTTTCCTCGCGGGAGCCGGCGTCGCCGTTTTCCCGGGTCTCGGGTGGCGTCCGCGTCGCCGCCTGCCCTGGTTGACCGGAACGGGCGTGGCACAATCGCCGCCATGTCCGACCGCCCGATCAAGGTCCTCATCGCCAAGCCCGGACTCGACGGCCACGACCGGGGTGCGAAGGTCCTCGCCCGCGGGCTGCGCGACGAGGGGTTCGAGGTCGTCTACACCGGTCTTCGCCAGACGCCGGAGATGATCGCGACCGCGGCCCTGCAGGAGGACGTCGACGTCGTCGGCCTCTCGATCCTGTCCGGCGCGCACATGACGCTGCTGCCGCGGATCACGAAGCTGCTCCACGAGGAGGGCCTCGACGACGTCCTCGTGACGGCGGGCGGGATCATCCCGGACGACGATGTGCCGGCGCTGCGCGAGGCCGGCGTGTCCCGGGTGTTCGGGCCGGGCACGACGATCGCCGAGGTCGCGGACTACCTGCGGACGAACGCCAGACCGCGGGACTAGCGTGGCCGACGCATCGGCCCGGGCGGCCGAGCTGACCTCGGCTGCGCTCGGCGGCGACCGCCGCGCGCTCGCCCGCCTCCTGACCGCCGTCGAGAATCGGACAGCCATCGCCGAGCCGACGCTCCGCGAGCTCTATCCCCGCGGCGGCCGCGCCCACCTCGTCGGGATCACCGGTCCGCCTGGTGCGGGCAAGTCGACCCTGGTTGCGGCGCTGATCGGCGAGCTTCGGACCCGCGGCCGCTCGGTCGCGGTCGTCGCGATCGACCCCTCGTCGCCGATCACCGGCGGAGCGCTGCTCGGCGACCGCGTCCGGATGCAGGCGTACGCCGGCGATCGGGACGTGTTCATCCGCTCGATGGCGGCGCGTGGCCACGCCGGCGGGCTGTCGTCGACGACCGGTGCCGCCACGGCGGTCCTTGACGCCGTCGGATTCGATCTCATCCTCGTCGAGACGGTGGGGACGGGTCAGAGCGAGGTGGAGGTGGCGGCCGCCGCGGACACGACCGTTGTCCTGGAGGCGCCCGAGATGGGCGACGAGGTCCAGGCGATCAAGGCAGGACTGCTCGAGGTCGCCGACCTGGTCGTCGTGAACAAGGGAGACAAGCCGGGAGCGCAGCGAACCGCCGCCCAGCTTCGGGCGATGCTCGTCGGGGCAGCCGGGACCGTGACGGGACGCGGGGCGGACGACGGGGCGACACGCGGGACGTCCGTTCGCCGCCGCCCGAAGCGGCCCGAGGTGCTCGTCACGACCGCCGCGACGGGCGCGGGCGTCGTCGAGCTGATCGAGGCGCTGGATCGTCACCGGGCGAGCCTCGGCGAAGGCGATGCGCGCGACGGTGAGGGGCCGCGGCTCGCACGGGCGGAGGCGCAGGTGTGGTCGATCGTCGGGGATCGCATCCGGGATCGGCTTGGCACGGCGTCGCATCGGGCTGCCGCTGACGCGATCCTTGCGGATGTCGCCCGGCATGCGCTCGATCCGTACGCCGCCGCGGACCGGCTGCTCGACCTGGCGACGGACGAGATCGCGAGCGGGGCGGTGGGCTCCGCGTCCATCGGCTCCGGCACGGCGTCGGGCCCTTCTGGCGCCGGCTCCGCTCCGGGCGCCGCTCCCCGCGGGTAGCCTGACGCCATGCTGGAGCGAACGCTCGTCGCGGGTGCCGGGCTGATGGGGCACGGGATCGCCCAGGTCCTCGCGGCCACCGGCCGGTCCGTGGCGGTCTACGAACCGGAGCTCGAGCGCGCCCTCGCCGGCCGCGACCGGATCGCCGGCAACCTCGAGCGGTCGGTCGCAAAGGGCCGCCTGGCCGGCGAGGAGCGGGAGGCGATCCTGGCGCGGATCACCCCGGTCGCGGACCTCGCCGCGGCTGCCGACGTCGATCTTGTCGTCGAGGCGGTCTACGAGGACGTCGAGGTGAAGACCGGGCTCTGGAGGGAGCTCGACGGCATCGCGCCTTCCGGGACGATCTTCGCGA
The DNA here is from genome assembly GCA_042408445.1 of Chloroflexota bacterium. GTDB lineage: Bacteria > Chloroflexota > Limnocylindria > Limnocylindrales > CSP1-4 > CF-46. The sequence goes on from JBHORC010000024.1 coordinate 28,273, forward strand.
CGAACACCTCGTCGATCTCGATCGACCGACTCGCGGCCTCGGTCTCTCCGGCGAGGCGCGAGCGGTTCGTCGGAATGCACTTCTTCAGCCCCGTGCCGGTCATGCCGCTCATCGAGCTGATCCGGGGCACCGCCACGACCGACGACGTCGAGGCGGCGATTCGGGCGCTGGCCGGCGAGATCGGGAAGCAGGTCATCGTCTCGGCAGATCGACCGGGCTTCATCGTCAACCGGATCCTCATGCCGTTCCTCGGCGAGGCGATGCGGGCGTACGCCGAGGGACTCGGGACGGCCGACGACATCGACACCGGGGCGAAGATCGGGCTGAACCACCCGATGGGCCCGCTCGAGCTCGCCGACTTCATCGGTCTCGATGTCTGTCTCGGCATCATGCGCGTCCTGCACGAGGGCTTCGACGACGAGCGGTTCGCGCCGCCGCCGATCCTCGTCCAGCTCGTCGAGGAGGGCCGGCTCGGCCAGAAGACGGGGCACGGGTTCCACACGTATCCGCGCGGAGGCGGGTAGCGCCGAGGCGTTTCGTGACGCTCGCGGCGTCGCCGGCTGGTGCCGGGACGCGTCCGTTCCGCGGCTATCCTGTGGGCGCGTCGTCGGCCGGCGATGCACACCTGCGGAGCGACGGAGGACGCCACCCTGACCTGGCCGCTGACCGACGAGGAGCGACTGCTCCGCGACACCGCTCGGGCCTTCGCCCAGCGGTCGGTCGCGCCGACCGCCATCGAGCGTGACGAGGCCGAGCGCTTCGACCGGTCGATCTTCGACGGGATGGCCGAGCTCGGCCTGACCGGCGCGCCGCTCCCGGAGTCCGTCGGCGGCTCCGGGTTCAGCTACCTCGGCTGGTCGCTTGTCATGGAGGAGCTCGGCGCGGCCGACATGGCGACGGCCGTCACCCTGTCGGTCCACATCCTTTCGCAGCTGCCGGTCGTCGCGTGGGGCACGGCGGAGCAGCAGGCGCGGTGGCTGGGTCCGATGGTCGAGGGAACGGCGCTCGGCGCGTTCGCGCTCACGGAGCCGCACGCCGGCTCCGACGCCGCGGCGATCCGGACGCGCGCCGAACGGGTGGGCTCAGCCGATGCGCCCGAGGGATACCGGCTCACCGGGACGAAGATCTGGATCACGAACGCGCCCGAGGCCGATCGGTACCTGGTCTTCGCATCGATCGACCCCGCGCTCGGCGCCAAGGGGATCGGCGCGTTTCTCGTCGAGAAGGGGATGGCCGGCTTCTCGTTCGGTGCGCACGAGCGGAAGATGGGGATCCGCGCGTGCCCCGCGGCGGAGCTCGTCTTCGACGGTTGCTTCGTTCCCGTTGCGAACCGCCTCGGCGCGGAGGGCGACGGCTATCGGATCGCGCTGTCCGCGCTGGCCGAGGGACGGATCTCGATTGCCGCCGCGTGCGTCGGGATCGCCCGGTCGGCGCTCGAGCAGGCAGCCGCGTATCTCCGCGAGCGGAAGGCCTTCGGGAGCGTGCTCGCCGACCAGCAGGGGCTGCGGTTCATGATCGCGGAGATGGCCCGCGACGTGGAGGCGGCCCGGGCGCTGACGCGCCAGGCGGCGGCGATGAAGGACCGCGGCGAGGCGATCGGCGTCGCGTCATCGCTGGCGAAATGGACCGCCTCGGACACCGCGATGCGAGTCGCCACCGACGCCGTCCAGCTCTTCGGAGCCAGCGGCTATTCGCGTGAGACGGGCCTCGAACGACTGATGCGCGACGCGAAGGGCGCCCAGATCTACGAGGGCACGAACCAGGTCCACCGGTTGATCGTCGCGGACGACGTGCTCGGCGGCTGAGGGCGCGGCCTGTCGACGGCACGGCCGTCGGCGCGAGGGCTGCCGGCCGCCGACCCCTATGGCGCGCCGTTCCTGCCAGATGCGCGCCCGACGAGCGCTCTGCGGGCGCGACCTCCGTCGCCTAGCCAGATGCGCGCCTGATGCACACCGTGAGATCGCATCCGCCCTCCTTCCTGTCTTGTGCGCACCACCCCAGCAATTGCGGGCTGGAGACAGGAAGAGACCCGGCAGTTGCTCACATGGTGCGCAAGGGTCAGGGTTGGCAGGGGCGGCGACCCCTCGACGCGGCGCGCCGCACCCGTTTCGCCCCGCCAACAGGAGCCCGGTGCTCGCGAGGGCAGCAACTGGCAGGAACCCGAGCGCGCAGCGGACCACCGGGCTCGCGCAGCCACCCGGCAACCCGCCGACCGTCGTCCGGAAATTTCGCCCGCAGGACGACCGCATGTCTCGCGGCAATCCGTCGGTTCGTCCGACTGTCCGCGACGACGACCCAGCACGCGACCGTGGTCGGCCGGAAGCCGCGAGCCGCGGCGATCTGCGGTGCGAGGCGAAGGCGCCGATCCATCGAGCCCATGAGGTCGTTCACGTCGACGATCTCGGTCTTGAGCTCCACGACCAGGAGCGACGCCGTCGCCGCATGCCAGGCAAGAAGGTCGATGACGCCACGTTCGCGGCGATCGAATAGGACACTTCCGGCTCGATCGACCACCCGGTCAGATCGGCCAATCGCGCAGCGACCGCCTCGTGCAGCGCGGAGTGCCGAGCGTTGACGAGCCGGCCGAGGTCCCCGCCGCGCCAGCGAATGACGAGGTCCACGTTGAGGTCGAGCGCGTGGCCCACCGCCCGAAGGTTGGCCATCGGCACCCGATCGAGGCGGCCGCGCTCGACCCGGCCGACGATGTGGCGGGACGTCCGCGACGCGATCCCGACCTCGTCCTTGGTCAGGCCGAGCCGGATCCGGATCGCCCGGAATGCGGCGCCGACCCGTTGATCGTCCATGCGCTCAACGATCGCGGGCACGGCTTATCCAGCAGTTACCACGACGGCCCGTCGGCTACGAGCGACTAGTGGGCGATCCCGATCAGGATTCCGCCGAGGCCGTCCTGGGCCGAGCCGTCCAGTCGGACGCTCAGGGTGCCGCCGTTCGGGGTTCCGAGCAGGACGGACTCGGGGGTGAAGCCGACAATCCCCCACGGAGGTTCACCCTCCGGAAGCACCGCGATCTTCGCCGTCCGGCGACCGTCGAAGGCCCACACCGAGCCCGGACGCAGGATGATCAGCCTTCGCCCGCCGGGCTCCCACGCGTAGTCGCTGCTGTCGGCGACGCCGGTCTCCGTCCGAGGCGTATTGGGCCCTTCCACCGCCAGACCAGCGCTGCTCGTGCCACCCGGCCCGGCGTCATCCGCCCATTGGAACGCGGTCTGGCCGTCCTTGCCGTACGCGCGGTCCGCGCCGGTGACGAGCAGCGGGTCGGCAGCGGGATCCGCGGCTGTCACGGACCCGTCCCACGCGATGGTCTCGATGTCCGTCACCGCCGTCCCGTTCGGCCCCTCCGTTCGGGTGGCGACGAGAAGGCCGGAGCCGTCGGCTGCGATGGACAGTGCGGCCGGGAAGCTGACGACGCGCGCCCGCTCCGGCAGCGTCGTCACGATGGGGGTTCCGTCGTACGGCCCGAGCAGCCGGTTCACGGTGACGCCCTCGACGGTCACCAGCGTCTGATCGGGCAGGAACGCGAACGCCGCGGCGTCTGGCAGCACGGTCAGCAACCGTTCGCGGCCCAGATCGATGACCGCGACGCCCCTCTCCAGGCCGTCCTGATTGCCCCTCGTGACCGAGAGAGCCAGCACCCGCGTCGACGAAATGGCACCGTGCAGATCGCCGCAGCAAGCGTCAACGGGTTGCCAGCCCTGGAGCACCGAGCCCAGCGATGAGACGATCGCGATCGGGGTGAATGCGCCGGTTCGGTAGGCGCCCATGATCTCGAGCTGGTCGCCGCCCAGCGCCATGACGAGCGGCATCCCGTACGGGCCGTAGCTGACGACGAGCGGCGACGTGGCAGGCGTCGCCGTCGCACTCGGACCCGGAGTGGACGCGGGCGTCGACGGCCCGATGGATCCCGAGACCGCGGCGGACGCGGACGAACCGACCCCCGGCAGCGGCCGGCCGGGCACGGTCGAGACGACGATCGCGACCGCGGCGATCCCCGCGATCGCCACTCCCAGCGCGAGCCGACCCGTCCAGGTCCAGATGCCGCGCGGTCGCGATCCTGCGCGGGCTCTGACCGCGGCGAGCGTGAGGACGACGGGCGCTGCCGCGGCCTCGTCGCGCAGGGCGTCGCGCAGGTCCGCCTCGAAGCGATCAGCCGACATCCTGGAGCCTCCGATCGGCCCGGTCGTCCCACGCCGCGCGAAGCTGTCCGAGCCCGACCCGGAGCTGGCTCTTGATCGTGTTCGGGCTCTTCCCGAGCGCCCGCGCCACGTCGTCGACCGACAGGTCGGCGAAGTAGTGCAGGACAACGGCCGCGCGCATCTCGATCGGGAGGCGATCGACGGCGGCCATCAGCGCCAACCGCGAGGCGATCGGCGCGGTCGGGTCGGCGATCGGGACCACGACGTCGTCGAGCGGCCGAACGTCGCGCCGCTTGCGGCGCATGCCGAGCGCGTGGTTCGCCGCGATCCGCATCAGCCAGGGTCGGAGCGCGGCGCCGTCCCGCAGGTCCCGCCCGCGACGCCATGCCGTGATCAGGGTCTCCGCCATCACGTCCTCCGCCTCGAACCGGTCGCGCAGGATCAGGAACGCGACGCCCTGGATCTCGTCGGCGTAGCGGGCGTAGAGCGCGTCGAGCGCCTCGTCCGATCCGGCGCGAACCAGCTCCGCGATCCGTGCGTCCAAGCAGTCCCCTCGTCGTCGCAGCGGTCGGTCTCGACCCTGCTGCTTCTGAGATGCAGCGAGGGATCCGTTTCGGGTGAGTCGGCGGCGGCGGAAGTGTAGATTGAGCCGATGACCGAGACCGCCGTTCCGCAGGCGCCGGAGCGCGACCGCGCCGAGCCGCCGACGTTTCGCAACTTCATCGCCGGGGAGTGGTGCGACTCCACGTCCGGCGCGACGTTCGAGAGCAGGAACCCTGCCGATACCCGCGACGTGGTCGGCCGTTTCCAGCAGGGAACCGCGGCAGACGTCGGGATGGCGATCCGCGCCGCGGACGAGGCCGGCCGCCTCTGGCGCCGAACGCCTGCACCGAAGCGCGGCGAAATCCTGTACGCGTTCGGTGCCCTCATGGCGCAGCACAAGGAGCGGCTCGCGCGGGCGATGACCCGGGAGATGGGGAAGGTCCTCGCCGAGGCTCGCGGCGATGTCCAGGAGGGCATCGACATCGCGTTCCTGATGGCGGGCGAGGGCCGCCGGATGTTCGGCGACACGGTCCCGAGCGAGTTGCCCGACAAATGGGCGATGAGCATCCGCCAGCCGATCGGCGTCGCCGGGATCATCACCCCATGGAACTTCCCGATCGCGATCCCGTGCTGGAAGATGATGCCGGCGCTCGTCGCAGGGAACACCGTCGTGTTCAAGCCCTCGAGCGACACGCCGCACTGCGCAACCCTCCTCGTCGAGCTGATGGCCGAGGCGGGCTTTCCGGCCGGAACGGTCAACCTCGTGACGGGCAGCGGCGCGGAGGTCGGCGACGCGATCGTCGACAACCCGGACGTCAGCGTCGTGTCGTTCACGGGCTCGTCGACCACCGGCAAGCACATCGCGGCGCACGCCGAACGGAAGCTCAAGCGTCTCAGCCTCGAGCTCGGCGGGAAGAACGCCATCGTCGTGATGGCCGATGCCGACCTCGACCTCGCCACAGACGGGATCCTCTGGTCCGCGTTCGGGACGACGGGTCAGCGGTGCACGGCCGCGAGTCGCGTCGTCGTGGAGCGGCGCGTCGTCGAGCCGCTGCTGGAGCGGCTGGAGCATCGTGCGCGACGGCTCCGGCTCGGATCGGGCCTCGACGAGTCGGTCGATGTCGGCCCGCTCATCAACGCCGGCGCGGTCGAGAAGGTGGCCTCGTACGTCGAGATCGGGCGCAGCGAGGGCGAGCTGATCCTGGGCGGCGAGACGGCCCGTGACGGGGATCTGTCGAACGGCCACTTCTTCTCGCCGACGATCTTCTCGGCGGTCGAGCCGATGGACCGGATCGCGCAGGAGGAGATCTTCGGGCCGGTCCTGTCGGTGATCCCCGTCAGCGATTACGCCGGCGCCGTCACGGCCGTGAACCAGACCCGGTACGGCCTCAGCTCGTCGATCTTCACGAGCGACGCGAACACGGCGTTCCGGGCGATGCGCGACTTCGAGACCGGCATCGTGTACATCAACGCCGGCACGACCGGGGCCGAGACGCACCTGCCGTTCGGCGGGTGGAAGGAGACCGGCAACGGCCACCGGGAGGCCGGCCACGCCGCGCTGGACACGTTCACGGAATGGAAGTCGGTCTACGTGGATTTCAGCGGGCGCCTGCAGCGGGCCCAGATCGACAACCAGTGAGACGACGGTCGTGAGCGGCGCGGAGTGAGCGGGACGCCGACGAATGTCGCGGCGACGTCGCGAGCCGCGGCGGCGAGCCCTGCCATCGAGATCCGACCCGTCACTGTCGACGACCTCGAGGAGCTGGCCGAGGTCTACCTCGCCGGGGCGCGGCATCACGCCGACATCGATCCCGACGGCTTCCGCGTCCCGGACCGGGAGGCCGTCCGCGTCCGGCTCGCGCGCCGCGTCGCGGCCCGGGGCCCCGCCCACGAATACGTTGCCGCGATCGTCGACGGCGTGATGGCCGGCTCCGCGACGATGGACATCGAGGACGAGCCGGATCCGGGATCGATGGCGCGGCCGGTCCCGTCCGCGGAGCTCGGCATCGCCGTCCTGGAGGGATACCGCGGACAGGGGATCGGCCGGCGATTGATCGCCCATCTCGAGGAGTGGGCCGCGAGCCGCGGCGCAGAGCGCATCAACCTCCAGGTCACGAGCACGAACGACGGCGCGATCTCGCTCTACCACCGGCTCGGCTATGTCGACTCGGGCTTCGAGATGCGCAAGTCGCTTCGCCGGTGACGACGTTCGAGGACGTCAGCCGGATCGCCCTCGCCCTGCCCGAGACGGAGGAGCGGGTGACCTGGGAGACGGACATCACGTTCCGGGTCCGGGACAGGATCTTTGCCATCGGCGGTAAGGGCTCGACCGGTGTCTCGATCAAGGCCTCGCCCGAGCGCCAGGCGGAGCTGATCGATCTCGATCCGGTGACGTTCAAGCCGTCTGCGTATGTCGGCCGGTTCGGCTGGGTGACCGCGGACCTCGAGCGACTGTCCGTCGAGCTGCTGGAGGAGCTGCTGCGGGAGGCCTGGCGGCGGACGGCCCCGAAGCGGCTGCTCGCGGCGCTGGAGGCCGAATGACGACAGATCACGACGAGACCGGTCTGACCGAGGCAGCGCAAGCGGTGCCTGACGCTGGGTCCGTTGGCAGTCCCGCGAGCGCCCCTGACGAGCTCCCCGATCACGTTCGTCGTAACCGGGTGGAGTGGGACGTCTGGGCGGCCGACTTCGTGGCAAACGGCGAGCGCAGCTGGCGCCTCGGGCCCGGCGACGAGAAGTGGGGCGAGTGGGACGCCCCCGAGTCGGAGCTTCACCTCCTGCCGGACGACTCTGCGGGCAAGGACGTCATCGAGCTCGGCTGCGGTACGGCGTACATCTCCGCGTGGCTCGCCCGGCGCGGCGCGCGGCCGGTCGGGATCGACAATTCGGAGGCGCAGCTGGCGACGGCGCGTCGGCTGCAGGAGGAGCATGGGATCCGGTTCCCGCTCATCCACGGAAACGCCGAGCATGTTCCGTATCCGGATCGCAGCTTCGACATCGCGATCTCGGAATACGGCGCCTCGATCTGGGCCGATCCCTACGCCTGGGTCCCGGAGGCGGCGCGGCTCCTGCGGCCGGGCGGCCGCCTCATCTTCCTGGTCAATGCGACCCTGCTGATGCTCTGCATGCCGGACGCCGAGCGACCCGCGACCAACGAGCTCCTGCGGCCGCTCCGCGGGCTCCACCGGCTCGAATGGTCCGACGACAATTCGGTGAACTTTGCGCTCGGCCACGGCGATTGGATCCGGCTTCTCCGGTCGAGCGGGTTCGAGATCGAGAACCTCGTCGAGATCTGGCCGAAGGAAGGGGCGACGACCGACTTCCCGTACGTCACGCCCGAATGGGCTCGCCAGTGGCCGACCGAGGAGGTCTGGATCGCGCGCCGGTCGGGCTGAACCGGCCCGACATTCGTCGCCCATTCCCCGGCGTCGAGTACCCTGAGCGGCCGTGACCGCCACTCCTCCCTCCGCGTCCGCCCGGGCCTCCGCGCGCCGTCCGTGGACCGTCCGCGTCGCCCGCTGGAGCGCGGCCCATCGCTGGCCGGTCTTCGTCGTCTGGTTCGTCGCGACGATCGGGCTGTTCTCGGCGAGTCTCGCCGCGGGCGGGACCAACGCGGCGGACGCGGTGTCGAACGACCAGCGATCCAAGTACGAGGCCGGCGAGGCCGGCGTCCTGTTCAACGCCTCCGGGACCACCGAGCCGCCGAGCCAGCAGTTCCTGCTGATCCTCTCGGGTCAGGCCGGCGCCGTGTCGACCCCCGCGTTCCAGGCCGTCGTCGGCGACGCCGTGACACGGATCACCGCGGCGCGCTCGACCGTCGCCGGTGTCGAAGGCCGCGTCTTCGAACAGGTCATCGACCCGCTGAAGGCGCCCCCTCAGGCGGGCCTCGTGTCGCCCGACGGATCGTCCGTCCGGATCGTGGCCCGGGTCCCCGGCGACGGCGACGCGCTGGGCGACCGGATGGCGCCCGTCCCGGCGATCATCGACGAGCTTCAGCAGGGGCACCCGGACATCCGGATCCTGCCCCTGAACAACGTCCTCGCGAACCGCGAGATCATGCATCTCGTCAATGGCGGGCTCGATTCGTCCCTCCGCCTGACGATGCCGCTGACGTTCCTGATCCTGCTGATCGCCTTCGGGACGGTCGTCGCCGCGGCCGTGCCGCTGGTCCTCGCGGTGACGGCACTGCTCGCGGCGTTCGGCCTGCTCGGCCTCTACAGCCAGGCGATCGGCCCGGTGAGCGCGTACGCGAGCCAGCTCATCGTGCTCATCGGCCTCGCCGTCGCCGTCGACTACTCGCTGTTCCTCGTGACGCGGTTCCGGACGGAGCGCCGCCACGGGCTCGACAAGCTCGCAGCGATCGAGGTTGCGAGCAACACTGCCGGGCGAGCGGTCTTCTTCTCGGGGCTCGCGGTGATGATCTCGATCGCCGGCCTGTTCCTGCTCGACGATCCGCTCTTCCGGTCGATGGCGATCGGGACGATCGCGGTCGTTCTCGTCGCCGTGATCGGCTCCCTGACGTTCCTGCCGGCGACGCTCGCGATCCTCGGCGACGGGGTGAACCGCCTCCGGCTGCCGATCCTCGGCCGCGAGCGGGAGGAGGGAAGCGGACTGTGGGCGGTGCTCGTCCGGGGCGTCATGCGGCATCCCGTCATCGCCGCGGTCGGCGTCGCCGTGGCCCTGCTGCTGGCCGCGTCACCGGTCCTCCGGCTGCACCTCGGCCAGGCCGACTTCGACTCGTTTCCCGACTCGCTCGAGGCGGTCCAGGCGGTCAATGTCCTGAACGAGAAGTGGCCTGGCGGCTCCACCCTCGATCTCGAGGTCGTCGTGACCCACGCGGACGTGCCCGCCACCCAGCAGGCGATCGCCGGCGTTGGTCCGCGGCTGCTCCAGATCGACGGCCTGTCAGGTCCCGTCCAGACGGAGCTCTCGAAGGACGGCACGGTCGAACGCGTGAGCGTCCTCATGGCGGGCGGCGGCAATGACCAGAAGAACCGCGACATCGTCCGTGAGGTCCGGGGCACGGTCGTTCCGGAGGTGTTCGGCGGCCTTTCGGGTAGCGGTGTCCGCGCGCTCGTCGCCGGTGGCGCGGCGTACACCCTCGACGTGGTCGACTTCTACGGCCATGGGATGCCGCTCGTCGCGCTCTTCGTCCTGAGCCTCTCGTTCGCCCTGCTGCTGATCGCGTTCCGCTCGATCGTCATCCCGATCAAGGCGATCCTGCTGAACCTCCTCTCGACCGGCGCGGCGTACGGCGTCCTCGTGTTCGTCTTCCAGGACGGTCACCTCTCGAACCTGATCGGCTTCAAGCCGGGCCCGATCGAATCGTTCGTCCCGGTCTTCATCTTCACGATCCTGTTCGGGCTGTCGATGGACTACCACGTCTTCATCCTGACCCGGATCAAGGAAGCCCGCGATCACGGGATGACCTCGAACGAGGCCGTTGCACGGGGGATCGCAATCACGTCGGGAACGATCACGAGCGCGGCGGCGATCATGGTCGTGGTGTTCAGCGTCTTCGTGACGCTCGAGCTCACGATCATCAAGCAGCTCGGGCTCGGGCTCGCCGTGGCGGTGTTCCTGGACGCGACGGTGGTCCGGAGCATCCTGCTGCCGGCCACGATGCGGCTCCTCGGGGAGTGGAACTGGTGGCTGCCGTCGTGGCTCGGCTGGCTGCCGCACGTCTCGATCGAGGGCGGGCTCGAGGAGTCGCCTGCCTGAGCCTCGGCTCGTTCTGCCGCTCCGGCACCGCCGTGGGCGCGGTGCCCGTGCGAACCGCGGGATGACGAAGGGTTGATCCCAATGGGACCGTCGGTTGATGACACGTGCAGAGCGATGTGGAGACTGAGGCCATGATGAATCAGCAGGCCGCCCAGTCGATCGTCCGCCGTCACCGACCCGACTCCGAGGAGCACGGGGACACCTGCCTCAGCTGCGGCCGCCCGTGGCCGTGCGACGTCTCGCGTCTGGCGGCCGTCGCCGGGCTCGACGAGCCCTCGCGCCGCTCGCGGAGCGCGGTCCTGCGCGCTCGGCCCCGCACGGCCACCGCCGGTCGACGCCACGGCGTCGGCATCGGCGTCGCAACCCTGCTTCCGCGGACGGTCGTCCTCCAGCCCGTCTGACAGCCGGCGGTCTCGCCCGGGATCGTCGATTCCTGCCCGGGCCAGGTGCTCGGCGAGCGGTCGTAGAGCATGTCCCGGAGCACGCCTCCGGGCTGACCCGGGCGGGTCTGCTCGATGCCCGATCGACATCGAGGGGCGAACGTGGGCGAAGCCCGCCAGTTGTCCTGGCGGCAGGGATCCACGGGAGACCACCGATGCCGACCTCGACGCGACAAGCGCCAGCTCGAAGACTGCAACGATCCGTGACGGCCGTGACGTCGGCCGCGGTCGTCCTCGGAGCTCTCGCTGCTGGCTGCACGAAAGGCGACCCACGGCTCGACAACTCGGACTTCGGCGGCTCACCGGCTTCTGTGGCGGCTCCCTCCAAGTAGGGCGACGACCGGCAAGCCGACGTGGGGTAGACTCGGCGTCCGCTGGGCCGGTAGCTCAATGGCAGAGCAACTGACTCTTAATCAGTTGGTTGGGAGTTCGAGTCTCCCCCGGCTCACCAGCACCCCTTCGCGAGCGAGCGCCCGACCCCGCGATCCGTCAGCCCCGGCCGGCGAGCCGCGGCGCTCGGTCAGTCGCCCGCCGGCCTGCGGATACACGCCGGTCGCGAGGCTCGTCCACCGGTCGCGCAGGGAGGCGATGCAAGGCGGCACGCTCGACCCAGGCCGGCGCGACGTCCGCGGCGATCCCGCTCAGCCGCACCGCGAAGTACGAACAGTCCGCGCACCACCAACGTCGCGGTTCATGGGACGTGGTCCGAAGCTCGTAGAGGCGGACGTTCTCCGTTCCACCGCAGGTCGCGCACGATGGCATCCACAATGCTCCCGGCCGGTTTGCGCGCTCGGACCTGGTGCGAGCGGGCACCATAGGAAGCGCGGGCCGGATCTGTCAACTGGCGACGACGGGACCGGGGGACGCGATCGAGGGAGACAAACGGGAAGCCGCCCGTTGGTCGGCGCGCATCGCCACGACCAACGGACGGCTTCCTCGAGCGCTCGGCGACGATGCCTCGGGAACCTTGCGGGAAACCTGTCAACGGTGCCGACGCGCGACACCGTGGGCATTGCAGTCGTCCGCTGCCCCTGAGCCCACGAGGGGGGCCGCCCGTCAGGAAGAAGGCTCGCCCTGCATCCCGGCCGCCGCGAGGCGATCAGCCTCGATCCGGAAGGCGTCGCCCTCCCGCTCCCGCGATCCGGCGGTCCGAACGGCGACCGAAGTGACGGTGACGAGGTGCGCCTCGGGTGACCCCTCCTCGGCCTCGTCGAGGCCCAAGGCCTCCGGCTCCTCCCACTCGACGACGAACGACTGGCGCGCAGGCGCGACGGCTGTGGTGCCACTCATGGCAACCCTCCTCAGGATGGCCGGACCTGGAGACGCCACCTCCGTCGGGCCGGGGATCGACTCTAGGCTCGACGCGACCGCGCCGACAGTGCCAGAGGACCCGTGCAATGAAGATGAAACCTGGGAGCCGTCGCCTGCTGGCGGCCGTGCAACGGGAGGTACGGGGCGCGGCGACCCGGTCGTCTGTGCGTGCCTCGAAGCCGCTGCTCATCGGGCGCTGCGACTTCCGGACGGCGTCGATCCTGATACCCTTCGACCATCCTTGACGGCCGGTCCTGTGAGGCCGGCGAACCGGTCCCGTGAGGCCGGAAAGGAGGCCAGCCGATCGTGTCCGCGCGCGTCCACCGAGCCCCGCCGGGCCGGTGGCGTTTTCATGTGAGAGGCCGGTGAGCCCGACCGACGCTCCGCCGCGACCGCCCGCCCAAGCCCCTGTCGTCGCGCTGCCGCAACCCCGGTCCAGCGCGATCGTCGACCCGCGCGTCGGCGATCTGGGGCCCGCCCTCCTCGCCCTCGAGGACGGTGCCGTCTTTCCGGGGATCGCGTTCGGTGCGGGGACTGCCGCCGGCGGCGACCTCGTCGTCAACACGTCGCAGACCGGATACCAGGAGGTCTGCACGGACCCCTCGTATGCCGGTCAGATCGTCGTCATGACCTATCCCCTGATCGGCAACTACGGCCGGCTGATCGAGGACGACCAGTCCGTCCGGCCGTGGCTTCGCGCACTCGTTGTCGCGAACGCGACGGCGGCGGTCCTCGACGACGTTCGCCAGCTCGCGTCGCTGCTGCGCGGCTCCGCGATCCCGGCCATCGCAGGGGTCGACACGCGGGCGCTCGCCCGACACCTCCGCGCGAACGGGAGCCTCCGCGGCATCGTGACCGAGCCCGGGTTCGTGGATCGCGAGGCCGCCGTCGAGCGTGCCCGCGGCGTTCCCCGTTGGGAGGACCAGGACTTCGTCGGCGAGGTGTCGCCGGCGGCCGTCACGGACGTCGGCGATCCGAGCGAGGGTGGCCCGCTCGTCGCGATCGTCGACTTCGGCCTCAAGGCAAACATCGTCCGCGGCCTCCGGCGTCGCGGAGCGCGCGTCCGGATCCTCCCCCACACGACAACTCCCGACGACGCCCTCGCGAGCGATGTCGATGCGGTCGTCCTGTCGCCGGGTCCCGGCGACCCGGCGCGTCTCGCCGGTCCGGTTGCCTTGGCCCGGGCGATCATCGACGATGGTCGCCCACTCTTGGGGATCTGCCTCGGCCATCAGATCGTGGCGCGGGCCGCCGGCGCCGAGACGACACGTCTCCGGTTCGGTCATCACGGCGCGAACCACCCGGTCCGGGACGTGGACTCCGGCCTGGTCCAGGTCACCGCGCAGAACCACGAGGTCCAGGTGGTCGGCGACTCCCTGCCGATCGGATCCGGGTTCCACGTCAGCCAGGTCAACCTGAACGACGGCTCCGTGGAGGGGCTGCGCCACGCGTCGCGGCCGATCGAGACGGTCCAGTACCACCCCGAGGGAGCACCGGGCCCGCTCGACGCGCTCGCGGTGTTCGACCGCTTTCTCACCGCCGCCGGGAGCCGCCGCCGGTGACCTCGCCGCGGCCGAAGCCGGCGAGCGTCCTGATTCTCGGGTCCGGGCCGGTGGTGATCGGGCAGGCGGCCGAATTCGACTACGCCGGAACGCAGGCGTGCCGCGCCCTCCGGGCCGAGGGCGTCCGGACGATCCTCGTCAACAGCAACCCGGCGACGATCATGACCGACCCCCAGGTCGCGGACGCGATCTATCTCGAGCCGCTGACCGTCGACGCGGTCGAGGCGGTGATCGCGCGCGAGAAGCCCGAGGGGCTCCTCGCGGGTCTGGGCGGCCAGACGGCACTGAACCTGGCGACCGCCCTCGCCGAGGCCGGCGCCTTCGATCGCCACGAGATCCGGCTGCTCGGCACGCCGCTCGAGGCGATCCGGATGGCGGAGGACCGGGAGGCGTTCCGCGACCTGCTGGATCGCATCGGGCAGCCGTACGCCCCGAGCCGGATCGTCGAGGGGACGACGGGAGCGGCCCGGGAGGCGTCCGCGGACGAGGCGCTTCGTGACATCGGCCTGCCGGCGATCGTCCGGCCGGCATTCACCCTCGGCGGCACGGGTGGCGGGATCGTCGAGACCGAGGAGGCATACCGCGAGCGGATCCGGGCGGGTCTCCGGGCGAGCCCGATCGGCCAGGTGATGGTCGAGCAGTGCCTCGTCGGCTGGCAGGAGATCGAGTACGAGGTGATGCGCGACGCCGAGGACACGTGCATCGCGGTCTGCTCGATGGAGAACGTGGACCCGCTCGGCGTCCACACCGGTGACTCGATCGTCGTCGCGCCGGTCCAGACGCTCCCGGACCCGGTGCACCAGCGCCTCCGGAGCGCCGCGCTCGCGATCATCCGCGCGCTCGGGGTGGAGGGCGGCTGCAACGTCCAGTTCGCCCTCTCGCCGGACTCGACGGACTACGCCGTCATCGAGGTCAATCCCCGGGTCTCGCGCTCGTCCGCGCTCGCGAGCAAGGCGACCGGCTACCCGATCGCCCGCGTCGCTGCCCAGATCGCGATCGGGCGGACGCTCGCCGAGATCCCGAACGTCGTCACGGGCACGACCGTCGCCGCCTTCGAGCCGGCGCTCGACTACGTCGTCGTGAAGCTGCCGCGCTTCCCGTTCGACAAGTTCCCGACCGCCGACCGGACGCTCGGCAGCCAGATGAAGGCGACCGGCGAGGTGATGGCGATCGACCGGACATTCGGTGCGGCGCTCAACAAGGCACTCCGGGGGCTCGAGCAGGCCGGCGCGGGGCCGCTGGCCGAGGATCCCACGTGGACGCCGACGTTCGACTACCTCGCCGCCGTCTACGCCGGCGATGTGGGCGACGATCCGCTCGGCGATGGGCCCGATGACGAGCCGATCCGCTGGATCGACGAGACCGGCAGGGCCTGCGAGTCCACCCGACTCGCCCAGCGAACCGCCGCCCCGATCGTCCTCCGCCGCTTCCTCGGTCCCTCGGATTCGCGGCTCTGGCGGCTCTTCGGACTCCTGCGTCGCGGCGTCCCGGAGGACGTGATCCAGCGGGCGACCGGGATCGCGCCGTGGTTCGTCGGCGAGATCGGTCGGAACGTGGCGCTCGAACGCGAGGTCCGTGAGACCGGCCGCCAGCTCGTCGCCACCGATGACGCCGACGCGGCGGGCCTGCTCGCGACGGTCAAGCGGGCCGGCTTCGGCGACCGGGAGCTGGCGACGATGGCCGGCATCGCCGAGGCCGACATCCGGGGCGCCCGCGAGGTCCTCGGCCTTCGACCGGGCTACGCGATGGTCGACACCTGCGCCGCAGAATTCGCCGCCGAGACGCCGTACTTCTATTCGACCTATGCCGCGGCCGGCTCCCAGCCGGAAGCGCCGCCCGTCGCTCGTCCCGCCGCGCTCGTCATCGGCTCCGGTCCCGTCCGGATCGGGCAGGGGATCGAGTTCGACTACTGCGCCGTCCAGGCGGCCGACACGCTCCGCGAGGCGGGCTGGCAGGCGGTGATGATCAACTCGAACCCGGAGACCGTCTCGACGGACTTCGACGCGAGCTCGCGGCTCTACTTCGAGCCGCTGGACCCCGAGAGCGTTCGGAGCGTGATCGACGCCGAGACGCGACCCGGCGATCCCTTGCTGCCGGCGGTCGTGGCGTACGGCGGCCAGACGCCGCTGAACCTCGCCGCCCCGCTCGCGGCGTCCGGCGTGCCGCTCCTCGGCAGCAACCTCGAGACAATCGACCAGGCCGAGGAGCGAACGCGGTTCGCCGCGCTCCTCGACCGGCTCGGCATTCCCCAGCCGGAGGGCGGGATGGCCCACAGCGTCGAGGAGGCCCTGACGCTCGCCGACCGGATCGGCTACCCGGTCATCGTCCGGCCCAGCTTCGTCATCGGCGGGCTCGCGATCGACTTCTGCTACTCATCGGAGGATCTCGTTCGCCAGCTCGCTGCCGCGACGGTCGTCGATCCGGATCGACCGGTCCGGATCGACCGGTATCTCGAGGGCCTGGAGGTCGACGTCGACGCCGTGAGCGATGGCGACACCGTCCTGATCCCGGGTCTGCTCGAGCACGTCGAGCGGGCCGGGGTCCACAGCGGCGACAGCGTCGGGATGTTCCCGCCGCAGACCGTGAGCGAGGGCGACCAGGACCTGATCGTGTCGACGATGGAGCGGATCGTCCGGGCGCTCGAGGTCCGCGGTCTCTGCAACGCCCAGTTCATCGTCCGCGAGGACGGCGTCTACCTGATCGAGGTCAACCCCCGCGCGTCGCGGACCGTGCCGTTCATGTCGAAGGTCACCGGCGTGCCGATGGTCCAGCTCGCAGTTCGCGTGGCGCTCGGCGACCTTCTCGCGGACCTCGGCTGGCCGAACGGGCTGCTTCCGCCGCCGCCGTTCGTTGCTGTCAAGGCGCCGGCGTTCTCGACGGCAAAGCTGCGGGGCGTCGACCCGTCGGTTGGTCCCGGGATGCAGTCGACAGGCGAAGTGATCGGGATCAGCGAGGACCCCCGCGTTGCGCTGGCCAAAGCCCTGACCGGCGCGGCGCTCGTGCCGCCCCGCGCGGCCGCAGCCGAGGAAGCGCCGATCGCGCTCCTCTCGATCGCCGACCGGGACAAGGCCGAGGTTCCGCGCCTGGGTGCCGCGCTCCGGACCGCGGGCTACGAGCTCGCGGCGACGGTCGGGACGCGACAGGTCCTCGCGGCGGCCGGCCTCGAGGCGCGACCCGTGGCGAAGCTCGGGGACGAAGCGGAGGAGGGCCAGGAGGCGATCCTCGAGCTGATTGCCTCCGGCGCGGTCCGGCTCGTCGTCAACACGCCGACGCCGCGCTCGGGCGCGGTCCGTGACGCCGCCGAGATCCGGCTCGCCGCGACGGCCGAAGGGATCCTCTGCCTCACGGCGATCGAAACGGCGGTTGCGGCGGCGGAGGCGATGAACCCGGCGATCGCGGCGCGTCTCGCCGACGTCCGCTCGCTCAGCGACTGGGTGCCGGAGCCCGGGGTTCCGCCAGCCTCCCGGGTCTCGCGCACAGAGCCGGGCCTGCTCCAGCCGGTCGGCTGACAGGCGACCCGCAGATGGCCCAGCGTCCGCCTCGTCGACGCGCGTTCGACCTCGTGATCTTCGACTGCGACGGCGTCCTGGTCGACAGCGAGCGGCTCTCGATCCGCCTCGACGTCGAGGTCCTTCGGGATCTCGGCTGGCCGCTCTCCGAGGAGGAAATCGTCGAGCGCTGGGTCGGCCGGACGGACGAGGTCATGCGATCCGAGATCGAGGCGCATCTCGGGCGCGACATCCGCGAGGAGTGGGCCGCGTTCGGCGAGCGCTACATCGCCGCCTTCGCGGCCGAGCTGCAGCCCGTCCCCGGTGTCGCGGAGGCGATCGACGCGATCCAGCAGGCGGGCTACCAGACGTGCGTTGCCTCGAGCGGCGATCTCGCGAAGATCCGACGGAACCTCGGGATCACGGGCCTGCTCGACCGGTTCGGCGACCGGCTGGTCAGTGCCGACGACGTCATCCACGGCAAGCCGCATCCGGACCTGTTCCTGCGGGCGGCCGAGGAGTCCGGCGTCGAGCCGGACCGGGCCGCGGTCGTCGAGGATGCGCGAGCCGGCGTCGAGGCGGCCCGGGCGGCGGGGATGCGCGTCTTCGCCTATTCCGGGAGCGTGACGCCCGCGGCCGCGCTCGAGGGTCCGGGAACCGTCGTCTTCGGCGACATGCGGGAGCTGCCGGAGCTCATCGCCCGGGGTTGACGCCGGGCGGGGCGGCGGCCGTCGTGACCGCCGCCCGGCCCGTCGCCGACGTCGGCGTCTGGACGACGAGCGCCTGGCCGAGCGACCAGAGGGTGAGGGTCGTGAGCGCGACCATGATCATCGCGAGCGGGATCTGGCGGCGGCGATGGTCCGACGTTGCCCCACGCGCCGCACCGGATTGCCGCGCCGCCACGACATGGCCCGCCCACGCGCCCAGCATGTGGCCGCCGACGACCGCGGCCAGCTGGACGGTCCAGACGAGCCCGGGCGGCAGCCAGCTCGACGACGGCTCGTAGAAGGCCCAGCCAAAGTTGCCGAGATCCGAGCCGAGCTGGAGCGGATCGGCGAGCGCGACGACGATGCGCTGGCCGTCGATCAGGACATACGTGAAGTAGTGGGCCACGAGGTAGCCGGCCGCGATCGGGATCAGGCCGGCGGCCGTGGCGGGCACGCCCACCAGCCGCGACACGATCAGCGCGGCGAGCACGAGCAGGCCGAGGAAGCCGAACAGCTGGAGCGTCTTGATCGGGACGGCGGGCGCCCCGAAGATCTCGAACCAGGGCTGGGTCTGCGAGAGTCCGTCGAAGAGGATCGATGCCGTCCCGATCCCGACGAGGATCACGTCCTCGCGATGCCAGCCGCCGAGCAGCAGCGCCGACGCGAACGGCCGTCGCGCGACCCGGCCCTCCGCCGGATCGCCGACGAGGCCGTACGGCGCGAGGCGACCGAGCAGGCCGAACCAGACGCTGAACGTCTCGCCGTCGCGGCGCCAGGCGTCACGACCGAACTGGGCCATCATCGCGAGCGTGAAGGCGGTGTAGCCGACCATCACGATGAAGAGCGAGCGTGGCCCGGCTCCGTTCCCGACGAGCTCGAGCCAGACGAAGAAGACGAGACCGATGATCGCGGGCCACCGGCCGAGCCGCGGCGGGTAGTCGGCCTGCGCCCAGCCTTCGATGCCGAGCCGGTCCAGGACGGCCGCCCCGAGGTCGTGCAGGGTCGTGAACGGATCCAGCCAGTGCCAGACGGGGCCGACGAACGCGGACAGCATCGCCATCCCGACCCAGCCGTAGACCCACAGGAAGAGTGTCGTGACGTCCCCGGCGCTCGACCCGCCGACGATTCCCTGGGCGACGACCCAGATCCAGCCGATGAGGCCGATCGCCCGCAGGAGGAGGCGGAGCCAGCGAGGAGGGACGCGTCCCGCCGGCAGGACGGGCGGCTCGGCGCGAACGTCGGCGACGAGCAGGAACGCGAACGACAACCCGACGGCGATCGCCGCGCCGGCCAGATAGACGATCAGCGGCAGCCGACTCTGATAGGTGTTGCTGAGCGAGTGGGCGAGGACGCCGACCGGCGCAGCGAACAGGACCGCGCCGACGACCGGAGCCGCCAGTGCGATCCGCCGCTGGCGACCCATCGGGCTCACCGCGCTCGTCCCGGGCCGCTCAGGTGGCACGCCGGCCGCGGCCCCGGAGGAGCCACAGGCCGAGCAGGGCGAGCGCGATCAGCACGACGACGATCGGGATGACCGCATCGCTCGAGGAGGCCGCTGTCCCGGTCCCACCGGACGGTGCCGGCGACGCCGCCTCCGAAGCCACAGCCGAGGGCACGGCGCTCGCGTCGAGGCTGGCCGAGGCCGCCGGCGACGGCGCCACCGAGCCTGCAGCCGATGGCGCCGCGCTCGCAGCCGTGACGGTGAACGTCGTCGTGCCCCGATCGATGTCGCCGTCGTCCGCCGACTTCGAGGTCCAGCGGACCGTGTACGCGCCCGCGGTCAGGACCGGGACCGTCAGCCGAAGCGTCTTCGCGTCCGCTGCGTCCACGGTTCCGCCCTGGGCCACGACGGCCCCACCTCCCGACACGAGGGCGAGAGAGGTTCCGGACTGGGACAGCGTCTCGGTGAAGGTCGCAACGATCTCGGTCGGCGGTGGGCCGCTCGACTTGTCCTTCGGGGTCATCGTTGCGAGCTCTGCGTGCGCCGACGCGACGCCGGGCGCGAGCAGGATGGACAGGGTGGCGAACGCCACGGCGGCGACGGATCGCCGCGGTCGTCGGGGGGTCATGCCGCCGAGTGTACGTCGGCCCCGATTCTGAGAACGTGGAGCGAAGCGGCGGGACCGAGGAAGCGGCCGGGGCGAGCGGGAGAGCCGCCCCGGCCGTCCTCGCGGGTCAAGCGGAGGAGTGGTCGTCGCGCGGCGACGCGCTACGCGGCGCGGGGAAGGGGAGTGGCATCGTCGGGGCACGGCGAATTGCGCGCGTCACTCGCCGTGCTCGAGGCGTTCGCCGGGACAGGGTGAGCGGCGGACGGCGCGCCCACGAGGGTTCGGGACGGCCCGGCCACCGCGACGCCGAAGGCCACGAGGAGGAGCCCGAGGCGTCCGCGAGCGCCGGCCGCCAGGCCCGCCGCGCCGCTCGAGCGTCGCGCTCGCCCGGCGCGGAGCACGGTCGCATCGTCCTCGAGCCGCGCGATGTGATCGGTCACGAGGAACCGCTGCATCTCGTTCATGTTGGCCACCCGTTCCTCCTGCCTGTTCTTCCAGGGTCTGTCTGATGTTCGATGGATATCTAACTCGGAGGGCTGAAGATGGGCCACGGCGCTCGCCGCGGCCCTGAGCCCGACTCGTCGGCTCCTATCCGATGAGGAACCGCTTGATCTCGTCCGTCGCGTCGTCCAGCCGGTTGCGACGAAGGCTGTAGTACATGACCGTCCCGGACTCGGTGATCGTCACGAGCCCGGCTGCCCGGAGCTGGGCGAGGTGGTGCTTGATCGTCGGCTTGGACAGCTCGAGCTGCTGCGCGATCTCCGTCAGGTACAGGTCCCGCGACGCCAGCAGCTTCAGGATCCGCAGCCGCGTCTCGTCCCCGAGGGCACGGTGCAGGCGGACGACGGACTGGGGTGGCGTGAGGGCATCGCTCGGGTCCAGCGCGGAGTCCGCGACGGGGTATCCGAAGAAGCGCCAGTCGCGGCCCGACATCAGGAAGTTGTACGGCCGCGAGAAGTACGACGGCCCCAGGATCACCCGGGAGACGCCGCTCTCCGGCAGGTACCGGACGCCGCCCGTCGTCGCCTCGATGAGGTCGCCGGCACTCAGCCGCTCGCGGTCAGCCGCGCGGCTCTCGTAGTCGCGCTCGAGGATCTCCAGGACGCGCGGCTCGATCGTCGCGAACGCCCGCTGCCAGGCCCGGAGCACCGAGAGGATCCGTTCCTTGGCCAGCGGCGGATCGCGGAGGATCTCCGTCCGACCCTTCTTGTTCCACTCCGGCAGCTTCTCCGCGATCTCGTCCGCGGTCGATGCGTCGCCGGCGATCGCGCGCTCGATCAGGTCGCCCAGCCCGGCAAGGTGATAGTCGTCCGCGAACACCGCAACGAGGAGGTCGTGCGGCGTCGACGCCTCGATCAGACCGAGCACATCCGACGACGTCCGGATCTCCGGCCGTTCGACGAGCAGGACCCCGGAGTGGATCGCGAGCTCGGTCTCGAAGAGGTCCGCGACCGCGCCCCGGATCTCGGGCTCCAGCGCCGCCCGGGTCTCGCTCAGCCATTGGCGGTCGGCGGCCGGCAGGTCGTCCGACGAGCCGGCGTCGCCGGACAGCGAGAAGACGAAGTCGTAGGCCGTCCGGACATCCCAATCGATCCGGATCGTCGCGTCACCGCGGGTGAGATCGCGGACGATGGCGCGCGGCGGGACGTCGGCGGGTCGGGCCGCCGGTCGCCGCACTGTCGGTCGTGCCGCCATCGCGTTCCTGCTCCTGTCATCCGGCTGCCCCGTGGCGGCTGCCGTGTTAGATGGAAATCTAACGAGCGGAAGACGACGACGTCAAGGCCTCGCTGCGCCGAAGCGCACCCTCACGGACGGCGGCTGCCGCGGTCCGTCGCGACTCCGACCTACAATCGATGCCCCTGACGTGCCGAGGAGCCGACTCACCTGATGCCCAGCGTCCCGACCGTGTCCTTCACCGACGAGCGCCTTGCGAACGGGCTGCGCCTGATCATCTCGGTCGATCGGCTCGCGCCCGTTGCCGCGGTGAACCTCTGGTACGACGTCGGCTCGAAGCACGAGGTCCCCGGCAAGACCGGCTTCGCCCACCTCTTCGAGCACGTGATGTTCCAGGGCTCGAGAAATGTTGCCAAGGCCGAGCACATGGCGCTCGTCCAGGCCGCCGGCGGGACGCTGAACGGCAGCACCTGGCTGGATCGGACGAACTACTACGAGACGCTGCCGTCGCACCAGGTCGAGCTTGCGCTGTGGCTCGAGGCGGACCGGATGGGGACGCTCCTCGACGCACTGAGCCAGGAGAACCTGGACAACCAGCGTGAGGTCGTGAAGAACGAGAAGCGCTGGTCCTACGACAACCGGCCCTACGGGTCGTGGTACGAGAAGCTCCAGGGGCACCTGTATCCGCCGGAGCATCCGTATCACCACACGACGATCGGCTCCATGGAGGACCTCGACGCGGCCTCGATCGAGGACGTGAGCGCGTTCTTCCGAACCTGGTACGCGCCGAACAACGCGGTGGTGTCGGTCGTCGGTGACGTGGATCCGGACGAGGTCCGGGGCTGGGCCGAGCGCTACTTCGGGAGCATTCCGGCGAACCCGGAGATCCCGAAGCTCGGCGATCTCTCGCTCCCGCCGACCCTCGGCGCGGAACGCCGGGAGACGGTCCACGACCAGGTCCCGCTGCCGCGCGTCTACATCGGGTTCCGGGCGCCGGTGTACGGCGACGTCCGGCTGGACGCGCTCGACATTGCCTCGCAGGTCCTTGCCGGCGGCAAGGGCTCCCGGCTCCACCGACGGCTCGTCCGAGACGAGCGGGTCGCTCAGGACGTCGCGCTGGTCGCGCTGGGCTTCGTCGGCGGCGCGTCGATCGTCGCCGGTTGGGCGACCGTCCGCCCGGGCGTGCCCGTGGACCAGGTCGAGGCCGCCATGCACGAGGAGCTGGCGCGACTCGGCCGGGAGCCGATCAGCGATGACGAGCTGGCCCGCGCCCGGGCGCTGATCGAGACCGAGGAGCTGGCGGCGCTGTCGCGCGTCGAGGAGCGGGCGGACCGGCTGTCGATGTACGCGACCCTCTTCGACGACCCCGATCTGATCAACCGGATGCTCGGTCGCTACCTCGCGGTCACGGCCGAGCAGATCCGGTCCGTTGCGGAGGAGGTGTTCCGGCCGGACAACCGGGTCGTCCTGACGTATCTGCCCGCTCTGCCACCAGCCGAGACGATGCCCGCGGACGAGGACGCAAGTGCGTCCGCGGCGTCAGCGGGCGAGGAGGTCGCGGCATGAGCAGCAGCGAGGTGCAGGTCGTTGCCGAGCGACCGACGCCGGGGACGCCCCGGCCGTACGAGTTCCCGACGGTCGAACGGTCACGGCTCGCCAACGGCCTGTCGCTGATCGTCGCCGACCTGCCGGGCCGACCGCTCGTCTCGGCCACGCTCGTGCTCCGCAACGGTGCGGTCGACGAGCCGGATTCGGACGCCGGTGCGACGGTTCTCGCCGCACGGGCACTGACCGAAGGCACCGAGGAGCGCGACGCGATCGCCCTCATCGAGGCATCCGAGCGGCTCGGGGCGTCGCTCCACGCCGAGGCCGGCTGGGACGCGATGACGATCGGCATCGACGTACCTGCCGCACGGCTCGAGGCGGCGATGGAGCTCCTCGCGGAGGTCGCGCTGCGGCCGACGTTTCCCGAGGCCGAGGTGGAGCGCCTGCGCGACGAGCGCCTCAACGACCTGCTGCAGGCCCAGGCCGACCCACGGCGCCGGGCCGAGGAGGCGTTCACCGCCACGATCTACACCGGCGGATCGCCGTACCACCGTCCGTCCGGCGGGACCCGCGAGACCGTGGAGCGTCTCGATGCCGGCCGGCTGCGGGCGGCGTACCAGCGCGGTCTCGATCCAGCCCGGGCGTCGCTCGTCGTCGGCGGCGACCTGACCGGCCTCGACGTCCCGGCAATTGCGGATCGACTCCTCGGCAGCTGGGGAGCGATGTTCGGTGCCGGCGTGAGCGGCAGCATCGTCGCCGAGGGCGCGGTTCGCGAGCGGTTCGTGCGGGTCCTGCACCGTCCAGGCGCCGTGCAGACCGAGATCCGGATCGGCCATGTCGGCCTGCCGCGGCGGATCGCCGACTACCACGCGGTCTCGGTGATGAGCGCGATCCTGGGCGGGCTCTTCAACTCGCGGCTCAACACGAAGCTGCGCGAGGAGAAGGGATACACGTACGGCGCGGGAGCCGGCTTCGATCTGCGCCGCGCACAGGGGCCGTTCGGTGCTCGAGCCGCGGTGAACACCGAAGTCACGGTCCCGGCGATTCTCGACACGGTCGCCGAGCTCGAGCGGATCCGCTCGGAGCCGGTTGCCCCGTCGGAGCTCGCCGCGGCGCGCGACTTCCTGATCGGCGTGTTCCCGCTCCGGTTCGAGACCGCCGGGGCGATCGTCGGGGCGCTCGCGGGTCTCGCGGTCCACGACCTGCCGGACGACGAGCTCGCCCGGTACCGATCGGGGATCGAGGCCGTGACCGTCGAGGACGTCCAGGCTGCGGCCGTCGCCCACGTTCGTCCGGACGCCGCCGCGATCGTGCTCGTGGGCGATGTCGACGCGTTCGGCGCGGAGCTCGAGCAGGCCGGGCTGGGCCGGATCGTGATCGAGCGCGATCCCGGGCCGCAGACCGAGGGCCGGGACGAGGGCGTCCAGGATGGTCTGGGCCCCGTCGACAAGGGATCGACCGGCCCGACCGAGGGCGCCGAGGGCTCCGACGACGAGGCCGACGCGGCTCCCGCCGGAGACGAGGAGCGCTAGCCGCGGCCTTCGAGGTCCGGTTCGCGCCCGCTGAAACCTTTTCGCCGCCCCCTGTCTCAGGGTGGTGATGGGTCGACACACGTCGGCCGCCCAGCCGGGGACACCACGCATGCCTGTGAAGCACCGCCTCGCCCGAGCCCTCGCCGGATCCGCCGTCGCCCTCTTCCTCGTCGGAGGCGCGGTGTTCGGCGCGAATGGCCTCCGTCCGTCGAGCACGACCGTCGACGCGACCCTCGCCAGCGACCCGACCTCGGACCCGGCGTCGACGACGGATCCGATCGAGACGGCCGAGCCCGACAAGACCGCCGAGGCCCTCGAGACCGCTGAGCCCGCCGAGACGGCCGAACCGAGCGAGAGCGCCGAGCCGAGCGAGAGCGCGGAGCCAGGCGACGACAACGGCGTCGACGGCGCGGATCATGACGCCGGCGACGACCATGCCACCTCGCGACCGCGCGAGACCGTAGAGCCCGCCGAGTCGGAAGGGTCCGACCATCGCGGCAGCCACGACGGCGCCGGAGCCTCGGACGACTCGGGCCACGATTCGGGCGACGACTCCGGCCACGGCTCGGACGACTCGGGCCACGGCTCGGACGACTCCGGATCGGGCTCCGGGACCAACGGCTGACGACCGGCCGAACCAACGGCTGCGGCCGCGACGAATGGAACCGTGGACGATGGACGAGCGACCGATCGCCTGTTCCTCGCCCGCGGTTCCGGCGTCCGTCGCGGCTTGGAACGCCGCAGCGCGGCATGCTCGCTCCGAGCGACGAGGGGTGTACTCACGACCACAGCAGCGCCGTCCGGAATCACTGAGCTCGACGACCAGGCCGCGGTGGACGCCGTCCTCGCCGGGAATCGGGACGCGTTTCGCGGCCTCGTGGATCGCGAGTCAGCGGCTGTCATCCGCGCCTGCCACCGCGTCCTCGGCGACATCCACGAGGCCGAGGATGCAGCCCAGGAGGCATTCGTGACTGCGTTCCGCAGTCTCGCCAGCTGGCGCGGCGACGGACCCTTCGGGGCGTGGCTCGCGCGCATCGCCGTGCGCATCGCGATCCGCCGGGCGCAGCGACGTCGCGACGTCACGTGGATCGATCCCGCCGACCCCGCGCGCGGCCGAGACATCGCCGGTGGCGCTGATCCCGCCGCCATCTCGATCCTCGCGGAACGCGCGGCGGACGTTCGTGCCGCCGTCGCGCGACTCGACGAGCCCTATCGCGAGACGGTCGCGCTGCGCTTCTTCGGCGAGTTGAGCCTCGATGAGATCGCCGTGGAGACCGGGCGGCCGCTGGGCACCGTCAAGACCCATCTCCGCCGGGGCCTGCTTCGGCTCCGGACCGGGATCGATGGAGGGACGGCGTGAACCTCCGACCGTCCCCTGCTCCCGATGCCGCGGAGGAGGAGCGCCTCGTCCGTGAGGCGACGCTCGATCTCGAGACCCTGATCACCGGCACGTCCGTCGTGCCTTCGACGGACTTCACGGATCGGGTGATGGCGGCGATTGCCGAGGAGCCGCTGCCACAGCCGGTCCGGGCGTTCGGCCTTGCGCTCGCCGCGGGACGGCTGCGGGCCGCAGGATCCGCCGTCGGGGACGCGTGGCGGGTCGCGACGAGCGGCTTTGCGCCGGCCGGTGTCCGCGCCCAGGCCTTCGCCCTCGTGCTCGTCGTCCTGGTCGCATCGGTCGCGGTGACGGGCGGTGCCGCGGTCGGGGCTGCGAGGTTCCTCGCCGGCCCGGCGAGCCCGCCGGCGCCCACCACGCCGCTGCCGAGCGTGCTCCCCAGCCCCAGCCCCGTGCCGTCCTCCTCGCCGGATCCGAGCGCGACGGTCGACCCCTCGCCGAGTCCGTCGCCGAGCGACACCGCCGAGCCCACGAGCAGCGACGACCACGGTGGCGGCAGCGGGACGGGGCGGCCCGCGACGCCGAGGCCGACCGGGACGGATGACCACGGTGGAGGCTCGGGCTCAGGAGGCTCGGGCTCCGGCGGTGGCGACGACAGCGGGGGAGGCTCGGGTTCGGGTTCGGGCTCCGGCTCCGGCTCGGGCTCGCACGACGGCGGAACACCCGAGCCGGAAGCGCCCGACCACAGTTCGGGCGGTTCAGGCGGTTCGGGCGGCGGCGGGAGCGACGGCTGAGCGGTCCCGCGGTGCTGCCGCGGCGTAGGGCGCTCCCGGCCCTCGACGACGGTGCGCGGTAGTCTCTCGCGGTGATCGTCGTCATCGGGAATCCGCGCGGCAGGTCCGGACCGGAGGGGATCGTGGCAGTCGGTGCTGCCGTGGCCGTCGCTCGGGCGGCGGCCCTCGCCGGCGGCGTGGTCCAGCTCGTCGGCAAGGTGGGCGACGGGCGTGACGGCGACGCGATCCTCCTGTCCGTCGCGTCGAGCGGCGTCGGTCACATCGCGATGCTCCGCGATGGATCGCCCGTGGATCTCGAGATGGCAGCGGCGCCGGCAGGCGGCGCCGGTGACGACGACGCCGGCCGCGATGATGGCGCCGCGGACTCGATCCTCGATCGGGACGGGCCGGACAACGAGGGCAGCGGACGGGAGGCGGCCGAGGCGAGCGCTCCGGCGCTGGACGCCGGTGATCTCTCGCTCGCGCTCCGCTATCTGCCGGACTACCGCGTCGTCGTGATCGCGACACCGCTCGAGGCATCAGCCGAGACGGCCGTCGTCGAGGCCGCGCGCTGGGCAGGCGCAGCGATGATCGTCGTGTCCGCGAACGGAACGCCGCCGCCGACGGACGTGCCCGAGGATGCGACGGTCTTCGAGGCGCCGCCACACGACGAGGACGCCGCGTTCGCGGCCATGGTCGGCCGTTACGCGGCCGCCCTGGACGCCGGGCTCGCGCCGGCAGACGCGTTCCGGAATGCCTCGGCCAGCGCCGGCGCCTCGAGGAGTCCGCGCGACAGCTGAGCCCGGCAAGGAGCCGCGCGCCGGTCACGGCGACGCGACATCCGGCGCGACCGGCCCGGGTCAGTCGAGCAGGCCGAGCGAGGGTGCTGGCGCTGCGCGAGCCCGCGGCTCGTCGCGGACGTCGGCGAGATCGATCGGCTCGATCAGCTCCGGTCCGTTGTTCCGGACGTTGTTCACGAGATCGCGGACGGGCTGGATCCTGAGCGCCACCTCATCGGACGGCTCGAACAGCCCCTGGAGCTCGCCGACGTCGGTCAGCTCCGGATCGAGCCACCGGTCCCATGCATCGTCGGGCACGACGACCGGCATCCGGTCGTGGAGGCCGGCCATCTGCTGGTTCGGGCCCGTCGTGACGATCGTGAACGTCCGAACGACGGCGTCCTGGATCGGGTCGCGCCAGCCCGACCACAACCCGGCGAGCACCAGCGGCCGCCCATCGGCCCGGCCGATCGTGAACGGCTGCCGCCTGGCGCCGATCCGCTGCCACTCGTAGAAGGCGTCCACGGGCACGAGGCAGCGCTTTCGGCGAAGCGGATCCGCGAAGGCGGGCGACGTGGCGACCGTCTCGCTTCGGGCGTTGAACATCCGGGACGCGACCTTCGCGGAATGGACCCAGTGCGGAATCAGACCCCAGCGGTAGGCCACGATTGCGCGCCGCTCCTCGCGTTGGACCACCACGAGCGCCTCGTCGGTGGGAGCGACGTTCCAGCTCGGTCCGGGCTCGTCGGCCAACGGCTCGGCCGCGAAGATCTCGGCGAGCTCGGAGGCGGGTCGTTGCTGGCTGAACCGGCCGCACATCGTCGGCAAGTCTAGGACGGGCGCGGGCGGACCGACCGCGGCGGCGCCCGAACGACCGTCGGGACGAGCCCTGAAGGGCCAGCCAACCCCCGGACCAACGGCCCTCCCGGACGGATGGCCGTCCTGTATCGTCGCGGCGATGGATCGACCCGAGGGTGGCCCGGCGGCGGTCAACCGTCACGCGACCGGACCGCTGTCCCGGGAGTCGGCTGCGGCGCTCCTCCAGCAGGGGGCCGCGCTCCTCGAGGCGGGAGACTTTCCGGAGGCGCTTGCGACGTACCAGCGCGTCGTTGGCTTCGACGACGTCGAGGTCACCGCCGCCGGACTGCTCGGCGTCGCCCAGGCGCGCTACCGGATGGACGACGAGGATTCAGCGCTCCGGACGTGGGAGGCGATCCTCGACCTGCCGGAGACGGCGGCGACGTACCACGCCTGGCGAAACGTTGCGGCGGCGCGGGTCCGGGACGGCGACCTCTCGGGTGCGATCGCGGCCTACCGCGAGGCGGATCGGCGCGCGCCGGCCGAGGACAAGCGCGAGATCGCCAACCGCCTCGGATGGCTCGCGAAGGAGACGGGAAACGTCCGGGCGTCGCGGCGCTACTTCGCCCGCGGTCGCGGCACGTACCTCCCGATCGCGACCTACCTGATCCTCGGGATCACGATCGCGGTCTCGCTCGCGGCCGTGTTCGCGTCGGATGCCGGCGGCCTCTACAGCCTCCTCGAGCTCAACAAGCCGGCGGTCGCCCGCGGCGAGGTCTGGCGGCTCGTCACGGTCACCCTGCTGC
This sequence comes from Chloroflexota bacterium, assembly GCA_042408445.1. Lineage (GTDB taxonomy): Bacteria > Chloroflexota > Limnocylindria > Limnocylindrales > CSP1-4 > CF-46. The sequence goes on from JBHORC010000024.1 coordinate 57,489, forward strand.
ACGGCGACCCGGATCCGGACTTCTTTCCGTTCACCCTGCTCCATCTCGGGCTGAACATGTACGCGCTGTATCTGGTCGGCCCGATCGTGGAACGGCTGTACGGTTCCTCGCGCCTCGTCGCCTTCTATCTGATCGCCGCGATCGGGGGGTCGCTCGCCACGTTCGCATTCGGGAGCGCACCGCTGGGAACCGGCGCCTCGGGGGCGATCTTCGGCCTGTTCGGGACGGTGTTCGCCGCGACTCGCCTCCATCTGCCGATGCTCGATGCCCGGAGCCGGCGGATGGCCAGCCAGGTCGGGTCGCTGATCGTCCTGAACATCATCATCGGGTTCTCGCAGGGCTTCGTCGACAACGTCGCCCACATCGGCGGCCTCGTCACCGGAGCCGCGCTCGCGGTCGCGTTCCTGCCGGGCAAGGTCCCGACGCTGCGGTCGATGTGGCAGCCCGGAGCCGACGGAACCGTGGCCGGCGGGGGGTTCCTCACGAGCCCGATCGGTCGCCTCGTGACCCTGCTCGTCCTCGTCGGCCTGATGGCGATCCTGTTCGTGATCGGCTCCGGGAAGTGGTAGCCGCGCCTCATTCGCTCGGCCAGCGCTCCTCGAAGACGACCTGATCCCGCGGCAGCCGGGCAGCACCCGGAGCCGACTTCGGGGCGCGAGCGGCCTCAGTCGGGTGTCCGAGCTGGACGATCGTCCGGACCATCCAGTCGTCGGGGATCCCGAGGAGCTGGGAGACCGCGGCCCGGACGTCAGTGCGGATCCAGCTGATCCCGGCACCGATCGCCAGCATCGACGCGGCGACGAGCAGGCGCTCGGCCGCACGGCCTTCGTCGTAGGCATGCGAGATGGCCGCGGCCGGATCCGACGGCAGGGCGATCGCGATCGCCGCGGTCGCCGTGGCGAGGCCGCGCGTCTGGGGCAGGCCGGCGTGGCGGATCGCGTCGAGCGTGGACCGCTCGGTCAGCACGAGGAAGCGCCACGGTTGGCGGTTTTCGCTGCTCCCCGTCCAGCGCGCCACGTCGACGAGCGCATCGATCGTCGCCCGGTCGAGCGGCGTCTGATCGAACTCGCGAACCTGGCGCGTCCGACGGAGCGGCCGCAGGATCTCGTCCGGGGTCGGTGGGGTGGCGGTCATTCGGGTCCCGGTCCTCCTTCGGAATGAGCCCCATCATCCATCGAACGGGCGAGGGCCGCCGACGACGGCCGCGCGGCTCGGTTCGCGGCGCGGCCCGTGCGCTAGCATCTGCGCTTCCCACCGGAGGCTCCATGTTCTCGACCCTGCTCGGTCCGTTGCCGCCCGTCAGCCACGGCGATCGCGAGCCGGAGCACGAGATCCGCGACAACGTCGCCGACCTCGAGGCGACGGGGCTCGAGCTCCTCTCCAGCGGTCGCCCGGCAGCGCGACCGGACGCCGACCCGGCAACGGTCGTTGCCGAGTGGCAAACCGCGACCGAGGGGACGGTTCATCCCGTCAAGCAGGCGATCCTCGGTCCCTTCTCCGCGACCCGGAACGGCTCGGCCGCCGACACGCGACGGACCGCCGGCGATCTCCGCCGGCTGATCGACGCGCTCGCCGACGCGGGTTGCGGCTTCGTCGAGATCGAGGAGCCGGACGCGCTCGAGATCGCCTTCGTCGCGAGCGAGCGACGCCGGTTCCACGACGCCCACCGCGCGCTCACCGACGAGCTGCCCGCGATCCATTGCTCCCTCGCGATGACCGGCGGGAACCTGGACGCAGCGGGCGGTGACACGTTCTTCGATCTCCCGTACGCCAGCTACGCCTTCGACTTGATCGCCGGTCCGGACAACTGGCGGCTGATCGCGACGGCGCCGGCGGAACGCGGGATCGTGTGCGGCGCGCTCGACCCGGCGCCGCGTGGCGATGAGACGCGGGAGCTCCTCGTGTGGGCGGCCCACTACGCTGCGTCGACCGCCGGCCGCGGCCCGGATCGCATCGGGCTCGCCAATGCCCCGTCGCTCGCCGGCCTGCCACGTGACGTGGCGCTCCGGAAGTTGACTCGCGTCGCCGAGGCCGCGCGCATTGCGGCGGTCGAGTCGCCGACGGAGATGGCGTCCCTCCTGGACGCGCGGGCGTTCGGTGGCCGTCGCGATCGACCGGGCGCCGTTCGCCTGAGCGGCCCGGACGACAGCGACGCGTAAACGAGGGGCCTCAGCGACGACGGCTGGCGCGAACGGTCGAACGCTCGCTCGTTCGCGCCCTGCCGCTCGGCTCCGCCTAGGGCGCCAACCGCTGGAAGCTGCCGGCGGCGTAGATATCGCCCGGTGCGGCAACAGACCGTTGTGGGTGCGAATCGTCGACCGAGATCACGGCGACGTGCAGCCCGTCTCCGCTGTATGCGAGGAGATCCTTGTCGTCCGGCGACCACATCATCGGGGTGCCGGTGATGTCGGTCGCGAACAGCTTTCGGCGTCCGGAGCCGTCGGCGTTCATCACCCAGGCGTTGACCTGCGGATGGTCCGGGGACTTGCCGGAGTCGATCTCGCTGTACGCGATCCGCGTTCCGTCGTTGGACCAGACCGGGAAGAACTCATCGTCGTCAGTCCGCGTCAGCTTGGTCGGCTCGCTCGTGTCGAGGCCGAAGACCACGATGTCGTGATTGGAGGCGCCGTCGCTCGTGAACGTCGCGATGTGCCTGCCGTCCGGCGACCAGACGGGCGAGTCCAGATCGCCGTACGGAGCTCCGACGAGACGCGCGGGACCACCGGCAGCCGGGACGACGAAGACGGCGCGGTGCACCGCGTCGAGCGCGCTCGAGAAGGCGATCAGGTCGCCCGTCGGCGCCCACTGCGGGTGCGTCGCGTCGATCGCGGGATCCGTGATCGGGCTGGTGGTCCCGCGGTCGAGGTCGGCAACGCCGAGGTGCGACCCTTCGGACGCCTTCTCGACGTAGACGAGGCGCCGACCGTCCGGCGCCCACGACATCGTCGGGTCGTTGAGATCCGGCGCGGTGGCGATCGTCGTGAGGTGGGAACCGTCCGCGGCGATCACCTGGACGGCGTACGGGCCGTGGCAATCGGCGGGCGTCGGGACGTTCGAGAAGTGGCAGTCGTTCGCCGACCAGAACGCGATCCGAGTGCCGTCGAGCGAGAACGTTGGGGCGATGTCGGCGCGTGACCCGGTCGTCAGCGCACGTTCGCCGGTGCCGTCCGGGTTGGCCACATAGATGTCGCCACCCGCGTCGAACGTCACGAGGCCGGTCCTGGCCGGGCCGAACGGAGCCGGCAGTCGCTGCCGACCCAGGTAGCTGGAAGCGAGCAGGCCGATGGCCAGGACGAGGAGAAGCACGACCAGGCCCCACGCGACGCGGGGCACCGCGAGAAGGGGTCGCCTGACGATGGAGAGTTGCACAGGAAGCCACCTTTCGAGGGAGGCCCAGGCGTGCCGCTGCCGCGTTCGTCTCGTGCGATCGAGGAGCTCGTCGAAGTAGTCCGGCGTGCTCGGCTCGCCGACTTCCTCGAGCCAATCGGTGAGGCGGCGATCGAAGTCGAACGGCGCCGTCATGCTCGTCGACCCTCTGGCGCGACCGACAGCCGGGAATCGGCGTCGACCGCTCCGCGAAGCGCCCGGATCGCCCGGTGCAGCCGTGACTTGGCCGTCCCGAGCGGGACGCCCAGGAGGTCAGCTGCGTCGGACAGCGGATAGCCCAGGTAGTAGTGGAGGACGACGATCGCCCGCTGCTCGGGCTCGAGGCGGCGGAATCCGCGCTCGATCTCGTCGCGGTCGGCGAGCGAGCCAGCGGCGTCGATCGTCGTGGGGTGGTCGCTGGGAACGAGCTCGACCTCGACCGGCCGACGTCGGCCACGACGCGCCTCATTCAGGCAGGCATGCACGACGAGACGTCGCAGCCACGCGTCGAACCGATCGGGATCGCGCAGGGTGGGCAGGTCCCGCCAGGCACGGACGAAGGCCTCCTGGACGGCGTCCTTCGCCCGCTCGGGATCGTGCAGGATCAGTCGGGCAGCCGCGTCCAGTCGACCGATGGTGGCGCCTGCCAGGATCGCGAAGGCGTCATGATCGCCCTGCTGCGCCCGCTCCACCAGATCGCGCTGCACGTTGCTCCTCGGCATACGGCTCGCGTGGCCACCGTGACCGCGCTCGAACGGTATGGCACCGGTCGCGTTCGAGCGGTTCCCAAATCGATCGCGGCCTCACGAGCGCCGCAGTCCGTTTGACGGATCCGGCGGGCGGATCGGACAGGTCGCCGGGATCCGACCGCGGTCGAGCGGGTGGCGAAGGTACGCTACCGGCTCTGCTGCGTTCTTCATGAGGTCCGCCCCACTGTGAACACCAGGTTCTGGCACGGGTTCGCCGACATGCATGTCGTCGCCGACGCCGAGGTCGTCATGCGATCCGGCGAGGGTGTCTGGCTGGAGGACATCAACGGCCGGCGCTACATCGATGCCACCGCGGCCCTCTGGTACTGCAACGTCGGCTACGGTCGGCGCGAGATCGCCACGGCCGTCGCGGACCAGCTCGTTCGGCTGCCCGCCTACAACCCGTTCGGCGCCTACACCTCCGAGCCGACGATCGCCCTCGCCGAGCGGCTCGCGGACCTCGCCCCGTTCCCGAACGCGGTGGTCTTCCTCGGCTCGGGCGGCTCGGATGCCGTCGACACCGCCGCGAAGCTCGTCCGCCGCTACTGGGACGTGATGGGCCGGCCGGAGAAGCGGATCGTCGTGTCGCGCGAGTTCGGCTATCACGGGATGCACGGCTGGGGAACGTCGCTCGTCGGGATCGGGACGATGAAGACGGGCTACGGCGGCAGCTTCATCGACGAGGTGATCAACGTCGGGACGATGGACGTCGAGACGCTCGGCGCCCTGTTCGACGAGCGATCCGACGAGATCGCCGCGTTCATCGGCGAGCCGGTCGTCGGGGCGGGTGGCGTCATCCCGCCGGAGCCGCATTACTGGCCGGAGGTCTCGCGCCTCTGCCGGGAGCACGACATCCTGCTGATCGCCGACGAGGTGATCACGGGCTTCGGCCGGACGGGCCACCGCTGGGCGACGGACCGCTACGCCATCGAGCCGGATCTGATCACGTTCGCGAAGGGCGTCACGTCCGGGTACGTGCCGCTCGGCGGCGTGCTGGTGGGGGAGCGGGTCCGGGCGCCGTTCTGGGACGAGGACGTGGCGGGTGCCGTCTTCCGCCACGGCTACACCTACTCGGGCCACGCCGGTGCCGCCGCAGCGGCGATGGCGAACCTCGACATCATCGAGAAGGAAGGGCTCGTCGGCCGGGTCGCCGAGCTGGAGCCGATCCTGGACGCGGCCGTCCGCCGGCTCGAGTCATCGCCGGCGGTCGGCGAGGTCCGGACCGTCGGCCTGACCGCGGCCGTCGCCTTCGAGCCGGAGCTGCTCGCCTCGGATCCGGGCGTGCCGGAGCGCGCCGTCGCCGCGGCGCTGGAGCACGGGGTCGCGACGCGGGTGCTCCGCGGCCATGCCCTCCAGATCTCGCCGCCGTTCGTGATCTCCGAGTCGGAGATCGACGTGATGGTGGACGGCCTCGCGGCGGCGATCGAGGACGTCGCCGGGCATTGACCGCGTTGCGAAACGCGGTTGCAGCGGCGCCCCGAACGGCGCAGCATTCCGTCATTCTCGGACGCGCCGCCGCTGGTCGAGGCACCCCGTCGGCCTGACCGCCGATTCTGGTTCTGGAAGGAGGCTCGAGACGTGGCCGAGCACATCTCGCTCGTCGTCAACGGACAGCCGCGCGAGGGAGACGTCGAGCCGAGACGCCTCCTCGTCCAGTTCCTTCGCGAGGACCTGGAGCTGACGGGGACCCATGTCGGCTGCGACACGAGCCAATGCGGCGCCTGCACGATCCAGGTCGACGGGCGGGCGATCAAGAGCTGCACGATGCTCGCCGTCCAGGCCGACGGGTCGACCCTCACGACGATCGAGGGGATGGCCGCCGGCGAGGGTGACCTCCACCCCCTCCAGGCGGCGTTCTGGGAGAAGCACGGCCTCCAGTGCGGCTTCTGCACGCCGGGGATGATCATGACCGCCGCCGACCTGCTGGCCCGCAGCCCGGACCCGACCGACGACGAGATCCGCCACGCGATCGAGGGCAACATCTGCCGCTGCACCGGCTACCACAACATCGTCGCGGCGATCCGCGAGGCGGCCCGGACGATGGCCGCCGGAGCCACCGCGCCGACCACCGTCGGAGCCGGAGCCGACGGCGCGTCCGTCGCCCAGGCCTGAGCCGAGAGCCAGAGGAGCTAGCGATGGCAACCGACGTCCAGGACGTCCTCGGCGCACCGGTCAAGCGGGTCGAGGATCCAAGGTTCATCACCGGCCAGGGCCGCTATCTCGACGACATCAAGCTCACCGGGATGACCCATCTGGCCATCCTCCGCAGCCCGTACGCCCACGCCAACATCCGCTCGGTCGACACGTCGGCGGCGAAGACGATGCCGGGCGTGCTAGCGGTGATCGTCGGCGCGGACATCCCGTACAACCCGCTGCCGATGGCCTGGCCGGCCGGCGGCGCGTCGGGGATCACGAACAACGTCAGCACGCCACGGGTGCTCGCGACGGACGGCGTCAAGTGGACCGGCGAGGGCGTCGCCGCAGTCGTGGCGGAGACGGAGGCCCAGGCGATCGACGCGCTGGAGCGGATCCAGGTCGACTGGGAGCCGCTGCCCGCGGTGGTCGACGCCGAGAAGGCGACCCAGCCGGGCGCACCTCAGCTCCACGACAACGCCCCGAACAACGAGGTGTTCACCTGGACCGTCGGTGACAAGGACGGGACCGACAAGGCGTTCGAGGGCGCCGAGGTCGTCGTCCGCCAGCGGCTCGTCAACCACCGCCTGATCCCGAACCCGATGGAGGTCCGGGGCGACATCGGCTGGTACAACCCGGGCACCGACGAGTACACGATCTGGATGTCGAGCCAGACGCCGCACATCCAGCGGCTCCTCGTCGGGATCTTCACGATGGGGATCCCGGAGCACAAGCTCCGCTGCATCAGCCCCGACGTCGGCGGCGCGTTCGGCTCGAAGATCTTCTGCTACGCCGACATGGCCCTCGTCCTGTTCGCGAGCAAGGCGATCGGCGGCCGGCCGGTGAAGTGGGTCGAGAGCCGGACGGAGAACTACCAGTCGACGATCCACGGCCGCGACCACATCACGTACGTCGAGGTGGCCGGCAAGCGGGACGGCGAGGTCACCGGGCTGCGCGTCAAGACGTACGCCAACCTCGGCGGCCGGCTGTCGACGATCGGCCCAGGCATCCCGACGACCCTCTACGGACGCGTCCTGTCCGGCTGCTACAAGATCCCGAACGTCTTCGCCGAGGTGACGGGCGTGTACACGAACACCACGTTCGTGGACGCGTATCGCGGCGCCGGCCGGCCGGAGGCGACCTACGTGGTCGAGCGGGCGATGGACCTGTTCGCCAACGAGATCGGGATGGACAAGGCGGCGATCCGCCGCAAGAACTTCATTCCGCCGGACGCGTTCCCGTACGACAACCCGTCCGGGCTCGGGACGGCCGTCAACGGCGAGAAGATCTACATCGACTCCGGCAACTACGAGCCGGCCCTGAACAAGGCGCTCATCGCCGCCGGGTACGAGAACCTCGACGCCGCCCGGGCCGAGGCGAAGGGCCGCGGCAAGCTCCTCGGCATGGGCCTCAGCACCTACATCGAGGTGTGTGGCGTCGCGCCGTCGAAGTGGATCGGCGCGGTCGGCGAGGGCTGGGGCGCCGCGATGTGGGAGTCGGCGAACGTCAAGGTCCACCTGACGGGCAAGATCATCGTCACGGTCGGCACCCAGCCCCAGGGCCAGGGCCACGAGACGACCTACAGCCAGATCATCAGCCACGAGCTCGGCGTTCCGATGGAGGACATCGTCATCCAGCACTCGGACACGCAGGGAACCCCGTTCGGCTACGGCTCGTACGGCAGCCGGACGTCCTCGGTCGGCTCCACCGCTGCGATCAAGGCCGCCGACAAGGTCCGCGAGAAGGCGCGTCGCTACGCGGCCCACATGCTCGAGGCCTCCCCGGACGACATCGAGGTCATCGGCGCGGAGTACCGGGTGAAGGGTTCGCCGGAGAAGAAGAAGACGCTCCAGGAGATCGCCTTCGCGCTGGACCTGGGGTTCAGCCTGCCAGCCGGCATGGAGCCGTATCTCGACGAGACGGCCTACTACGACACGCCGAACTGCACGTGGCCGTTCGGGACCCACATTGCGATCGTCGAGATCGACGAGGAGACCGGCGAGACCGAGCTGAAGCGGTACATCGCGGTCGACGACGTCGGCAAGAAGATCAACCCGCTCATCGTCGACGGCCAGCTCCACGGCGGGATCGCCCAGGGCGTCGGCCAGGCGCTGTGGGAGCAGGCGGTCTACAGCGACGACGGCCAGCTCCTGTCCGGCTCGATGATGGACTACGCCCTGCCGCGCGCGTCGTGGCTGCCGAACTTCGAGCTCGACGAGACGGTGACGCCGTCGCCCGTCAACCCGATCGGCGTGAAGGGCGTGGGCGAGGCCGGCTGCATCGCCTCGACCGCAGCCGTCGCGAACGCCGTCAACGACGCGCTCGCTCCGCTCGGGATCCGCCATCTCGACATGCCCTTCACCTCCCAGACGGTGTGGCGGGCGATCCAGTCCGCGAAGGGAGCCCAGGCATGATCCCGAACGCGTTCGACTACCAGCGGGCGGCGTCGCTCGAGGAGGCGCTGAGCCTCGTCGGGACGCCCGGGACGAAGGTCATCGCCGGCGGGATGAGCCTCCTGCCACTGATGAAGCTCCGCCTCGCGAGCCCGGACCGGCTCGTCGACATCGGCCGGCTCGCCGAGCTGCGCGGCGTTCGCCAGCTCGGCGACGGACGCCTCGCCGTCGGCGCATTGACGACGTACAGCGAGCTGATGGAGTCACCCGCCCGCCACTACGGGCTCCTCGCGGATGCCCTGCCGGACATCGGCGACGTCCAGGTCCGCAACCGCGGGACCGTCGGCGGCGCGATCGCCCACTGCGATCCGGCGTCGGACCTGCCGGCGGTCCTGCTCGCCCTCGATGCCGAGATCGTCGCCCGATCGAAGCGCGGCGAGCGGGTCATCGCGGCCGACGGATTCTTCGTCGGCGCCTTCCAGACCGCCCTTGCCGAGGACGAGATCGTCACCGAGATCCGGCTCCCGGGTCCGCGCGACGACGCCGGGTCCGCCTTTGTCTCGATGAGCCAGAAGGCATCGGGGTATTCGATCGTCGGCGTCGCCGCGGTCGTGATCAAGGAGGGCGGGAGCGCGATCACCAAGGCGGCGATCGCCCTCACGGGCGTCGGCGAGATGCCGTACCGCGCTCGGGCCGTCGAGGCCGCGCTCCTCGGAAACGAGGGAACGGCCGAGGCGATCGCGGCGGCGGCGGCCCACGCGACCGACGGGGTCACGGTCAACGGCGACATCCACGCGGACAGCGCCTACCGAGCCGCGATGGCCGCCGTCTACGCGCGACGGGCGATCGCGGCGGCGCTCGAGCGGCTCGGCTGACCTGGTCGGGCGTCCCGGGTTCCCGATCGCCTCGCGCTGACGGAGGGTGCGCCTCGAGCGGCTGACGCCTGGCGTTCGACCGTCCGCAGAGCTGGTCGGCTCGGTCGTCGTCCGTGACCTCTTCGTCGGCGGCACGCGCTGGACGAAGGGGCGGCGACTCTCCGAGGCGGACCTGGACGCGTTCGAACGCGACCCGCCGGCGGGTGTCGCCGACGTCACGGTGATCGTCCTCGGCCCGGCCGACCTCCACGAGGACGAGGCCGCGGAGCGACTCGCTGCGGCCGTCGCGGGGCCTGGCCTGGAGGCGCGTGGGCCCGTCCAGAGCCGCGTTGACCTGCTTGCGCGTGCCGCGGGCGTGCTCCACGTCCGCACGGCCGACCTCGAGCGCGTGAACCGGATCGACCCGCTCGAGGTGTTCACGCGGCTCGACGGCTCGATCGTCGCCGCGGGCGACCTGGTTGCGAGCGTCAAGGTTGCGCCGCACGTCGTCGAGGCGGAGGTCATCGCCCGGGGCGAGGCGATCGCCCGCGACGGGGCGCGACCGCTCGTGCACGTCGCGACCTTCCGGCCGATGCGCGTCGCGGTCGTCGTCAAGGAGACGCTCCGGGCGGCCGACCGCGCCCGGTTCGAGGCGACGGTTCGGGCGAAGGTGGAGAGCCTCGGCTCGACGATCCTCTCGATCGGTTATGTCCCGGACGACGACGACGCGGTGCGTGCCGCGATCGCCGCGGTCACCACGGACGCGGCCGCGGGCTCCCGGGCGGACGTCGTCCTGACCGCCGGCGGCCGCTCGACCGATCCATCGGACCCGTTCTTCACGGCGATCGATGCGCTCCGCGGCACGGTCATCCGGCACGGCGTGCCGGCCCATCCCGGCTCGATGCTGTGGCTCGCGCGGATCGGCCGAACCGCGGTGATGGGCCTGCCGACCTGTGGCGCGTATTCGAAGGCGACGGCTGCGGACCTGCTCCTGCCGCGGCTGCTCACCGGCGAGCCGCCGACGCTCCGGACCGTGTCCCATCTCGGTCATGGCGGCGTCCTGACCCGCGAGATGCGGTTCCGCTTCCCGGCCTACGCGCGGGAGCTCGACGCGCCCGACGGCTGAGGCGAGAGACGCGGCCGCGGCCCGCGCCGAGGTGCTCTGCGCCCGGTCCGTGGCGGTCCCGCGGAGGGGCCTGACGCCGGAACGACGTATCCTCCTGACCGCATGTCGATGGTCGCCGTCAGCCCTCCCATGGCCGCCTGGCCGGATGCCGCCCTGCCGCAGGTCGACCCGGTCTTCGTCGGCCGCGAGGCGTTCGCCACCGAGCTCCTGGAGCAGCTCCGGAGCGGTCCGACGCGGGCCATCCTGCTCAGCGGGCTCGGTGGGGTGGGGAAGACCCGCCTCGCGCTCGAGGTCGCCCATCGAATCGCGCCGGCCTTCGACGGCCGCGTCGCCTGGATCCCGCTGACGCAGGCCGTTCGTGGGGGCGGCCTCGCCCCGGCGATTGCCGCCGGGCTGGGACTCGGCGAGGGCCGCCGGGATCACCTTGCCGAGGCGCTCTCGCAGGCGATCGGCGACGCGCCGACGCTGCTCGTGCTCGACAGCGCGGAGACGGCGCTCCACGACCTCGGGCTCGTGGACGAGCTGCTCCGACTCGCGCCGCCGCTTCGGGTCCTCGTGACGTCGCGGATCGCCGCGGAGCGTCAGGGGATGGACACCCGGGTCGTCGAGGCGCTGGACGTGCCGACCGAGTCGGACGACGCAGCGACCGTCGCCGCAAGCCCGGCGGTCGAGCTGCTCCTGGACCGCGCAGCCCGGGCGGGTGTCGAGATCGCGATCACGGATCGGACCGCGCCGGCGATCGCCCGGCTCGTCGGCCGTCTCGATGGCCTGCCGCTTGCCCTTGAGCTTGCGGCGCCGCTGCTGAAGAGCCTGCCGCCGCACCGCCTCGTGACGCGGATCGGCGAGCGACTCGACCCCGTCCTCGCGACGATCGAGTGGAGCCACGATCAGCTCGGCCCCGACGATCGGCGGCTCTACCGCCGCCTCGCCGTGTTCGGCGTGCCCTTCCGCGCTCGACACGTTCGAACGTTCGGGGAGCGGGCCCTCACCCATGGGCTCTCGGCGTTCGAGCCCGACATCGCCGCCGGTCTGGAGCGACTCGCCGCTGCGGGCCTCGTCCGTGCTCGACCGGACGAGCTCGGGGTGGACCCGGCAACCGGCCCCGATGATCCCCGCGGAAGCGGTGTTCGCGAGTACGAGCTGCCGGCGCTGATCCGCGAGGATGCGCTGCGACGGCTCGAGGCGAGCGGCGAGGCCACGGCGGCCCTGTGGGCACGCGCGAACGATCTCCTCGCCCTCTGCGAGGTGTCACACGACGAGCTCGAGGTGAGCTCGCGGCGCGACCTCCTCGACCAGCTCGACATCGTCCACGACGACCTCGTCGCCGTCCTCGATCGCGCCCGCGCCGCCGGCCAGGGAGCGTTCATGCTGCGGATGGCGGGCGCCCTTGCGGAGTACTGGCGCGCCCGTGGTCGTCTCGCCGAGGGACGCCTCTGGCTCGACATGGCGCTCCGGATCGGACCACAGGATCGGACGCCCGAGCGGGCGCGGGCGCTCCACGGCGCCGGAATGCTCGCCAACTGGCAGAGCGACTTCGGACGCGCCCGGGCGGAGCTCGAGGAGGCGCTCGCGATCCGGCTCGAGCTCGGTCGGGAAGCGGAGGCGGCCGCGACCCTGAACCAGCTCGGGCTGATCGGCCTGGTCACGGGCGAGCTCGCGGTTGCCGAGGCGTGGTGCCGGCGCGGGCTCGAGATCCGTCGACGCCTCGGGGACGAGTCGACGATCGCCGCATCGCTCAACACGCTCGGCGGGATCCTCCAGTTCGGCGGCCGCTGGGAGGAGGCCCGCGAGATGTTCGAGGAGAGCCTGGCGATCCGCCGGCGGCTCGGCGACGAGGCGGGCGCGTCCGTCTCCCTGGCCAATCTCGCGCTCGTCGCCCGCGATGCCCGCGACCTGGTCGGTGCCGAAGCGATGCTGCGCGAGGCCAAGGCGACCCGCGAGCGACTCGCCGACCGCCAGCGCGTCGCGGTGGTCCGCCACAACCTCGCGCTCGTCCTCTTCGATCGCGGCGACCTCGAGGGAGCGCGGGCGGAGCTCGAGGCCGCGATCGAGACGTCGCGCGAGCTGGGCGACCGGCTGGAGCTGTCAAACGCGCTGTCCGATCTCGGGTTCGTCGAGGCGAACGCCGGGCGGCTCGATCGGGCCGCCGAGCTCCAGGCCGACGCGCTCGGCGTCGCGGCCCGGATCGGCGCGAAGGGGATCGTTGCCCAGGCGATCGATGGTGCGGCGGGCATCGTGTCGTTCCGTGGCGACCCACGAGCCGCCGCGCGGCTGTGGGCGGCCGCCGAGCGGATCCGCCGCGAGTCGCGGTACAAGATGCTCGTCGCCGACCGGCGGCGGGTCGAAGCGGAGATCGACGCTGCCCGGGCCGCCGTCGACGACGCCAGCTGGCAGCAGGCGTGGACGGAAGGCAGCGACCTGTCGTTCGACGGCGCCGTCGAGCGGGCACGCGAGGCGATCGGGGCAGGCCCCGGTTTGACCGTTCACCCGGCTCGGGCGGCCGGTCAGGTCGCGGTGTAGGATCGCCGCCATGTCCCGAATCCGCGTCGCCCGATGACCCTGCCCGCCGGCGAAACCGCCTCGGCCGACGGCGCCCGCGAGGGATCGCCGGCCACCGCGCTCGAGAGCGTCGACGCGATCGTCGCCCGGTTCCGTGAGCGCGACTACGTCTCCGACCGATCCCTCGCGACCGCCGTCTTCCTCGCCCTCCGCCTGGGCCGGCCGCTCCTCCTCGAGGGCGAGGCCGGGGTCGGCAAGACGGAGCTGGCCAAGGTCCTCGCGGCCTCGCTCGGCGCCCGGCTGATCCGCCTCCAGTGCTACGAGGGGCTGGACGTCAATGCCGCGGTCTACGAGTGGAACTACCCGCGCCAGATGCTGGAGATCCGGCTGCTCGAGGCGCGCGGCGAGGCGGATCGCGCGAACGCCCACGACATCTTCGGGCCGGATTTCCTGATCCGGCGACCGCTCCTGCAGGCGCTCGAGGCGGACGCATCCGGTGAGCCGCCGGTCCTGCTCATCGACGAGATCGACCGGGCTGACGAGGAGTTCGAGGCGTACCTCCTCGAGATCCTCTCGGACTTCCAGGTGACGGTCCCCGAGATCGGCACGATCAAGGCGGCCCGGCCCCCGCGGGTGATCCTGACGTCGAACCGGACGCGCGAGGTCCATGACGCCCTGAAGCGCCGCTGCCTCTACCACTGGATCGACTACCCGACGGCGCAGAAGGAATTCGAGATCGTCCTCGCCCGCGTCCCCGAGGCACCGGAGCGGCTGGCGCGCGAGGTCGTCGGCTTCGTCCATCGCCTCCGGGAGGCCGACCTGACGAAGGTGCCCGGGATCGCGGAGACCCTCGACTGGGCGGCGGCCCTGCTGTCGCTCGGCTCGCGTGAGCTGACCGGCGAGGTGGTCGACGAGACGCTCGGCGTCGTCCTCTAGTACGAGGAGGACATCCGGCGGGTCCGCGGCGACACGGCCCGGACCTACCTCGCCGAGGCGAGCGCGACCGCCTGACGGCGGCGGCTCGAGATCGCGGAGTGACCGCGCCGCGCGACCCGAACGACCCGGCGATCGTCCGCGCGCCCTGGGGACCGGAGGTGGACGGCCGCCGCCTGCTTGCCGAGTCGGTCGGCTTCGGACGGGCGCTTCGCGCCGCCGGGCTGGCGACGGATCTTGGCGCCGCCGCGGACTTCGCCCGGGCGCTGACCTGCATCGAGATGGGCGAGCGCGACACGGTCCGAGCCGCCGGGGAAGCGGTCTTCGTCCGCCGTCGCGACGATCGCGAGGTCTACGACCGCGTCTTTGCCCGCTGGTGGCGGAAGCGCGGCCGGAAGCGACCGATGACGGACGGCCCGGCCGTGCCGACGACGGACGAGAGCGCCCCGGACGCCGAGGACGGCGTCGGCACGCCGGCCGGCGAGGAAGGCACGATCGGCGACGACCCGAACCGGATCGACGGCATCCCGATGCCGATCGCGGGCGACGAGGACGACGACTCCGAGGTCGACGGGATCATCGCCGCGCCGACCGCCTATTCCTCCAGCGAGCTGCTCCGTCACCGCGACTTCGACCGGATGACCGCGGCCGAGCTGCGGGACGCCGAGCGGCTCGTCGACCTGCTGGAGCCGCGCCTCGAGATGCGCCGGACGCGGCGATACGAGCTGCATCATCACGGCCGCCTCCTCGCGCCGCGGACGATGCTTCGACGGAACATCGCCACGGGCGGCCAGTTCACCGAATGGATCTGGCGCCGACCCACGAAGCGGCCCCGTCAGATCGTCGTCCTGTGCGACATCTCCGGCTCGATGGAGCGCCACTCGCGGCTGCTGCTCCGGTTCGTCCAGGCGCTCTCCGCGGCGTCATCGGTCAAGACGGAGTCGTTCGTGTTCGGGACGCGCCTGACCCGGGTGACGCGCCTGCTCCGCGATCGCGATCGGGATCGTGCCCTCGCCCGGATCGCCGACAGCGTCAACGACTGGGCCGGCGGGACGCGGATCGGCGAGTCGTTCCGCGACTTCAACCGGACGTGGGCGCGGCGGACGCTACGCACGAGCGGCATCGTGATCATCGTGTCCGACGGATGGGACCGCGGCGACCCGGCGCTCGTGGCGACCGAAACGGCACGCCTTCGCCGGAACTGCCATCGCCTCGTCTGGCTCAACCCGCTGGCGGGCACGCCGGGCTACGAGCCGCTCGCCGGCGGGATGCGCGCCGCGCTGCCGTACATCGACGACTTCGTCCCGGCGGGGACCGTGGCCAGCCTCGAGCGGCTCGGCGAGATCCTGGCGGGGATCCGGTCCAGCGACGTCCGGCGCGGCGGTGAGGCCGCGGCGTCCGCCGACGCCGGCGAGCGCCCGTCCAGCCAGGCGATCCGATCGGCCGCGCCGCCCCCGCCGCTCGATCTCGGGGCGGTGGATCCGGCTGCCGCGCGGCCCTTGACGCAGCGGACGTAAGCGGCGGAGGATCGGCCCGATGAAGGAGCTCCTGGACCAGCTGGCCGACTGGAACGGACACGGGATCGGTGCCGGGCGGGCCGTGGTCGTCCGGACGTTCGGCAGCGCCCCGCGGCCGGAAGGCGCGGTCCTGATCCGGGCAGACGATGGACGGATCGCCGGATCGGTGAGCGGTGGCTGCGTCGAGGGCGCCGCCGCGACGGAGATCGAGCGGGCGCGGGCGGACGGCAACAGCCGGGTGATCCGCTACGGGATCAGCGACGAGGAGGCGTGGGACGTCGGCCTCGCCTGCGGCGGGACGATCGACGTCCTGATCGAGCCCGTGGTCCCCGTCGAGGCCGCCGAGGGCGCCGCGCTCCGTGGCCGCGCCGTCGCCACGATCCTGCCGCCGGACGCCCCGCCATCGGGCTTCGGACGTCACGAGCCGGGTGACGGCGCACCACCCCAGCCGCGGATCGTCGTCACGCCGGACGGGACGCTCTCCCGTTCCCTCGGCTCGGCCGAGGCGGACGAGGCGTTGCGCCGTGCCGCGAGCGACGCGCTGCTCCGCGGGACGTCCCGGACCGTGGCCATCGGCGACCGACAGGTGTTCATCGAGGCGTTTCCCGTCCGGCCGCGGCTCGTGATCGTGGGTGCCGTGGAGGTGGCTCGCTCACTCGCGGTCTTCGCCAGGGAGCTGGGGTACGAGGTCGCCGTGATCGACGGGCGCGCGTCATTCGCGACCCCCGAGCGCTTTCCGCCGGACCGGGTCGACCGGCTCGTCGTGGGCTGGCCGGACGAGGTGGCGGACGAGATCGGACTCGGTCCGGACGACGCGGTCGCCGTCCTGACCCACGACGTCAAGTTCGACGAGCCGGCGATCGTCGAGGCGCTCCGCCGCGGCTGCCGCTACGTCGGCGCGGTCGGATCGCGCAAGACGCAGGGCGATCGACGCGAGCGGCTCCGCGAGGCGGGCGTCAGCGAGGAGGAGCTCGGCCGGCTCCGCGGCCCGGTCGGTCTCGACCTGGGCGGGCGGAACCCGTCGGAGACGGCGCTGGCGATCATCGGCGAGGTCGTTGCGGACCGATACGGCGGCTCGGGGCTGCCGCTCCACGCGATCGCCCGCGGGCAGCTCGGGGAGGCACTCGCGCCGGCTGCGTCCTGATCGGCGACACCGGCCTGGTTCGCTCCGGAGCGGCCCTTGCGAGGCCATTGCGAGGCCCCTGCAACTCGAGAAGCAACTCGGCCGAGAGTCGGTGACCGGCCGGGCGCGACGCTTCCGGCCACCACTTCTCCCGCCGTGAGGATTGCATGGCCGTCGTGTCTCCACGCCCGCTTCCAGACCGCCCGACGGTCATCGTCCTGCGGGCGCTTCCCGGTCTGGGCGATTGGCTGTGTGCCGTCCCGACGCTCCGCGCGATCAAGGCGGCACGGCCGAATGCCCGGATTCACCTCGTCGCCCTCGCCTCAACCCGACCGCTGATCGGGCGGTTCACGGGGCTCGTCGATGGGTTCCACGTGTTCCCGGGCTGGCCGGGTCTGCCGGAGCAGCGCGTCGATGCCGCCGCGATCCCCGGGTTCCTTGCTGCGCTCCAGTCGCTCGACGCCGACCTCGCGATCCAGCTCCACGGGTCGGGCGAGACGACGAACGAGTTCGTCCAGCTCTTCGGCGCCCGGCATGTCGCGGGCTTCTACCGGGCCGGCGCCCGCTGCCCCGATCCGTCGCGGTTCCTCACGTGGCGCGACGAGGATCCGGAGGTGCGGCGGGGCCTGCGACTGCTGAGCCTTCTCGGGATCACCGACGGTAACGAGGAGCTGACCTTTCCGCTCGACCCGGCCGGCGCCGTCGACGCGCGCCTGCTGCTCGCCGAGGTCGGCGTCACGGAGCCATTCGTCGTCGTGCATCCCGGCGGCAGCCGGCCGGCCGCGCGATGGCGCTGGGACGGGTTCGCGCGGGTGGGGGGCGAGATGGCGGCGCTCGGCCGGCAGGTCGTCGTGACCGGCACCCGCGAGGAGGCGTCGCTGACGAGCGCGGTCGCGGCCGCGATCCCCGGTGCCGTCGATCTCGGCGGCCGGACCAGCCTCGATTCCCTCGGCTGGATCCTTCGCCAGGCGACGCTCGTGGTCGCCAACGACACCGGCGTCGCGCATCTCGCGGACGCCCTCGACGTCCCGAGCGTCGTCGTGTTCGCCGCGGACGACGGCAGCCGGGCCGCGCGCTGGGCGCCGCTCGACACGCGCCTCCACCAGGCTGTCGGTGGGTCGCCGGGAGCCGTCTCCGCACGTGCGCGGCGGCTGCTCCGACAGATCGAGCGAGGCGCGGGCAGCCGGACGCGACATCCCGGAGTGATGGCGTGACGCCGTTCAAGGTGCTCACCTGGCATGTCCACGGGAGCTACCTGGACTCGCTCGCCCGGACCGGCCATGAGTTCTACATCCCGGTGTCCGATCCGCCGCGGGCGGGGTACGCGCCGCGCTGGCCGGAATGGGGCCCGAACGTGATCGAAGTCCCCGAGGCGGCGGTCCGGGATCTCGACGTCGACGTCGTGCTGTTCCAGTCGCGGGAGGCGTGGGAGACCGACCAGCACACGATCCTGTCGGCGGAGCAGCGCCGGCTGCCGCGGATGTACCTCGAGCACGATCCGCCGCGCGAGCACCCGACGGACACCCGCCACTGGGTTGCCGACCCGGACGTCCTCCTCGTCCAGGTCACCCATTTCAACGACCTGATGTGGGACGCCGAACCGACCCCGACCCGGGTGATCGAGCACGGCGTCGCGGTGCCGGAGGCCGTCCGGTATGACGGGAGCCTCGAGCGAGGCATCGTCGTCATCAACGACCTCGCGACCCGGGGTCGCCGTCTCGGCGCGGACCTGTTCGTCGCAGCGCGACGGCAGGTGCCGCTCGATCTCGTCGGGATGAACGCGACGCGACTCGGCGGCCTGGGGGAGGTCCGCCGCCCGGACCTTGCCGCCTTCGAGGCCCGCTACCGCTTCTTCTTCAACCCGATCCGCTACACGAGCCTGGGACTCGGCCTGCTCGAGGCGATGATGATCGGCATGCCGGTCGTCGCCTTCGCGACGACCGAGATCCCGGTCGTCATCGAGGACGGCGTGTCGGGGATCATCGCGACCGATCACGAGGTCCTCCTCGACGGGATGCGCGCGCTGATCGCCGATCGCGACCTGGCGCGAGAGCTGGGCGCGGCCGCGCGACGGACGGCCCTCGAGCGGTTCTCGATCCCGCGCTTCGCCGCGGACTGGACCGCCGCGTTCGAGGACGTCACCGGTCGTCGTGCCGGAACCCGCCCCATCGCCATTGGCTGGTCCACCCCGTCGGACCGCCCGAACCGGCTGCCCGCGACGTCGCGCGACGGTCGGACGAGCGTGCCCCAGCCCCTGCACGTGGAGACCGCCTCATGACGCGCCGCATCGCGATGATCTCGGAGCACGCGTCGCCCCTGGCGACGCTCGGCGGCGTCGATGCCGGCGGGCAGAACGTCTACGTCGCGCAGGTCGCACGCCATCTCGCCGCCGTCGGCGACCGCGTCGATGTCTTCACGCGGCGCGACGACCCGAACCTCCGCGAGACGGTCGAGCTGGCCCCGGGCGTCCGCGTCGTGCACGTTCCCGCCGGACCGCCGGAGCCAATCTCGAAGGAACAGCTCCTGCCGTACATGCCGGCGTTCAGCCAGTGGGTCCGCGAGTGGATCGAGCGCCGGCGCGGCTACGACCTGGTCCACGCCAACTTCTTCTACTCCGGGCTGGTCGCGGCCGAGCTGAAGGCGAGCCTCGGCCTGCCGTTCGTGATCACGTTCCACGCCCTCGGCCGGATCCGGCGGCAGTTCCACGGTGGCGGCGACGCGTTCCCGGACGAGCGGTTCGCGATCGAGGACCGGATCGTCGCCGAGGCGGACCGGGTCATCGCGGAGTGCCCGCAGGACGAGGAGGACCTGATCCGCCTCTACAACGCCGAGCCGTCGCGGATCACGATCGTTCCGTGCGGCTTCGACCCGTCCGAGTTCGAGCCGATGAGCCGGCCGCTGGCGCGTCTGGACCTCGGCCTGGATCCTGCCGAGCCGATCCTCCTCCAGCTCGGCCGGATGGTCCCGCGGAAGGGCGTCGACAACGTCATCCGCGCGGTCTCGCGTCTCGCGGACGAGCACGACCTCCGTGTCCGGCTCCTGGTCGTCGGCGGGCCGGACCGCGAGCCGGACATCAGCCGGGCACCGGAGCTCGCCCGGCTCACCGAGGTCGCTCGCAAGGAAGGCGTCGCCGATCGCGTCCAGTTCGTCGGCCGCCGCGACCGCTCGGAGCTGAAGACGTACTACAACGCGGCCGACATCTTCGTCTCGACCCCTTGGTACGAGCCGTTCGGCATCACCCCCGTCGAGGCGATGGCCTGCGGCATCCCGGTCGTGGGATCACGCGTCGGCGGGATCAAGTTCAGCGTCCGCGACGGCGAGACCGGCTACCTCGTCCCCGCCGACGACCCGAGCGCCCTTGCCGAGCGGATCGCCCACCTCTATCGCCACCCGAAGCTCCTCTCCGTGTTCGGCCGTCAGGCGATCCGCCGGGCGAACGACCTGTTCACCTGGGAGCGGGTCGCGAACGGCCTCGCCGCGGTGTACGAGGACGTGCTCCTCGAGGGCCGGCTCGCCCGTCGGGATGAGGCCGAGCGACTGGCGAAGGTCGATCGCCGCTTCGAGGAGGCCATCGAGGCGCTCGTCCAGACGCGGCGCCGGTCGCGGGCCGCGATCGTCGAGGCGGCCGACGAGATCTGCCGGGCGCTCGCGCGGGACGGCAAGCTGCTGATCGCCGGGAACGGCGGGAGCGCGGCCGCTGCATCCCACTGGGCAGCCGAGTTCGTCGGGCGGTTCCTCGACCACGGTCGCCCCGGGCTCGCGGCGATCTGTCTCGGGACGGATCCATCGGTCGTCACCGCCTGGTCGAACGACGTCGGCTTCGACGACGTCTTCGCCCGCCACGTCGAGGCGCTCGGCCGGCCGGGCGACGTGATGATCGGCCTGTCGACGAGCGGGCGGTCGCCGAACCTCGTCCGCGCGTTCGAGAAGGCCCATGCCCTGGGCCTTCGGACGATCGCGCTGCTCGGCGGCGACGGCGGCGACCTGCGAGCCCACGCGGACCAGGTCGTCCTCGTGCCGTCGAAGAACACGCAGCACATCCAGGAAGCGCACGACGTGATCGTTCACGTGCTGTGCGAGCTGGTGGAGCAGCGGCTCGTCGCCGCGGGCTGGTTCAAGCGGCAGACGGGCGGGACGAAGGCCGGGACCGCTGATCCCGGCGCCGAGGACGTGCAGACGCCGCGGCCGACCAGCCACCGAACCAGCACCTCCCGCGGACCGCGGCCGCGAACCCGCACCCGACAAGGAGTGATTTCGTGACCCTGACCGATACCCCTCGTCCCACCCGACGCCCGGCATCGGCCGGCGGCTCGGCCACGGCCAGCGAGGTCGAGCGCGGGAGCGATGGCGCGACCGCTCGCGACGCGTGGGCCGACGGCCTCGCCGGGCATCTCGTCGGACAGGTGGCGCTCGTCACGGGTGGCGGCAGCGGTCTCGGCCGGGCGACCTGCGACGTGCTTGGCGCGGCCGGGATGCGCGTCCTGGTCGGCGACATTTCCGCGGCCGGACGGGAGGAGACGGCGGCATCGATCCTCGGCGCCGGCGGCGACGCGGAGCCGATTGCCCTGGACGTCACCGATCCCGGCTCTGCGACGGCCGGCGTCGCTGCCGCCGTGGATCGCTGGGGCCGGCTCGACGTCCTCGTGAACAACGCGGGGATCGACCGGACGGCACCGTTCGACGAGCTCGAGGTCGACGACTGGGATCGGATCCTCGCGGTGAATCTCCGCGGCCCGGTCGTCATGACGAAGGCGGCCCTCCCCGCGATGCGACAGGCGGGCCGCGGCCACATCGTGAACATCACCTCGACCGCGGCCAAGCGGGCGTGGGAGAACGCAAGCGCGTACCACGCCACGAAGTGGGGCCTGCTCGGGCTGAGCCACGCCCTGCACACGGAGGCACGGCGCGAGGGGATCAAGGTCACGGCTGTTGTCTGTGGCGGGATGCGGACGCCGTTCCTGCTCGATCGCTTTCCGGACCTCGATCCGGGGCTGCTCCAGGACCCGCGAACGGTCGCCGAGACGATCCGGTTCGCCCTGTCGCTGCCGGACGAATCCGTGATCCCCGAGATCACGGTGTTGCCGATGCGCGAGACCTCGTGGCCATGACCCGACTCGCGCAGCGGGGGAGTCGCCCCGCGGCCCCGGCCTCATCGTCCCCCCGGACCGTGCTGTTCGTGGACAAGGACGGGACGCTCATCGAGGACCTCCCGTACAACGTCGACCCGCGTCGCGTGCGGTTCGCGCCCGGCGCGCGGGAAGCCGTTCGCCTGCTCGGCGCGGCGGGGGTCGAGCTGGCCGTCGTCACGAACCAGTCGGGCGTCGCGCGCGGCTACTTCTCGACGGCGGACCTCCGCCGGCTCGGGGAGCACCTGGCGGAGGAGATCGAGGCCCTCGGCGGGCGGCTTGCCGGCTTCTACGCGTGCCCCCACCTGCCCGACGGATCCGTGCGGGCGTTCTCGACGAGCTGCGACTGTCGCAAGCCACGGCCCGGCTTGCTCCTCCGCGCGTTCGCCGAGCTCGGCGTCGACCCGGGCCGTTCGTGGTTCGTCGGCGACACGTGGATGGACGTCGCCGCCGGGCACGCCGCCGGGTGCCGGAGCATCCTCGTGGGCCCGGAGTGGCGCGACCGATCCACCCATCCGGCCGGCATCGAGCCCGACGCCGCCGTGCCGGATCTCCTCGCGGCCGCCCGGATCGTGCTCGCGGACCACGCTCGGGGATCCGAGGCAGCTGGTCGGCCGGTCGAGAAGCGACCCCCCGTGGGACGGGCGGTGTCGGCATGACGACGGGCCTGCTCGCTGCCGTCGACGCGATGCAGGGTCGGCGGATCCTCGTCATCGGCGAAGCGATGCTCGACAGCTACCTCCGCGGCCATGCCGACCGGCTCAGCCGTGAGGCGCCGGTCCCCGTCGTTGCGATGGACCGCCGCGTGGATTCCGCCGGCGGAGCGGCGAACAGCGCGGCGAATCTCGCCGCGCTGGGCGCCAACGTGACGCTGCTGTCCGTGGTCGGCCTGGACGAGGAGGGCGAGCGGCTGTGCTCGGCGCTGGTACAAGCCGGCCTCGACACGACCGGCGTGCTGCGCGACCCGCAGCGACGAACCCTGACGAAGCAGCGCGTCGTCGCCGACGGCCAGGTGCTGCTCCGCTTCGACAGCGGCACGGTCGATGGCATCTCGGCGACGCTCGAGGACGAGCTGATCGACCGGATCGAGGCGCTTGTTCCGGAGATGGATGCCGTGCTGGTCTCGGACTACGCGTACGGCGTCGTCGGCCCGCGGATCGACACCGCGCTCGCCGAGTCGTTCGCGCGGCGGCGGCCCGTCGTCGTCGTCGATGCCCGCGACCCGTCGCGCCACGCCCGCCTCGCGCCGACCGCCACGAAGCCGAACTACGGCGAGGCGGTCCGGCTGCTCGGCGAGCAGGAGCTCGAGGGATCCGAGGCTCGCGCCCGCCAGATCGTCGCGGGCGCCGAGACGCTCCATCGCCGGACCGGCTCCGCCGTCGTCGCGGTGACCCTCGATCGGGAAGGCGCGGTCATCCTCGAGCAGGGACGCCAGCCGTACCGGACATACGCGCGTCCCACGGCGGATCAGCAGGCATGCGGCGCCGGCGACACGTACAGCGGCGTTCTCGCCCTCGGGCTCGCCGCGGGCGCGCCGACCCCGGTCGCGGCGGAGCTCGCAGCGGCGGCCGCCGGCGTCGTCGTCCAGAAGGACGGGACGGCGATCTGCACCGCGGCCGACCTCGCGGCAGCCGTCGGCCGATCCGAGAAGCGACTGGAGTCGCTCGACGAGGTCCGGGCACGAGTGGCGCTCCTTCGCGAGCAGGGCCGCCGGATCGTCTTCACCAACGGCTGCTTCGACATCCTCCACCGCGGTCATGTCACCTATCTGTCACGGGCCAAGGCGCTCGGCGATGTGCTGCTCGTCGGCGTGAACTCCGACGCGAGCGTCCGCGGGCTGAAGGGCGCCGACCGGCCGATCAACCGCCTCGAGGACCGTCTCAGCGTTCTCGAGGCGCTCTCCTGCATCGATCACGTCATCCCGTTCGAGGCGGCAACGCCGGCCGCCCTGATCGCCGCGATCCGGCCGGACGTCTTCGTGAAGGGCGGCGACTATCGCCGCGAGACGTTGCCCGAGGCGCCACTCGTCGAGCGCCTCGGCGGGACGGTCCGGATCCTGTCGTACGTCCAGGACTACTCGACCACGAGCCTCATCCACCGTGTCCGGGCGGTCGACCAGACCGAGGCGTTGCGGCAATGACCGGCGCAGGACTCACCGGCGACTGGGCCGCGGCGCGGAGGATCCTCGTCGTCCGGCTCGACGCCCTCGGCGACGTGCTGATGACGACGCCCGCGTTCCGCGCCCTCGCCAGTAGCCACCCCGACGTCCGCCTCACGCTGCTCACGTCGCGCGCCGGCGCGACCGTCGCCCCGATGCTCCCCGAGATCGGATCCGTGATCGTCCATGACGTCCCGTGGATGAAGACCGAGCCGCCCGACGGCTCGGGCAGCGGTGGTCGCGCCGACCGCGACCTCATCGATCGCCTCCGCGCGGAGCGCTTCGACGCCGCCGTGATCTTCACCGTCCACAGCCAGAGCGCATTGCCCGCAGCGCTGCTGTGCCACCTGGCCGACATCCCGCGGCGGCTTGCCCATGCCCGCGAGAATCCCTACCGGCTCCTGACGGACTGGGTCGCCGACCCGGAGCCGGATGGCCCGACCCGCCACGAGGTCCGGCGTCAGCTCGATCTGGTCGCGACGGTCGGCGCGGCGATCGACGACGACCACCTCTCGGTCCGGGTCCCACCGGCAGCCGCCCGAGCCGTTCGGGCCCGTCTCGATGCTCTCGGCGTCCGCCTCGATCGGCCGTGGGCCGTTCTCGCGCCGGGGGCGAGCGCCTCGTCGCGGCGCTATCCGCCGGCCTCGTACCGGGCCGTCGCCGCGACCCTTGCCCGGGATCATGGCTGGCAGATCGTCGTGACCGGCGGACGGGACGAGGCGGGGCTCGTGTCGGAGGTCACTGCGGGCCTCGGCCGTCGCGTGATCCCGCTCGCGGGGCAGCTCGATGTCCCGGAGCTCGCGGCGCTTCTCGCGATGACGCCCGTCCTGATCGGCAACAACTCGGGACCGGCTCACCTCGCGGCGGCCGTGGGGACGCCCGTCGTCGACGTGTACGCGCTCACGAACCTCCAGCACGCGCCGTGGGGCGTCGTCTCGCGCGTCCTGGCGACGGACGTCCCGTGCAAGGGCTGCCGGAAGAGCGTCTGCCCGATCGGCGACCAGGCCTGCATCCGCGGGGTGGATCCCGCGGCCGTCGTCTCGGCCGCCATCGAGCTCGTGGCGCCGCACCCCGCCGCCGCGCGGATGCCGGCCGGGATCCTCGTGCCTGACCCGCGGTACGCCCGATCGGCCGGTCCCGGGTGATGCGGTGACCGACGACCAGCTGGACCAGGTCGACGTCCTGATCCCGACCTACCGCCGGCCGACCGCCCTCGCGGTGACCCTCGCGGGTCTCGCCGCCCAGACGCGGTCGTCGCTCCGGATCGTCGTCTCCAGCCAGACCCCGGAGACCGAACCGGTCCTCGGGCCGGAGGCCGAGGCCGTGGTTCGCGTCCTGCGGGCACAGGGTCGACCCGTCGAGGTCGGCCGGCACCTGCCACGGCGGGGCATGGCGGAGCATCGGCAGTCCCTGCTCGATCGCGCGCGAGCGCCGTACGCGCTGTTCCTCGACGACGACGTCCTCATCGAGCCGGATCTGGTCGACCGCCTCGTGCGCGCGATCGGCCGGGCGGGCTGCGGCTTCGTCGGCTCGGCCGTCGTCGGCTTGAGCTACGAATCGGACGTCCGGCCGCACGAGCAGCAGGTCGAGTTCTGGGATGGCCCGGTGACGCCCGAGTCGGTCGTCCCGGGCACGCCCGCCTGGGAGCGTCACCGCCTCCACAACGCCGCGAACCTGCACCACCTCCGGCGCCGGCTGTCCCCGGGCGATCGGCTCTACCGCGTCGCATGGGTCGGCGGCTGCGTGCTGTTCGACACGGAGAAGCTGCGGGACGCCGGCGGGTTCGGGTTCTGGCGACAGCTCCCGGAGCAGCACGCGGGCGAGGACGTCCTCGCCGAGCTGAACGTGCTGCGCACGTACGGGGGCGCCGGCCTGTTCCCGTCCGGTGCCTACCACCTGGAGCTCCCGACGACGATCCCGAACCGGGAGCACGACGCCCCGTTCCTTCTGCAGCCCGCCTGACGGACGCCGAGCACGAACCAAGGGAGACACGATGGCGACCGAGACCAAGACGCGACGCGAATCCAGCACCCGCAGTCGATCCGGCGGGTCCGGAAGCGGCTCGAGGGCCAGCTCCGGCAGCCGCAATCGGCAGAGCGGCAGCGGCGGCAACGGCAGCAGCGGCGGCGGCGGCCGGGGACGCGACACGAACGCCAACGCCGACGACCGGACGTTCCTCGAGCGGTTTGGCGACCAGCTCTCGCCCTCGACCCGCCGCGCCCGGTGGATCCATTCGCCGGACGAGCGACCCGAGCGAAAGGGCCAGACGCTGGCGACCCGCTCCCCGGAGGTGGTCCGTGCCTGGGCGGAGGAGCGCGACGGCCGACCGGCGACTGCGACGCGTGGCAAGGACGGGCGGCCGCGAACGCTCCGGATCAGCTTCGCGACCGGCGACGACAGCGGCAGCAGGCGGCGGCGGCTCGAGGAGATCAGCTGGGACGAGTGGCTCGGGGTCTTCACCGAGCGGAACCTCGTCTTCATCTACCAGCAGCAGCGACGGGACGGGCGCCAGAGCAACTTCTTCCGGCTCGACAGCCCGGACCGGGAGGACGGCTGATCGCGGTCGCGGGGGGCGGACCACGGATCCCGAACGTCGAGCGGATCGCCGTCCTCCGCGCCAACGCTCTCGGTGACCTCGTCGTCGCCCTGCCCGCGCTCGAGGCGCTGCGAGCCGCCTACCCGGACGCCGAGATCACGCTCCTCGGCCGGCAGCACCACGTCGCGCTGCTCGGAAGCCGCGATGGTCCCGTCGATCGGGTGATCCCGCTGCCGGACGGCGCGATCGGCGACGAAGGGCGCGAGGATCCGGACCTGGATCGGGACGCGCTCCTGGACGATCTCGCCGCGCGCGGCTTCGACCTGGCGATCCAGCTTCACGGCGGCGGCCGCAACTCGAACCGGTTCGTGCGGGGGCTCGGCGCGCGGGTCACGGCCGGCAGCCGGACGCCGGACGCGCCCCAGCTCGATCGGTGGATCCCGTACGAGCACTACCAGTGGGAGATCGCCCGGTATCTCGAGGTCGTCGGCCTGGTCGGGGCGGCGCCGGTTGCGATCGAGCCTCGGCTCGACGTCACGGACCATGACCGGGCGGCGCTGGACCGCGAGCTGCCGGGCGTCCGCGGCAGCCACCCGATCGTGATCCATCCCGGGGCGAGCGATGCCCGGCGGCGCTGGCCGGTCGAGCGGTTCATCGAGGTCGTCACGGAGCTCCGCAGGCTCGGCCGCGAGGTCGTGGTCACGGGCACCCGCGACGAGGCCCACCTCGTCGAGCCGATCGTCGAATCCGCGACGGAGGGCACGACGGCGGCGCTGACGCTCTCCCTGCCGGCCCTGCTCGCGCTCGTCGCGAGCGCCGATCTCGTCGTGTCGAACGACACCGGACCGCTCCACCTCGCGATCGCGGCCGGGACGCCGACCGTGGGTCTGTTCTGGGTCGGCAACCTGATCAACGCCGGGCCGTTCTCGCGCCGCCGCCACCGTCCCTTGCTGTCATGGCGGATGCTCTGCCCGGTCTGTGGAGCGGACGCGTCCGTCGAGCGCTGCGAGCACAACCCCTCGTTCATCGCGGAGATCCCGGTCCGGTCCGTGATCGATGCGGCCACCGACCTGCTCCGCGTACGATGACCCCACCGACGCCGAGCCTCCCGAGACGCCGCGCCCCGGACCGCGAGCCCCTGATCGCGGTGATCATGCCGACGTACGCCCAGGCCGCGTTCCTCCCGCGGGCGGTGTCGAGCCTCCTCGCCCAGACCGAGACACGCTGGCAGCTGTGCATCGTCGACGACGCGTCGCCGGACGAGACCGCGGCCCTCGTGACGCCGTACCTCGCCGACCCCCGGATCCGCTACATCCGCCGTCCGTCGAACGGTGGCGTCGGCCGCGCGCTCAACGACGGGCTGGACGCGACCCAGGCGCCGCTCGTCGCCTATCTGCCCTCGGACGACGTCCTGCACGCGGACCATCTGGCGACCCTGCTCGCGACGCTCGGCGACGATCCGGCGGTCGTCATGGCGACGACGGGCGTTCGCCACCACTACAACCGGGATGCCCTCGACACCGTCGACGGCTGGCCGCAGCTCGTCCAGGTCCTCCATCGGCGCGTTCCCGAGCGCTGGGTCGAGCGCGACGAGCTCGTCACCGACGATCTCGACCGGATGTACTGGTCTGCCGTCCGGCGTCACGGCGACGTCCGCCAGACGGGTCGGGTGACGTGCGAGTGGGTCCATCACCCCGACCAGCTGACGCACCTGATCCGCGAGCCGCTCGGCGGCATCAATCCGTTCCGCCAGCGGTTCGGCATCAGCCATCCGCTCCGGTTCGAGACGACCGTCGGCGATCCGATCGACGAGGTCGCCCGATACCGGCGGTTCCG
This sequence comes from Chloroflexota bacterium, assembly GCA_042408445.1. Taxonomy (GTDB): domain Bacteria; phylum Chloroflexota; class Limnocylindria; order Limnocylindrales; family CSP1-4; genus CF-46. Next base: position 85,838 of record JBHORC010000024.1, read on the forward strand.
CGACCGCCCGCCGACGCCGATGGCACCGGACGGGCTCCGGATCCTGCTGGTCGGCGAGCTCTCCTACAACCCGGAGCGGATCCTCGCGCTCGAGGAACGAGGCCACCGGCTGTTCGGGCTCTGGACGCCGGATCCCGCCTGGTACACGGCCGTCGGCCCGGTCCCGTTCGGTCACGTCCAGGACGTCCCGAGCCACGACTGGGAGACCGCGGTCCGCGAGCTCCGGCCGGACGTGATCTACGCGCTCCTGAACTGGCACGCCGTGCCGTTCGCCGCCGAGGTCCGCCGGCGCCTCGCCGACATCCCGTTCGTCTGGCACTTCAAGGAAGGTCCATTCATCTGCCGCGAGCGCGGGACGTGGAGCGACCTCGTCGAGCTGACGGACCGGTCGGCCGGCGTCATCCACTCGAGCCGCGAGATGGCCGACTGGTTCGCGACGTTCCTGCCCGACGCGAACGATCCGCGCCGCAGCCTGGTGCTCGACGGCGACCTGCCGAAGGCCGAGTGGTTCGAGGGGATCCGGCCGTCGCCGCGACTCTCGGCGGCCGACGGGGAGATCCACACCGTCGTCCCGGGCCGCCCGATCGGGCTGCATCCCGAGGACGTCGCCGCGCTCGCGGGGGAGGGGATCCATCTCCACTTCCACGGCCAGTTCACCCACGGCCAGTGGCGCGAGTGGATCGAGCGGAGTCGCAGGCTCGCGCCACGTCACCTCCATCTCCACCCCACCGCGGGCCAGGAGGAGTGGGTCGCGGTCTTCTCCCAGTACGACGCCGGCTGGCTGCACGTCTTCGAGTCGACGAACGGCGGCGACCTGGCTGCGGCGAGCTGGGACGACCTGAATCTCCCCGCCCGGATGGCGACGCTCGCGGCGGCCGGCCTGCCGATGATCCAGCGGCGCAACGACGGCTCGACCGTGGCCATCCAGACCGTCGCGCGGGAGCTGGGGATCGGCGTGTTCTTCGAGCGGCCGGACGAGCTCGCGGCGACCCTCCGCGACGAGGTGGAGATGCGGCGCGCGCGGGCCAACGTCACCCGCCACCAGGCGGAGTTCACGTTCGATCACCACGCCAACCGGTTGATCGAGTTCTTCCGGCGGGTGGTCGACCGGCCCGCGTCGTCCTCCGAGCTGTCCCTGGGCGCGATCGCATCGCCCGCGGCGGGCGCGACCGCCGCGTTCTGAGCGGCGGCTGTGCGCGGACTTCTGGTCGCCATTGCCCGATATCGTTCGCGGATGACGGCTGACGACGCAGCACGCGCCACCCGCACCGCCGGCGTCGTCCTCGCCGCGGGCGCGGGCTCCCGGTTCGGTGGCGGGAAGCTGCTGGCGGAGCTCGACGGCGAGCCGATCCTCCGGCACGTCGTCTCCGCAGCGGTCGCCGCCGGCCTCGACCCGATCGTCGTCGTCGAGCCGCCCGACGGCAGCGTGGGCGATCTGGATCTCGGGCCCGTTCGACGGATCGTCAATCCCCACCCCGAGGAGGGCCTCTCGAGCTCCGTTCGGCTCGGCCTCCGTGGGCTCCTCGACGACGAGGACGTGGAACAGGCCGTGATCCTGCCTGGCGACCAGCCGCGGGTTCGGCCCTCGACGATCCGCGCGCTGGTCGACGCATCGGACGAATCGCCGCGGACGCCGTTCGTCGTCGCCCGCCACGACGCGGACCGGACGCCCAACCCGGTGCTCGCGCGCCGTTCGATCTGGCGACTCGCCGACGAGATCGCGGGCGATCGCGGCTTCGGGCCCGTGCTCGGTGCGCACCCGGAGCTCGTCCGCGAGGTCCGGATCGAGGGCGCGAACCCGGACGTCGACACGGCCGAGGACCTGCGCCGGCTGTCGGGGCCGATCGAACCCGCCGCCGGCGGGCGCGACGTATCGTGAGGCGATGACCACCGCCAGCGCCGCTCAGCTCGAGGCTGCCTGGGCCGAACGCGTTCGGGCCAATCGCGAGCAGGTCGACCGCGTTCGGGAGCTGCCGGACCGCGACTTCTACGCTCCCGTCTCGTCGCTGTTCATCGCCGACGCCCACCGCCGGGGCGAGGAAGCGCTCGACGCGCTCCTGGCGATCACCGAGTCGGGCGATCGGTGGCTCGACATCGGCGCAGGCGCCGGCCGCTATGCACTGCCGCTCGCGCTGCGCGTGGCCGAGGTGATCGCGGTCGAGCCGTCGGCCTCGATGCGCAATGCCCTGCGAACCGGCAAGGCCGAGCACGGGCTCGCCAATCTGCGGATCGTGCCGGCCGCATGGCCGGCGGCGCTGGAGCAGCTGGGGACGCCGCCGGTCGCCGATGTCGCGTTCGTCGCCCACGTCGGGTACGACATCGAGGAGATCGGGCCGTTCCTCGACGCGATGGAGCAGGCGGCATCACGCCTCTGCGTCGCGATGCTGACGGACCGCAGTCCGGCGTCGGTCGCGGACCCGTTCTGGCCACTGGTCCACGAGATGGAGCGCGTCCCGCTGCCGGCGCTCCCGGAGCTCGCGGAGCTGCTCCGCGCGCGCGGCCGCCGGACGGAGATCCAGCGCGTCGAGCGGGCGCCGCGGACGTTCGACTCCTTCGACGGGCTCGCGACCTTCATCCGCCGCCAGCTGTGGATCCGCGACGACGGCGAGAAGGAGCAGCGGTTCCGGATCGCGCTCGCGGCGATGGCCCGCGAACGCGACGACGACGGCTGGACGCTCGCGACGCCGCCGGTCGGCGCGATCGGCATCCTGACCTGGGAACCGCTCGGCTGACAGAGGAGGAGTCGCGTGTCCATCGCCGATGCCGTCGCCGGCGCGACCGTCTACCTGACCGACCATCCCGATGAGGCCCGCTACCGCGACTCGGTCGCGACGGCGCGGATCACCTCGGGGCTTCGCGCCGAGGTCCGGGGTCCGGGCGGCGAAACCGTCGCGGCCGACATGCCGACCGGCATCGGTGGCACCGCCTCCGCCCCGTCGCCAGGCTGGCTGATGCGAGCCGCGGCCGCCTCGTGCGTCGCTGCGCTCATCGCCATTCGGGCTGCGGCCACGGGCGTGGCGCATGGTGCGATCGAGGTCGCGGTGGACAGCGAGTCCGACGACCGCGGCATTCTCGGCCTGGACGAGGCGATCGACGCCGGCGCGCTGTCGATGGCGGTCGTCGTCTCCGTCGACGGGGTCGCGGATCACGAGGCTCGATCCCTCGTCGACTGGGCGGTCGCGCATTGCCCGGTCACGGACACGATCGCGAGGGCGGTCCCGATCGCCGCCGAGGTTCGCGCAGCGTAGGTTCGCCAGTCGGCTCGGCTCGGGGCTGGCCCGTGTTTCGGGCCTTGACATGTGACTCGACGGTCACATAACATCGCGACGTGGACGAGATGGCGGCGGTCTTCCGGGCGCTGGGCGATCCCAGCCGGCGGCTGCTCCTCGATCGGCTGTTCGATCGCGACGGACAGACGCTCGGCGAGCTGGCGGCGCATCTGCCCGGCATGACGCGCTTCGGCGTGATGCGCCATCTCGATGTCCTCGAGGAAGCCGGCCTGATCGAGACGCGTCGGGTCGGCCGCGAGAAGCACCACTTCCTGAACCCCGTCCCGATCCGGCTCGTCGCCGATCGCTGGATCGGCAAGTTCGCCGAGCCGGTGGTCGGGCGGATGGCCGCGATCAAGCACGACCTGGAGGCACCCTCGATGCTCGCACCGGACCATGTCTACTCGGTGATCATCCGCGCGACGCCCGACCGGATCTGGCGGGCGATCACGGACGGGGTCGAAACCGAGCGCTACTACTACGGCACGCGGGTCGACTCGGACTGGTCGCCGGGCGGCCGCGTCATCTACACGTATCCGGATGGTTCGGTCGCGGCCGACGGCGAGGTCGTCGACATCGAGCCAGGCCGCTCCGTGACGATGACCTTCCACGCCCGGTGGAGCCCGGAGATCGAAGCCGAGGGTCCCGTCCGGATGACGTGGGCGGTCGAGCCTGCTGGCCCGGGTGTCTCGAAGCTCACGGTCGTGACGTCCGGGATGCGCGAAGGCGGCGTCGTCCAGACGGAGTTCGGCGGCGGAATCGTCTTCATCGTCTCGGGGCTGAAGACGTACGTCGAGACGGGGGAGGCGATGGCGGCCGAGCCGGACGCGGTGGCCACGGGAAGCTGATCGCGATCGCGGGCGTTTGCGCTTGCCCCGCCCTGTTGGCTCGTGACCAACAAGCGTCGAACGGGCATCGCGGCTGCCGGGGGAATCACGTCGCCGCCCGATGCTAGTTGGCGCGAGACCAACGGACGTCGACCCGAGAGCCTGTCGGCGTGATCCCGGCGGCCGACGATCGATCGTTGTTGGTTGTGGCCCAACACCGGCCCGCTCGCGAGTCGCGACCGACGAGCAGCGGGTGCTCGTTCCGTCGGCCGGCCCGCGGACTCGACCTGACATCGGCTCTCCCGGCGGACGCGACGAGCGGTCCCTGCTCGCACCGTCCGCCGAGTGGCCTTGCCGCCGCCGGGACGAGCCGTGCCTGCTCTCATCGTCCGCCGAGTGGCCTTGCGGCCGCCGATTCCGACGGCTCGAGCGACGCAACGAGCACGGGCCGCTCACGCCCCGCGCCGCCGTGCGGCGCCGAGCGGTAGGGACCCCCGCAGACACGAAGCGACCGGGCCTGCTCGGCAGGCCCGGTCGCAACGCTGCCGCAGCGGCGACTACATGATCCCGATGACGTGGCCCTCGGGATCGGCGAACAGCGCGATCGTCGTCTGCGGCGCGACCTCGGTGAGCGGCATCAGGACGCGGCCGCCCTTCGAAGCGACCTTGTCGAGGACGCCCTGCGGGTCGTCGCTGTGCACGTAGAACGTGACGCCCGCCGGCTGGCCTTCCGGCGCGCCGCCGATCCCGCCGGTGATTCCGTCGCCCTGGCGGTACATGCCGTACCCGCCCGGGTTGTTCGTGTCGATGCTCCAGCCGAAGACATCCCGGAAGAACTCCTGGAGCTTCGCCCCGTCCTTGCCGGTGACCTCGACGTGTACGACCTGAGCTCCCATCGGAACCCTCCTCGACTGTGGCTCTGGCGGCGTGCCTCGTCCGCCCTGTCAATCGATCGACGAACGGCCGGCCGCCGAATCGACAGGGCCCGGACGGGGCCGAGCAGAATCGCCGCCCTCGGACCCCGCGCGCCCGAATCCAGTTGACCCGTCACCGATCGACGGCGCACACTTCGAGTGCGGACCCCCGGACGAAATCGAGCCCGTCACAGACTCGACCTCCGTCGGCCCGATCGTCGAGATCACGCTGCTCGTCGAGCGCCACCGGGTGCGAGGCGAGCCGTCGAGCGCCCCGCGCGTCAGGGGCGGAGGAGGACGGTCGCGCATGATTCCCGCAGCCTTCGACTACGTCCGGCCACCGGATCTCGACGCCGCCCTGCGGGTCCTCGCAGAGCGCGAGGGTGAGGCGAAGCTCCTCTCGGGCGGGTACAGCCTGCTGCCCCTGCTCAAGCTCCGGCTCGCCCAGCCGGCCGTCCTCGTCGACCTCCGCGACGTCGCCGGTCTCGACGGCATCACCCGGCGCGACTTCTTCTCGATCGGCGGCCGGGCAACGCATCGGCGGATCCACGAGGACGAGGCGCTCGGCGCGGCGTGGCCCGTCATCCACGAGGCGGCCGGCGGGATCGGCGACCCGCAGGTCCGCAACTGGGGGACGATCGGCGGCTCGTGCGCCCACGCCGACCCGAGCTCGGACTGGCCGGCCGTGCTGCTCGCTCTGCGCGCGGACCTGGTCTGTCGCAGCGGGTCCGGCGAGCGCGTCGTCAAGGCCCGCGACTTCTTCCTCGACACCTTCACGACCGCGATCGAGCCGACCGAGGTCCTGACGGAGGTCCGGATCCCGCTCCCGAACCCGCGGACGGGCAGCGCCTACCGCAAGCTCGAGCGCCGAGCGGGCGACTTCGCGACGGTCGGGGTCGCTGCGACGCTGACCCTCGCCGACGACGGCACGATCGCCGCGGCAGGAATCGGGCTGACGGCCGTGGCCGAGACGCCGTTCGCGGCGACCGACGCCGAGGCGGCCCTCGTCGGCCACGCGCTGACCGATGACACGTTCCGCGCGGCGGGTGCCGCCGCAGCCGCCCAGAGCCGGCCCGGCAGCGACAGCCACGGACCCGCCGAGTACAAGCGGGCGATGGTCGCCGAGATGACGGTGCGGGCGCTGCGGGCCGCAGCCAACCGGACGACCGGCGAGTAACGGAGGCGATCGAGCATGACCACCCAGCACGTCTCCGTCACGGTCAACGGCGAGGCCCATGAGGCCGATGTCGAACCGCGCCTCCTCCTCGTCCATCTCCTTCGCGACGTCTTCGGCCTCACCGGAACGCACGTCGGGTGCGACACGAGCAACTGCGGCGCCTGCACGGTCCACGTCAACGGCCAGAGCGCGAAGTCCTGCACGATGCTCGCGGTCCAGGCCGACGGCGCCGAGATCCGGACGATCGAGGGCATGGTCGACGGCGCCACCCTCCACCCGCTCCAGCAGGCCTTCTGGGACCAGCACGGTCTCCAGTGCGGGTTCTGCACGCCGGGGATGATCATGCAGGCCGCCTGGCTGCTGGACCAGAACCCGAAGCCGTCCGAGCACGAGATCCGGGAGGGGATCAGCGGCAACCTCTGTCGCTGCACCGGCTACGTGAACATCGTGAAGGCGATCCAGCAGGCGTCGGGCCAGCTCGACACGGGCCAGGCGGCGCCGGTCGTGGCTGCCGAGACCACCGACGGACAGGCCGTCTCGGCCGAACCGGCCGCGGCCGGTTGAGCGGGGAGCAGCAGCGATGACGACGGAAGCAACACCCCGCACCAGCCCCGAGATCGGGGGCATGGGCCACTCGGTCAAGCGCAAGGAGGATCCGCGCTTCATCCGCGGCCGTGGCGAGTACATCGAGGACGTGAACCTGCCGGGCCAGCTGTGGCTCGACATCGTCCGCAGTCCCTATGCCCACGCGACGATCAAGGGCATCGACGCGAGCGAGGCGCTCAAGGTCCCGGGGGTCCTCGCCGTCATCACCGGCAAGGATCTCGAGGGCTACAAGCTCCACTGGATGCCGACCCTCGCCGGCGACATGCAGATGGTCCTGCCGACCGACACGGTCATGTACCAGAGCCAGGAAGTCGCGGCGGTGATCGCGACGAGTCGCTATGCCGCAGCCGACGGCGTCGCCGCGGTCCTCGTCGACTACGACCCGCTCCCCGTCGTGGTGGATCCGTTCAAGGCGCTCCAGGCGGATGCGCCGGTGCTCCGCCCGGACCGTGCTGCCGACAAGCAGACGAACCGCATCTGGCACTGGGAATCGGGCGACGAGTCCGCGGCGGACACCGCCCTCGCCAACGCCGAGGTCCGGATCGCCGAGGACATCTACATCCCGAGGATCCACGTCGCCTCGATCGAGACGTGCGGTTGCGTCGCGGACTGGGATCCGGTTCGCCAGCAGCTCACCCTGCACATGACGACCCAGGCGCCGCACGCGATCCGGACCGTCATCGCCCTCGTCGCCGCGGGCGCCGGGCTGCCGATCTCCGAGCAGAACATCCGGGTGAAGACGCACGACATCGGCGGCGGCTTCGGCGGCAAGGTCCCGGTCTACCCGGGCTACGTCCTCGCGGTCGCGGCCTCGTTCCTCATCGGCAAGCCGGTGAAATGGATCGAGGACCGCTCGGAGAACCTCCAGGCGGACTCCTTCGCCCGGGACTACCACATCCACGCCGAGATGGGCGCCACGAAGGACGGCCGGATCCAGGCGCTCAAGGTCCGGACGATCGCCGACCACGGCTACACGGACGCCGCGGCCGACCCCTCGAAGTTCCCGGCGGGTCTGTTCAACGTGATCACCGGGTCGTACGACTTCCCGAACGCGTTCGTCGAGGTCGACGGCGTCTACACGAACAAGCCGCCTGGCGGCGTCGCCTACCGCTGCTCGTTCCGCGTGACCGAGGCGGTCCACGCGATCGAGCGGATGGTCGACGTCCTGGCGCATGACATCGGCAAGGACCCGGCCCAGGTCCGGATGGAGAACTTCATCCAGCCCGAGCAGTTCCCGTACACCACGCCGACCGGCTGGTCGTACGACTCGGGCAACTATCCGGCCGCCCTGCAGAAGGCGATGGACCTCATCGACTACGCCGGGCTGCGCCGCGAACAGGCCGAGAAGCGCGCCCGTGGCGAGCTCATGGGGATCGGGATCAGCAGCTTCACCGAGATCGTCGGCGCGGGGCCGTCCCACGACTTCGACATCCTCGGGATCAAGATGTTCGACTCGTGCGAGATCCGGGTCCACCCGACGGGCAAGGTGCTCGCGCGGCTCGGCGTGCAGACGCAGGGCCAGGGCCACGAGACGACGTTCGCCCAGATCATCGCCGAGGAGCTCGGCTTCCCGGTGCAGGACATCAAGATCGAGGAAGGCGACACGGACACCGCGCCCTACGGGCTCGGCACGTACGCGTCGCGCTCGACGCCGGTCGCGGGCGCCGCGACCGCGATCGCGGCCCGGAAGATCCGGGAGAAGGCCCGCAAGATCGCCGCCCACCTCCTCGAGGCGAGCGAGGACGACCTCGAGTGGGAGCCCGGCAAGTTCAGCGTCAAGGGCTCGCCGGACCGGTTCAAGACGATCCAGGAGATCGCCTTCGCGGCCTACACGAACCATCCGGCCGGGATGGAGGCGGGCCTGGAGGCCGTCGACTACTACGACCCGCCGAACCTGACGTTCCCGTTCGGCAGCTACATCTGTGTCGTCGACATCGACAAGGGCACCGGCGAGGTGAAGATCCGCCGGTTCGTCGCGGTGGACGACTGCGGCAACATCATCAACCCGATGATCGTCGACGGCCAGATCCACGGCGGCCTCACGATGGGCCTCGCCCCGGCGCTGTACGAGGCGATCACGTACGACGAGAACGGCAACAACCTCGCCGGCACGTTCATGGATTACCTGCTCCCGACCGCGCTCGAGACGCCCGCCTGGGAGCTCGAGAAGACCGTCACGCCTTCGCCGCATCACCCGATCGGGGCCAAGGGCGTCGGCGAGTCGGCGACCGTCGGCGCGCCGCCCGCGATCGCCAATGCCGTCGTCGATGCCCTGTGGCACCTCGGCGTCCGGAACATCGACATCCCGATCACCCCGCCGAAGGTGTGGGCGATCCTCAACGAGAAGGGCGTCGTCGGCGCTCCGGCCTGACGACGCCGCCCCTCGGCCCATCGTGAGCCACAGCATCTTTCGTCGAGCGGCCGAGCTCGAGCAGGCCGGTCGCCCGTTCGTCGTCGCGACCGTCGTTGCCGTCGCGCGGCCCACCTCCGCTCGCCCCGGAGCGAGCGGCATCGTCCACCCGGATGGAACGATCGAGGGCTGGGTCGGCGGCAGCTGCGCCCAGCCCGTGGTCGTGCGGGAGGCGCTCCACGCGATGGCCGACGGCCAGCCGCGTCTCCTCCGCCTGTCGAAGGACGCGCCGGCCGAGGGCCGCCGTGCCGACGGCATCGTCGAGCTCGTGATGACGTGCCATTCCGGCGGCACGCTGGAGATCTACGTGGAACCCCATCTTCCCGCGCCGCTCCTCTGGATCGCCGGCACGACCCCGATTGCCGGCGCGCTCGTCACCCTCGGCGCCGCGAGCGGCTGGCGCGTCTCGGTCTTCGATCCGGTTGCCCAGAGCGAGGACTTCCCGGCTGCCGAACGCGTCAGTCAGGAGACGTCGTTGGGCCGCGTCGATCCGGAGGCCAGTCCGTACGTCGTCGTCGCGACGCAGGGCGTCTGGGACGAGGAAGCGCTCGCCGCCGGGCTGCGCCGATCCGCGTCCTATGTCGGCCTCGTCGCCTCGCCGACCCGGGCGAACGTCGTCCGGCAGTGGCTGCGCGAGGAGACCGGGCTCGCCGAGGAGCGGCTCGCCGCGCTGCGCGCGCCCGCTGGGATGGATCTCGGCGCGGAGACGGCGGAGGAGATCGCCCTGTCGATCCTGGCCGAGCTCGTCCAGGTCCGGCGCGGGCGCGCTCCCTTCGTCGCGTCCCCGGGGCCGGCGACGATGACCGGTGACGCGGCGCTCGTCGTCCCGCCGATCCAGCCCGTCGTCGATGACATCGTGCTGGTCGATCCGGTCTGCGGGATGACCGTGGACCGCGCTCACGCCCGCCACCTCGCCGAGCACGAGGGAACGGTCTACGCGTTCTGCTCGATCGGCTGTCGGACGCGCTTCATCCGCGAGCCCGCCGCGTTCCTCGCCGCGCCGGGGACCGCCGGGATGTCACCTGCCGGTCGACCCGCGACCGTTGGCGGCGACTCCCCGTTATCATCCGACGCCTGACCGGCACCCCAGCCCGCCGGTCGCCGTTCCTCCACGCCGCAACGGCTCGAACGGTCGCCCACGACCCACGGAGCGCCGCATGAAGTTCGCCGGTACCGTCGACATCGCCGCGCCACGCGACCGCGTCTGGGCGTTCGTCATCGACCCGAACCAGGTCGGCAAGTGCGGGCCCGGCGTCGAATCGATCGAGGTCGTCGACGCGACGCACTTCAAGGCAACGGCGAAGGTCGGGATCGGGTTCATCAGCGCCCGGTTCGTCGTGAACATGGAGATGGCGGATCAGCAGCCGCCCGATCGGGCGGTCATCAAGGCGCACGGCCAGGCGCCCGGGAGCGCAGTGGACGCGACCGCGTCGATGACCCTGAGCGACGGCCCGAGCGGCGGCACCCGCATGGACTGGGACGCTGACGTGATGATCTCCGGCAGCCTGGCATCGCTCGGCTCGCGGCTGATCGAAGGCACCGCCAACAAGATGATCGGCCAGACGTTCGACTGCATGAAGGCGACCCTCGAGGCCTGAGGCCGACGATCCCGCCGGCCCGAAGATGAACATGCTCCCGCTTCACGCGCCGCTCCGAAGCGCGCTCGGCGATCTTGCCGACGCCGTTCCGCACCTCGTCTGGGTCGCGGCTGACGACGGGACCGTCCGCGATTACAACGGCCGGATCGCCGACTATGCGGATGCCCGGCTGGCGGGACAGGACGGCTGGCGCTGGGAGGCGCTCGTCCACCCCGACGACCTCGGGCCGACGACGGAGGCCTGGCACGAAGCGGTCGCCCGCGGCGGTCCGTACGAGCACGAGCACCGGCTCCGGATGGCCGACGGGACGTTCCGCTGGCACCTGAGCCGCGGCGTCGCGGTCCGCGACGAGGCGACCGGCGAGGTGACCTGGTATGGCACGGCCACGGACATCGACGGCGGTCGCGTCGCCGAGGATCTGCTACGCCGGACCCAGAGCTCGCTCGCGCTGGCGATGCGCGGTGGCCGCATGGGCTGGTGGACGCGCGACCTCGAGACCGAGGTCGTGACGTGGAGCCCCGAGCTCGAGGAGCTGTTCGGGTTGCCGCCGGGTGGGTTCGAGGGGCGCGAGACCGCGTTCCTCGAGCGGGTCGTGCCGGAGGATCGGGCCGCGGTCTCCGCCGCCGTCGCGAACGCGCTCGCGAACCGGACGGATTACATCGTCGAGTTCCGGTTCCAGCACGCGGACGGCTCGATCCGCTGGATGGACGGCCGCGGGCGTGCCACGTACGAGGGCGACCGTCCGACGGTCCTCTACGGCATCGGGATCGACATCACGATCCGCAAGGAGGCGGAGGAGGAGCTTCGGGGCCGGGAGGAGCGGCTGCGCCTGGCCGCCGAGGCGGGCGAGTTCGGCCTGTATGACTACGACCTGGTGACCGGCGAGCGCTACTGGTCGCCGGAGCTCCACGAGATCGTGGCGACGAGCGGCGCGACGCCGTCCCCGGACGCCCCACCCATCCATCCCGACGATCGCGAGGCGGCCCTGGAGCGATTCGCCGCTGCCCAGCTGCCGACGGGTGACGGATCGATCGACCACGAGTTCCGGGTCGTCCGTCCGGACGGGACGATCCGCTGGGTCTCGACCCACGGCCAGACTTACTTCTCCGAGGCGGAACCGTCTCCGTCACGACGGGCGCTCCGCTCGATCGGCGTCGTCGTCGACGTGACCGAGCGCAAGCAGGCGGACGAGCTGCGCGACGTGTTCGTCGGGATGCTGAGCCACGAGCTTCGCACACCCGTCACGGCGATCTTCGGCGGGAGCCAGCTCCTCCGGCGACCGAACCTCGACGAGGCGGACCGGAGGGGGATCATCGACGACATCGTCTCGGAGAGCGAGCGACTGGAGCGCCTCGTCGAGAACCTCCTCGTCCTCGCCCGGGCGGAGCGGCACGTGGTCGAGAGTGGCAGCGATCCGGTCCTCGTCCGGCCGCTGATGGAGCGGATCCTCGCCGACAAGCGACGGCGCTGGCCGGACGCGACGATCGTCCTCGAGGCCGCCGCCGGGCTGCCGCCGGCGCGCTGCGACGAGGCATCGTTCGAGCTCGTGCTCCGGAACCTCGTCTCGAACGCCCTGAAGTACGGTGACGAAGGGGAGATCCTCGTCCGGGCGGCCCTCGTCGACGGCGACATCGAGATCAGCGTGTGCGACGAGGGGCCGGGTCTCCCGGACGACCCCTCACGGCTGTTCGATCTGTTCTATCGGACGGACACGGCGCGACGACGGGCGCAGGGTGCCGGGATCGGCCTGTACGTGGTCCGGGCCCTGGTCGAATCCGCCGGCGGGACGACGTGGGCCCGGAATCGGCCGGAAGGCGGCGCGGAGTTCGGGTTCCGGCTGCCGGCGTACGGCGAGGCCGACGACCTGTTCGACGGCGACTGACGCGGTCGGCGATGGAGCGGATCAGCCGGGTGATCGGGCCGCTCGGGACGAACGTCCACGTCATCGCCGATCCGGCGACGGGCGAGGCGATCGCGATCGACACGGCGATCCCGTCCCTCGCCTGGATCAGCGAGGAGCTCACCGCTCGCGAGTGGACGTTGAAGCTCATCGTCTCGACCCATGGCCACTGGGATCACATCGGCGACAACGCCGCCGTCGCGGAGGCCACCGGCGCCGAGATCGCCGTCCACGCTGCGGACCGCGAGGCGCTCGTCCATCCGACGCCGCTCTGGGCGCCGTTCGAGATCCCGCCGTCGGTGCCGGCCGTCGAGCTGGGCGAGGGCGGCGTGGTCCGCTTCGGGGCGATCCGCCTCACCGTCCTCCACACGCCCGGCCACACGCCGGGATCCGTGTGCCTGCTCGACGCCGACAGCGGCGTCCTCTTCAGCGGTGACACGCTCTTCGCCGCGGGCTGGGGCCGGGTGGACCTCCCCGGCGGCTCGCCGGAGGCGATGGCCGAGTCGCTGATCCGTCTGTCGGAGCTCGACCCCGCGACGACGGTCCTGCCGGGCCACGGAGCGTCGACGACGATCAGCCGCGAGCGGCCGTGGCTCGATCTCGTCCGCAGCTCGGGGCGGCTGCTCGACTAGCCGTTGACGACCCCGGTCGTGTCGACGACCTCGAGCATCGAGCCGGTGATCTGGTTGAGCGCGTGGAGCTCGTCGTCGTTCCAGTGCGGATCCGACGCGCCGGCGATGTAGTACGCCGATCCGTTGTCGGCCAGGATCATCCCGTACTGCTTGAGCGCGGTGAGGATCACGCGGACCTGCGGCCCGAAGCCGCTGATGTTCACGCCCGCCTTGAGCCGGACGCGGAGGCCCATCGGCGGGTAGCTCGCGCTCGTCGTCGAGCCGGCGTCGTGGCGGGCCGGATAGATGTGCGCGTCGCGGGTCTTCGGCACCGTGAACCGGAGAGCGTGGGCGATCACCCCGGCGGCGACCTCGTCGTACCGGGCAAGGCCGGGGTAGATCGGCAGGCCCGCGGCGTCGGCGGACGTCCAGCCGTCCGGCCGCAGCGCGTTCGAGCCCAGATCCCATGTCGCGCCGGAGCCGGCCGTCCAGTGGCCAGTCGAGTGGTCCGCGGCAAAGAGCTCCCAGAGACGACAGCTCGCCTCGTCGATCATCAGGAGATGGCGATCGCCGCCTGCGCCCGCGCCCTCGATCTTCGGTGAGGCGGGGATCGGGTAGGGGACATGGTCCGACTCGTCGTCGTAGTCGAACTGGACGGTCGTCCGGGGCGTCGTCTTCGTGACGACATTCACCGGGATCCCATAGCCGGCGAACGTGCCGAAGTCCGGGTGGAGCGTGCGGGTCGTCCCCATCGAGGCGATCAACGTCGCCGAGTCCCTGCGCACGGGAAGACTGTCGATCCGGCGGTTCCACACGTTCGTCGTCGGGAACGCCTGCTTGCAGCCGACATGGCTGACGATCGGGGTTCGGCCCGCGCCCGTCGTGCCGCGAGCCGCGGCCGAGACGCCGGCGGCGGCGGTCGCCGACAGCGCGGTCACGAAGACGAGAACCGCGACGCGCCAGGTCGACGAGTGAGCGGACAGACGGCGCTCAGGCATGCGGCGATCGTCGCCTGCAATCCGCCCCGTGCGCCTGATCCGATGGTCCCGAACGGTGCCGGCCCACACCGCCCGAAGGGGTCAGAGGACGCCGGGTGGGAGCGGCTTGCGGTAGACGGTCGAGCTCGACGCCACCTCGAAGCCGCACGACTCGTAGAGGCGGAGCGCCTGGTTCGGGTTCGACGCGTCGACGCCGAGGGCCGCCTCCGTCATCCCGTGCTCCCGCAGGAGGCGGAGGCTGTGGGCGATCAGCGCGCGTGCCAGCCCACGCTGACGCCACGGACGTCGGGTGAAGATCGAGTCGAGCCAGCCGAGCGTCGGCTCCGACGATCGGACACCGTTGAGAACGGCTCCGGCAACCTCGTCGCCATCGAACGCGACCACCCACAGGGACACGTCACTGTCGGGGTCCTCCAGGACCAGGCGGTAGAACGTCTCGACGTCCTCGACGGACCCGAAGTGATCCTGGAACGCCTCGTGGTCGGCCGCGATCACGGTCTTGATCGCCGTCGGCTCGAAGGGGATCGGCCGGATCTCGAGGCCGTCGGGCAGCGGAGCCAGCGGGATCCCGTCGAGGTTCGGTCGGCGCATCGAGAAGAAGCGTCGCATCGGCTCGTACCCGGCGGAGCGCAGGAGGACGTCGCCGCCGACGTCGCCGTCGTGGATGTACGTGGTGAGCCAGGCGGGCCGGCCGCCAGCAGACGCCGCCTCCGCCGCTGCGATCTCGAGACGCCGCCGCTCGGTCCACTCGAGAAGCCGCCGGCCGAGCCCCCGCCGGCGCTCGGCGGGAAGGACGAAGCAGGCGCACTCGTACCAGCGCTCGCGGTCCGTCGTGTCGCTCCAGAGGACCCGTGCATAGCCGACGACCTCATCTCCCCGCCGGGCGATGACCAGATCCGTCGACGGGTCGCAGTTCTCGAGGTTCCGGTAGTAGGCCCGCATGCCGTCGACGGTGCTGAGGTCGATCTCGCCGGCATCGCGCCGGACGGCATCGGCGACGGTCCAGAGCTGCGGCACCTCGGCGTCGAGGTCCACGGACAGCCGGAGGCTGACCCCGTCCACGTCCGCCTCCACGGCCGGGCCCTTCGGGGGAACCACCGTGGTCGTCATCGCCGTCCCTCCGTCCCGTACTTCGCGTCCATGTGGCGGCTGACCGCCTTGCCGATCTGCTTCCACTTCCGTCGCTCCTCCGCCCGGGCGAGGGCGTCGACCCGACGCTCGTGGTGGGCGGTCTCGCGACGGAGCTTCTGCCAGCTCGCGTACCGGTCCGGTTCGAGCCGTCCGTCGGCGAGGGCCGCCCGAACCGCGCAGCCGGGCTCTGCGCCGTGGGAGCAATCGCTGAACCGGCAGCCGACGGCGACGTCCTCGATGTCCCCGAAGGTCTGGTCGAGCCCGTCGGAATCCCACAGGGCGAGCTCGCGCATGCCGGGGGTGTCGAGGACGAGCCCGCCACCCGGGAGCAGGTGCAGCTCGCGACGGGTCGTGGTGTGGCGGCCGCGGGCGTCGTCGTCACGGATCGCGCTCGTCGCGGCGATCTCTGCTCCGGCAAGCCGATTCAGGAGCGTCGACTTCCCGACGCCGGACGAGCCGACGAAGGCGACCGTGCAGCCGACGGGGATCCGTCCCTGGAGCTCATCGATGCCCCGTCCGTCGAACGAGCTGACGACGATCACCTCGGCGCCGGCGGCCACGCGGGCCACGGCCGCGAGCGCCTCCTGGACCTCGGCATCCGTTTCGAGGTCCGCCTTGGTGAGCAGCACGATCGGCTGGGCGCCGCTCTCCCACGCCGCTGCGACATAGCGCTCGAGCCGGCGCGGGTTCAGGTCGCCGTTGAGCGATGCGACGACGAAGACGATGTCCAGGTTCGCGCCGACGACCTGGGCGCCGGTTCGTCGCCCCGCTGCCTGGCGAACCAGGGCGGTTCGCCGGGGAAGCAGAGCATGGATGACCGTCTCGTCGGCGAGGCCGGCCTCCACGACGACCCAGTCGCCGACCGCCGGGAATGCCGACGGACCCTCGTCCGCATCGAACCGGAAGCGGCCGGTCACACCGGCCCGGAGCTCGCCGGCCGCGGCGAGGACCTGGTACGAGCCGCGATCCTCGGCGACGACCCGCGCCGGCTCGCGGCCCAGCGCCGCATGCGGTGCGTGCGCGGCCGCGAGCGCGGGCGTCCAGCCGAGCAGGTCGAGCGTGGTCACGACATCCGTGGCCGTCATCCGACCCGCTTCAGCTTTCCGGTCCGCTTCGCGTAGCGCTCGGCGCGACCGAACGCCCACAGCCCGAACGGGATGAGGAACGCGCCCATCACGAGGAGCGGCCACACGTCGCCGAGGAGCGCCGTGACCGGCGCACCGTCGATGAGGCCCTTCCGGACCCCGTCGAGGACGTAGGTCGCCGGCGACAGGTGCGACAGGACCTGCATCCAGCCCGGCAGGACATCCACCGAGTAGTAGACGCCGCTCACGAGGAGCAGGCACGACTGCAGGACGAACGTCATCTGGGCGCCGCGCTCGACGTACAGGAGCGGCAGGATCGCCGCGATCATCCCGATCCCGACGAAGCTGAACGACCCGAGGGCCATGAAGACGACGACGGTCACCGGGTTCGCGCCGGTCACGTCGAGCTGCGGAAAGAACAGCACGAGCACGACGAGGATCGCCAGCGTGTGGATCAGCCCGTACACCATCGCGTACAGGACCGACCCGAGCAGGTGCGACGAGCGCCGGATCGGCGCCATCATCGTGTACTCGAGCGTGCCCTCCCAGCGCTCGACCGCGATCGTCTCCGCGATCCAGCTGAAGACCACCGAGAGGTAGTTCCAGAAGATCGCGCCGACCATCAGGAGGAGGATCAGGCGGGGACTGCCCTGGTCGGCACCGATCAGCGAGATGCTGAGGGCGCCGGCCACCGAATAGATGAGGAACGCGATCTCCCAGCCCCAGTAGCGCCGGGTCAGGAAGAAGTTGCGCTCCATGAAGGCGTACGACGCCTTGAGCTCATGGGCGAGGGTGGTCATCGGAGTGCTCCGGGGGAGGGAGCCGGCTCGGTCGCTCATCGCGTCCGAGCCAGCTCGTAGATGGACTCGTGGTTGGACTCGCCGGCCAGGCGCGTTCCGAAGCGGGCGATCGACGTGCCCAGGGCACGCCGGATCGACGGCGTCGGACGGGCGAAGCGACGGTCGTTCTCGGCCTGTCGGATCTGATCCGCGCGCAGGGCGTTGATCAGCCGCAGCCGATCGGTCGCGAAGCTCTGCATCTTGCTGTCACCTCCTTTCATTGAATGTCGGTCAGTCATCGTGGTCGTCATCGGATTCGTCCTCCTCCACGTCCTCGTCGAGCGAACGTCCGGTATGGGTCATGAACACGTCGTGGAGCGTTGCCGGCTTGCCGGTGCGAGCGGCTTCGGCGGCGATCAGGCCGGCCGGCGTGTCCTCCACCACGACCCGGCCACCGGCCAGGACGAGGATCGAGTCACAGAGCCGCTCGGCCTCGTCGAGGTCGTGCGTCGTGAGGACGATCGAGGCGTCGTGCGTCTCCCGTAGCTCCTCGATGAAGGTCTGGACGTCCAGCTTCGATCGCGGATCGAGGCCCGTCGTCGGCTCGTCGAGGAGCAGGAGGGACGGGCTCGTCAGCAGCGCCCGCGCGATCGCGACCTTCTGCTGCATGCCCCGGCTCATCTGCACGATCGGCCGGCCGACGCGCTTCTCGCCGATGCCGAGGCGGCCGAGGATCTCGATCGCATCCCGCCGGGCAACCGCCGCATCGAGCCCGTAGAGACGGGCTGCGAAGAGGAGGTTCTCCATCGGGCTGAGCTTCTTGAAGAACGCGGCGTCCACGCTGACCCGGTTGATCAGGCGCTTGACCTGCATCTCGTCGCGCTCGATGTCGTGCCCGAAGACGGAGACCCGGCCCTGGTCGAGGGTCAGGAGACCCGAGACGAGGCGGATCAGCGTCGACTTGCCGGAGCCGTTGGCGCCGAGGATCCCGACGATGTCGCCCCGCTCGAGGCGAAGCGACACGTCCTGGATCGCGACGACGGGCTTGCGCTTCCGTCCGACGACGAACCGCTTCGTGACGCCCTCCACGAGGAGCGCCGGCACGGTGGTGTCGATGGTGAGGTCACCGTCGACGGAGCCGTCGAAGCGTCGGCGAGCGATCTTCTGTTGTCCGAGAACGGTGGCGGTCACTGGTGGGCTCCTGGTTGCTGGTGAGGTGTGGCGGTCGAAACCGCGGATTCGAGTGGGGGTGGGGTCCGGGGCGGGAATCAAACGAGCCGCGGACCTGATCGATGCGGGCGGTGCATCGGGTGGGCTCGCGGCTCGGGTGACGCCTCCGGTCGAGGCATCAAAAAAGCCGGGGGCCCATCTGGCCCACGGCTCGTGGTTCGCACTTCCGGCGGTTCGACCGCCTCAGGCTAGCTCGAGATGGGCACAGTCCTCCCGCCGCTGTCGGCGCCATCGGGCGCGGCCGTCGGGCGGAAGCGGAGGAACGTCATGCTGTTCATTCGGCGTGCCTCCCTGGGCTGCGCAAGTCGAGTGGCGGGCGGTCGCCGCGCCGGCCGGGAGTCTACGCGCGCCGGCGCGCCGCGGTCAACCCCGTCGAATGACGGTGTCGCCGGCGCGACAGATGACGTAGGCATGTCAGATCGGGCGGCGGACAATGACGCGATGGACGGTCGACTGCGGCGAGTCGATGTCGTGGACGACCTCGAATCCTGCGGCGACGAACGTGGACAGGAGGCCCGTGTAGCCGACGCCCGGAGCGATCCGGCCCTCGCCCGGATCCACCGGATATGCCTCCAGCATCGTCGCCCCGTGGGCGGAGGCGTAGTCGCTCGCGGCGTCGAGGAGATGCTTCGTCACGCCGCGGCGACGGACGGACTTCGACACGACGAAGCAGACCACCGACCAGACGGGTGTTTCGTCGACCTTCGGTCGGACGCGCGAGTTCGCGAGCCGCGGGTAGTCCTCCCGTGGGCCAACGCTGACCCAGCCCACGGCGCGGCCATCCTCGTACGCGAGGAGGCCCGGGGCAGGATCCGGCTGCGAGTCGACCAGGTCCTGGAACCCCTCGCGAACCTCCGCGGTGTTCGAGAACGACCAGTCCTTCGAGCGGACACGCCAGAACATGCACCAGCAGGTCTTCGGGTCGCCTCCCTCGCCGAACAGTGCTGCGACGTCCGGCCAGCGATCCGGCGTGAGCGGGTGGATCTCCACTTGATGTTCCTCACCGCGCGGCGTCGAGGCGTTCGGCTGCCACTGCAGCACCAGGGTCGATCGTAGCGGGCGATCTGTCAGGGCCTGTCATCATCGGAGGCGTGAACGACGACCGCCTGGCCTGGCTCCGCGAGGCGATGTCCCCGCCCCGTCGCTCGATCGTCGAGCTGATCCAGGGCCGGGTCCTGGACACGGAACTGGCCGCCCTGGCGTGGATCCTCGTCGAGGCACGGCTGCCGCTGGTCGTCGGCGGGATGGCCCGGGGAGCGGGCAAGACGACCCTCCTGGAAGCGCTCCTCGACTTCCTCCCGGGCACCGTGCGGCGCCTCGAGCTGCGGGGCGTCGACGAGGACTTCGCGTGGCTGCCCGAGGCGCGATCCCTCGGCTGGAGCGACGAGGCGCCGCTCCTTGCCGGCGCCAGCCGGGCCGATGTCGGCGATCCGCCGCGGGCGACCGGCGTCTCACCGGCAACGGCCTATCTCGTCGCGCCCGAGCTCTCCAGCCACATGCCGCTCTACACGGATGGGATCGCAGCCCGGACCCTCGTTCGTGCCGCCTCGATCGGCTATGGCATCGCGACAACGATCCACGCCGATCGCCTGGAGGACGTCCACTCGGAGCTCCTCGAGCGACGCATCGGATTGACCGAGGACGAGCTGACGTACCTGGGACTCGTCCTGATCGTCCGACCCGAGCGCGGACCTGATGGGCACATCCGGCGGCGGGTCGTCGCCGCCCACTACGCCCGGCCGCTGGGCCGTGACGAGCACGGCCACACGCAGCGGCTCCCGCCGGCCGTCCTGGCGGTCCGGGACGAGGCTGCGGACCGTCTCGATCATTTCGCGTGGGGGGTGATGCCGGAGATCGCGGTCCGGCTCGGGCGGAAGGCCGGCGACCTGGAGCAGGATCAGGCGGACCGGGCGGCATTTCTCGGGAGCCTCGTCGCGGCTGACGTCGTCGATGTCGGGAGCGTTCGAGCCGCGATCGCGGACTGGCGCCGGTCGGGCAGCGTTCGGCCCGGCATCCACTGAGCGCGGCTCCTCGACGCCCTGCCGTGGCGGTGCCAAGATCGTCCCCGATGGGACTACCGACCGGCCCGACCGTCACGTTCCTGTTCACCGACATCGAAGGCTCGACGCGGCTCGAGCGCACCGTCGGAGCCGACGCCTGGGCCGCAGCCGTTGCCCGGCACGACGCCCTCCTCCGCGCCGCCGTGGAGTCGCACGGAGGCGTGGTCGTCAAGACCGAGGGCGACGCGTTCTTCGCCTCGTTCGGCGATCCGGTTGCCGCACTGGCCGCCGCCGTCGACGGACAGCGACGGCTCGCCGCGACGCCATGGCCCGTCGAGCCACTCCGGGTCCGGATGGGGCTGCACCTCGGCGAGGGACGACTCCGCGACGGGCTCGCGCCGGACGAGCCGGGGGACTATGTCGGCATCGCGGTGAACTACGCCGCTCGGATCGCGGCGGCCGGGAATGGCGGACAGATCGTCCTGTCCGACGCGCTGGCGATCGCGGCGGGTCCGGGACTCACGCGGGACCCCGACCTCGCCGACGTCCGCCTCGTCGACGAAGGGCTCCGGGCCGTCAAGGACTTCGAGGATCCAGCCCGGCTCCACCGCCTCGTCGTTCCCGGCGCGGCTGACGACGAGCGCCGGCTGCGGACGCTGGACGCGCCGACCAACCTCCCCGGCGATGTGACTTCGCTCGTCGGTCGGGAGGCAGAGGTCCGGTTCGTCAGCGACGCGCTGCTCACGAGCCGGATCGTCACGCTGACCGGCCCCGGCGGAAGCGGCAAGACGCGCCTGGCGCTCGCGGCCGCGCGGTCGGTTGCGGGTCGCTACCCACATGGCGTCTGGTTCGTCGACCTTGCGGCCGTGCACGACCCGGCCGTCGTCGAATCGGCGATCGCGACGACGATCGGGGTCCACGAGTCGACGGAGTCCGTCATCGGCGACATGCTCCGGGCCCGGCTCCGCGACCAGACGACGCTGCTCCTCCTCGACAACCTCGAGCAGCTCCTGCCGACCGCGGCCGAGATCGTCTCATCGCTCGTGCGAGCGGCACCGAGCCTCCGGATCCTCGCGACGAGCCGGGAGCTGCTTCGGATCGGCGGCGAGCAGGGCTATCCCGTTCCGCCCCTCGACGCGGCGGCCGGCGTCGAGCTCTTCGAGGACCGGGCCCGGATGCACAGGCCGGGAGTCGTGTTCGGTCCCGAGGCGAACGCCGCGATCCGGTCGATCTCCGAGCGTCTCGGCGGGCTGCCGCTGGCCATCGAGCTTGCGGCTGCCCGGGTCCGGATCCTCAGCCCCGTCGAGATCCTGGACCGGCTCGGTCGGACGCTCGACCTGTCGGCGGGAACGCGCGACCTTCCGGAGCGCCAGCGGACGCTCCGGGCCGCCATCGCCTGGAGCCACGACCTGCTCGACGACGCGGAACGGCGGCTGTTCCGGCGGATCGCGGTCTTTGCCGGCGGTTGCACGATCGACGAGGCCGGAGCGGTGCTGGACGTGGATGGCGACCTGGGGGTCGATCCCGCCGACGGCCTCGAGTCCCTCGCCGACAAGAGCCTGCTCGTCATCGAGCAGCTCGAGATCGACGCCCAGGTCGGGCTTCACGAGACCCGCTTCCGGCTTCACCCGTTGATCCGCGAGTTCGCCCTCGAGCGCCTCGACGACAGCGGCGAGCGGGCCGTCATCGAGGCTCGCCACGCCGCCGTGATCACGGACCTCGCGGAGCGACTCGGAGCTGGGCTGCTCACCGCGTCCGGCGAGGCGAGCATGCGTCACCTCGATCACGAGGAGCACAACCTCCGGGCCGCCGTCGAGTGGTCCCTGTCGACAGGCAACCCGGACCCGGGCCTTCGGCTCATGGGCGCGACCTGGCGCTGGAACCAGCAGCGCGGCCGGATCCGCGACGGACGGGCCCTTCTGGCGGATCTTCTCGGCCGGCCGCCGGCTGATCCCCGCGCCAGGATCGCCGGGCTTGCCGGAGACGGTGGGCTCGCCTACTGGATGGACGACATCGCGGGCGCCCGCGCGGCGTACGAGGAGCGGCTCGCCCTCGCGGAGTCGATCGGTGACCCCGCCCTGATCGCGGACGCCCACTACGACCTCGGGTTCGTGTTCATGGTCGGGAAGGACGCCGAGCGGCTCCAGCATCATGAGCGGCTGGCGCTTGAGGGCTATCTCGCGGCGGGGCGGGAGGGCGACGCGATTCGCGCCCGTCAGGCGTTCGTCCTCGCGCTGATGCTCGCGGGCGACTACGCGACCGCCCGCGAGCAGCAGGAGACGGCCATCGCACAGTTCCGCGAGCGCCAGTCGCACACGGAGATCGCCGATTCGCAGACGCTCCTGTCCGCGATCCTCTTCCGGCTGGGGCGGCCGCGCGACGCCTGGCGCGAGATGTCCGAAGCGCTGCGCTTCTTCTCGGCGAACGAGCTCGCGTCGGGAACCGCTCGCGCCATGGTCATGGCCGCGATCCTCGACATCGTCCACGGCGATCCAGTGCGAGGGGCCCGGATCGCCGGCGTCACGTACGAGCTGTCCCGCGCCCACAACGTGATGCTTGCCCCGGTGACCGTCCTCCACATGCCCGATCCACGCGGGCTCGCGGTCGAGCATCTCGGTGCGGAGGAAGCAGAAGCCCTGATCGATGCCGCCGCCGCGATGCCGCTCGAGCAGGTCGTCGAGGAGGTGCTGACCGTCGACGCCGAGAGCCTTCCGAGCGACGAAGTCCTGGCCCTGAACCCCACCGTTTGACGGTCCCGCGGGCCGGTCGTACGCTCGCCGCCCGTGCCTTCTCCGATCTCCGAGTCCGGCTCCCCGGGCCATCCCGTCGACCGCCCCGCGACGCTCGGGGAGCTGCGTGCCTCGGGCTGGCGCGGACGGACGGTCAAGGAGGAGCTGCGGGCCAATCTCCTCGGCCGCCTTGCGGCGGGCCGGCCGATCGTCTCCGGGATCGTCGGTTACGACGAGACGGTCCTCCCGGCGATCGAGAACGCGATCGTCGCCGGACAGGATCTGGTCCTCCTGGGCGAGCGTGGCCAGGCGAAGACGCGGCTCGCGCGGCTGCTCGTCGGCCTGCTGGACGAGGCGATCCCGGTCGTCCGCGGCGGTGAGCTCAACGACGACCCGCTTGCCCCGATCAGCCCGAGCGCCGTCGCGATCGTCACGGACCAGGGCGATGCCACGCCGATCGACTGGCTGCCCCGCGACCGGCGCTATTCCGAGAAGCTCGCGACGCCGGACATCACGATCGCGGACCTGATCGGCGAGGTCGACCCGATCCGGGTTGCCGAAGGCCGCTACCTGAGCGATGAGCTGACGCTCCACTACGGCCTGATCCCGCGCTCGAACCGGGGAATCTTCGCGATCAACGAGCTGCCGGACCTCGCCGAGCGGATCCAGGTGGGTCTCCTGAACATCCTCGAGGAGCGTGACGTCCAGATCCGCGGCTTCACCGTTCGGCTGCCGCTCGACCTGTTCGTCGTCGCCAGCGCGAACCCGGAGGACTACACAAGCCGCGGCCGGATCATCACGCCGCTCAAGGACCGGCTCGGCTCGCAGGTTCGGACGCACTATCCGCGAACGCTGGACCACGAGCTGGCGATCGTCCGCCAGGAGAAGCAGCGCTTCGCCGGCGAGGACGAGCCAGCCATCGCGGTGCCCGGTTTCATGGAGGAGCTCCTCGCCGAGCTGACTCATCTCGCCCGGCGTTCGCCGGAGATCAGCCAGCGGTCCGGCGTCAGCGTCCGCGTCACCGTCGCGAACGCCGAGGTGCTGGAGGCTGCCGCGCTTCGACGGGCCGTTCAGCTCGGCGAGTCGGTCGCCGCGCCGCGCGTCTCCGACCTCGGCGCCGTCATCGCCTCCACCGTCGGCAAGATCGAGCTCGAATCTGTCGGCGACGACGCCCCCGAGGAGCGGGTCGTCGAGCGGCTGATCACGAAGGCCCTCTTCACGACGTTCGGCCGCCGGGTCGATCTCGACGATCTCGACGAGGTCGTCCTGTCCTTCGAGGACGGGCTCGTGATCGAGACCGGCGACCGGGTCGCGTCACGTGACTACGTCCGCTGGATGGCCGAGATCCCCGGTCTCACGGATGCCGTCCGCCGACTCGGCACGTTCGACGTCACCGACGGCGCGGAGGAGCCTGCGGTGGTCGCCTCCGCGGTCGAGTTCCTGCTCGAGGGGCTGCATCTCTCGCGCCGGATCAACAAGGACCGCTCCAGCTCGGGCGTCATCGTCTACCGGCGATGACCGCCGGCTTCAGCCCGGATCCGCGCGACCTCGAGTCGCCTGCCGCGAGCGCCGTGCCGCGTGAACCCGTGCTGGCCCGCGCCGCGCGCTACGCCCGCTGGGACGGGACCCAGACGATCCCGGCGCTCGATGCCGACGAGATCCTCGATGCGATGGCGGACGACGTCATGGCCGAGGGCGACCTCTCCGAGGCGCTGCGCCGGCTGATGGAGCGGGGCTGGCACACGAGCGACCCGACCCGCCGCGACCTCAAAGGCTTGAACGAGCTGCGTGAGCGGTTGCGCCGACGACGCGAGGAGCTCCAGGAGCGATACCAGCTGCGCGATGTGCTCGCCGACGTTCGCCAGGAGCTCGAGGACATCGTGGCCGAGGAGCGAGCCGGGATCGAGCGCCGCCTGGACGATGCGGCCCGGCCGACGGACGGGTCCGGCGACGACCAGGTCTCGGACGCGGCCCTGCGGGCGATGCTCCGTGATGCCGCCGCACGCCGGATGGACCAGCTCGACGCGCTGCCCCACGACGTCGGCGGCCAGATCCGGCGGCTCGAGGAATACGACTTCATGGAGCCGGCGGCGCGCGACCGGTTCAACGCGCTGACGGAGCGACTCCGGAAGCAGACCCTCGATCGATTCGTCGAGGGCCTCTCGGAGGCGATCCAGGGCACGACGCCCGAGGATCTCCAGGCGAACCGCGACATGGTCCGCGACCTGAACGAGCTGCTCGAGCAGCGGCTCGAGGGACGCGAGCCGAGCCAGGGCGACGTCGACGAGTTCCTCGGCAAGCACGGCCGGTTCTTCCCGGGCGCCCAGTCGCTGGACGACATCGTGGAGCAGCTGACGCAGCGGATGGCGGCGATGTCATCGCTCCTCCGGTCGATGACGCCCCAGCAGCGGGCAGAGCTCCAGTCGATGATGGACGCGCTCCTCCGCGACGATCGCCTCCGCTGGGACCTCGCCCGCCTCGCCTCGAACATGGACCAGCTGATGCCGGACGGGATGGGCGAGGGCTACGAGTTCAGCGGCGACCAGCCGCTCGGGCTGGAGCCGGCGCTCGACCGGATCGGCCAGCTCCAGGCGCTCGACCAGCTGGAGGACCAGCTCGGGGCCGTCGAGTCGCCGGGCGATCTGGCGGATCTCGACCGGGACGGCGTCCGCGACCTGCTCGGGCCCGAGAGCGCTCGGGATCTGGAGGCGCTGGACGACCTGGCGAAGCGTCTCGAGGAGGCCGGCTACCTGTCGCGGAAGGGCGATCGTCTCGAGCTGACGCCGCGCGGCAGTCGACGGATCGGCCAGAAGGTCCTCGACGATCTCTTCGCCCGCCTGTCACGCGACGCGTTCGGCGGCCACCGGATCGACCGGACGGGTCGGGGAGGGGAGCGCGAGGAGACGACGAAGCCGTACGAGTTCGGCGACCCGTTCCACCTCGACATCCGGGGAACGATCGAGAACGCGCTCCGTCGTCCGGAGAACGCCCCCGCCGAGCGACTCGCCCGCGGCGAGCCCGGCGTCCACCTCTCGCCGGCCGACTTCGAGGTGTTCCGGACCGAGCAGATGACCCGGACGTCGACCGTCCTGCTCGTCGACATGAGCCGCTCGATGCTCCTGCGCGGCTGCTTCGTCGCCGCGAAGAAGGTCGCGGTCGCGCTGGACACGCTGATCCGGACGCAGTTCCCGCACGACGACCTCTCGATCATCGGCTTCGCGTACTACGCCCGCGAGCTGCGCTCCGACGCCCTCGCCGAGCTGACGTGGCACGGCTACGAGTACGGCACGAACCTGCAGCACGGCCTGATGCTCGCGCGGCGGATCCTCGCCCGGCAGCGGGGCGGCGACCGCCAGATCGTCGTGATCACCGACGGCGAGCCGACCGCCCATTTCGAGAACGGGCAGGTCGAGTTCAGCTACCCGCCGACGCGGCGGACGATCCAGGAGACGCTGCGCGAGGTCCAGCGCTGCACGCGCGACGGGATCACGATCAACACGTTCATGCTCGAGCGGTCCCGGGCGCTCGCCGAGTTCGTCGCCCTGGTCACCCGCCTGAACCGCGGCCGGGCGTTCTACGCGACGCCGGAGCGCCTCGGCGAGTACGTCCTCGTCGACTTCGTCTCGAACCGGACGCGTGGCGCAGGCTGAGGGCTGGTCCTCCCGACGTCGCGTGGCGCGCATGACGCTCCGCCCGCGGGCGGTCGCGCAAATCGAGCACACGAGAGCGGTTGCGCTGACGTAGTCTGACCGACGCTCGCCCTCCGTCCGGCGCGAGCGGAGCCGGCGAACCGGCCCGCGCGAGGGAACACATGACTCCGCTGCTGGCGCTCTTCCTGTTCCTGCATGTCATGGGCGCGATCGCGGTCTTCGGACCGACGTTCGCATTCCCGATCATCGCGAGCCACGCCCAGAAGGCGCCTCAGCACGGCAACTTCGCCGCCGTCGTCAGCGAGTTCATCGAGCGCCGGATCGTCATCCCCGGGGCGATCGTCCAGGGCATCACGGGCCTGGCCCTGATCCTGATCCTCGGCGTGAACCCGTTCACGGACACGGCCTGGCACTGGCTCCTGCTCGGGATCGCGCTGTACCTCGTGGCGATCGGGTTCGCGATCGCGGTGCAGGCTCGGAACGCCGAGAAGATGGTTCATCTCACGAGCAACATGCCGCCCGGACCGCCGCCCGCCGGCGCCCCGGCCGGACCACCGCCGGAGATCGTCGCAACCGGTCGGGCCCTCGCCCGAGGCGGCCAGTTCCTCTCGGTCCTCATCGTCCTGATCGTCATCCTGATGGTCACCAAGCCCTCGTTCTGAGTCGCGGCTCGAGCGCGACTACCATGGCGGGACACAGCCCGAATGCAGGAGTCCCGCCCAGATGCCCCACGTCGCCGAACGCGTCCCTGACCTGACCAGCCAGCTCGGCGGCGCCGCCCATCTCGACGGCGAGACGCTGGTGGTCGACGACGAGGCCGCCTTCCGCGACGGCACCATCCGGGACCTCGCCTGGACCGCCGCCTTCGCGGCGGACCCGGACACGGTCGCCGCTGCCCAATGGCTGATCCATGAGGCCGCGCGGGTGCTTGGCGCCCACAGCGCGAGCATCCACGACCTCTACATGGCGCGCGCCCGCGGCGAGGTTCACGGGTTCACGGTGCCCGCGATCAACATCCGGGCCCAGACGTTCGACATGGCCAGGACGGTCTACGAGACCGCGCTCGCGGCGGACGTCGGCGCCGTAATCCTCGAGCTGGCGCGGAGCGAGCAGACGTACACGTTCCAGCGACCGATCGACTACTCGACGGCGGTCCTCGCCGGGGCGATCGCCGCCGGCTGGCGCGGCCCCGTCTTCATCCAGGGCGACCACTACCAGTTCAACGCGAAGAAGTACGCGAGCGACCCGGAGACGATGACCGAGGAGCTCCGGCGGGCGTGCCGCCTCGCGCTCGACGCCGGCTACCGGAACATCGATATCGACAGCTCGACCCTCGTCGACCTGACGAAGCCGGACCGCGACAGCCAGCAGCGCGAGAACTACCTCCGGGCAGCGGAGCTGACGGCGCTGATCCGGTCGCTGGAGACCGACGGCGTCACGGTCAGCGTCGGCGGCGAGATCGGTGAGGTCGGCAAGGAGAACTCGAACGAGGAGGAGCTCGTCGCCTACCTCGACGGCTATCGCGCCGAGCTGGAGCGTCGCGCGCCGGGGGCCATCGGGCTGAGCAAGGTGAGCGTCCAGACCGGGACGTCCCACGGCGGCGTCCCGCTGCCGGACGGTTCCGTCGCCCAGGTCAAGCTCGACTTCGACGTCCTTCGGCGCTGCGGTGACGTCGCCCGCCAGTACGGTCTCGCGGGGGCCGTCCAGCATGGCGCGTCGACCCTGCCCGACGAGCTGTTCCATCGGTTCCCGGCGGTCGAGACCGCGGAGATCCATCTCGCGACCGGGTTCCAGAACACGCTGTACGAGCATCCGGCGTTCCCCCGGGAGCTCCACGAGGCGATCGAGCACTGGTGCCACGAGAACGCGGAGGACGAACGGAAGCCGGACCAGACTGACGAGCAGTTCGTCTACACGACGCGCAAGAAGGCGATCGGGCCGTTCAAGCGCCAGCTGTGGGACCTCTCGACGAAGGACGAGATCCTCGCCGCGCAACGCCGCAAGATCGCGTTCCTCTTCACGGAGCTCGGGGTGAACGGGTCACGCGAGATGGTGGACCGCTACATCCATCCCGTGGAGCAGCGGTCGGCCATGCCCGAGTCGCTCCGGCCCGCGACGGCAAGCGCGGCAGGTTCGTCCAGCCAGGCTTCCTGACCGCGGGAGCGCCTCGCGTCGGAGACTCGGTCAGTCCGGGCCCGATCCGACGGCGCGCGCGGGCGCGCCGGCCGCGCTCGACCCCGCTAGGGGCAGATCGGGAGCAGGTCGCAGACGAGCGGCGTCGGCGCCGGAGTCGGCGCCGGTGTGGGCGCGGGCGTCGGCGGCGGCGTGGGGACGGGCGTGGGCTGCGGGGTCGGTTGCGGCGTTGGCGCGGGCGTTGGCCGTGGCGTCGGGCGCGGCGTGGGTCGCGGTGTCGGGCGTGGTGTCGGGCGAGGCGTTGCGACGGGCGTCGGGACGGCCGTCGGCCGAGGTGTGGGCGCAGGAGTGATCCGGGGCGTGGGCGCCGGCGTCACCACGACCACAGGGGTCGGAGCTGCTGTCGCTCCCGGCGCGGCCGTTGCGGCAACCGGGGTCGTGCCCGGCCCGGCGACCCCCGTGGGGCCGACGGTGGGAGCGATCGGTCCCGCCGCGCCGGACGTCGCGCCGCCCCCACCGGTGCCGGTTCCCGCGGCGCCGGCCTGCCCGGCGGTTCCGCCGGGGCCCGACGTTGCGCCGGCAACACCGGATTCGGGGCTGGCCGTGGAGCCGTCCGGCTGGACGACCACGGCAGCGTTCCCGGCGGCTTCCTGCTGGAGCACGGCGCCAGGTACGTCCGCTGCCGGGGATGCCGTGATCGCCGGGCCGTGCACGCCCGTCAGGACCGCGACGAGGATCACGAGCGCGGGCGCGAGGGCGATGGCAGCGCGGCTGCGATTCGAGGGCAGGGTTCGGTCCTCCGGGCGGCGTCGTCGCGGGATCCGTTGGCCGGTCACCGGACGAGCACCAGACCCGTCGTGGGAGGTGATGCTCTTGGTCGCTCCACCGCGTGCGGTGGCGACCTCCGGGGGCATCGTCGGACCCCAGATTCTCGGACTGCGGCCACCGGATCTGGGGTTCCTGGCGGGCCGTCAGCCTTCAATGTACGTGACAGTCAGGATTTCAGCTGGGCCGCGCTCTGCGCGACCACGTTGACTCCCCCCGGGGCGGTGCCTATCCTCGGCGCCAGTCGCGATCCGCGGAGGGAGCGGATCGCGTGTCCCGCGTTCACGCGTTCCACTCCAGAGGTCAGGCGCGCACCCGTCGGGTGCGGCGGGAGGAGGAGATCGTGTCGGGTTCGGTCCAGGATCAGGCGGCGCGCGACGACGCCCATCTCCGATCGCTCGGGATCAAGCCCGAGCTGAGACGGACGCTCGGGTTCCTGTCCAACTTCGCCGTCGCGTTCAGCTACATCTCGGTGTCCACCGGGACGTTCACCAACCAGGCCGTGGCGTTCGGCGTCGGCGGCCCGGCGATCTTCTGGGCGTGGCCGCTCGTGATCCTCGGCCAGACGTTCGTCGCCCTGAACTTCGCAGAGCTGTCGAGCCACTTCCCGGTGGCGGGCTCGATCTATCAATGGTCGAAGCGGCTGTCGAACAAGACGCTCGGCTGGTTCACCGGCTGGATCTACTTCTGGGCCGGCGTCGTGACCGTCACGGCGGTCGCGGCGACGGTGCCGCTCGTCCTCTCGACGATCATGGGCTTCGACCTCGCGAGCGATTCGCCGCTCCCGTTCCTCGACATGTGGCAGTTCGTCGGCCTGCTGACGCTCGTCTCGACGACCCTGATCAACTCGATCGGCGTCCGGCTGCTGGCCACGATCAACAACATCGGCGTCGGCGCCGAGATCCTCGGCATGCTCGTGTTCGCGCTGCTGCTCCTGTTCTTCGCGAACCACCAGTCACCGTCCGTCCTGTTCGACACGAGCTACACGAACGGCCTCGCGAACGGCAGCTACCTGCCGGTGTTCCTGGTCGGCGCGTTCATGGCGCTGTTCGTCGTGTACGGCTTCGACACCGCCGGGACGTTCGGCGAGGAGACGCTGGACGCCAGCCGCCAGGCACCGCGCGGTGTCCTCTCCGCGATCTGGCTGTCCGGGCTCGTCGGCGCGATCTTCCTGCTGGCGGTCACGCTCTCGTTCCAGGATGTCGGCAAGGCCGTCGAGACGGGTCAGGCGTTCGGCTTCCCGATCGCCGACACGATCAAGGCGAACCTGACGTTCGGGCTGCTCGGCAACTTCACGATGGGCGACCTGTACCTCGTGATGATCCTGGTCGCCGTCTATGTCTGCACCCTGGCGATCCAGGGCGCGACGACCCGCCTGATGTTCTCGATGGGTCGGGACCGACGCCTGCCGTTCGGCAGCGTCTGGGGCCACGTCAGCCCGACCCTCCGGACGCCGGCGTATGCGGCCATCGCGGTCGGCGTCCTTGGCGCCATTCCGCTCCTCGTGACCGGCGCGACCGGGTCGATCTACCTCGCCATTGCGGCGACCGGGATGATCTACATCAGCTACTTCCTGTGCAACCTCGGCGTCTTCGTCGCCCGCCGCCGCGGCTGGCCGCACAAGGGCGCGTGGTTCAGCCTCGGCAGCTGGGGCACGATCATCAACATCGTGGCCCTGATCTGGGGCGGCCTGATGGTCATCAACATCGGGCTGTGGACGGCACCGAACCTCTTCGGGGACTTCGGCAACGACCTTCGCAACACGTGGTCGAACCCGTTCATCAACACCTTCCTCGCCCTCGGCAAGAATGCCGACGGGACGCCGAACGTCCTCACCGGACTGCCGGCGATCCCGGTGTTCGAGGCGCTCGTGGGCGTGGTGCTGCTGATCGGCGTGATCTATTACGCCGTTGCCCAGGCCGGTCGCGAGGACGTCGTGGCCGCCGACCTGGCGACGGGCGAGGCCGTGATCGGCTGATCGCGGCACGGGTTCGATGATCGATGTCGGCGACGCGGACGCTCCGCGTCGCCGACGTTCTTGCTGAAGCCTGACGAACGCGATGACCGACGCGGTCGAGTCGCCAGCCGTCCTGCACGGCGAGCTCCGCGACGAGCTCGTGGGTGCGATGCAACGCGTGCCGGAGCTTGCCGGTGCCGCGCTGACCCTGACGGCGCTGTCCGGCGGCATCACGAACCGGAATTTCCTCGTGACGGTCGCCGACCGCCGCGATCGCTACGTCATCCGCCTCGCCGGCAACGACACCCACCTCCTGGGGATCTCTCGCGAGGTCGAGCACGCCGCGACCGTCGCTGCCGCCGGTGTTGGCGTTGGGCCCGAGGTGACGGCGTTCATTCGGCCCGAGGGCTATCTCGTGACGCGGTTCATCGAGGGGTCGCCGGTCTCGGACGCCGCAGTTCACGAACCTGCGACGCTCGACCGCGTCGCGGACTCGCTCCGTCGGATCCACGATGGTCCGCCGATCCCGGGCCTCTTGGTTCCGCTCCGGATCGTCGAGTCGTACCGGGCCCTGGCGGGTGCTCGCGGCGTCCCGATCCCGGCCGAATACGAGCTGGCCGCTGCGATCGGCCGGCGCATCGAGCTGGCCTGTCTGGCCAACCCGATCGACGTCCGACCGTGCCACAACGACCTGCTGAATGCGAACTTCATCGATGACGGGCGCCGGATCCGGATCGTCGACTGGGAGTACGCGGGGATGGGCGACCCGTTCTTCGATCTCGGGAACTTCAGCATCAACCACGAGCTGACCCCGGACGAGGACGCCCATCTCCTTGCCGCCTACGACTCCGCGGCACGACATCACGGCCGCGCGGCTCGGCTCGCCCGCCTGGGGCTGATGCGCGTCGTCTCCGACTTCCGCGAGGCGATGTGGGGCGTCCTCCAGCAGGGGATCAGCACGCTCGACGTCGACTTCGTCGCGTATGCCGGGGAGCATTTCGAACGGCTCCTCGCCAATGCCACGACTCCGGCCTTCGAGCGGGCGCTGCGCGAAGCGGCGGGCTGACGAGAGGCCGCCGGGCAACCGCGTCGTTCCACGGCGAATACCCTTGCTGCCGTGACCCAGCCCGCGTCCACGTCCCGCCGTCAGGCGGGGCTGCTCGTCGTGACGGTCGTCGCGACCCTGACGCTGCTCGCCGGCGGCTGGACGCTCGGTCGGGAGATGCTGGCGGCGCCACGACCCTCGGCGTCGACGACGGCCGTCGTCGCGGCCTCGCCGTCGAGTCGCGCGTCAGCCGGATCGCCGTCGGCGGCCGTCGAGCCGTCCGGGTCCGGGGCTCCGACCGTCGTCCTGACCGGCGCCGGCGACATCGCCGACTGCGCGACGACGGGGGCGAGGCAGACCTCCGACCTGCTGCTCCGGCAGCAGGGCTGGTTCTTCACGGCGGGCGACGCGATCGACGGCGCCGCCGACCCGGGATGCTTCGACGCGACGTGGGGGAGGGTTGGCGACCGGCTGATCCTGACGGCCTCAGGCGAGGAGGACCACGCGGTCGCGGCGGCCTCCGGCCGGCCGTCGCGGAGCGGTGCGGGGAGTGGCGTCAGCGGCCCGAGCGGAGCGCCCGCCCCATCCTGGTCGTCGCACGATCTCGGCGCGTGGCACGTCGTCGTCCTGGACTCGGATTGCGCCGCCGTCGGCGGCTGCGGCCCGGACTCGCCGCAGGGCGAGTGGCTGATCGACGATCTCCGTCACACGACCGCCCTGTGCACGCTCGCAATCTGGCATCAGCCGCGCTTCAGCTCCGGAGCCGATGGGGACCATCCCGATGTGGGCCCGCTCTGGACGATCCTCCACGCCGCCCACGCCGATCTCGTCGTCGACGGCCACGACCACGATTACGAACGGTTCGCGCCACAGGACCCGAGCGGCCGCGAGGAGCGACCGGCGGGCATCCGCGAGATCATCGTCGGCACAGGCGGGGCGCCGTTCGGGCAGTTCGGCCGGACGCACGCGAACAGCGAGTTCCGGCTGACCGGGACGTGGGGCGTCCTCCGGCTCACCCTCCATCCGGCCAACTACGAATGGGAGTTCCTGCCGACCACGGGCGACGTGGCGGACTCCGGGAGCACGCCGTGCCACTGAGCAGTCGCACGG
Source organism: Chloroflexota bacterium (assembly GCA_042408445.1). Taxonomy (GTDB): domain Bacteria; phylum Chloroflexota; class Limnocylindria; order Limnocylindrales; family CSP1-4; genus CF-46. The sequence goes on from JBHORC010000024.1 coordinate 119,822, forward strand.
CCGCCGCGCCGCGCGAGAGACGACTCCGCGACCGTGCGAGGCGGCCACCCGACCCGATAGGCTGATCCGCGGCCACCGGTGCTCACCGGGTCGGCCAGAGGGGGCTCGCCGAGCACGAGGGTGACGGGTGGCGGACCAGGCGCGAGCAGTGGTCATCGGTGGCGGGGTCGGCGGAACGTCCGTCGCCTATCACCTGGCCGAACGTGGCTGGACGGACGTCATCCTCGTCGAGCGCGCTGAGCTGACCTCGGGCTCCACCTTTCACTCCGCGGGTCTCGTCGGTCAGCTGAGGAGCTCCGTCACGCTCACGACGATGATGATGTACGGGGCATCGCTCTACCGCCGGCTGAAGGACGAGACGGGCGTCGATCCGTCCTGGCACGAGGTCGGCTCGCTCCGCCTCGCATCGTCCCGGGCGAGGTACGAGGAGCTCCAGCGGCAGGCGAGCTGGGCGAAGACGTTCGGCCTGCCCCTCGAGCTCATCTCGGCTGCCGAGGCGCAGGAGCGCTTCCCGTTGATGGCGCTCGACGCGGTCCTCGGCGCCGTCTGGCTGCCGACCGATGGGTGGCTCGACCCGTCGGGCCTGGCGATGGCGCTCGCCGCCGGGGCGCGACAGCGCGGCGTCGAGATCCGCACGAACACGCGGGTCGTCGGGATCGGCGTGGATCGCGGACGCGTGACCGGAGTGACGGTCCAGCGCAAGGACGGGTCCCGCGAGGAGATCGCTGCCGAGGTCGTCGTCAACGCCGGCGGCATGTTCGCGCCGGAGATCGCCCGCCTCGTCGGTGTGACGGTGCCGATCATCCCGATGGCCCACCAGTACCTGTTCACCGAGGCGATCGACGGCGTCCACTCCGGACTGCCGCAGCTCCGCGACCCCGACAACCTCGTCTACTTCCGCGAAGAGGTCGGCGGGCTGTGCATGGGCGGCTACGAGCGGAACCCCGCCCCGTGGTCGCTCGACGGCGTCCCACCGGACTTCAACGGCAAGCTGCTGGCACCCGACTGGCCAAGGTTCGAGGAGATCATGGCCGGGGCCGTCCGGCGGGTGCCGGCGATCGCGGACGCCGGCGCCTCGAGGATCATCAACGGGCCGGAAGGCTTCACCCCGGACAACGAGTTCATCCTGGGCGAGAGCGAGGTTCGCGGCTTCTTCGTCGCGGCCGGCTTCTGCGCCCACGGGATCGCCGGCGCGGGTGGGATCGGTCGGCAGGTCGCGAGCTGGATCGTCGACGGCGAGCCGGAGCTGGACCTGTGGCACATGGACATCCGGCGGTTCGGCGGGCAGCACTGGCGCTCCCGGGATTGGACCCTTGCCCGCACGACCGAGGTCTACGCGACCTACTACGACATCCATTACCCCAACGAGGAGCGCCAGGCGGGGCGGCCGCTTCGCATGTCGCCGACGTACGACCGGCTCGCGTCGCTCGGCGCCGTGTTCGGCGAGAAGTCCGGCTGGGAGCGGCCGAACTGGTTCGAGCCGAACGCCGACGACCCGCGCTTCGGCGGCCGTGCGGCTCTCGAGCGGCTGCGGCCACGCGGCTGGGCGGGTGAGCACTGGAGCCCGGCCATCGCGGCCGAGGCGCTGGCCACGCGACGCGACGCGGCCCTGTTCGACGAGACGTCGTTCGCGAAGATCGAGGTGGTCGGGGCGGGGGCGTGCGCGTTCCTGAACCGGATGGCGGCCAACGACATCGACGTGCCGGTTGGCCGAATCGTCTACACCTCGATGCTGAACCGGCGGGGCGGGATCGAGTGCGACCTCACGATCACGCGGATCGCGGCGGATCGCTTCGTCCTCGTGACCGGGACCGCGTTCGGCCAGCACGACCTGGCGTGGCTTCGCGGCCACCTGCCGCAGGACGGCTCCGTGCAGCTCAACGACCTGACGTCGGGCCGCGTCTGCTTCGGGCTCTGGGGGCCGCGGGCCCGCGACATCCTCGCACCGCTAACCCAGGATGATCTCTCGAACGACGCGTTCCCGTACCTGACCGGCCGGGCGATCACGCTGGGTCGGATCCCCGTCCTCGCGCTCCGCGTGACGTATGTCGGCGAGCTCGGCTGGGAGCTGTATGCGCACACCGAATTCGGGGCGGCGCTGTGGGACACGCTCATGGCGGCGGGGCAGGCGCACGGGCTGACCCCTGCCGGCTACCGCGCGATCGACGCGCTCCGGCTCGAGAAGGGCTACCGCGTCTGGTCGAGCGACATCACGCCGGACGAGACGCCGTTCGAGGCGGGGCTGGGCTTCGCCGTCGCGCTCGACAAGGACGGGGACTTCATCGGCCGGGACGCGCTGATCGCGGCGAAGGCGAACGGCCCCAGGAAGCGGCTCCGCTGCCTCGTCCTCGACGACCCACGAGCGGTCTGCCTCGGCAACGAACCGGTGCGGGTCGGTGGCGAGATCGTGGGTCGGGTCACGAGCGGCGGCTACGGCCATGCGGTGGAGCGCTCGATCGCGTACGCATACCTGCCACCTCGGGCGGCCATCGGGACGCCCGGCGAGATCGACGTCTTCGGCGAGTGGGTCGGCTTCGAGGTCGTCCGCGAGCCGCTGTGGGATCCGTCGAACGAGCGGATCCGGAGCTGACCCTCGCGGCCCGCCGTCAGCGCAGTGGCAGCACCGTGACGCCGGACAGGAGCTCAGCGACGTCGGGCGGATGGACCCGGCATTCGAGATGTTCGAGTCTGGCGGCGGCCATCGCGGTGCCGAGGACGAGGGCGTCGATCGCATCACGACCGTCGTCGAGTCCGATGGCGATCCCGGCGGTGACGGCGTCGCCGGCGCCGACCGGATTGACGAGGCGCCGGCCGCGCGGCGGGACCACCCGCCAACCGTCCGGCCCGATCCAGGCACGAAGCCCCTCGGCGCCCTCGGTCACCGCCACGACCGCCGGCGTGGCGAAGCCCGGCGGTCGCTCGGCCTCGTCGCGTGACGGCCCGCGAGGGGCAGCGGCGTCGCCGGCGGTCGCCACCAGGCGACGGACGCTCCGAGCCTCGTCTGCGTTGACCTTCACGATGTCGGGACCGGCCGCGAGCGCTTCGTCGAGCCAGCTGGCGCTTGCGTCCACGATCACGCGCGCACTTCGGGCGTGAGCGGCCCGAATCAGCTCCTCGAGGACGCCGGACGTTCCGCCGGGCAGACTTCCGGCGAGAACGAGGAGGTCGTCCGCCGCGATCGCCTCGGTCGTCCGGGCGACGAGCGCGTCGATCGCAGCCCGTCCAGGATCCGGCGCGCTGCCGTTGATGACGGTCGCGGCGCCGGTTTCCTCGACCACCGTGAGGTCCGTCCGGGAGGGCACCGGCGACGGAACAATCTCGAGCGCCCTGGAATCGCCGCCGCCGAGGTCCGGGTCCTCGCGCAGCATCGACGCGAGGCGCTCGTCGGCGAGCGCGATGAGCCGGACGGCAAGGCCCATCTGGCCGACGAATCGGGCGACGTTGATGGACTTGCCGCCGACGGCATCGAGCGTCCGCAGGGCCCGGTGCACCTGTCCCGGCTCGATCCGTTCGACGAGGGTCGTGACCTCGCGGGCCGGGTGGAGCGCAGGAATGACGATCATCGCAGGGGCCGGCCGGGAATCACTGCGGCCGGTCGGACGAGCCGGCCGGCCGCAGCAACCTCGAGGAGGAGCGCTATCCGAGGGGCTTCGTCGGGCAGCCGTTCAGGTCGGCCGGGTAGATCCACGGCTTCGTGTCCGCGCTGTCGGCGTTGTCCTTCGTGATCGCGAACAACCCGGTCGGGTTGTCGTGCTTCACGGTCTTCGTGTCGACCTTGTTCCGGATGGCATCGGCGACCATCTTCACCGAGTAGTAGCCCATGTTGAACGGCGCCTGGGCGATGAGCGCGTCGTACACGCCGTTCTTCAGGTCGGCGATCTGGTTCGGCGCCGAGTCGAACGCGACGAGCTTGATCGCGCCGCCCTTGCCGGCTGCCTTGATGGCCGAGGCCGCGCCGTTGGCGGCGGTCTCGTGCGTCGCGTAGACGCCCGCCAGATCAGGATTCGCGGTGATCGCGGCGGACACCGCGTCTGCCGCCTTCGACTGGTCGGTGCCCGGATAGACGTACTCGAGGACCGTGCCACCGGCGGCCGTCATCGCGTCGCGGAAGCCATCGGCGCGTCCGCCGATGTCCGGCAGGCCCGGCTGCATGTGGAGGACCAGGTACTTGCCCTTGGCGCCGGTCAGCTTGACCATCGCCGCCGCCGCGGTCTTGCCGCCCTCGTAGTGGTTGGACTGGATGTTCTGGAGCTCGACCGGCTGGCTCATCGGCGCGTCGATCGTGACGACCCACTGCTTCGCATCCATGAAGCCCTTGATGTCGTTGACGAGCGCGTCCGGATCGGTCGGTGAGATGACCCAGCCCTGCGGACTCGTCGCCTTCGCGGCGTCGATCAGCGGACGAGTCTCGTTGATGTCCCAGTTGTGGGAGCCGGTCCAGTTGAGGTCGACGTTGAATTCCTTTGCGGCAGCCTTCGCACCGCACTCGACCCCGGTATAGAAGGTGATGCCGATCTGGCCGGCGATGAACGCCACCTTGACCTTGTCACCCGCGCCGCCGGTTGACGGGCTGGCGCTGCAGGCCGCGAGCAGCACGGCCGCCGAGGCCGCGATCGCGAAGGTACGTCTGACGGTTCCGGGATTCACGGGTCCGATCCTCCTCCTTGCATCGGTGCTGGCCCTGGTCGACGACAGTCCTTCGTTCAGCTCGTCCTCCTACGTGGCGCGTTCACGACGGCGTTGGTCGAAGTAGACGGCGAGGATCAGGATCAGGCCCACGATCACGAACTGGTAGAACGGCTGGACCTGCATGATCACGAGGCCGTTCTGGAGCATGACCGGGACGAGCGTCCCGAGGATCGAGCCACCGATCGAGGCAATGCCACCGAACAGGCTGGTGCCGCCGAGGACGACGGCAGCGATCGCCTGGAGGTTGTCGGTCTGATGCCCGACGACGTTCGTGTTGGCGTTGCGGGCGATGTCGACGACGGCCGCGATGCCCACGAGCACGCCCATCAGCACGAAGAGCTTGACGGTGTGGCGCTCGACAGGCACGCCGGAGCGGACGGCTGCCTCGCGGGACGATCCGATCGCGAGCGACCACAGGCCGAACCGCGTCCGCCTCAGGACGAAGGCCAGGACAGCGGCAGTCACCAGGGCGAGGACGAGTGGCGCCGGCAGGAACCCCAGGAGCTTGAGCCCGCCGAATCCCTCCTGGATCGCGTCGGGGATGAACGGAACGTTGGCGGCGCTCGTCAGCACGAGCGCAACCCCGTACGCGATGCCCGAGGTGGCGAGCGTCACGATGAACGACGACAGCCGCAGCCGCGTGACGATCAGCCCGTTGACGAGCCCGACGAGCGCCCCGACGGCGATCGCGGTGACGATCCCGAGGACGATCGCGAGGGCGAGGTTCGGGTATTCGCCCGCGGCGACCTGCTCAGGCGTGCCACCCACGGCGACCATCACCTTCGCGGCGAGCACGGACGACAGGATGAGGGAGTAGCCGATCGAGAGGTCGAGGTGGCCCGCACCGATCAGGAACGTCATCCCGACGGCGAGGAGCATCACCTGCGACGCGTTGAGCCCGATCGACAGCAGGTTGTCAACCTTCAGATACACCGGGCTGCCGTGCGCGATCGTGCTCGCGATCCCGAAGCCGACGGCGATGAAGATGATGAAGAGCCCGATCCAGAAGGCGGTGCTCCCTCGAGCCGTCTGGACGAGGCCGCGCCGCGGCACCTCGTCCTCGGTCTGCCGGCCGGAGACGGCGGACTCGTCGATGACCGCTCCGTCGCTCACGCCGTCACCGTCTCGCCGAGCATCAGCCCGATCACGTCGGACAGGCGGAGCGTCTTCGCCTCGCGAACGGCCACGACCGAGCCGTGGCGCATGACCGCGATCCGGTGGGCAACGTCGAGCATCCGGGGGATGTCGTGGCTGATCACGAGGACGGCGAGGCCGCGCCTGGCGGCCGCGGTCACCGTCTCGTAGACGATCCCCGACTGTTTCGGTCCGAGGGCCGCGGTCGGCTCATCCATGAGGACGGCCGTCGTTGCCCAGGTGATGGCCCGGGCGACGGCGAGCGCCTGCCGCTGCCCACCCGACAGGTTGCCGACCGGGATCGAGTAGTCGCGGAGGGAGATCCCGAGGTTGTTCATCGCCTCGCGCGTCTGGTCGATCATCGATCGGCGGTCGAGGACGCCGGCGACCCGGCGCCACCCGCTCGGGATCGGCTCTCGCCCGAGGAACAGGTTGTCCGCGACCGAGAGGTGCGGGGCCAGGGCGAGGTCCTGGTACACCGTGTGGACGCCGAGCTCGTGGGCGTGCTGGATCGACAGGATCTTCGTCGGCTCGCCCCAGAAGGAGAGCTCGCCCTCGTCCGCGGGGACCGCGCCGCAGATCACCTTCGTCAGGGTCGACTTCCCCGCGCCGTTGTCGCCGACGAGGGCGACGATCTCGCCGGGGTGCAGGTCGAGCGTGGCGCCGCGGAGCGCTTCGAGGTGGCCGTACCGCTTCGAGATCGCGCTGGCACGGATCGCCGGGACGCCGGGCGGCCGGTCGCGCGGACCTCGCGCAAGATCGATCGTGGCACCAGGAGCGGCCATGCCACCTCCACCCGGGAGCGTGCCCGAACCAGCGGGCGGGTCTGAGTTGTCCGACCTCTGTTGTTCGACGACCAGCCCATGCTAGCGATCTCGTCAAGACGGTGGGCGGCGGTTCTGCCAGCCCATCGCCGCGGGTCAGGTGGCGCGGGTCGGCTCGGGCACCGGCGGGAGCTCGCCGTTCACCGCGATCTGGCCGCCGTCCACGACCAGCGACGCGCCCGTCACGTACGCCGCCTCGTCCGATGCGAGCCACAGGACGGGCCAGGCGATGTCGATCGGCTCGCCGATCCGTCCCAGCGGCACGGCACCGAAGCCGAAGCCGGCCTCGATCATCGGGCGGGTGATCTCGCTCGTGATCGTGCCGGGAGCAACGACGTTTACCCGGATGCGGTGTGGCGCGAGGTCGACGGCCATCGACCTGGCGAGCATCGTCAGGGCGGCCTTGCTCGCGTTGTAGGCCGCCATGTGCGGCTCCGCGACGACGCCGTTGGTCGACGACACGACGACGATCGAGCCGCCGCCCTGCTCGACCATCGCCGCAGCCGCCGCCCGGCAGGTCAGGAACGCGCCCCGGACGTTCGTCCGGAAGACCTCGTCCCAGGTCTCGTCGCTCGTTGCGAGGAACGGCACGACGCGGTGGATGCCGGCGTTCGCGACGAATGCGTCGACCCGGCCGAAGCGGGCGATCGTCTCGTCGATCAGCCGTCGGGCGTCGTCCGCGACGCCGACGTCACCGGACACCGCAAGGACGCGCTCCGGTGCCCCGAGCCGCCCGACGGCATCGGCCAGGACGTCGGCGCGCCGCGCCATCAGCGCGACGCTCGCACCCTCCGCGACGAACAATGCCGCGATCCCGGCGCCGATCCCCGTCGACGCACCGGTGATGACCGCGACCTTGCCGGCCATCCGCCCCGAACGCTCTCCCAAACCCGAGCTCCTCCACCTCGTCGTCGTCGCCGGTGCTGACGTCCGTGGCGTCGATCGCCACCCTACACTTCGCGGTCCGAGATGGAGCAGCCCACGCCCCGGACCCCCGCCGTGATCGGTCTCGACGTCGGCACGAGCGCCGTGAAGGGTCTTCTCGTCGGGAGCGACGGCGTGCTTGCCCGGGTCCGACGGGGCTATCTGCTCGACGTCGGCGCGGAGGGGCGCGTCGAGCTCGACGCGAATGACGTTTGGCAGGCCGTCACCTCCGCGATCCGCCGGCTGGCGCAGGTCGCCGCCGAGGACCGCCACGCTGTCGTCGCAGTCTGCTGCGGCGGGTCGGGCGATGAAGCGGTGTGGGTCGACGAGGCCGGCACGCCGGTCGCGCCGGTGCCGATGTCCCTCGACCGCCGCTCCGTCGTTGCCCGTTCGACGCTCGGCGGCACGATGAGCGATGAAGCGTTCATGGAGCGGACGGGTCTTCCGGCCGGCGATGCCTACCCGTTGACGCGGCTCGCCTGGCTTCGTCTCGCGAGGCCGGAGGTCGCGTCCCGCGTCCGTCACCTGTGGGCGTGGCCGGAGTTCGTCGCGGCGCGACTCGGGGTCCTTCCGGTGGCGGAGCCGACCCTCGCCGCCCGGAGCGGTGGGTTCGACGTCGTCGGCGGCGTCTGGGACGCCGAGCTCCTCGCGTCCGTCGGCGTCGACGCTGGCGTGTTCCCATCGCTCGCGCCGACCGGGTCGGTGGTGGGCTTCGTGCCGGGAGCCATTGCCCGACGGCTCGGCCTCGACGGGCGGGTCTCCGTGGTCGCCGGCGGGTTCGATCAGGCGATGGCGACGCTCGGCGCACGCGTCACCGGGCCGGGAATCGCCCATCTCGGTGCGGGGTCGTGGGAGGCGTTGACGGTCGCGCTGCACGCGCCCGCATTCGGCCTGGTCACGAGCGGGTTCAGCGTCGGGCCGACGATCGCGGCGGACGTCCCGTGGTCGGCGATGGGCAGCTCGATGGGCGGCGCGGCCGCCCGCTGGATCGGGGGACTGGCGGGGGCGAGTGACAGGGCGAGCGCCCGGGCCACGCGGCGAGCGATGGCGCTCGCGGCGGGCGCGCCGGACGAGCCCACCGGACTCGTCGTCCTGCCCGATCTCGACGGTGGTGGCCCGAAGCTCGTCGATGGCGGGCCGGGCGCCGTGATCGCCGGTCTCCGCCTCGACGTCGACGCTCGACAGATTGCTCGAGGGGTGCTGGAGGGGATCGCGCTCACGGTCGCCGATCGTCTCGAGGTGCTCGCCGCGATCGAGCCGGTCGCAGAGATCCGGGTCACGGGTGCCGGCGCCCGGGAGCATCGCTGGGCGCAGCTGCGGGCGGACGTCACGGGCCTGCCCGTCCGCGCCGTCTCGCCGCTCGATGCCGGTGCCGCCGCCGCGGCCGCGCTCGCACTGGCCGCCACGATCCCGGGCGAGACCGTCCCCACCGTGCTGGATTCGATCGTGCGGCTCGGGTCGCTCGTGGAACCGCGGCCGGAACAGCATCGGCGCTACGCCGAGATCCGCGCGAGCCGGGCCCGGCTTCGCGGGGCGCTCGCTGCTGACAGCGACGAGCTCCCGTCGGCTGCGGGACGGACGTAGCCTGATCCGGGGGCCGAAGATGGAGGTGGACGTGAGCCGACTCGACGGTCTCGGTGCGGTCGTCACCGGAGGAGCTCGGGGGATCGGAGCCGCGATCGCTCGTGCCTATGTCGACGAAGGGGCGTCCGTCGCGATCCTGGACGTCGACGGTGCTCGCGCAGCGGCGACCGCCGCCTCCATCGGGCTTCGCTGCCGGTCGATGGCGGTCGACGTCTCCGACGAGGCGTCGGTCGAGGCGGCCTTCGCGGCGCTGGACGCCGCCGGCTTCGCCGTCGACATCCTCGTGAACAATGCCGCGGTCCAACGGGAAGGCGCCCTCGCCGACCAGACGCTCGCCGATGCGCGCCTCGTCATCGACACGAACCTGATCGGGACGTTCCTGTGCAGCCGGGCCGCGCTTCGCCGAATGGTCGGCCGGCGTTCGGGGGTGATCCTGAACCTGAGCTCGGTCCTCGGGCTGACGGGCGACGCCCTGCTCCCGATCTACTCCGCGACGAAGCACGCGATCATCGGCCTCACCCGCTCGACGGCCGCGGCCTACGCGGGGCAGGGGATCCGGTGCCTGGCCATCTGCCCCGGCGACGTCGACACCGAGCTGAACGAGCAGTACTTCAACTCGCAACCGGACCCGGCCGCCTTCCGCGCCCGCGTCGAGCGGGAGTACCCCGTTCGACGGATCGCGAAGCCGGAGGAGATCGCCCGGCTGGCGGTCGCCCTCGCGACGGACGACGCCTCGTTCATGAACGGCACGTACGTCCTCGCCGACGGCGGGATCATGTCCCGCCTCTTCGACCTGTACTGACCGCCGACGGGGCGAGGCGGCGAGCCGGTAGGATCAGCCGCCGTGGACAGCGCATTCGGGCCGGAGTGGAGCGGGCGGCTTCGGCGCGCGACCGCGGCGGAGCTGCAGGACTGGCTGTCGTTCGCGCACGCCGCCTGCGACCTCGCCGACGAGCTGGCCCTCGACGCCCTCGGCCGGCGCTCGGAGCTCGATGTCGCGGCGAAGGCTGATGGCTCGTTCGTCACGGACGCGGACCAGCGGATCGAGCGCGCGATCCGCGAGCGGCTCGCCGATCGGTATCCGGCAGATGGCGTCGTCGGCGAGGAGTACGGGACGGAGGCGGCCGCCGCGGGGACGCGCTGGTATCTGGACCCGATCGACGGGACGCACAACTTCATGCGCGGTGTGCCGCTGTTCGGGACGTTGCTCGCCGTCGAGCGTGATGGTGAGACGCAGGTCGGCGTCGTGAGCGCTCCGGCGCTCGGCCGCCGCTGGTTCGCGAGCCGCGGCAACGGCGCCTGGGCGGTCGGCGGTCCGGACGCGAGGCCTCGCCGACTCGCGGTTTCTCACGAAACGGCGATCGACGCGAGCCAGATCCTGTTCCGCAGCGTCACCGACATGCGGGCGTCGCGCGTGTCCGCAGGCTTCGATGCCCTGCTGGGCGCCGTCTGGCGAGAGCGCGGCTTCGGCGACTTCTGGGGGTACACCCTCGTCGCCGACGGGGCCGCCGAGGGGATGATGGAGCGGGACCTGAGCCCCTGGGACATGGCGGCGCCGTGGATCCTCGTCGAGGAGGCCGGCGGGCGGGTGACCGACTTCGATGGCCGGCGCTCGTTCGAGACCGGGGAGTCGTTCGCGAGCAATGGGGCTCTTCACGGCCCGCTGCTCGATCGTCTCTGGCGGCGCGAGGTGAGCATCCAGCGACCCGCCGTCCGGTAGCCCGGTTCGACGGGTGCGGCGCGGCGCCGGGAGCGCGGCCGGCAATCGCGACTTGACCCGGTCGCTATGATCCCTCTTAATCGTCCGACAACTGTGGTCAGACAACTGGGGGACGGATGTCGCGCACCAGGATCGCGGTCATGACGGAGCTCTCGGCGGCGATCGCCGCGGAGTACCGACCTGGCGACCGCCTCCCGCCCGAGCCGGCGCTCGCCGCCGCGTACGGGGTGAGCCGGGCGACCTTGCGGGAGGCGCTCCAGAGCCTCGCCGCGACTGGGCTCGTCCAGCGGGTCCACGGTGTGGGGACGTTCGTTGCCGCGGTCTCGAACAAGGTGGAGAGCGCCCTGGACGTCGACCTCGGCGTCACGGAGGCCGTCCAGGCCGCGAACCAGCGGCTCGGCGTCCAGGTCCTGCGCGTCGAGGAGCGGCCGGCGCCGCATGACGTCGCGCTGCGGCTGGGGCTCGGGCCGGCGAGCCGCGTCCTCTGGATCGAACGGGCGATCCTCGCCAACGACGTGCCCGCCGTAGCCGCGATCGACGCGATCCCCGTCGCGGTTGCGGCTCGGGCGGGGCAGCCGTACTCCAGCGGCTCGGTCTATCGGTTCCTCGAGCAGGAGTGCCGGATCGTCCTCGTCGGTGGCTCCGCATCTGTCACGGCGGTGCGGGCGGACCGCCGCGTGGCACGCGTGCTCCGCATCAACGAGGACGAGCCACTCCTGCGGATCGCGCAGGTCGAACGCGCCCACGACGACACCGCGGTCCTGTATTCGGAGGAGCAGTACGTGCCCAATCTGTTCGAGCTGACGATCCGCCGGACGCGTCGCGGCGGGGCGATCGCATGAGCAGCACGGACACGGCCCACGTCGGGCGGAGTGAGGCCCCGACAACCGCGACATCCCCGAACGGTGATCGCCCGGACGCCGCCCGCTGGCTCGAGGCGTTCGCCCGGCCCGAGCTGTGGGACGCCCGCGCCTACGACGCCCGCCACCACGACTTCGCCTGGCAGCACCGCGAGCTGGCCCGACTGATGTCGAACGAGTGCCCGTTGCCACCGGATGAGGTCGTCATCGAGGCCGCGACGGCCGCGATGCGCGAGGCCAACCTCTACCCGAACTCCGGCTGGGAGCTGCGCGAGGCCCTGGCCCGGTTCGCGGGCGTCGACAGCACCGCGCTGATCCTTGGCAACGGCTCGACCGAGATCCTGGACGTCGTCACGAGGACGTTCATGACGCCGGGTGACGAGGCCGTGATCCCCGTTCCGACCTACGCGTTCTTCGAGACGCAGGTTCGGCTCAACGGTGGCGTCCCGGTGCTGGTGCCGGCGACCGCCGATCTCGGCTTCGACGTTCCCGCCATCCTTGCCGCGATCACGCCACGGACGAAGCTCATCTTCCTGTGCAGCCCGAACAACCCGATCGGCCGGAGCTGGACCACCGCCGAGGTGGAGGCCGTGCTCGCGGCCGGAATCCCGACGGTGATCGACCAGGCCTATCTCGAGTGCGGCCACGGCCGCTCGTTTGCCGACCTGATCGCGCGCCACCCGAACCTCATCGTCACCCGGACGATGTCGAAGGCCTTCGGTCTGGCTGCGATCCGGGTCGGCTACGGGATCGCCGACCCGGCGGTCATCGACCTGCTGCTTCGGGTCAGGATCCCGTTCAGCATCAGCCTCGTCGCGATCCGGGCCTCGCTCGCCGCCGTCAGCGATCCGGCGATCGTCGAGCGGCGCCGCCAGTTCATCAGCTCCGAGCGGGACCGCCTCTTCGCGGTCCTCGCCGCGCTGCCGGGCGTCGTGCCGTGGCCGTCCGAAGCCAACTTCATCACGATCGACGTCACCGCCACCCACCGGACGAGCACGGAATACGTCGACGACGCCCGGGCCGAGGGACTCCTGCTCCGGCGGATGGCGGCGCATCGGCTGGAGGGGCAGTACGTCCGGGTGACGATCGGGACCCAGGCGGAGAACGACCGCTTCCTCGATGTGTTCTCGCGCGGCGTCCTCGCGGCGCCGGCAGCACAGCCCAGCTGACGTGACCGGCCCGGTCGTCGTCGCCTACGACGTCGGCACGAGCGGCGTGAAGGCCGTCGTCGTCGACGCCCGTGGCCGCGTCCTCGCGTCGCGGGTCGAGTCCTACGGTCTCGTGACCCCACGGCCGACCTGGGTCGAGCAGGACCTCGAGACGATGATGGCGGCGCTCGGCGTGGCGAGTCGCGGGGTGATCGAGGCGCTCGGGCTCGATCCCGCGACCGTCGCCGGCGTGGGAATCACCGCCCAGATGTTCTCGATCGTCCCGGTCGACCAGGACGGTCGTCCGCTCCGCCGGATGCTGAGCTGGCTCGACCAGCGGACGGAGGCCGAGGCGGCCCAGCTCCAGGAGCGGGCGGGACCGGACCGCGGCTACCAGACGTTCGATGCGGTCCTGACCGCCAAGGACATCGTCCCGAAGATCGGCTGGCTGCGGGCCAACGACGACGATCCCCGAACCGCGTGGTATCTCGACTGCAAGGAAGCGGTCGTGGCCTCGCTCACCGGTGCCGTCGTCACGGATCCGTGCGGCGCCTCCGCCTACCGGCTTGTCGATCCCGCGACCGGCGAGTGGGACGACGCGGCGTGCGACCTTGCCGGCATTCCGCCGGAACGGCTCCCGCCGATCCAGGCTGCAACGGCAACCGCAGGCCGGCTAACGTCCGCTGCGGCGACGTTGACCGGTCTCGCGGCGGGCACGCCGGTCGTGGTCGGGGCGGGGGACGTGCCCGCGGGCCAGATCGGCGCCGGCGCGGGCGGTGACGGTGACACGCATCTCTCCCTTGGGACGGCCGCCTACTTCGGGATCACCACGAAGCGCCACCTGCCCGACCCCGAGCGGCAGCTCGGACCGTTGCGACATGTCCTGCCCGGACGCTGGATCGTCTGGCTCGAGACCGCGACCGGCGGCGGAGCGCTCGCGTGGTTCAGCCGCCAGCTCTCCGGCTTCGCCCTCGACGATCGGCCCGCGTTCGCGGACCACGATGCGATGGATCGCGCGGCCGGCCGCGTCGGTGCCGAGATGGACGGCCTGCTCTTCGCCCCGTGGCTGACCGGCGAGCGCGTCCCGTTGTTCGACGATGCGGTCCGCGGCGCCTTCATCGGCCTCGCGCTCCATCACGGCGCGGCTCATCTCGCGCGTGCGGTGATGGAGGGCGTCGCCGCACAGATCGCGACGGCGTTGGAGTACGGCGTTGCCTTCGGGATCGAGCCCGGAACGATCCGCGCGGTGGGCGGCGGCGGGATCGGCGCAGCCTGGACCGGGATCATCGCGGACACCCTCGGCCGGCCGCTGGAGATCGTCGCCGAGCCGCAGGATGCAGCGGCCCGCGGCGCGGCGGCATGCGCGCTCGCGGGCACCGGCCTCGCGGCGGACGTCGAGTCTGCGGTCCCAGCCGTCGTCGAACGGAGGGTCGAGCCGGACCCGGACGGCGCCCGCGAGGCGAGGGCTCGGCTCGCGCGGTTCCGGAGGCTCCATCCCGTGCTCGGCCTGATCGCCCAGGGGACCACTCCGGCGCCGACCGGCCGCGGGCTCGCGGATCCGGTGCTGGCATGACCACGATCGGGGATGTCGCACCGGCTCCCCGCGCCGGTTCCTCATTGGCTGCACCCACGCCGGGTCCCGAGCCGCGCCTCGACGTCGTCGTGACGTACCTCGCCGCGCTGCCACGCGACGAGGCCGACGCGCGGCGCGCCGCCGATGCCTTCGCCCTCGGTCAGAGTCTTGGCACCTGGAAGCCGGTGCCCGGCATCACGGACGCGATGCGACAGGCACACGGCGCGCGCGTCGTCGACCTGCGCCGCGGCCGCGACGGGGAGTCCGTCGCCGGGGCGATCGCGACGGATCGCTGGGTCCTGACCGTCGCGTTCCCGCTCGTGAACCTCGGCGACTCCCTCGCGATGGTCCTGACGACCGCGATCGGCAACGACCCGTCGACCTCGATCGCGATGCGCCTCGTCGACCTTGACGTTCCCGCCGCATTTGCCCGGCTGTTTCCCGGACCGCGGTTCGGCGTCCGCGGCTGGCGCGACGCGACGGATGTCACCGGTCGGCCCCTCCTGCTGAACATGATCAAGCCCTGCACCGGCTTCCCACCCGAGGTGGGGGCCGGGTTCGCGACAGAGAGCGCCCGCGGTGGGGTCGACCTCATCAAGGACGACGAGCTGCTCGCCGATCCGTCGTTCAGCCGCGTCTCCGAGCGAACGCGCGCCTACGTTGCCGCCATCGACGCAGCCGCCGCCGAGACGGGCCGACGCACGCGGTACGTGGCGCATGTGACCAGCCGGCCGAGCCGGCTCCTCGCGGTTGCGCGAACCGCCGTCGACAACGGCGCGGCCGGCGTGATGGTCACGCCACTCACGCTCGGTCTCGACGCGCTCGCCGAGCTCGCCGACGGCGTCGACGTGCCGATCCTCGCCCACGTGGCCGGCGTCGAGACGTTCACGGGCGCCGCGGACGCCGGCATCGGGCATGGCGCGCTCGCGACGCTGCTCCGCCTCGCCGGTGCGGACGCGGTGCTCACGAGCTCTCCGCATGCGCCGCGGCCGCTCGCCGAGGCCGCCTATCGCGCGACCCTCGACGCGCTGCGGGCGCCGCTCGCGGGCGACACGGTGACGGCGGCGATGCCGATGATCGGCGGCGGGATTGCCGCCGAGCATGTCCGCGCGATCGTGGACGCGGCCGGCGTCGACGTGATCATTGCCGCCGGCGGCTCCATCCAGGGCCATCCCGACGGACCGGCGGCCGGCGGTCAGGCGATGCAGGCCGCGATCCGGGCGGCGGTCGCGGCTCGACTGGCGCAACGGTCCTCGGCGCCGTGAGCGGACCGCACGCATGAGCCGTCCACTGATCGGCACGAGCTGGAAGATGAACCTCACCTCGACCGAGGCGAGGGACTGGTTCGCGCTCGCCCGGCCGCTCCTCGAGCCGCTGTCAGCCGAACGCGACCTGTTCGTGCTGCCACCCTTCCCGTCGATCTGGGTCGCCCGAGACGCGCTCCTGGGCTCGACGATCGGCTGGGGCGGCCAGGACATCCACCCCGACGACCGCGGTGCCCACACCGGCGACGTCTCGGGGCCGATGCTCGTGGACCTCGGCTGCCGCTACGCGGAGATCGGCCATTCGGAGCGGCGGCGCGACCACGCCGAGACGGACGCCATCGTCGGCGGGAAGGTCCGGGCGGCGCTTCGCTGGAACCTCGTCCCGATCGTGTGTCTCGGTGAGCGAGTCCGGGACTCCGTCTCCGCCGCGTGGCAGGTGATCCGGCGTCAGCTGGAAGGCGCCTTTGGCAGCCTCCCGCCGACCGAGCTCGACCGCCTCGTCGTCGCGTACGAGCCGGTCTGGGCGATCGGGGAGGGAGCGGCGGCCGCCGACCCGGAGCACGTGGGCGCGATCCACGTCGCGATCGATCGCTGGCTCGCCGAGCGGGGCGCCACGACCCGCCGCGTCCTGTACGGCGGGAGCGTCGACGAGTCGAACGCCGAGACGCTCCTCGGCTGCGACGGCGTCAGCGGCCTGTTCGTCGGCCGGGCGGCGTTGGACCCCGAGCGGTTTGCGCGGATCGCCGCCACGCCGATCCCTGTCCGCCATCGCGATGACCAACCCCTCGAGAGGAGTGCCTGACATGCCGCCCGACCGACCGATCCTCATCGGCGCCGACGACGCCGGGCTGGGGCTGCTGGACGTGATCGCTCTCGACCTCGCCGACCGCGGGATCGCGATCGAGATCGTTCGCCCGGACGATCTCGCGAACGGCACTGAGGCCGGCGACAACGGGAGGCACGACGGCGACGTCGACTACCCGGACGTCGCCGAGCGCGTCGCGTTCGCGATCCGGGACGGACACGCGGACCGCGGGATCCTCATCTGCGGCACCGGGATCGGCATGGCGATCACCGCGAACAAGGTTCCCGGTGTCCGGGCGGCGCAGGCCCACGACGTCTATTCGGCCGAGCGCGCCCGGAAGAGCAACAACGCCCAGATCCTGACGCTCGGCGCCCGGGTCATCGGCCCGGAGTCCGCGAAGACCGTCGTCCATGCCTGGCTGGCGTCGGAGTTCGCCGGCGGCGCCTCCACCCGCAAGGTCGACAAGATCGACGAGCTGGAGCGGCGTCTCGCGACCAGCGGGAGCTGACGGCTCATCGGCCGGCGGGACCGGCGCACGCGGTCCCGCCCCTCGCGAGCGGTGGGTGGCGTTCAGGCGGGCTGACCGGACTCCAGGATCCCCGCCCGCGGCCCCGGTGGTTGCTCCCAGATCGGCTCCTCGGTTCCAGGTGGCCAGGCCTCCGGTCCGCAGATGAACGGCCGCGGCTCGGGCGGCGGGACGCCGCGTGCCAGGAGGTCGCTGATCGCCGCCTGGATGTCCGCGAACGTGTCCCAGGCCAGGAACGGCCAGCCCTGATGCCGGCACAGCTCGGCCAGGTGGTCCTTCGCGAACACGGTGTCCGCGTGATTCGCGGCATACAGGTCGCTGAAGCCGTCGCCCACAAAGACGACGTGCGCGCCCCCGCGCTGGTGGACGAGGATCCGCTCCCGCTTGCATGTCCCGCACACCCGACACACCGGGTGGCCGGCCGGAAAGTCGATCGCGACGGCGCCTGGCGGGAATGAGGTCCTGGCCGTGAAGACCGGCACGTCCGCCAGGCCGATCCGGGCGAGCGACGGTGCCACGAAGAACCCGAAGCCGTCGCTGACGACCTCGATCGGGATGGCGCGCTCGCGGAGGAACTCGACGAAGGGCACGAAGTGAGGATCGAGCGCCTGGTCGTCGCCGATCGCTGCGATCTGCCCGGTATCGCCGTGGAGGAGCGCCGCCTGCCGGGTCAGCAGCGTCCGCGACCCGATGTCACCGCGGAGGTATGCCGTCTCGAGCGGTGCCCAGGCGGTCCGGTCGGCGTGGCGCCACATGACCTCGTCGCTGACGTCGGAGCGGGCGATCGTCCCGTCGTAGTCGATCAGGACGACGAGCGGCACGCCGCCCGGCTCGGTCACGCGGGATGGGCGGTCGCGGCCGCCCCGCTCGATCCGACGAGGTCGAGCCCGGTCCGGAGCAGCTGCACGTCGTCGCCGATGATCCCGTCCGCTCCCACCGCCACCGAGTGGGCGATTGCCTCCTGGCTGTCGACGGGCCACGCCCAAACCGCGACCTCGGCGTCGTGGAGCGTGTCGACGACGTCCCTCGTCAGGTCCTCCCAGCGGTGCTGGAGGACGGTCGCGCCGAGGGCGCGTGCCTGCGCGACGGCGGTGGCCGGATCGGACGGGCCCGCGTCCGGGAGGCGCTCGGGTGCGAGGAGAATCGGGCCGACGACCCGCGTCGCCGCCATCAGGGCCACGTGGTCGAACGACGAGATGAACATCCGGTCGAGGAGGCCGCGATCCCGCAGGAGGCGAGCCACCGCGACGGCCGTCTCCGGGGCATCGGGCGCGGTCCCCTTGATCTCGATGCAGAGGGGGATCGCCGCCGCCTCGGCGAGATCGATCGCCTCCTCGAGGGTCGGCAGGCGGACGCCTCCGAACGCCGGGTCGAACCACGAGCCCGCGTCCAGGTTCCGGACCTCGTCCCATGTCCGTTCGGCGATCCGGCCCGTGCCGCTCGTCGTCCGGTCCAGGGTGAGGTCGTGGAGCATGACGAGCCGGCCGTCCCGGGTCCGCTGGACGTCGCACTCGATCGCCTCGCAGCCCAGCTCGATCGCGACGCGATACGCCTCGATCGTCTGCTCCGGTCGGGTCGCCCGCTGTCCCCGGTGGGCGACGACCAATGGCACCGGCCGGCGCCAGGGGTTGGTCGCGGGAGGGGTCATCCCGCGACGAGTTCGACCGGCGCTGCCGAAGCGGGGATCAGCCGGCAGCCGCCCGGCTCGAACGAGATGGCGACCCGGTCGTCGAGAGCGAACCGCACGTCCGAGGTGGCCTCGCCCGCGAGATCCGCGAGCAGCGTCTCGTCACCGACGCGGATCGTGAGCCGCGTGACCGCGCCCAGGAACGTCCGCTCGACGACCGTGCCTTCCCACGAGCTGCCGCCGACGCCGTTGCTGCCGGCCGGCGTCACGCTGATCCGCTCCGGCCGGACGATCATCACCGCGGCGCTGCCATCGGGCAGGGGAGAGGCCGCAACGACGGGAACCGCGATCCCACGCCATTCGACCGTCGAGCCGCCCGCCAGGACGCGGACCGGCAGGCGGTTCGAGGTCCCGACGAAGCGGGCCACGTACTCGTTCGCGGGCGCGGTGTAGATCTCCTCGGGGACGCCGAGCTGCTCGATCCGGCCGTCGCGCATCACCGCCACGCGGTCCGAGATCGAGAGCGCCTCCTCCTGGTCGTGGGTGATGTACATCGTCGCGATCCCGAGGCTCCGCTGGATCCGTCGGATCTCGAGGCGGAGCGTCAGACGGACCGCGGCGTCGAGGGCGGACAGCGGTTCGTCGAGGAGGAGCACGCCCGGCTCGATCGCGAGCGCGCGGGCGAGCGCCACGCGCTGCTGCTGACCGCCGGACAGCTGGTGGGGATAGCGTCCCGCGGCGTCGCCGATCTCGATGAGGTCGACGAGCTCGGCGACCTTGCGCTTGATCGCGTCGGCCGGTCGTCGCCGGACCACGAGGCCGTAGCCGATGTTGTCCGCGGCGGTCATGTTCGGGAAGAGCGCGTAGGACTGGAACACGACGCCCATGCCCCGCCGGTTCGCCGGCTCGTGGGTCACGTCGCGGCCCTCGAGCAGGATCCGGCCGCGGTCGGCGTCCTGCAGTCCGGCGACCATCCGGAGCGTCGTTGTCTTGCCACAGCCGCTCGGCCCGACGAGCGACACGAGCTCGCCTCGGTCGATCTCGAGATCCAGGCTGTCGACCGCGACGACGCGTCCGAACGTCTTCCGCAGCTCGTGGAGTTCGAGTTGGCTCACGACGCGCCCCTCTGTCCTGTCGGCGTTGAGGTTGACGGATTTCCGCGCTGCAGGCTGGCCTTGCGACCTTGACACCGGCTGTAGTGTGTCCTAGGTCGGACGTTATACCTCATATGTCTTTGGTGTCCAGAGGCAACCCGTCGCACGAGGGTACCGTTGCCCGTGACCGTCATCGGCCAGACGAAGCTTGCCTCGCGGGTTCGCGAAGAAGTTCGCGACCAGATCCGCGACGGACGGCTCTCCGACGGCGTCCAGCTCCCGGCCGAGGTGGAGCTGGCGACGACGCTCGGGGTGAGCCGCACTACGGTCCGCGAGGCGCTCCTGCAGCTCGAGCAGGAAGGGCTGCTGATCCGCCGGCATGGCCACGGCACGTTCGTCCGCTCGAGCGCGGTCCTGCGTGGCAGCCTGAACTCGAACCTCAGCGCGACCGAGGTGATCCGGTCCCACGGCATGGAGCCCGGCACGAGCCACGCCCGCGTCGATCGCGTCGCCGCGCCGCCTGGGGTTGCGGAGCAGCTCCGCCTGGCGCCCGGAGCGGACGTGATCCACCTCGAGCGGGTCCGGACGGCCGACGGACGCCCGGTGATCTTCACGGTCGACATGATGCCGGCGTCCCTGTTCGAGGACGCGGCTGTTGATCCGCAGATCCTGCTGGACCCCGGTCTGTCGCTCTACCGGCTCTACGCCGAGCGCCTGCATCGGTCGATCACGGACGGGCAGGCGACCATCCGGCTCACCCGTGCCGACGAGCGCGTTGCCGATTGTCTGGCCGTGCCGGCGGGCAGCCCGATCCTGCGGCTCGAGCAGCTGGACGCCACTGCCGAGGGCGACCCGATCCTCTTCTCGATCGAGTCGTACATCGCCGACACCTTCGAATTCAGCGTGCATCGCCGCGGGCCGGCCCTCGACGCCGTGCCGGCTCGGGCCAGCCCGGCGCGCCACGTGCCGTCGTCATCGGCATGAGGTGGCCGCGAGGCGTCGATCAGTCGGCCCATCGAGCGCCGCGCCGGATGCCAGGAGCCCGGCCGGAAGAACCGTCGTTCATGCGACGGACACGATCCGCGAACGACCCGTTGTGATGCTCGATCAGACGATCACCAGGAGCACTGCCGGCCCGGATGGCGGCAAGCGTGGAGGAGGACGAATGCACCGATCAAGGACTCGCCTCGGATCATTGGGGGCGACGCTGATTCTCGTCGCAGCCTGCGGCAGCACGGCCTCGCCGGCCGCGACCACCGCGCCGAGCGCGGCCGCCGGCGGTGGCGGCGCGTCCGCCGCTGCGACGCCCGATGCGGCGGCGATCATCGCCGACCTCGAGACGAAGGCGAAGGCCGAAGGGGCGCTGAACAGCTACGGCATGCCGCCGGACTGGACGAACTTCGGGGCGATCTGGGACAAGTTCCTGCCGAAGTACGGACTCACCCATACCGACACCGACATGTCGAGTGCCGAGGAGATCCAGAAGTTCGACGCCGAGAAGAACAACCCGGTCTCCGACCAGGGTGACATCGGTATCCAGTTCGGGCCGGTGGCGGTGACGTCCAACACCGTCCAGCCCTACAAGCCGACGAAGTGGGACTCGATCCCGGATTACGCCAAGGATCCCGACGGCAACTGGATGTGCTGGTACACCGGCACGGTCTCGTTCGCCGTCAACACGGCGCTCGTCAAGAACGTGCCGCACAGCTGGGCGGACCTGATGAAGCCCGAGTACAAGGGCACGGTCGCGATCAGCGACCCGCGGAACGCGGCCCAGGGCGCGATGACGGTTCTTGCCGCCAACTTCGCGAACGGTGGCACGGAAGCGAATATCGACCCCGGTCTGAAGTACTTCGACGACCTGAACAAGGCGGGCAACCTGACCTCGGTCGCCCCGAGCAAGGCGAACGTCGAGAAGGGCGAGGCGAAGATCGCCATTCTCTGGGACTACAACGCACTCCCGATGCGGGACGACCTCGCGTCGAAGAGCCCGGCGGTGCCGATCGAGGTCGTCATCCCGAGCGACGGCTCGACCCAGGCCCCGTACTGTCACATCATCAACAAGTACGCGGCACACCCGAACGCCGCGAAGCTGTTCCGGGAGTACATCCTGACCGATGAGGTCCAGGTGCTCCAGGCGCAGAAGTACGCCCGGCCGCTCGTGCAGGGCGTCAAGATCCCGGCGGACATCGCCGCGAAGTTTCCCGCCGAGTCGCAGTACGGAGCGGTGAAGCCGATCAACGACTGGAAGGCTGCCGCCGCCGCGGTGTCGCGCCTGGCGACGGACTGGACGATCGAAGTCGGAGCCTAGAAGTCCCCTCCTCAGCGGGAACCATGCCCGCCGCCCTCGGGGCGGCGGGCATCTCCCGTCCTCGCATCGGGAACCGTGACGACATGATCTGCGCAGCACGGAGGGAAACGAGCCGGTGATGATCTCGGGCCGGACGGTGAACCGCGTCGGCCTCCTGCTCGCGTTCGCGCCGTTCCTGATCTTCTGTGCGATGTTCGAGCTGATCCCCGTCGTCGCCCTGCTGCTCGGCAGCGTCGGTGGCGTCGAGAAGCACAGCCTCGAGTGGATCGCCAAGGTCTTCACGAACCCGACGTTCCAGCGCTCGATCTGGAACTCGCTGCTCCTGGCGGTGACGAGCTCCCTGCTCGGCGCGGTCATCGGGACGGCGATCGGCTATGCGATCACGCGGACGAAGCGTCAGCGGGTCCGAAGCGCGCTCATCGCCCTCTCGTCGATCAGCTCGAACGCCGGCGGGATCTCGCTCGGCTTCGCGTTCATCACGATCCTCGGCGCGGCGGGGATGATCACGATCCTCCTGCGGACGTTCGGGATCGACCTCCTCGGGTTCTTCTCGATCTATTCGGTCATCGGCCTCATCGTCGTGTACCTGTACTTCCAGGTCCCGCTGATGATCGTCCTGATGCTGCCGGCGTTCGCCGGCCTCCGGCGCGACTGGGCCGAGGCGTCGGCGTCGCTCGGCGGCGACGGCCGCGACTTCTGGCGCAGGATCGGGATCCCGGTCCTGATGCCGTCGATCCTCGCCGGCACGGTCCTGCTGTTCGTCAGCTCGATGGGCGCCTACGCGACGGCCCAGGCCCTGATCGGCAGCCGGATCAACCTGATGACGATCCAGATCTCGATCCTTCGCCGCGGTGAGATCCTGTATCAGCCGGCGCAGGCCGACGCGATGGCGACGGTGCTCCTCCTGATGGTCGCGGCGTCCGTGCTCGCGTACCACCTGATCCAGAAGCGCGCCCAGCGGTGGCTGCAGGCATGAGCGTCCTCAGCGACGCCCCAGCCCGTCTGGCAACGGCGCCCGTCGCCGCCCGTCGCCGCGGCGGACGGGAGGTCGGCTTCACGCTCCTGTTCGCGGTGTTCTCCGCGTACATGCTCGTCCCGCTCGTCGGCGTGCTGCTGTTCTCGCTCGCGACGACGTGGTTCGACACGATCCTGCCGGTGGGCTACACGCTGGACCACGTCACCGAGACGATCAACGACCCGCTGTTCATCCCGACGACGGGCCGGTCGCTGATCGCGTCGATCGCGACGATCGGCGTGAGCCTCGTGCTCGTGACGCCGGTGATGTACCTGCTGCACGTCGCGGCGCCGCGCCTGCGCCCGATCGTCGAGTTCCTCTCGCTCCTGCCGTTCGCCCTGCCGACGATCGTCCTCGCGTTGTCCCTGATCCGGACCTACTCGTCGCCGCCGATCGTGCTGTCCGGGACGCCGACGCTGTTGATCTTCTCGTACGTCGTGACCGGCCTGCCGTTCATGTTCCGGGGCATCGACAACAGCCTCCGGGCGATCGACACGCGGGGCCTCAGCGAGGCGTCGGCGACGCTCGGCGCGTCACGGTGGACGACCCTTCGTCGGGTGATCCTGCCGAACATCCGGACGGGCATCGCCGCTGGCGCGCTCCTCGTGTTCTCGGTGTCGTTCGGCGAGTTCACGCTCTCATCGTTCATCGTCGGTGACGCGTGGAAGACGTCCGGCGTCTGGACGGTCGCGATCTGGGACGACCAACCCCACAAGACGACCGTCATGGTGATGATCGGGTTCGCGATCAGCTGGGTGATCTCGCTGATCATCCTGTTCGTGTTCAGCAAGCGCGCGACGGTCGAGGTCGGCCAGCGCTGATCCCGCTCCGCACTCCCCACTCCCCGCTCGGCGGGCACGCGAACGCGCTAACCGGACATTCGCCCATCGGGGGAACGTTCGGACGAGTCGAGGCTTCGGCACCGAACGTCCAGCGGCCAGTTCCGTTCGTGGACGCGGACCGACAGCAGGCGGCCGTGCCGTCGTTGCTTTCCACATGGCCGAGCGAGCGCGCCTTGCGTTCCAGGGATGTTCGTCTGGCGAAGTCCCGGTCGTGGCGGCCCGGGGCTCCGGGGATCAGCGTGGCTGCGCGAGGGCGAGGGTCAGGCAGGCCGGACAGCAGGCGTCCGTCCATGCCGCCGCGCTGACCGGACCGCGATGGCGGCGACGCGAGATCACGATCCAGCCGATCGCGCCGATCAGTGCGAGCGCGACCCCGAGCACGGCCAGCGGCCCGAGGGCGCCGCCGGCGATCGCGAGGACGGGCTCGCCGAGGACATACCCCAACGCGAAGTGGGCGGCGATGAACAGGCCATTCCCGACGATCAGCCCGACGAGGAACGCGATCGCCGGGACGCCGGCGAGGGCGCTCGCGGCGATGGCGACGATGCGAAGACCAGGTGTCGCCCGTGCCACGGCGATGCTGCGAGCGCCGCCCCGGCGGAGGCGCTCCGTCTGCGCGTCGACGCGATCGGCGGACCCGACGCGGGCGAGGAGTCGCAGCACCGCGCGACGCGCGACGGACCGCAGGAGCCCGAACTGGACGGACCCGCCCACGATGCTTGCGAAGATCAGGGCAACGAGCGCCAGGCGGCCGTCGAAGTCGCCCCGGGACGCCGCGACGCCGGCACCCAGCACGACGAGATCGCCCGGAACCGGGATCGGAACGCCGATCTCCTTGACGAGGATCAGACCGGCGATCGCGAGGATCGGCGCAGGATCAGGCGTCATCGATGGAGCCTTCGGATCGGGGACGACCGCGGATCATCGCCGGTCCGCGGCCTGCGGCGGGAACCGCGCCATCTGGTCCCGAACGCGGTCGAGCTCCTCGGCATCGAGCAGCGTGGGACCGCCGAGCTGCTCCGCGCGCCACGCGAGCATCGCCAACTCCTCGATCCGCTCCGCGCGCCCGAGCGCGATCTCGAGCGTAGCGCCGACGGCGATCGCGCCGTGACTCGCGAGGAGGACGCCGTGGTCCGCGCCGAGGGTCGCGACGACGTTTCTCGCGAGGTCGGCCGTCCCGAACGTGGCGTACGGCGCGACACGGATCGAGTCGCGGCCGGGCTGGACGAGCATCGCGAGGACGTAATGGACGGCCGGGATCGGCCGGCGGTTGATCGCGAACGTCGTGGCGTACGGCGAATGGGTATGGACGATGGCCTGGACGTCGGGTCGCGCCGCGAGGACCTCCACGTGGATCCGGAGCTCCGAGCTCGGCTGCCGACGTCCCTCGGTGACCGCGCCGTCCGCGGCGAGGATGACGACATCCTCGGGTGCCATCTCGTCCGCATCCATGTTCGCCGGGGTCATCGCGATCCGGCCATCGGCCAGGCGCGCCGAGACGTTTCCGGACGTGCCGATCGCGAGTCCGCGGCGCCGCAGTTCGCCCGCGATCCGCGCGACCTCTGCCGTCGTGCCGGCAACGGCTCGGTCGGGGCGGCCGGCGGGACGCCGACCGGGGCCGTCGTCGTCGCTCATCGTTCGGCGGAAGCCGCGTCGTCGAAGTCCAGCCGCATGAGCCAGCGCGAGCGCCCAGCGCTCCGTGCGCCCGTCTCCACGACCCGGCGGAAGCCCGCCCGTTCGAACATCGGCGTCAAGCCGACGAACGCGAAGCCGACATCGACCCGTTTCCCTTCCGGATCGATCGGATAGGCCTCGACGCCCGGGGCACCGGCGCGCCGAGCATGCTCCACGACCCCGGCGAGCAGGGCGGTCGCGACGCCCCGTCGTCGATACCCCACCCGGATCCTGAAGCACAGGATGGACCACACCGGCGCATCGTCGATCGCCGGGATCGTCCTGGACCGCACGAGTCGGGGGAGCTGCGGCCGAGGCCCGAACCCGCACCAGCCCGCGACCTCGCCGTCGACGTAGGCGAGCATGCCCGGCGGGGGCTCCTCGCCGAGCTGATCCCGGAGCGCGGCGCGACGAAGGCCGGGCGCTGTCGTGCGGCCACCCGGGACGCGACCCCGCGGGGCCTGGCACCAGCAGCCGAGGTCACCCTCGCCGCCCATGATCGTCAGGACGTCCGGCCACCGATCCGGTGTCGCCGGGACGACCCGGACCTCGCTCACCGCGTCCGCCCCGCGGCTACGGAAGGAGCCGATCCCACAGCCCGAGCAGCTCCCCGTGGACGTCCGCGTGGAGACGTTCGCCGAGCACGAGCGCCGTGACGGCGTCCGCGATGGACCGGGCGATCCGGACGTGCTCCTCGGCGGGTCCGGGCGTTGGTGACATCGCCACGCCGCCGCTCCAGACGCGGAACTGGGCATTGGCGAACATCCGGATCACGAGCTCCACGACGACGTTCCGGGCCGCCTCGATCGGCTGGGTCAGCCCGCTCTCGACGGCGACGACCTCGGCCGTCTCGACCGCGCGGCGATGACGCGGCTGGCGCTCCCGGGCGACGTACAGCGGCAGGTCGTCGACGTGGACGCGGTCGAGCGCTCTCGTGAACTCGTCGAGACGAACGCGGGCGTCCGATGGCAGGCGGGCAAGGGCGGCGTCGAGGTTGCGCTGTGCGGTCACGAGCGTCGCGTCACGGTGGCGGGCGCCGCCAGCCCGGGCCGGGCCGCGGGGTCACGCGCCGGCCGCCGCCAGGCTCTCGTCGAGGATCCGCAGCGCCTGCTCGACCTCTTCGGAGGTCGTCACGAGCGGCGGGATGATCCGGACCACGTTCACGTAGGTGCCGGCGGTCAGCACGATCAGCTTCCGCGCGAGCGCCTCCGCCTGGACGCGCTTCGTCACCTCCGGGTCCGGGACCCGGCCGTCGCCCTCGCCGGGCTTGACGAACTCCAGGGCGAGCATCAGGCCGAGGCCGCGGACGTCGCCGACCGACCGATACTTCGCGCCGAGGTCGCGGAGCCCGGCCAGGAACTGGGCGCCGCGTTCGCGACTGTTCGCGACCAGGTTCTCGTCCTCGATGACGTCGAGGGTTGCGTTCGCCGCGGCGCAGGCGACGACGTTCCCGCCATACGTCCCGCCGTGGCTGCCGGGCGGCAGCCGATCGAGGATCTCGCGATGGGCGATGAGGCCGCTGAGCGGCAGCCCGGACGCGATGCCCTTGGCGATGACGAGGATGTCCGGCTCCACGTCCCAGTGCTGGACCGCGAACATCTCGCCGGTCCGGCCGTAGCCCGTCTGAACCTCGTCCGCGATCAGCAGGATCCCGTGCTGGCGGGTGATCTCGCGGAGGCGTGGCAGGAAGCCGGGTGGCGGCACGATGTACCCGCCTTCGCCGAGCACCGGCTCGATGATGATCGCCGCGACGTGCTCCGGGTACACGTACTGGTGGAACGTGAGGTCGAGCTGGGCCTCCCAGTCGCAGGTGCAGTTCGCGTCGGCAGGATGACCGCCGCCCGGCGCCCGATAGCAGTACGGATAGGCGGTGTGGTAGACGCTGCCGGGCAAGGGCTCGAAGTGGCCGCGGTAGACGTCCTTGGCGGTCGTCAGCGCCATCGTCTGGCCGGTCCGGCCGTGGTACCCGTAGCGGAAGCCGATGATGACCGGGCGGCCGGTCGCGACCCGGGCGAGCTTGACCGAGGCCTCGATCGCCTCTGCGCCACTGTTCGACAGGAACGCGCCCCAACCGCCGCCCGGCAGGAGCTGGCTCAGCCTCTCGTAGAGCCGCAGCCCCGGCTCGTGGTAGGTGATGTTCTGCTGGGCATGGAGAATCTTCGCAGCCTGGGCCTGGATCGCGGCAACCACCCGGGGGTGGGCATGGCCGGTGTTCGTCACGCCGATCCCGCTGCTGTAGTCGAGGTACCGCTCGCCGTCCGTCGTGATCAGCCACGAGCCCTCGCCACGGTCGACGACGAGGTTTGTGATCCGGCTCCAGACCGGCGGGATCACGGAGCGATCGGGGAGGGGACCGGCCGCTTGCGGGGAGCCGTTCGAGGGGCGGGTGGCGACGTCGGTCATGTCAGGCGACCTCACGAACGAGGGCGAAGTCGCGTGCCGCGACCCGCCTCTGCCAGACCGTCGTCACGATCACGAGGAGGACGGCGGACACGAAGATGATCGTCCCGATGACGTTGACCTGCACCGGGATCCCGCGGAGCTGCGCGCCGTAGATGTAGAGCGGGAACGTCTGGGTCGCGCCGGACGTGAAGCTCGTCACAACGTAGTCGTCGATCGACAGGCTGAAGGCGAGCAGGGCCGCGGCGACCACACCGGGCAGGATGAGCGGGAAGGTCACCTTCCAAAACGTCGTCCACTCGTTCGCCCCGAGGTCCATCGCCGCCTCCTCGAGATGGCGGGGGAATCCGGCGAGCCGGGCCTTCACGGTGACCACCACGTAGCTGATGTTGAACATGATGTGGGCGATCACGATCGTCCGGATGCTCAGCGGGTACAGGACGCCCTCAGGCACGAACGGCAGCTGGATCGACGCGATGAACGACGTCAGGAGCGAGGCGCCGAGCACGATCTCCGGCGTCGACATCGGCAGGAAGATCAAGAGGTTCGTCGCGCTGCGTCCGCGGAACCTGTAGCGGACGAGAGCGAGCGCGATCATGGTCCCGAGCGCGGTCGCGACGACGGTCGCGATCCCGGCAACGATGAGGCTGTTCGCCACGGCGTCGTCGAGGCCCGGCCGACCGAGAGGGTTCAGCCAGGCATCGAGCGAGAACTGCCGGAAGTTCAGGTTGGAGCGACCGGTCGGGTCGTTGAAGCTGAACAGGATCATCACCGCGACCGGCAGGATCAGATAGGCAGTCACGCCGACCGCGTAGAGGGGCAGGAGCCAGCGGTCCACCGCCCGGCCGAGCCGACGAGGCGCAGACACCGTCGTCCGGCGGGAATCGAGAGCGACCGTCACGTCCGCCATCTCGTCAGATTCCCGCGCCCGTCAGCTGCTCCGTCCCGAGCAGCCTGGTGTAGACCAGCACGCCGATGAGGATGGCGGCCATCAGGATGAACGACAGCGCGGACGCCGTCGGGTAGTCGACGATCTTGAGGTAGCGGGCCTGGATCACGTTGCCGATCATCTGGGCCTGGGGGTTGCCCAGCAGCTCCGCGTTGATGAAGTCTCCGACCGCGGGGATGAACGTCAGGAGCGAGCCGGCGAAGATTCCCGGGAGCGCGAGCGGCAGCGTGACGCGGACGAACGCCTCGCTGATCAGGAACGTTCCGACCACGACTCCGGCGACGAGCCCGACTGCCGCGAACGGGATGATCGCGTAGTTCATCACCGCGCCGACGATGACGCCCATGACGAGGCCGGCGACCGCGCCGACGATCGTCCCCTGGGGCCGCCAGGGGCCCGCGTACAGGTCCTCGGCGGCCTCGACGAGCCGCCGGTCGATCTTCTCGAGCGCGACGTACAGGGGCAGGGTCATGAACGGCAGGAAGTTGTAGGTGATGCCCGCAACCACCGCGGCCGGGGTGGCGA
The DNA here is from genome assembly GCA_042408445.1 of Chloroflexota bacterium. GTDB lineage: Bacteria > Chloroflexota > Limnocylindria > Limnocylindrales > CSP1-4 > CF-46. Next base: position 149,311 of record JBHORC010000024.1, read on the forward strand.
GCAGGCGGAAGTTCGGATCCAGGATGCCCGCGTCCTTCAGCGGGCCGAGAAACAGGCCGTTGTCCGCGAGAATGATCTTCCAGGAGATGGTCCGGAGCAGGAAGCTCGTGAAGAACGGGGCGATGACGAGGAACAGCAGGACGTTCTTGTAGGCGCCGCCCCGAAAGGCGATCGTGTACGCGAGTGGCAGACCGAGCGCGAACGCGAGGATCGTCGCGAGGCCGCCGTATTCGATCGACCGGGCGATCCACGGCCAGTATTCCGACAGCGCGGTTCCATAGATCCCGAAGTTGAACGTGAGCTCGTAGCCGCTCTGCTCGTTCCCGGTCCAGAGCGAGACGAGGAACATCTGGATCGCCGGGTAGACGTAGAAGAGCGCGAGCCACAGCAGCCCCGGCGCGAGAAGCGCGTACGGAGCGATTGCCCTGCGGCTCAGCCATCGGCGTCGCGTCGGCGCACCCGCCGACGACATGGTGGCCACTCGCGATCAGCCCGCGCTGCGCGTCAGAGGCCCAGGACCTTGTTGAATGCCTCGCCCCACGATGCCTCCTCGTCGGCGGTCACGGCCCGGAACTGCTTGAGTCGCGACAGCATCTCGTCCGGCGGGAAGATCAGGGGGTTGTTCGCGATCTCCTTGTCGATCTTGAGCATCTCGTCCTTCGCGCCCTTCACCGGGCAGACGTAGTTGACGTACGCCTCGATCGTCGCCGCGTTCTTCGGGTCGTAGTAGAAGTTGATGAAGGACACGGCCTGCTGGATGTTCTTCGCGCCCTTCGGAATGACCATGTTGTCGGTCCAGAGCATCCCGCCTTCCTTCGGGAGCGCCCACTGGAAGTCCTGGTCTGGCTTCTGGTCCGGCACCAGGAGCGTCAGGACGTCCCCGGACCAGGCCATCGCCAGGACCGCGTCGCCGCTCGCCATGACGTCGACGTATGAGTTGCCGACAACCTGCCGGACGATTCCCGCCTTGACGGCCTTGTCGACCTCGCCCAGCGCGGCGTCGAACTGCTCCTGCGTGATCGTGGACGGATCGGACCCAAGGCGGATCGCGCTCAGGCCGACGGTGTCGCGCATCTCCGTGAGGTACGTGACCTTGCCCTTGTACTTCTCATCGAACAGGACGTCGAGCGAGTCGAGCGCACCGGTCTTGTTCTTGTCGAACCCGAGGCCGGTCATGCCCGACTGCCAAGGTGCCGCGAACTTCGTGTCCGGGTCGAACGACCGGCCGATGTAGCTGTCGAGGAGGTTCGCCGGGAAGTTCGGGGTCTGTGACTTGTCGATCTCCTCCAGCCAGCCCTGGCGGACGAGGCGGGCGACCATCCAGTCCGTGACGACGATGAGGTCCCAGTCCGTGGGAAGGCCCGCCTTCAGCTGGGGCTGGATCTTGGCGTAGAACTCCTCGTTGCCGTCGATCGCCTCCACGTAGTTGACGACCGTCCCCTGCTCCTTCGTGAACTTGTCGAGCGTCGGATGCTTCTTGGTCTTCTCGTCGATGTCGATATAGCCGATCCAGTTCGCGAAGTTGAGCTTCCCGCCGACGTTGGCTGCGGCGCTCGGCGCCGTCGACGGCGAGGCCGAGGCGCCGGCGGCGGACCCGCCCGCGGAAGCGGAAGCGGCCGCCGGGGAAGTCGCGGCGCCCGTCGATGGCGCTGCGGAACCAGCCGTGCCCTTCGTACCGCAGGCCGCGAGGAAGGCCGCGACACCGGCGAAGGCCGTCCCTTGCAGGAAGCGCCGCCGGGTCAAGTTCGGGTTCGACTCTCGCGGTGTCTCGGCCATTCGATGTTCCTCGTGCTCGTTGTACCCGGTCATACGCTCGTCGTCCCGACCGGGGTTGCCGGTCGGCTGAATTCGGCGTCGCCGTCGCCCACCTCAGGGACGACAAAGCTGTGCTCGGGAGGCCACGTCAGCTGGACCTGGTCGCCGCGCGACCAAAGCTCAGCCCGCGTTGCCCGTTCCACGTTCTGCTCGTAGACGGTCAGCGTCCCGCCGGTCGACTCGATGATGTACTGGGTGCTGACACCGAGATACGAGGCGTCGCGGACGACGCCGACCAACCGGTTGTAGCCGGTCGGGCTCTCGCCGGACTCCTCGCTCAGCCGGATCTTCTCGGGGCGAACCCCGATGCTCACCGATGTCTGCCCGTCAACGAGCGCGCTCGGCACGCGAATCGTGGCGTCGCCGCTGAGCTTCGCGGTCGCGTAGGCGCCGTCGCGGCCCACGATCGAGGCGGGCAGGAGGTTGCTCACCCCCAGGAAGCCGGCGACGAACCGGGTCGTCGGTCGCTCGTAGAGGACCTCCGGATCGCCGAGCTGCTCGTAGTGACCCAGGTTCATCACGGCGATCCGATCCGACATCGTCATCGCCTCCTCCTGGTCGTGGGTCACGTAGATGAACGTGATCCCGACCTCCTGCTGGATGCGCTTCAGCTCGACCTGCATCTGCTTCCGCAGCTTCAGGTCCAGCGCACCGAGCGGCTCGTCGAGGAGGAGCACGGCCGGCCGATTGATCAGCGCCCGCGCGAGCGCGACGCGCTGGGCCTGGCCGCCGGAGATCTGGGTCGGCTTGCGATTCTCGAAGCCCGGGAGCTCGACGAGGCGGAGCATCTCCGTTACGCGGCTCTTCACCTCGCCGCCCTTGACGCCCTTCCTTCGCAGCCCGAAGGCGACGTTCTCGAAGATCGTGAGGTGAGGGAACAGGGCGTAGTTCTGGAAGACGGTGTTGACGTTCCGCTTGAACGGGGGCAGCCACGTCACGTCCTGGCCCTGGAGCTCGATCAGGCCGGAGGTGGGCTGCTCGAAGCCGCCGATCATCCGCAGCGTCGTCGTCTTGCCACACCCGGACGGGCCGAGCAGGCTGAAGAACTCGCCGTCCTCGACCTCGAGGTTGATGTGATCGACCGCGACCTGGTCGCCGAACTTCTTCGTGACATCGACGAGGCGGACGTCGACCTGAGGCAACGACTTGCACTCCCGAAGACGGGATGGCGTCGAACCGACCGGAGACGATCGGGCGACGACCGAACAGGAGCCGAGCGGGGGCGGCCTCCTCCGGCCGTCGCTGGCAGCCCGAGAATAGGCGGCTGCGATCAGGGGTGTCAACAACGCGAGGTCCGTGGCGAGACGCCGAATGAGGTACGAGATTCGTACGATCGGCGGAGCGTCAGCCGCCGGATTCGCAGCGGGGGGCGACGGGCTGGAGCGCAGGAATCGGCACCGGAAAGTGGCCTCCTCGCGCGCTCGGCCGCGCAGCAGCCGGTTGGAGGCCAGATCCCGCCCCGCGCGCTACGATGCGGATATCGACGCGGCGACCGTCAGAAGATCGCCGGCCGCGCCGGCCGCCCGCTCGTCCGTCTCCGAGGTTCTCAGTCGCATGTCCCAACTCACCGAACGCGCGATCCTTGACGCGCTCAGCCACGTCCAGGAGCCGGAGCTCGGCCGCGACATCGTCAGCCTCGAGATGGTCAAGGCGATCGACATCCGGGACACGAACGTCTCCTTCACGATCGAGCTTACGACGCCCGCCTGTCCCCTGAAGGACGAGATCGAGGCGAACGCCCGATCCGCGGTCCGTGAGCTGGGCGCGACCGACGTCGCGATCACCTGGGGCGCGATGGTTCGCCGGGCGACGCCCCGCCAGGCCGAGCAGCTGCTGCCGAACGTGAAGAACGTGATCGCCGTCGGCTCGGGCAAGGGCGGCGTCGGCAAGAGCACGGTGAGCGTCAACCTCGCGGTCGCGCTCGCCCAGGCGGGCGCATCGGTGGGTCTCCTCGATGCCGACATCACGGGTCCGAACATCCCGATGATGCTCGGAGTCGACGGTCAGCCGAAGGCGAGCGCGAACAACAAGATCACGCCGCTGGAGCGACACGGCGTGAAGTGCATCTCGATCCAGTTCTTCGTGCCCGAGGGTCAGCCGATCGTCTGGCGCGGCCCCCTCGTCGGCGGCGCGATCCAGCAGTTCCTGCGCGACGTCGAATGGGGCGACCTCGACTACCTCGTCGTCGACCTCCCGCCGGGCACGTCCGACGCACAGCTCACGCTCGCCCAGAGCGTCCCCCTCGGCGGCGCCGTCCTCGTGACGACGCCCCAGGAGGTCGCGCTGAGCGACGTCGGGAAGGCGCTCGCGATGTTCAAGCGGCTCTCCGTGCCGATCCTCGGCCTCGTCGAGAACATGACGGCCTTCGTCTGCCCGCACTGCGGTGAGCTGACCGAGATCTTCGGTCGCGGCGGTGGTGAGCGGTTCTGCGAGACGCACGGCATCGACTTCCTGGGCGGCGTCCCGCTCGACATCACGGTCCGCCAGGGCGGCGACGTCGGCGTTCCGGCGGTCGCTCAGCGGGAGCCGGGGCCGGCGGCGCGCGCGCTGACGGCAGTCGCAGGCGCGGTCGCGGCGCGAATGAGCGTCCGGGCCGCCGGCGCGGAGCAGCAGCCACTCCTCTCGATCAGCTAGCTCGCGCGGGCGGGCGCGGCGCGCAACGCCGGGGAACCTGCCGCCACCGGCGCTGCCGTCTGACGTTCGCGTCGCGGCGTTGACCGTCGCGTCGCCCGCGTTGCGTATCGGGGTTCGCCTGCTCGATCCGGCCCGGCGACCGGCGTAGACTCCGCGGCCCCGGCTGCCGCCGGGGCGCAGTCGAGGAGTTCCGCCGGGGTGCACTGTCGAGCCTGCGGCGCCGCACTCGCGATGGCGGCCCGGTTCTGCGACCAGTGCGGCGCGCCGCTCGAGGCCGCCCTCGAC
>JBHORC010000026.1:0-12985 GCA_042408445.1 Chloroflexota bacterium
TCCGGCGCGGGTGCGCGCCGGCGCGCCGGGCGGGCGCGGGTCCGGCGAGATCAGGCGCCCGTGCCGAACAACCGGCCTAGGCGGCCGCCGCGGCCACCGCACCGAAGGCGAGGTCGCCGCTCGGCGCCTCATCCTCGTCGACCGCGACTCGACGAGCCTCGCCAACGGCGGACAGCACGAGCGCGATCAGGGCGACGTGGAGCGCCCAGATGGCGACCGTGACGGCATCGAACGTCGTGAACAGGATCGCGTCCCGCTGCGCGGGCTCGGCGAGACCGACGACGGAGATCGCGACCGCGAGGACGGCGAGCCACGCAGCCGCGCGGCGCCCGCCTCGGGTCGGTCGCATGGCGATCGCGGCGAGGAGGCCGACGAACACGAGGGCGACGAGGGACGGCGAGATCGCCGTTCCGTGGCCCCACACGTCGGCGGCGACCGTCGCGTGGCCGCCGAGGCCGGCGAACGTGTACGGGAGCGAGCGGGCGATGCCCACCGAGGTCAGGCCGAGGCCGATCGCGATGACGACGGTCGCGATCGAGGCGGGACGTGTGCGCATGGTGCCTCCGGGTGGATCGATCTGGACGTGATCCGATCGTCGGGGAGGCGCACCCGGAATTTCGACGGCCGACCGTCCCCGACCGCGATGGGCATCTGTCGCATCACGCCCGCAGATGGACGGAGGGCGATCGGCGATGGAGGCAGCCGTCAGGCCGCGTCCTCGATCGTGACCTCGATGAGGGGGCTCTGGTCGACCATCCGATCGACGTCCGTCCGGTTCCAGGCCTGGGCGACGCGCTCGAGGATCGGCCGGCGTTCCGCCGGCTCCGTGACGATGCGGGCGGTCGCAGGAAGGTCGGCGGTCGCGGTCGGGCCCTTGAGGTGGACGGTGAGGTGCGGATCCGCCTCGAGGTTGGCGATCCACGCCCGCTTCCGGGGCGAGGGCATCCCGGAGATCCAGATGCCGCCGTTGATCCGGTGGAACGCGATCTCGATCCGGCGCGGCTCGCCGCTCTGGCGGCCCGTGGTGGTGATGTCGATGATGCCGCCGCGCGAAAGGGCGCTTCGGACGTTGTCGTTCATGGTTGCCTCGTGATCTAGTTGCTGATGCAACGATATCACGTGGCCCGGGTCAGCTCTCCGCCGCTGCTCGTTTCGCCGCCTTGATCGCCCGCTTCCCGTCCTGGTAGCGACGGAGGCTCTCGGGACCGTCGACGTCACCGAGCGTCATGTGCTGCGGGGCGAAGGCCTCCCACCCTGCGGGCGCCCGGCCGAGCCGCTTGCCGAGGATCGCGACCAGCGTGCCGGCCTTCATCGGACCGAAGCCCGGCAGGTCGAGGAGCCGGGCGTGGAGATCCGCGCCGTCCTTTGCGTCGCGCCAGATCCGCGCCGCGTCGCCGTCGTAGCGCTCCACGAGGTAGGCGCACAGCTCCTGGGTCCGCTTCGCCATGTTCCCCGGAAACCGGTGGAGGGCCGGGCGCTCCCGGAAGGCGGTGTCGAGCGCCTCGGGATCCATCGCGGCGATCCGCTTGGCGTCGAGGCCGCCGATCCGTCGGCTCAGCTCGAGCGGTCCGGAGAACGCCTTCTGGAGGGTGACCTGCTGGTCGAGGGCGAACCCGATGAGCAGCGCAAGCGGGTCGGCGACGAGGAGCTCGTCCGCTTCCGGGTCGCCGGTGAACGGGAGGGTGTTCGGTGTGGCCATGCGCAGATGGTAGATGGGCAGAGCCGGATAGAGCGCGGCGACGGTCAGCCGCGAGTCAGACGCGGCGACTGTCGAGCGGGCGCGTCCGCGCGGCAAGGCTCGGCGCGTCGCGGCCGGCGAGCGCGAGGCCGGCGGCGATGAGTGCGGCGCCCGTGCCGCGCCGCGCGCGGGCGATGAGCCCGGGATGGCCGGATTGCGGCGGGGCAAGAACCTGCTCCTGCCGGATCGTCTCGATCTCGCGGTCCAGATCCTCTCGGTGGAGGCGCGTGGCCTCATGGTCGAACGGCATCTCGGGTGTCTCCGTGGTCGCTGGTGGTTCTCGATGTCGTGGGCGCGGTCACTCGAGGACGACGCGCACGGCGTCACCGTCGTCGTCGATCGCGAGCAGGGTCCCGGTGCTGCCCTTCGCGAGGGCCTCCCGGATCAGCGTTGCGTTCGGGCCGGACAGGCCCGGGATCTGGTCGAGCGCGAACCGGCCGACCGCGAGCGGGATCCGGAGGTTGACGACCCGCCGGCCCCCTTCGGTGACCTCGATCCGCAGCGCCGTCGGCGGTGGGGACGAGCGCCGGTCCGGATCGGCTGCCCAGGCCGTGGCCTCGGCGGTGGCGATTGCCTCACCCGCCGCGCCGAGGGCCTCATCGGCAGCGCCGAGCGCGTCCAGGATCGGCGCGGCCTCCGCTGCCGACAGCCGGCCGTCGGCGACGAGCTGGAGCACCTGGTCGAGCGGGTCAGGCATCGGACGCGTCCGCGGTCTCGACCTCGTCGAGCTCGTCGAGCTCGGCCAGCCGGTCCATCGATGTCGCGATGTCGAGCTCGCCTCGTTCGAGCGCCTGCAGGATCGCCATCCGCTCGGCGTCGACGTCGCGCGGTTGCCGAGCCGTCGTTGGCGCGCCGGCATCGTCGACCGGCTCCGGCGGGCTCGGCGGTTCGGGTGGCGCCGGTTGAGCCGGTGGGGTCGGGACGAGTGTCGACGGCGCGGCCGCCACGACCCCCGGCCCCGCCGAGTCCTTCCCGGCGCGACGGATCCGGAGATCGCCCGAGACCGATCGAAACGACAGCTCGACCCGTCCGTCGCCGATGACCAGCGTCCGTCGACCGGTTCGGCCATCACTCCGATGGGGAAGATCGCTCGACAGGTCGCCGGACACCGTTCGGGCGACGACCGTGATGCCGGCCAATGCGACGAGCGTTGCGTCGCCGCTGAGGCTCTCGATCGCGTTGCCCGACGTTCCCGTGATCGGGCTGTCGACGCGGACATCGCCGCTCGTTGTCGAGACGTGCAGCGATTCGACCGAGCCGCCGGCGACCGCGACGTCACCCGAGACGGTCCGGAGGTTGAGGCTCGCCGCCGCCGTCAAGGCGATCGCGACGTCGCCGGACACCGCGGTCACCTCGATCGGGCCGGCGCCATCGGTGATGGCCACGTCCCCCGAGGCCGTCCGATACCGCTGTCGGCCGCGAAGCCCATTGGCCTCGATCCGGCCGCTCGCGATGTCGACGGTCGTGTCCGCCGCGGCCGGGAGACGGACGTCCAGGCGCCGCGTCCCATGGTGCTTGCCGAACGCGAGACCGAGGAGGTCGCGCTCGCGGACCACGAGCTCGCCATCGGTCGACTCGATCTCCAGGCGTTCGCCCGGCTCAGCGCCGTTTCCGGTTCGGATCGTCACTCGATCGGTGTCGCCGGCCGTGAGGCGGACCTCGGCCGAGACGAGGCGGATCGAGACGCGCCCGTTGGGTGGGATGGCCTGGTCGACGATCGGGGTGGCGTCGTGGAGCGCGGTCATCGGCGGTTCCTCCCGAGCGCCCGGATCGCCGCGGCGGCGTCCTCGGCGCTGATCTCCCGTTTCGCCAGTCGTTCGAGGATCTCCTCGCGACTCGACGCCTCGACCGGCTGGTCCGCGGCCTGGGGGTCGTCGTCGCGCGGGCCGAACCCGAGTGCCCGAACGAGCGCTTCGACGCGGGCCCGCACCGTCGGGTACGAGATGCCGAGCTCCCGCTCGATGTCGCGGAGGTTGCCGCGGGACCGGAGGAAGCTCTCGAGCAGGGTCGTCTGCTCGCGGGTGAGCCGCCCGAACCGGCCAACCGAGAACTCCCCTTCGAGCGTCGTGCCGCAGGACGCGCAATGCAGGCGCGTGACCGAAAGCTCGTTCGAGCAGACGGGGCAGGTCGAGATGACGTCGTGTGCCATGGAGTCCTCTTGTGGCCTAGTGCTTGGCATATCGTCGCGTGGTGACGTCACTTTGTCAATGATCACTTTCTCTTTTGCACTCGGTCGTGGTATTTCGTTGCGATCGGGACCTGTTCGAGCCAGTCGCGGGCCGGGCGTTCGCACGTCTGTGGGTCGTCATCCGTCCACGCACGGGTCGGCCGATCGTTCGGCGCGGTTGTCGACCCGCGACTGCAGGAACGGGCGTGGGGCCGACCTAATCTCGGGTCATCGAGCGATCGGACGTGGTCGCCGCAGAACGCACGAAAGGAGGCGCGATCGATGTCCGCGCAAACGCACTACTTCGAGAACGACCTGCTGGGTGCCTTCCCGGCGGTCCTCCTCATGCTCGTCCTCATCCTCACCGCGCTCGGCGTCGTCGCCCACGTGGCCTTCGCCTGACGGGAGGGGCCTGCAGCGCAGGCCGGATGAGGGTCATGGCCCCGGCGGCGTCACGATGCGGTGACGCCGACCGGGGCCTCCGTTTGTCGTCGGGATGAGTGAACGGCGCGTACCTCCGCCCGCTGGTCCGTCACGCGGAGCACGTGACCGGCGAGCGACCGGGGCGTGCGAAACAGAGCGCTGTTCGGCCCGGCCAAGCGACGGTTGGTCCGTGAGACGGTCCAGGCGACCGGCGAGAGCCAGCTCTTCGTCGCCCCGTCGTGTCGACCGGCCGCTCAGCGGTCACTTGCTCCGTCTCGCGGACCAGGGGGGATCGCGTCGTGCGCGGCAGGGGGACGGGAGCGCCCGGGGCGGCGGCGGCTCGACGGGGCGATACGCGCCTACGTCCTTTGCCGGGCGTGCGGCAGACCAACGTCGCGCCGAGGAGGCGCCACCTGACGATCACCGGCGAAGCAACCGGAGCGCATCGTCGTGATCACCACCGACAGCGAGTTGGAACCATGTCAGGAGCCACTGCGATGCGCACGATCAAGCTCTGCGCCGCCCCGACCCGCCGCCCGACGACGCTCCTCGGCGCGATCGCCCGAACCGCGAACGAGCTCGAGCGAAGCGGCCGCAGCCGCCGACCCGTGGCACTGCCCGTCGTCCGCGGCGCGTTCGCCTGACGCGCAACGCCGAGTGACGGCCCGCAAGGGCCCGGAATCAGCTCGGGTCGTGAACGCTTCGGCGGTCAGCGACGGAAGGTGGCCGCCGTCATGAACACGTCGCCGATCACGGATCGGTAGTAGCGGTTCGAGCCCTTCTGGGGATCCAGGATCCCGGCCATTCCCGGCGTCCGGGAGGAGCGGAAGCTGAAGTCCCAGCGGAGATCGCGCGCCGGATCCGAATAGAAGATCTGCTTGATGTTCTGGTTCGTCTTGAACAGGCCCGAGAGGATGTACGAAGCGCTGCTCGTGCCCTCGGCGAAGACGGCCCGGGCGCCGGTCCGCAGGAAGCCGGCTCCGTAGTTGTCGACGCGGCGGACGGCGGTCGCCTTGCTCGGATAGCCGCTCCCCCACTCGTTGTTCCCGGACGCGTAGCACAGCCGGTTCAGGATGACGACGGCGTGCGGCGCCAGGTTGAGGTAGCGGTCGACGTAGTACTCACCGTAGTAGGTGTGGCTCGCCGAGCCGTCGGTCGAGTTGAGGCCGAGACCATCCTTCGTGTAGCGCTGGAAGGCGCCGTACGGGCTGGGATAGCCGTTCCCGTGGCCGAGGTAGATGAAGACGTTTGCGCCCTGCGCGTACTGCCTGACCCGGGCCCACGTCGCGTGGGGGCTGTAGATCTCGTAGACCGTCGCCCCGTAGGAGCGGGCCTGACTGGCGAGCAACCGGGCATTCGCGATGTAGTTCGCGGTGCTCGAGCCAACCGGCCCGACGACGATCACGACCTTCTTGCCGGCCGCCTCGGCGGCCTGCGGGTGCGCGGACAACCCTCCAACCGCCATCGTGGCGGCGATCGCGGTCATGGCGATCAGCCGAAGGGACCGCTGACGAGACGTCCTCTGGACGCCGGCCTGGGACACGGGCAACGCTCTTGCCTCCTCTCCGCCGGAACGTCGTGCAGGGGCACGACGACGGTGGTGTTGGCCGCCGGCGGCAGGCGCACATGCGTGCGGGATCAGCGATGCGAGGGATGGGAGCGATCGGGTGAGCACCGATCGGGGCGACCCGGCGACACCATGCGATGGCGATCAGCCGGGGACGACAGGGTCTGCCGTGGGGGGCGGCGGTCTTCTGTTGAGCCTGTCTGTCAGGGGTGAATGGCCCGGGAGCCTTTCGGGAGTATGCCAGCCACCCGGAATCAGCGCGTCCCCCAGATGCACCATCCACGAGGGAACGATCGGCGCAGTGCGTGCGGAAGTGGTGCGCGCACGCGACGCGTCACGCCTCCGAACGCGGCGCTCCGGCAGTCCGATGCGTGGCAATCGAGGCGACGGTGGCGTTCGTCAGCCGGACCAGATCCACCGGCGCTAGCTCCACCTGGAGTCCTCGACGGCCGGCCGAGACGAGGATCGTCGGCCACGCCAGCGCGGCCTCGTCCAACGCGGTTGGCAGCGGTCGTCGCTGGCCCAGCGGGCTGATTCCGCCGAGCACGTACCCGGTCGCCCGTTCGGCCTCCTGCGGATCGGCCAGCACGGCGCGCCGGCCACCCACCGCGGCGGCGAGCGCCTTCAGGTGCAGGTCCGCCGCCACGGGCACGATCGCGACAACGACCCGGCCATCGACCGAGGCGATCAGCGTCTTGTGGATCCGCGCCGGTTCGACCCCGAGCGCAGCGGCGGCCTCCTCGCCCCAGCCCGAGCGCCGACCGCGGTCGCCGTCCCGATGGCTCGCCGGCTCGTACTCGTGGACCTCGTGCCGGACGTTCGCGAGACGAAGGACGTCGAGGGCACGCGTGCCGCCGTGGACCATCGAGGGATGCTAGGCGACGAGCCATCGGCTATGCTCCGCGCGATCCGCGCACGCACCGCGTCGTTTGGACGGCGTCAGGGAGGCGTGCGGGAGACGACCACATTGCTCGGCCCGCGTGTTTGCCCGCGCGCGGCGGAGCCCAGGAGCTGCATGACCTTCGATACGCTCGGCCTGTCGGCCGATCTCGTCCGGACCGTCGACGAGGAGGGCTACGAGGAGCCCACGCCGGTCCAGGCCAAGGCGATCCCGCTGGTGCTGGAGGGTCGCGACGTCCTCGCCGCCGCCCAGACCGGAACCGGGAAGACCGCCGCATTCACGCTGCCGATCCTCGATCGGCTTCGATCCCACGCAAACACGTCGTTCTCGCCGGCCCGTCACCCGGTTCGGGCGCTCATCCTCGTCCCGACACGCGAGCTCGCGGTCCAGGTCGACGAGAGCGTCCACACCTACGGCCGGACCGTGCCGCTTCGCTCGACCGTCGTCTACGGCGGGATGCCAATGGATCCCCAGATCAAGGCGCTCCGCGACGGCGTCGAGATCCTCGTGGCGACGCCCGGACGACTCCTCGATCTCGTGGGCCAGCGGGTCGCGAACCTCGGCCAGGTCGAGATCCTCGTGCTGGACGAGGCCGATCGGATGCTCGACATGGGCTTCCTGCCGGACATCCAGCGGATCATCGCGCTGCTCCCGCCGCGTCGCCAGAACCTGATGTTCTCGGCGACGTTCTCGGACGAGATCCGCCGCCTCTCGAAGACGATCCTCCGCGACCCGGTCGAGGTCGAGGTCGCGCCGCGCAACGCGACGGTCGACACGATCGACCAGATGGTCTATCCGGTCGATCGCGACCGGAAGGAGGAGCTGCTCGCCCACCTGATCCGGGTCCACGACCTGCGCCAGGTGCTCGTCTTCACCCGGACGAAGATCGGCGCGACCCGGCTCGCGACCTGGCTGGATCGCCAGGGGCTGAACGCCGTCGCGATCCACAGCGACCGCTCGCAGCCCGAGCGGACCCGCGCGCTGGAGGAGTTCAAGACCGGCGAGATCCGCGTCCTCGTCGCGACGGACGTCGCGGCGCGCGGCCTCGACATCGAGGACCTGCCAGTCGTCGTGAACTTCGAGCTGCCGTGGAACCCGCAGGACTACATCCACCGGATCGGCCGGACGGGTCGCGCCGGCCAGACGGGTCGAGCGATCAGCCTGGTCTGCATCGACGAGGCGGACCTCCTGCGCGGCGTCCAGCGGCTGCTCCGACGGGCGATCCCCTGGACGGTCGAGGACGGGTTCGTCCCGGACCGCGATGTCGAGCCGCGGCCGCTCCGCGGCGGCGCCGCGAGCGAGCGGAGCAGCGGTGGCACGTCCCGCGGCGGTCCCCGCCCGGGTCATCACCCCCATCGCAAGCCGGTCCAGTATCGGGCGGGCGCGGGTCGCAGCTGACCCCGGTCTGATCGGCGGCGCGGGCGTCGGCCGCGCGGGCTTCGGCGCCGCGTGATCCGATTCGCTGACCGCCGGCGCGTTACTGCCCGGCGGGGCCGCCGAACGGGATGATCGCCGTCCTCGACGGGACGAGCATCGGGGTGGCCGACGGCGAAGGCCCGGTCGACGACGGCCCGGGCGATGAAGACGCGGGCGATCCCGCTGATGCTCCCGCCGGCTCCGCCGGTGTCACCGGATCCGTGCCCGCCGAGGTGATCGGCTCGTCCGGCTGCGTCGAGACCATCGTCGCACCGGGGAAGAAGAAGCCGAGCATGAGATCGGCCTCGACCCGGTCGACGACGTAGCGGTTCACGAGCACGGCGGGACGGGCGAGCGCGTTCTCGCGCTCCGCGCTGAGCCCGATCGTCGCGTCCCGAAGCTGGACGAACTGGCCGGTGGGACGCGCGAGGGCGCGGCCGGGATCGAAGCCGGGCATCGTCGGCATCTGGCCGCCGATCGCGAACGGGCCTGCCTCGATCGCGACGTCGTGCCACTGGGCGTGGATCGGCACCTCGTCCATCTCCTCGCCGGTGACGACCTGGATGTCGTCGGTCGCCAGGCGGAGCGTCCCCGGACCCTTCTGGGGGCCGTTGTCGAGCGGGTGCCACGTCGCCTGCTCCAGCTCGACCGTCGAGGCGGACTCGAGGACCTCGCGCAGGCGCCCGTCGCGCGCGATGAGCCCGATCGCGACGCCCGATGCGGTATAGATCTCGACCCGGATCGGCATGCGCTCTCCCCGAGGAACGGGTTCGGAGTGTGCGCCGCAGCCACCGGCCCCGCATCCCCCGTCCGTACCGCTGCGGCCGCGTCCAGTCGTCCTGTGCGCGGGCCCGGTGCGCGCCGCTCCCGTTCGTTCGCAGGACCGTAACGAACCTCGGTCAGGCGACCATCTGGAGCGACCGAACCGATGGCACCCGGCTCGGGCGGAGTCCGGTGCGGGCGACGTGGCCGGCGAACCGGGCCGCATCACGCGGCGCGGCGGCCCGGGGGTCGTTGTTGAAGTAGACCCAGCAGTCCTCATCGGGCGTCCAGAGCGTGGCCAGGCGGCTTGCCCAGGCGCTGAGCGCGGTGTCGCCGTAGGACGGCGGGCGGTGCGATCGACCCTCGTGGAAGCGCAGGTACGTCCAGTCCGTCGTCCGCCAGATCTCGCCGAGGACCCCGCGTCGATCCGCGAGGCAGAGCGCGGCACCGTGCTCCTCGAGCAGCCTCCGGATCTCGTCCGTGAACCAGGTCGCGTGGCGAAACTCGACCGCGACCCGGACGGCCGCCGGGAACTGGTCGAGCGTCCGGGCGAGGCGGTCTCGATCGCACCGGAGCTGCGGCGGCAGTTGCAGGAGAACCGGGCCGAGCTTCGGCCCGAGACCCGCCGTCCGGTCGAGGAACCGCTGCACGGGCTCCTCCGGCTCGGCGAGCCGCTTGATGTGGGTCAGGTAGCGGCTGACCTTGACCGCCATCCGGAAATCGGCCGGCGTCCGATCGGCCCACGCCTCGAACACCCGGCGCTGGGGCAGGTGGTAGAAGGCGTTGTTCGACTCGACCGTCGCGAAGCGCGCGGAGTACGACTCGAGCCACGCCCGCTGGACGACCGACGGCGGATAGACGGGCCCGCGCCAGTCGGCGTACTGCCAGCCGGACGTCCCGATCCAGACGGTCAGCGGTCCACCGCGCGCTCGAGCTCGGCCCTGGACATCGTGGACCGACCCTTGATGCCCTTCTGGCGCGCCTCGTTCCGGAGCTGGTCGTAGGTTCGGCCCTTCGAGCCCGAATGCGAGCGAAGGCCGCCCCGTCGCGACGAGGAGATGTCCTCGATCGAGGTGCGGCTCGCCTCACGGGCCTCGCCGGCCCGGGCGCGCTCCTTGTTCACCGTTCGCGCCGCGATCTCCTCGGCCTTGTCCTCCGAGGAGCCGCGGTCGAGCAGGCTGTCCTTGATGTGCTCGTACTGACGGTCGCGCTTCGGCGACCAGGCGGGCTGGGGCATCGCTCGTCCTCCTTCGGACGGCCCGCGGTGGCGAGCCGACATCGGGATCGTGCAGAGGAGGCCGGAGCGAGCGCTCGTCCCGGGGAGCCGGATCGCCTTGCAGCGCCGTGCCGGTTGGGGGACGAGGGCCGGAGCGGCGATCAGCCAGCGGGACTCGGGCTCGGGCTGCCGCTCGGAGCGGGTTTCGGGCTCGTGGCCGGCTTCGGTGTCGGCGGCGCAACGGCCTTGAGGAGGGCCTTCAGGATCACCGCCGGATCGGCCCGGCTCTGGTTCGTCAGGACGGCGATCGTGACACCGTCGATGGGGAAGTGCCGGACGACGCTCCGGAACCCGAGCAGCCGGCCGCTGTGGCCGAGGCTCGGGTGGCCGTCGATCGAGGCGGCCTGGATCCCGTAGCCGTAGACGACGCCGGCAACGTAGTCACGCGTCTTCTGGAAGTCGCTCAGGAGCAGAGCCGTCCCCACCGGCCCCAGCACGGACCCAGAGTAGAGCGCCCGCCCCCACGACGCGAGGTCACCGCTCGTCCCCGCGAGCGAGCCGGCGGCAGCCGCCGCGGTGACGACCGAGCGAAACGGGGCGATGCCGCTGCCGTCCGCGAGATCGATCGGCTTCGCCGTCGGTTTCGTGCCGACGAAGCGATAGCCGTGGGCCAGGGCGCCGAGGGCGCCTTCGGCCGCCTGGTACCAGGTCAGCGTCAGGTGGAGCGGATCGAGGATCCGCGACCGGATCTCGGCCGCGATCGGTCGGCCGGTCAGACGCTCCGCGATCAGCCCGAGCAGCACGTAGTTCGTGTTCGAGTAGTGCCACGCCTTGCCCGGCGGCGACAGCCGCTTGCCGACGTAGCGGAGCGCCATCACCGGCGTCCATGCCCGGGTCGGCGCACGCTGGAGCGCCGAATCGATCTTCGGGTTCAGGAAGAAGTCGGCCAGACCGCTCGTGTGGTTCAGCAGCATCGCGACGGTGATCCGGCGATCGACGGCGATCGGCAGCCCGGAAGGGAGGAGGGTCGCGGCGGAATCGGTCAGGCGCAGGCGCCCCTCGCCGACGAGCTCGAGGATCACGGCCGAGGTGAACGTCTTGCTGACACTGGCCCAGGCGAACGTCGTGTCCGGCGTGACGGGCTGCTTCGCCCGGACGTCGGCCAGCCCGGAGACGCCGGTCCAGCGCGTTCCGTCGGGAAACACGACCGTCGCCGATACGCCAGGGATCCCGAGCTTGGCCCGCGTGGCGTCGAGCGTTGCCTGGAGGCGAGCCTGCAGGACGACTCGATCGACGGCCGGCGCCTGGGGCGACGCCGACGGCAGCGGGGCCGATCCGCTCGGCGAGGCTTCCGGGACGTTTGACGCAGCAACGGACGCCGACGCCTCGACGCCGGCGCTCGCGAGGATCGATGACGGTCCGCGGGAGCCGGCGGCCGCGACCGCCGACGACCCGCCGCCGCTCGTGCCGGGATTCGGGGCGCTGCCCGCCACGCCGACCCAGGCCGCGAAGGCGAGACCACCCGCCATTGCCAGGGCCACGACGGCGGCCGCGGGCCGGCGGCGATTGCGGCGGGCCACAGGCTCGAACGCCCGGGGCCGGCTCGGCGTGACGGGTCGGGCCATGTCCGTGGGACGATACCGTCTCCACCCGCCGTGACGACATCCGCCCGCCGGGACCGATCCCCTCCACCGCCGCTTCCCGAGGTCCTCGTGATCCGATCGCTCCGATTCCTCGGCGTCCGGACGGACGCCTTCGACGCGACCGTGGCGCTCTACCGCGATGTGCTCCGCCTCGCTCCCGTCCACGAGGCAGCGGGCGCCGCATGGTTCCGTGCAGCGGACGGCGCCTCGATCCACGTGTACGACTCCAGCGACGCGGATCACGACTTCTTCGACCGGGGCCCGGTGGTCGGGCTGGAGGTCGAGGATTTTGACGCCGCCCGGAGCGCGATGACCGCGGCCGGGATCGCGTTCATCGGCGAACCGCAGCGCGACGCCGGGGTTGCTTGGAACCATTTCCGGGGCCCTGACGGAAACGTCTACGAGATCATCGGCCCCGACCGGAGCGGGTCGTGACGACGCCGACGGGGATCAGCGCGCCGGAGCTGATCCGGACGGCCGGCCTGCTCGCGGACGGCCCCGTCGTGTGGGGCCGGCCGGTGCCGGCACGGCGGGCGGGTGTCTTCGTCGTCGAGCTGGCGGATCCCCGGCCGACCGCGCCGCTCGAGCTGACCCGGATCGGCAAGTGGCTGGAGCACGTTCCGGACCTTCGGCTGGACGGCGAGCGTCCGTCGTCCCGGGCGCTTGCCGCGAGACTTGCCGCGTTCTGGCTGCCGTCTGCCCGCGTGCTTTACGTCGGGTCGACCGAGAGCTCGATCGGCGGCCGGGTCGAGGCGATCCGGAACACGGTCCTCGGGGAGCGGCGGCCGCACAGCGGCGGGCACTGGCTCCACGCGCTGGTCGGCCTGGAGCGGACGCGGATCTGGTGGGCGGCGACGGATGCGGTCGAGGAGACCGAGGATGCGCTCCTCTCCGCCTTCGCCGAGACGATCCCGGCGGCGGAGCGCGCCGCACTCCCGGATTCCGCGGTGATCCTGCCGTTCGCGAACCTCCGGACCGCGACCGGTGAACGGAAGGCGACCGGGCTGTCGAACAGCCTGCTCGCGACCGAGACGAGCCGACCGACGGAGATCCGGCGCGTCGTCGAGCTGCCGCCCGGAGCGGCCGAGGGAGCGAGCGGCCTGCCGCCGTCGCGAGCGGCGGGCGGGACGGTTCGGCGGTCGCCGCGTCCGG
>JBHORC010000028.1:0-10619 GCA_042408445.1 Chloroflexota bacterium
GGCCGCCAACGCGCCGGCAGGGGTACCGGGCGGCGTCGGCAACGAGCTGCCGGACATCTTCCGATCGGCCGATCTCACGCCGTTCGTCCTCCTCGCGTCCCTGCTCACGGCGATCGGGCTCGGTGCGGCCCATGCCGTGACCCCGGGCCACGGCAAGACGCTCATGGCGGCGTATCTCGTGGGCTCTCGTGGGACCGCGACCCATGCGATCGGGCTCGGGCTGTCCGTGGCGCTGTCGCACACGCTCGGGATCGTCGTGCTGGCGCTGGTCATCGTCGGGGCGCAGGGCGTCCTGCCGCCGGACGTGGTCGTCCGCGTGACGCCGGTGATCGCCGCCATCTCGATCGTGGCCGTCGGTGGCTGGATGCTCGTCGGGCAGGTTCGGCGCCGCCGTGGCGGATCGGACGCGGGCCACGACCATGAGCACGACCACGAACACGACCACGAGCACGGGCAGAAGCACGCCCACGCGGGCACCGCGAGCGCCGCGGACCACGACCACGACCACGACCACGACCACGACCACGCGGAGCATCGCGACGGCGCGATCGCGAATCCGCTCGCCCACAGCCACGGCGGCGCTCGCCACAGCCACCTCCCCCCGGCGGACGGCCGGCTGTCGTGGCGCGGCCTGTTCGTGCTCGGGCTCGCCGGCGGCCTCATCCCGTCGACCTCGGCGCTCCTGATCCTCCTCGGCTCGCTCGCCGCCGGCCGTGCCGCCTTTGGGCTCGTCCTGGTCGTCGCCTTCGGCCTTGGGATGGCCGGCGTCATGTCGGCCGTCGGCCTGGCGATGGTCGTCGCCCGGACCCGTCTCGATCGGCTTCCGACCTCATCGCGGTTCGGGATGCTCGCCTCTGGCGCCCCGCTCGTCGCGTCGATCGCGGTTCTGGGTCTCGGGCTCGTCCTCACGTGGTCGGCGGTCGCGGGTCGACCCGTCCTCTGAGCGGCGCCCAGGTCTCCACCGCGGCACCCCCTCGATAGGGACAACGCCCGACCTCTCGCGCGTCGGCCCTCTGCTACGCTCCCGATCCCCATGCGAGACCTGAGTGAGCGGTCGCTCGATACGGCTGTCCAGCTCGGCGCGTCGTACGCCGACGTCCGGTTCGTGGACCGTCGCGAGGAATCGATCGCGATCAAGACCGGCCGCGTCGAGGGTGTCGCCTCGGGCGAGACCGGCGGCTTCGGGATCCGCGTCCTCGTCGACGGCGGCTGGGGGTTCGCGAGCTCGAGCGTCCTGACGAACGCGGAGGCGGACCGGGTCGCCGCGGAGGCGGTCCGGATCGCGCGGGCGTCGGCGACGGCGCTTCGCGATCGCGTCCGGCTCGACGACCGGCCGCCGGCCCACGGCACGTACGAGACGCCGATCCAGGAGGAACCGTTCGAGGTCCCGCTCGAAGACAAGATCGGCGACCTGCTCGCCGCCGACTCGGCGGCCCGTGGCGTCCGCGGCGTCGCCTTCGTCGAGACGCGATACGACGCCCAGCGAGAGCACCGGACGTTCGCCGCGACCGACGGCAGCTGGACCGAGCAAACGTTCACTCATGTCGGAGCCGGGCTGGAGGCGAACGCCATCGAGGGCGACGAGCACCAGCGCCGGAGCTACCCGGACGCCGACGGTGGTCCGTTCCGGGCCGCCGGCTACGAGTATGTCCGCGGCCTCGACCTCGCCGCTCACGCCGGCCCCCTAGCCGAGGAGGCGGTCGAGCTGCTGACGGCGCCGCAGTGCCCGTCCGGTCGGTTCACGATCGTCCTCGATCCGTCGCAGCTCTATCTCCAGGTCCACGAGTCGTGCGGCCACCCGACGGAGCTCGACCGCGTCTTCGGGACCGAGGCGAGCTATGCCGGCACGAGCTTCCTGACAACCGACAAGCTCGATTCCGGGTTCCGCTACGGCAGCGACCTCGTGAACATCGTCGCCGACGCGACCGCGCCCGGCGGGATGGGCACGTTCGGCTGGGACGACGAGGGCGTCGAGGCGCAGGCCGTCCCGCTCGTCCAGGACGGGATCTTTGTCGGCTACCTCTCGTCGCGGGAGACGGCGCCGAGGATCGGGCGGCGTTCGGGCGGGGCGATGCGGGCGGACGGCTGGAACCGGATCCCGTTGATCCGGATGACGAACGTCAACCTGCTGCCGCGGCCCGGCATGACGCTGGACGACATCGTCGCCGACACGGACGACGGGCTCTACCTCGCCTCGAATCGATCGTGGTCGATCGACGATCGGCGCCTGAACTTCCAGTTCGCGACCGAGGTCGCCTACGAGATCAAGGGTGGCAGGAAGGGTCGGCTGTTCCGGAACCCGACGTACACGGGGATCACCTACGAGTTCTGGCGGTCCCTGGACGCCGTCGGCGACGAGTCGAGCTACGTGATGCTGGGGACGCCGAACTGCGGCAAGGGCGAGCCGGGCCAGGGCGCGCACGTCGGCCACGCGTGCTCGGGGGCGCGGTTCCGGGACGTCCAGGTCGGCGTGGGCAAGTGGTGAGCCGCGGAGGCGCGGGGCCGAACGGCGGAGTCGACGGCCTCGGGGTTGCGCGTCGGGCCGTCGGGCTGGCGACTGCTGCCGGCGGGACGGAGGCGGAGGCGCTTGTCTTCGTCGAGGACTCGCAGCTGACGCGCTTCGCGAACAGTGAGATCCACCAGAACGTTGCAGAGTCGAACGCGAGCCTGAACCTGCGGGTCGCGATCGGGAAGCGGGTCGGCGTCGCGTCCTCGAACCGGCTCGACGACGAGGGGCTCCGCCGGCTCGCGGAGACGGCGGCGGGCATCGCCCGGAACTCGACCGAGCTCGACGACTGGGGCGGCCTCCCGGAGCCCACGCAGACCACCGAGATTCCGGCTTCGTGGTCCGAAGCGACCGCCGCCGCGACACCCGAGGAGCGGGCAGCCGGCGTCCGTGCGGTCATTGCCGCCGCCGACGCGGCCGGCGTCCGGGCGTTCGGGTCGTTCTCCACCGGATCGGAGGAGGTGGCCGTCGCGAACTCCCACGGCGTGGGTGCCACGCAGCGACGAACCGCCGCTCAGCTGCTCACGGTCACGATGGCCGACAACGGCGGGTCCGGCTACGCGGAGCAGGCAGGCGTCGACGTCGGCTCGATCGACGCCGATGTCGTCGGCCGCGAGGCGGCCGAGAAGGCGCGGGCCAGCAGGAACCCGGTGGCGGTCGAGCCGGGCGACTGGACCGTCGTCCTCGAGGAGTACGCCGTCGTCGACCTCCTCTCGATGCTGGGCTACATGGGCTTCAGCGCCCTCGCGGTGCAGGAGGAGCGTTCGTTCTTCGAGCCCGGCAAGGTGATCGGGACCGACCTCGTGACGATCGTCGACGACGCGGCCGACCCCGGCGCGATGCCGATGGCATTCGACTACGAAGGGGTTGCGAAGCAGCGCGTGGTGCTCGTCGAGCGAGGCGTCTGCCGGGACGTCGTCTGGGATACGCAGACCGCCGCGCGGGCGGGTCGCGCGTCGACGGGTCATGGCCTGCCCGCACCGAACCCGTCCGGGCCGTTTCCGCTGAACATCGTCATGTCCGCGGGCGACACGCCGCGCGAGCAGCTCATCGGCGACATGGATCGCGGCCTGCTCGTCACCCGTTTCCACTACACGAACCCCGTCCACCCGAAACTCGCGATCGTGACCGGGATGACCCGCGATGGGACGTTCCTGGTCGAGGACGGACGGATCGTCGGGCCGGTGCGGAACCTGCGCTTCACCCAGAGCTATCTTGCGGCGCTGGCGGGGACGGTGGCGGTGGGGCGCGAACGTCGGACCGTGAAGGGCGACTTCGGCGGCGTCCTGGTGCCGTCGGTCCGGATCGAGGGCTGGACCTTCACCGGAACCACCGAGCACTGACGGCGGAGGAGCCGGGTGCGCGCCGCCCGCGGACCGCGGTTACGCCTCGAGAGCGTCCGCCGCCGGGCGGCCCGCGCGACCCGCCGCCAGCTCCCGACGAAGCCACAGCCCGATGAGCAGCGCGCCGATCGCCGGCACGGCCGCGCCGAGGGCCGCGATCCCGAGGACCACGACGAGGAGCACACGGAGGTCGTCGATGGCGCCCGTGATCGCGACCCCGTTCAGCCGATCGGCGAGGGTCCGCGTCTCCGTCGCGAGATCGGCGAGCGATGACGCATTCGCATCGAGCGCGGCGCGGTTCGTCGCGAGCCCCGTCGCCACCGCCGTCACCTGGCCGCGGACGTCGCCGAGCTGCGTCGCGATGTCGCCGAAGAGCCCCGAAACGGAGGACAGGGGGTTCGCCCCGAGGATGTTGATCGCGGCGGTCTGCTCGGCGATGGACTGGAGCCGCGGCACGATCCCGTCGATGTCGCCGCCGACCGTCGCGAGTGCCGAGGTCGTACCGTCGATCGTTGCGCCGAACCCGGTCGCGGTCGCCGACGCCTTGTCGAGAACCTGGCTCGTCCGCTCAAGCGTCCGGGACACGCCGTCGACGTCCCCGCCGAACCGGTCCGCGACGCCGTTCACCCGGGCGACGCCGACCGCGAGGGCGACCAGCGCGAGCGCCGCAACGATCAGGCCGACGATCCCGTAGCCGATGAGGATCCGCGCGAGGCGGCCGAGTGCGACGGGTCGGACGGCCGAGATGCCCGGTCCGAACGCGATCACTGCGGGACGGCGCAGACGGGACCCTCGAGGCGAAGCCAGCGCCCGATCCTCCGCCGGTTCCGCGCCACCACCCGGTACGCCATGTCCACGACCCACGAGACCGGAGGAATGGCCGCGAGCGCCGCGGGGATCCTGCCGCCCGGCAGGCGGGCAACGATCGCGCGCGCCGCGGCGCCGCCCGAGCGAACGTCTCCGGTTCCGAGGTCGACGACGTGGAGCGCGTCGCCGAGCGGACGACTCGCGACGGCCGCCGCGACGAGCGGCCCGCGCGAGGTGACGTCCTGCAGCGGGACGAGCTCGAGCTGCGCGTGGCGATCCCAGCGACGCAGCTGATTCGCGGTCGCGGTGCACAGGCCGCAATCCCGATCGAACAGGACGAGGAGCCGGCCGGACTCCGCGCCCCACACCGCCTCCGTCGGCGCGAGCTCCAACGGGCGCGCACCATCGCCAGGATCCGGCGACGCGCCTGCGCCGGCGGCCGCGACCGCGGCCTCGTGCCCAGGATGAACCACGGCCGCCGGCGCGCTCATCGGATCGTCACGCAGAACTCGTTGCCCTCGGGATCGGCAACCACGGACCAGCGGAAGCTGCCGAGCGAGTGCTCCGCGAGCTTCCGGCCACCCAGTCCGACGAGTCGCTCCACCTCGCCGTCCATGTCGGCCGCGTCGAAGTCGATATGGGCCCGGTTCTTCGCGATCTTCGGCTCGGGAACCTGCTGGAACAGGATGTCGAAGCCGATCTGCTCGTCCGCCGGCGCGCGCAGCGCGACGAACTGGTCGTTGATCCGGTGCGACGTCCAGCCGAGCGCCGCTTCCCAGAACGGGATCACCACGTCGTGATCGCTGCAATCGATGACGACGTTGTGCGGATGCAGGCGCCCCAGACGGGGCTCCGTCGCGATCGCCGCCTCGTCGCTCATCGCCAGGCGGGCCGCGCGGCGTCCGGATAGAGCCGCACGCGGCGGTACGGCTCCCGGCCCCGGGAGCGGGAGACGAGGTTCGCCCGCTCCGCCATCTGGTGCTGGAGCCGTCGGATGTAGGCGTTCTGCGGCGACAGCTCGACCGGCTCCGACCGGTTCAGCACGAGCCCGATCGCGGTCTCCGTCTCCCGGAGCGCGGCCTCGCGCGGATCGACCTCCAGCGAGAAGATCGAGGTCAGGCTCGACTGCATCTGCGGGATCGTGTTCGACTTCAGCACGTAGATCGGCAGCGCCCGCTCCTCGGCCTCACGGACCGTCGGCGTCTTCTGCTTGTACTCGTTCCGGAGCGTCATCACGACGTCCGCCTCGTCGACGTCGCGGGCGATCTGGACCGGCAGCTGGAGATCGCGAACCGCCTGCTCGAGCCGCTTCCGGCTGATGCCCTGCGGGAGCACGCGGAGCGTCGGCAGGGGCGCGCCGCCGGGGACGAGCACCGCCTCGCCGTTCTCGCCCTCCTCGATGCCGAGCGGCCCCTCGTCCTCGTCGTCCTCCAGGTCGTCGGCGTTGACCGGTGCCGTCCCCTCCTCCACCCGGAGCTCGGTCAGCGCCCGGCTGGCCTGGTCACGCCACGCCTTCTGGCGATCGAGCTCGCGCGCCTCGCGAGCGCGCGGATCCGGGATCGCCCCGGCGCCGCGCTCGAGCGGACCCCGATCCGCGATGTCCCCGTTGACGAACGGCGCGTCCTCGAGCCGGACGCCGCCACGTCCCGACGGCGGCACGGCAAAGCGCTCGCCCGGCAGGACGCCGCTGGGCCCGCGTTGGCCACCCTCCGATTGGCCGCGCGACGCCGGCTCCCGCGAGGAGCCGCCGCGCGTCTGGCGCCAGCCGCCGCTCGCGCCGGGCCGATAGCCGGATCGGAAGCCCGCGCCGCTGCCCGTTCCTCCCGCATCGCGGTAGCCGCCACCGCCACCCCGGTACGACCCCTCGCCGCGCCAGCCCGGCTCCATCCGCCAAGGCTGGCCCGAACCGACCAGCCCGGCGAACCTCTCCGTGCCGAGCTGCTCGCGCGGCGACGGCCGCGGCCGCGCCTGCGATCGATGGACGCCCTCCTCGTCGCGCCAGCGAAGCTCCGGTGCCACCGCCTCGCCGCGGAGGAGCGAGTCGACGGTCTCGGCGACGTCGGGGTGGACGGTCACGCGCTCGCGATCCTGGATCTCGATGATCACGTCGAACGTCGGCGGCGCCTTTCGTTCCAGGACGCTCTTCTGGGTCCGCCGCCGACGCGCCTCCTCGTCGCCGAGAGTCACGCTCTGAATCCCGCCGATCAGGTCGGACAGGGTCGGGTTGAGCATCAGGTTGTCGAGGTTGTTGCCATGGGCCGTGCCGATCAGCTGCACGCCGCGCTCGGCGATCGTCCGGGCGGCCTGCGCCTCCAGCTCCGTGCCGATCTCGTCGATGACGATGACCTGCGGCATGTGGTTCTCGACCGCCTCGATCATCACCTCGTGCTGGAGCGAGGGCGTCCGGACCTGCATCCGGCGGGCCTTGCCGATGGCCGGGTGGGGAATGTCGCCGTCGCCCGCGATCTCGTTCGAGGTGTCGACGACGACGACGCGCTTGCCGAGGTCGTCGGCGAGCACGCGGGCCGCCTCGCGAAGCATCGTCGTCTTGCCGATTCCGGGCCGACCCATGATCAGGATCGACTTCCCGGTCTCGACGAAGTCGTTGATGATCTCGATCGTCCCGTAGACCGCCCGGCCGATCCGACACGTGAGGCCGACGATCTTGCCGTTCCGGTTCCGGATCGCGCTGATCCGGTGGAGCGTCCGCTCGATGCCCGCCCGGTTGTCGTCGCCGAAGCTGCCGATGTGGTCGACCACGTGGCTGATGTCGGCCTCGGTGATCTCCCGGTCGAGGAGGAGCACCTCGCTGTCGGGGAAGCGCGCCTCCGGGCAGCGGCCCAGGTCGAGGACGACCTCGATCAGCGCTTCCTTCTCGGGCAGCGCGTGGACGGCTTCGACGATCTCCGCCGGCAGCGCGGCGAGCAGGGCGTCGAGGTCGTCGATCGATTCGCGTCGTCGGTCAGCCGTCAAGGCCGTCCTCCCGGGTCATCGTGGCTCCGTCGCGCGGCAACGGCAGGGTCGGGGTGGCAGGTCAGGTGGGTCATCGAACGCCCGCGGGCACGAGAGCTGGCTCCGCGACGCGGACAAGCGTCTCCTTCATCAGCAGGGTCACGGTCGCGATCGTACCGAAGCCTGCATCTTCGAGCCGGGAATCGATCGGCGACTCGTAGGTCCGGACCGGGGAGATCACACCGTGCTGACGACTCGAGCCGGCGTCCTTCTCGGTTCGGGCGGCAATCACCCCCAGCGCGAACTCCATCAACGAGGACGCGTCGGTCTCGGGACGGGCGAGCAGCTTGAGGTAGTGGGGCTGGTCCTCCTTGGCGACACCGACCTGGACGAAGCCGTCCAGCTGCGTCCCGTCCTTGCCGCCCGTTGCGCTCTCCTGGACGAACGCCTCGACGTCGGCGAAGCGCAGGATCGGGGCGAGGCTGGAGCGGGGGACGCGCCAATTCGTGCCCTGCCGCTCCCAGTCCGGCATCCGGATGCCCTCGAGCCGCTGGACCGGTTGCGGCGTCGCCGCCGCGTAGAGCCGCGACAGGGGCAGCGCGTCGAGCGGCGTCACGGGGCGGATCCGGCAGTCGCGGGCCTGCTCGTCGCTCCAGCTTGCCGGGAGCGGCTCGTCACCGGAGCGGTGGAGGATCCGCTCGTCGCCGTACCGGGCGAAGCCGGCCTGCATGAACAGCTCGACGTTGCCGTCCTGGTCGGCGCACGCGACGTGGAGCCGCCACGGCCCGCGCTTCGACGCCTCGCGCAGGACCTGGTTGACGAGCCGGAACCGGATGTCGCCGGCCTCGCCGGTTCCGATCCCATCGAGCTCGACGATCGTCCACTCGTCACGGACGGAGTCACGCTCGACGCGGATCAGCCCGGACAGCCGGCCGCCGCCCTCGTAGACGTACATGAGGTCATGGGGCTGGAACGCACCGAGCGGCAGCCGGAACAGGCTGAACACGCCGATCGGCCGGCCGCTCACGGGCAGCCCGAGGGAGCGCGTCGCGTCGGCGTCGTCCTGGCAGAGGCGGGACAGCTCCCCGAGGGCCGCGAGGTCCGTCAAGCGGGCGACGCGGACCTTGCCGGTCGGCCCGGATCGCGGCCGCACGCCGGTCACGAGGCGCGGCCCGTCACGAGGTGACGCCGATCACGAGGCGGTCCGTGCGCGACGCGACGGTCACGAGGCGTTTCGCGCGCGACGCGTCGGATGGGGACGCCGCCCCGCCCCCTCCCCGGGATCGTCGTGCTCCGACGCCATCGTGGCGACCAGGCGGTGGAAGCGCGTCTCGCCGGCCAGCTCCGGATGGAACGAGGTCGCGATCACGTTCCGTTCGCGGACGGCCACGATCCGCCCGTCTTCGAGCCGGGCGAGCACGTCCACGTCCGGACCGACCGCCTCGATGACCGGTGCGCGGATGAAGACCGCGTGGACGGGCCGATCGCCGAGGACGGGCACGGGCAGCTCGGCCTCGAACGAGTCGAGCTGACGGCCGAACGCGTTCCGCTCGACGGTGACGTCCAGCAGCGGCAGCACCGGCTGCTCGCCGCCGACGATCTGGCGCGACAGGACGATCATCCCGGCGCAGGTTCCGAACAGCGGCGCGCCGGTCGCGGCGAGATCCTGGATCGGCTGGGCGAGGCCCCACCGCTCGATCAGGTGGCGCATCGTCGTGCTCTCGCCGCCGGGCAGGATCAGGCCGGACACGCCCGCCAGATCCGCCGGCAGCCGCACCGGGACGCCCTCGACCCCGATGGACTCGAGCGTCTGGAGATGCTCGCGAAAGGCGCCTTGGAGCGCCAGGACCCCGATCTTCATCGCTGCCGCCCCCCGGCGTTCACCGGGCCCTCACCAACCGCGGACGGCCAGGCGCTCCTGCTCGGGGATCGCTTCCATGGCGATGCCGCGCATCGGGGCGCCGAGGCCCTTCGACACGTCGGCGATGATCGACGGGTTGTCGAAGTGGGTGGTTGCCTGGACGATCGCGTTCGCCATCCGGGCCGGATCCTCGCTCTTGAAGATCCCGGAGCCCACGAAGACGCCCTCCGAGCCGAGCTGCATGACGAGGGCCGCATCGGCCGGCGTCGAGATGCCACCGGCGACGAAGTTCACGACCGGCAGCTTGCCGTCGGCGGCGACCTGCTTCACGAGCTCGTACGGTGCCTGGAGCTCCTTCGCCGCGACGAACAGCTCGTCCTCGCGCATCCCCTGGAGCTTGCGGATCTCCTTGAGCACGTCGCGGAGCTGGCGAACGGCCTCGACGACATTGCCGGTTCCGGCCTCGCCCTTCGTCCGCATCATCGCCGCGCCCTCGTTGATCCGGCGAAGTGCTTCACCGAGGTTCCGGCAGCCGCAGACGAACGGGACCTTGAAGGCGTGCTTGTCGATGTGGTTCGTCTCGTCGGCGGGGGTGAGGACCTCCGACTCGTCGATGTAGTCGACGCCGAGCGCCTCGAGGACCTGCGCCTCCACGAAATGGCCGATCCGGGCCTTGGCCATCACCGGGATCGACACGGCGGCCATGATCCCTTCGATCATCGCCGGGTCGCTCATCCGGGCGACGCCGCCGGCGGCGCGGATGTCGGCGGGGACCCGCTCGAGCGCCATCACGGCGACTGCGCCGGCGTCCTCGGCGATCTTCGCCTGATCGGGGGTGACGACGTCCATGATGACGCCGCCCTTGAGCATCTGGGCGAGCCCCTTCTTCGTCGCCCAGGTGGATGTCTCGACTGCCATCTCGCGTTGTGCTCCGGTTGATTCGCGCGGGTCTGCCGGCCGAACTGGCCGCGGGGTCGTCGCCCGTTCGAGTCGGCTGGGCCGCCTCGCGCGCTCCGGATTATCGCACGGCCATTCGCGCAACCCCAGCGGTGGACCCGTGGCGCGGAGCGGCAGGCGGTTCGGGGCTGGCCACGCGCCGCTCACGAGCCAACGCGCCGACGCCCGCGCCGCCCGCGCCGCCCGCGCCGCC
>JBHORC010000030.1:0-45976 GCA_042408445.1 Chloroflexota bacterium
GCCGGGAGGACCCGCGACCGCGCCACCGATCGCGGCGCCTGCAAGCCCGCCGGCAAGACCGCCGGCACCCGCGCCCGCCTCGTCGTCACCCTCGGTCGACTCGCCGGCGATCGCGCCACCGACGGCGCCGATCGCACCGCCGACGACCGCGCCGGGAGGCCCGGCGACCGCCATGCCGATCGCGGCACCGCCGAGCGCACCGGCACCCGCACCGAGCGCCTCCGTGCCGTGCTCCTCGTTCTCGAGCGCGGTTCCGTCTCCCGACATGGCCGAGGTCTCGGAGGCTCGGTCGCCGTCGAGTGTCCGGTCGCGGTCGAAGGCCCGGTCGCCGTCGAGCGTCCCCGCGCCATCGAGCGTCGGGTCAGCGTCGAGCGAGCGGTCGCCGTCGAGCGAGCGGTCGTCCGTCGCGGTCGTGGCGTCGTACATCGTCGCGGTACCGAGCGGCATCTCGGTCTCGTCGGTTCGGTCGGTCTCGAGTGACTCGTCGCGGTGGAGCGCGTCGTGGTGGGACATCAGGCGACTCCTCGGGTGAAGCGCGTCGGCAGACCGGCTGGCTGCCGCCCGCGTTCGACTCCGCGACCGTAGGTCGTCGTCGCCATTGCACGTGCCTGCGCTCGCAACGAGCGCATATCAGGCGTGTGACGAGCGGCCGCCCACGCGACCGTTGCCGCGTCGCGCTAGAGCGCCGCGGGGTCCAGCTTCTTCGGATCGACGCCGAGGCTGCTGATCGCCTTCGACGCCTTGTCGGCCGGCATCGCGCCACAGCGCGCCAGCTCGCTCAGGGCCGCGGCGGCGATGTGCGGCGGATCGATCTCGAACAGCGACCGCAGCGCCTCTCGGGTGTCGGAGCGGCCGAAGCCGTCCGTCCCCAGCGAGACGTAGTAGGGCGGCAGCCACCGGGCGACCATGTCCGGCAGCGCCTTCAGCCAGTCCGTCGCCGCGACGATCGGGCCACCGTCGGGACCGAGGATCGTCGAGACATACGGAACGCGGGGCGTGCTGCTCGGGTTCAGGCGGTTGAACCGCTCCGTCTCGAGCGCCTCGCGCCGCAGCAGCGGGAACGACGGCGCTGAGTAGATCTCGGCCGCGATCCCCGCCTGTTCGGCGAGGAGGTCCCGCGCCGCGATGACCTGCTGGAGGATCGCGCCGGATCCCACGAGGCGGGCTCGGTGCGCCTTCGGCCCGAGATCCGGCGCCTCGGCGAACCGGTACAGGCCGCGGATGATCCCGTCGTCGACGTCCGCCGGCTTCTTCGGCTGGGCGTAGTTCTCGTTGTAGAGGGTGACGTAGTAGAAGACGTCCTGGCCCTCGTGGTACATCCGCTCGATGCCGTCGCGGACGACCGCCGCAAGCTCGTAGGCGAACGCCGGGTCGTACTGGCGGAGGTTCGGGATCGTCGAGGCGAGGATGTGCGAGTGGCCATCGTCGTGCTGGAGGCCCTCGCCGGTCAGGGTGGTCCGTCCGGCGGTCGCCCCCATGAGGAAGCCGCGGCCGCGCGCATCAGCTAGCGCCCAGATCTGGTCGCCGGTCCGCTGGAAGCCGAACATCGAGTAGAAGATGTAGAACGGGATCATCGGGAAGCCGTGGCTCGCGTACGACGTGGCGGCCGCCTGCAGCGAGGCGACCGAGCCGGCCTCCGTGATCCCCTCCTCGAGGACCTGGCCGTCGACCGCCTCGCGGTACGACAGGACGAGATCCGAGTCCACGGGCTCGTAGCGCTGGCCGAGGGCCGCGTAGATCCCGACCTCCTTGAAGAGCGGGTCCATCCCGAAGGTCCGTGCCTCGTCTGGGATGATCGGGACGATCCGCGGCCCGAGCTCCTTGTCGCGGATCAGGTTCCGCAGGACGCGCGTGAAGACCATCGTCGTGGAGACCGGCGTGTCCGAGCCGGACGCGAACTCCTGGTCGACGGTCGCCGCGGGCTTCGGGAGCGGCGCCTTCCGGACGACCCGCCGCGGAACGGACCCACCCAGCGCCTTCCGCCGCTCCTTGAGGTACTGGACCTCCTCGGAGTCGGGGCCGGGGTGGTAGTACGGCGCGTCCTTGAGCTTCGCGTCGGGGATCGGCAGCTCGAGACGGTCGCGGAAGATCCGCAGCTCCGCCTCGTTGAGCTTCTTCGCCTGGTGGGTGATGTTCCGGGCCTCGACGCCAGGCCCGAGGGTCCAGCCCTTCACGGTCTTCGCGAGGATGACCGTCGGTGCGCCCTTCGATTCGACGGCCGCCTTGTACGCCGCGTAGACCTTGCGGTAGTCGTGGCCGCCGCGGCGGAGCTTCGCGAGATCGTCGTCCGAGAGGTGCTCGACGAGCTTCCGGAGGCGCGGATCGGGGCCGAAGAAGTGCTCCCGGATGTAGGCGCCGCCGGCAACCGAGTACTTCTGGAACTCGCCGTCGAGGGTGTTGTTCATCTTCTCGACGAGCGACCCGTCGACGTCGCGGGCGAGGAGCTCGTCCCATTCGCGGGCCCAGATGACCTTGATCACGTTCCAGCCCGAGCCGCGGAAGACGGACTCGAGCTCCTGGATGATCTTGCCGTTGCCGCGGACCGGGCCGTCGAGTCGCTGGAGATTGCAGTTCACGACGAACGTCAGGTTGTCGAGGCCCTCGCGGGCGGCGACATGGAGGGCACCGAGCGACTCCGGCTCGTCCGTCTCGCCGTCACCGAGGAACGCCCAGACGCGGGAGCCGCTCGTGTCCAGCAGCCCGCGGTTCTGGAGGTACCGGTTGTACCGGGCCTGGTAGATCGCGCTGATCGGGCCGAGGCCCATCGAGACGGTCGGGAACTCCCAGAAGTCCGGCATCAGCCGCGGATGGGGATACGACGGCAGACCCTCGCCGGGCGCGGTCTCGCGCCGGAAATGGTCGAGCTGGTCCTCGGTCAGGCGTCCCTCGAGGAACGCCCGGGCATAGATCCCGGGTGCCGCGTGGCCCTGGTAGAAGACCTGGTCGCCGGACTGGCCGTCGTCCTTGCCACGAAAGAAGTGGTTGAAGCCGACCTCGTAGAGGCTGGCCGCCGACGCGTAGGTGGCGAGATGGCCGCCGATGCCGGCGAACCGGTTGTTCGCCCGGAGGACCATCGCGACCGCGTTCCAGCGGATGATCCGGCGAATGCGCAGCTCGATCTGCTCGTCGCCGGGAAAGAACGGCTCCTGCTCCGGGCTGATCGTGTTGATGTAGCGCGTCTGGGTGAGCGGCGGCAGCCCGACGTGGAGCTGGCGGGCGCGCTTCAGCAGCTTGTAGACGAGGAACCGGGCCCGGCTCTCGCCCTCCTGCTCGACGAGCTGGTCGAAGGAGTCGAGCCATTCCTGGGTCTCGGCCGGATCGATGTCCGGGAGCTGGTGCTTGAACTCGTCGAAGTACATGGACTGCCTCAGGCCGTCATGCCGGCTCGAGCCGGAGCGTTGTCTCGTGGTGCTGCTCGGCCATCGACCGGGCCGCCGGATCGCCGGCGTACTTGCGGCGGAACCCATCGCTTGCCCGCTCGACGGAGTCCGGATCCGTGGCGGCGATCGCGGTCGCGGACAGGCGGGTCTCGCCGAGCCGGACCGCGACTGCGGGGTTCGCGAGCGCTTCGCGGAACCATCGCGCGTCCGGCCCGCGGTAGGACCGGATGAACGTGTCGTCCCCATCGACGACCGCCCAGATCACCGTTCGGTGGAGGGGACCTTCCGGTGCCTGGGTCTCGATCTCGACCTCTTCGGCGGTCCGGATCCGGGCGAGATCCTGCTCGGCAAAGCTCATCACGGCCAGCGTATCCCAAGCCTGCGGACCTGTCCCTTGCGGGACGGTTGCGGGTGGCGGCGGCAAGCCCCGCGCGACCCGCCGTCGCGGTCCCCCAGCCCACCGCCACTTTGGTCTAGAATTGGTTCGGCGGTCGGCCCTGACGACGGGCCACGACCGCTCGGTGGAGCCCGCTGGTCGAGGCGCTCGAATGGAGATCGCAGCCATCTCCGCGCCGGTCCGCGACCGCGTCGACGTCCACGTCTGGTCCGCCTTCGTCCCCTCCTGATCGAGGCGGAGCGGCCCCGCGAACAGGGGACTCCGACGCCGGGCCGGCCGGCCCCCAGCCGCGGCGCGTTCGTCAGGAACCCGTCCGCAGGCTTCGTCCCGTTCCGTTGCCCGTGGAGCTCGCCGTGGCCCAGCCTTCCGTCGTCATGGATCCGTCGCCTGCGCGGGACGCCCGCGCGCTGGACACTCGCGCGCCTGCGCTCGTCGTCGAGCACGTCAGCAAGACCTTCGCCGTGGGCCGCCGTGTCATGCCCGTTCAGGCCGTCCACGACGTGTCGCTGCGGCTGGAGCGTGGCGAGATCCATGGCGTGCTGGGCGCGAACGGCTCCGGCAAGTCCACCCTCATCCGGCTGATTGCGGGGCTCCTGACCCTCGACGGCGGGCGCGTCGAGGTGTTCGGCCGCGACCTCGTGCGCGACGAGCTCGCCGTGAAGCGGCTGATCAACCGGGTGAGCGTCGACGCGGCCTTCTTCAAGAAGCTGAGCCCGCTCGAGAATCTCCGGTTCGCGGCGCGCGTCTACGGCCTGGATCCTCGGGCGGAGGAGGAGCGGGTCTACGCGATCCTCGCGCGGCTCGACGTCGGGCGGGACCGGGTGGGCCGGCCGATCGAGCAGATGAGCCGGGGCATGCAGCAGAAGGTCGCGATCGCCCGCGCGCTCCTCACGAGCCCCGCGCTCCTGCTGCTCGACGAGCCCACGACCGGGCTGGATCCCCGCTCCAAGCTGGACGTGCAGCGGTTCGTCGAGGAGCTCCGCGACACGCACGACACGACGATCGTGCTGACCACCCACGACCTCGATGAAGCGGCCCGGCTGTGCGACCGGATCACGATCATCGAGGGCGGCCGCGTCGTCGCCGAGGACACCCCGGACGGACTGGTCGCAGCCGCAACCGCGGCGCTCCGCCGGCCCGCCACGCTCTGGGACGTCTTCATGGCGTACACCGGCCGGTCGCTGGACGACGACACCGCCGAGGACGGCGACGAGGCCGAGCTGTGACGCGTCTCGCGGACGACCTGCGGGCGTCCTACGCGTTTGCCGAGCGGAACTTCTACCTCACCCGCCGGACGTGGGCGTGGGAGATCGCCTTCCTCGTCTACTCGGTGTCCAGCGCGCTCTCGGTCTCGCTGATCGGCGTCGACCAGGGCAGCTCCCGGCTCGTGCTGTCGCTGATGATCGGGGCGATCTTCTGGAACTACCTGTCCGTCGTCTTCGGCTGGATCGCCGAGACGATCGCAGTCGAGCGCTGGGAGGGCACGCTCGAGTACACGATGATGGCGCCGATCCGGCGCTCGTCGCGACTCATCGGCCAGGTCGCCTACGCGATGGTCTATGGGCTGATCCACACGGCGGTGATCTTCGTCGCCCTGATCCTCTTCTTCCCGCAGATCGACCTGTCGCACGCGAATGCGGGAACGGCGATCGCGTTCATGGCCCTCGGCTCGTTCAGCTTCGTCGGGATCGGGATCCTCGCCGCGATCCTGCCGCTCCTGTACGTCGAGCGCGGCGCGCAGATGACGTTCGTCGTCCAGTCCGGCCTCCTGCTCGTGAGCGGCGTGTACTACCCCATCGGCGTCCTCCCCGGCTGGATGCAGGTCCTGTCGCACCTCTCGCCTGCCACGTACGTTCTCGACGGCGTCCGAGCCGGGCTGACGAATGGCGTCGGCGTGGCCGAGCTGGGCGGCGACGTGTGGCCGCTGGTCGTCCTCGGGGCGGTCCTCGTCCCGTTCGGGCTGTGGGCGTTCGGGCGGGCGGAGCTGCATGCCAAGCGGACCGGCAAGCTGAAGCGCGTCGGCTAGGCGGTCGCGGGCGCCGCGAGCCGGCGCCGCGGGTCCGCGCGGTCAGGCGAGCAGGCCGTCGAGGGCGGCACGCTCCAGCAGCTCGCCGACGACGGCGTTCGCCCAGGCGAACCACGGCCGGGTGAAGGTCGCGGGGTCGTCGATGTCGAAGGATTCGTGGGCGAGGAACGTGCCCGCGTGCGTTTCGCCAAGCAGGCGGATCGCGGCGAGCCGCTCGGCGTCGGTGATCGCGGTCAGGCCCCGCATCGCGATCGCGATCGGCCACACCTTCCGCGGCCCGGTGTGGGGCGACCCGATCCCCTCCCCCGTCTCTCCGGAGAACCACCACGGGTTCGCCGCCGAGAGGATCCAGCGGCGCGTCGCGAGGTAGGTCGGGTCGTCCGCGTCGCAGGCACCGAGGTACGGCAGCGAGAGGAGGCTCGGGGCGTTGGCATCGTCGATCAGCACGCGGCCACCGAGGCCGTTCACCTCGTAGGCCCAGATCGTCGCCCCGCCCATCGTCACTCGGCCGTCCCGGCCGGCGCCCGCCCGGATCTCGGACGCGAGGGCGCGCGCCTCGCCGGCGCGGACTTCGTCGCCGAGCCTCGCAACGAGCGGGGCGATCCGTTCCAGCGCCGCGGCAAGGCCGAGGTTGACCGGCACGTTCAGCGGGAGGCTGGACGCGTCATCCGACGGGCGGAACGCGCCATGGACCATGCCGTTCGGACGCGTCGGCGCGCCGCGACCGTCGTTCGCGGCGACATCGGTCGGATCCGCGTCCGGTCGTCGGAATCGGTATGGGCTGGTCCCATCCAGGCGCTGCTCGGTCCGGAGCGTCCGGAGGACCGCCTCGAACGCCGCGCGCCACGCCGCGTCGAACGGTCGGTCGGAGCGGCTGGCCTGCCAGTAGCCGGCCGACAGGCGGCAGAACGCAGCCAGCGAATCCGGCTCCCATTTGCGCTCGTGGACGCCCGGTCGCATCTCCGTCTCGTCCGTCGCCCACTCGCTGGGCTCGTCGGTGCGGAGGAAGGCGTTGGCGTGGGGATCGAGCAGGATCTGGTCGCTCTGGCGATGGATCACGCCGCGGATCAGGCGATCGAGCCCGGCGTCGTCGCGCACGGAACGGAGATACGGCCACACCTGCGCGGTCGAATCGCGGAGCCACATCGCGTCGATGTCGCCGGTGACGACGAACGTGTCCGGTCGCTCGTCCGTGCCGCCGAGGGAGATTGTCGTGTCGAGGGTGTTCGAGAGCGTCCCTTCGAGCAGGCGGCGGAGGCCCGGATCGGAGATTCGCCGCGACGCCTCCGCGATCCGCCGTTCAACGGCGGGGCTGGTCGCGGCCCGTTCGGCGGGAGCCGGCCGCTCCCACGGCTCGCTTCCCAGGGGACGTCGGGTCGCCATGTCAGCCCTCGGCCTCGAGGACGTGGCGGCCCCAACTGACGCGGTGACGGCGTCGCCCGGGGACGCCGCGCTCGCCGTCAACCCAGACGCGCCGCGTCCCTTCGGGCAGGACCACGTCGGTGAAGGTGTTCGGCGGAACGTCGACGATGACGCGGAGATGGGCGGCGGTCGATCGCCACTCGACCGCGTGCCGTCCGTGCGCCGACTCATGACTGGCCTGCGCCCAGTCGATCCCGGGCGCGGGTCGCGGCCGAACCAGGACGGTCGAATAGCCGGGTGCCGCGGGCGCCAGCCCGGCGAGGTCACGATGCATCCACCCGGCCACGGAGCCGAGGGCTGCGTGGTTGAACGAGTTCATCTCCGGGTCGGCGAAGCCCCGTTCCGGCGTCCACGAGTCCCAGCGCTCCCAGACCGTCGTGGCACCCTGGCGGACCTCGAACCCGAGACCGGGATACGTGTCCTGCCGGATGACCGCAGTCGCGAGCGCGTGATGGCCGTGGTCGGACAGCGCGCCGAGGACGAGCGGCGTTCCGAGGAATCCCGTCAGGAGATGGCCGCCCGCCGCCTCGATCAGTCGCGCCAGCCGGCCGGCGGCGACCGTCCGCTCCGCTCGCGGCAGGAGACCGAAGCCGAGGGCCAGGCCATACCCGGTCTGCGTCTCGTGGCGAAGCGTGCCGGCCGATGCGAGGAACCGGCGCCGGAACGCGGTGGTCGCCCGCCGCGCCAATCGTTCCGCCGCCCGGGCGTCCTCCCGACGATCGATCAGCGCCGCCATCCGACCGAACACCGCAGCGGAATGCGCGAGATACGCCGTCCCGATCAATTCCAGGCTCGTCGGCTCCTCGAGGGCGAGCCAGTCGCCGTATCGGCCGCCGTGCCGGACGCCGTCGACGTGATCGGACGCAAGGAACCCCAGGTAGCGCTGCATCGAGTCGTACTGCCGCTCGATCACGCCCGGGTTCCCGGTCTGCTGATACACCTCCCACGGAACCAGGACGCCCGCGTCCGCCCAGCCGGCGTTGCCGGCGCCGGTGACGCCGATCCGCGGCGCGACGTCGGGATACGCGCCGGACGGAAGCTGGGCGTCGGCGAGATCGATGAGCCACGCCTCGAAGACCGGCGCCGTGTCGCCGAGGAACAGGGCGCTCGGTGCCATCGCCGCGGCATCGGCAGCCCAGCCGAGTCGCTCGTCCCGCTGCGGGCAGTCCGTCGGGATTGCCACGATGCCGCCGCGCAGCCCCCACTCCACGTTCCGATGGATCCGGTTGACCAGCTCGTCGGAGCAGGCGAACGACCCCGTGGCACGACCCATCGAGCTGATCGCGACCGCGGTGACCTCGGTGGGGTCGAGGTCGCTCGTCAGGCCGGCGATCTCCGCGTAGCGAAACCCGTGGGTCGTGAATCGCGGCTCGACGACGTCGGGGCCACCGCCCCGGAAGGTGTAGGCGTCGGTCTGCCGGGCGCTCCGGAGGTTCGCGGTGTACAGCTCGCCGGTCTCGTCGAGGACCTCGGCGTGACGGAGGGTGACGGTCGTCCCCGCCGGTGCGGCCGCCCGGATCCGGACGTGGCCGGCGATGTTCTGGCCGAAGTCGACGATGTGACGGCCGGCGTCGCGGCGCGTGATCGCCACCGGCTTCAGCGCCTCGACCACCCGCACGCCGTCGTCTCGCTGGGCGACGAGCTCACCGCCGGGTCCCGCCGCCAGGATCACGGGTTGCCAGTCGTCGTCCGAGTCGCCGGGTTCGCGCCAACCCGCCGGTTCGTCACGGGCATCGAACGACTCGCCGAGCAGGAGGTCGTCGGCGACCAGCGGCCCCGGGTGGGCGCGCCACGCGGCATCGCTCGCGACGACGACGCGGCCGCCTTCCTCGAGCTCGATCTCGAGCTGGGCCATCAGCGCCGGGTAGTCGCCGTACTGCTCGGCACCGAAGGCGGCGACCTCGCCGGCGTACCAGCCGCGTCCCAGCCGCGCCGCCACGACGTTCTCGCCGACCCGGAGGTGCTCGAGGATGTCGGTGGTCCGGTACTGGACACGCCGCCGGTAGTCCGTCCAGCCCGGCGCGAGGAGATCCTCGCCGACCCGGTGACCGTTGATCGTGAGCTCCACGAGCCCGAGCGCGGTCACGTACGCCCGCGCACGCCGCGCCCCGCGCACGAGCCGGAACGATCGTCGAAGGATCGGGCTGCGGGAGGACCAGCTCGGCCGGGCCGGATCGATCCAGGCGATCCACCGGGCAGCCCAGTCGTCGGGTGTGAGGAGTCCCATCTCCCACGACGCGCGCCGGCTCCACGCGCCCACGATGCCGAGATCGTCGGTGAGGCGGACCCGCCAGAACCGGGCAGCACGCGACCCGACCGGCGGGCCCGCGTAGCGGACGGCCGCCTCGCCGGTTGAATCGTCGGTGGCCGTCCAGACGCGCGTTGCCCGCCGGAACGACGGGTCGCGTGCGACCTCGATCGCGAAACCGCGCTGGCGGACGGCGTCGGGAGCCAGCTCGACGCGCCAGGTCAGCCGGGGACGCGGCTCGTCGAGGCCGATTGGGTCGACGCGTCCCTCGACCCGGAGGTCGACCGCCGCCGGGAGGCCGGTCACGTCCCGGACGTCGCGGTTCGGTGAGCCATCTCTGCGTCTCCAACAAGGGATCCGCCGCCCGGTCCGGGGGACCGGTGCGGCGGATCGATCAGAGAGGAGCGATTGATGAGCCGCGACCGGCACCCGGCCGGTCGACGGCTGTGGTCGGCGCGCGAGCTAGGCTCCGCCGGAGTCGAGCTTGCCCTGGATGTCGGTCGCGAGGTCGTCGAGCGCCTTCTGCGGATCCGCTCCGCCGGTCGTGACGGCGCTCAACGCGCTCGCCAGACCGTCCTTGAGCTGACCGTAGACGGAGATCATCGGCGTCACCCACGCGTCCTTGTGGTTGACCAGGCTGAGGAACGTCTTCTGATGCGGGATCGCGGTCAGGACCGGATCCGTGAGCAGGGACGTCAGCTGCGGGACGCTCGCGTTCTGGATGTCCATCGTCCGCGACGGATCGTCGGTCATCAGGTACATCCCGAACTTGGCCGCGGCCTCCGGGTTCGGGGAACCCGTCGGGATGAACCAGGCGTTGCCGTTGATGAACGCCGCGCCGTACTTGTCGGGGTTGATCGCCGGGATCGGCGCCGTGTCGTACTTGAGCGTCGGGGCGGCGGTCGGGATGTAGGCGGCGCCGTTCTCCCACTCGCCGAAGATCCCCATCGCCAGCTTGCCGGTGTTCAGCAGCCCGGCGTCACCGCCGGTCCGCGTCGACACCAGGTTCACCATGGCGTTGTTCTTGTTGTAGGTGTCGTACCACTTCTTGTACCAGTTGAACCAGGCGACGCACTCCGGGCTGTTGACCGTGATCTTGTTCGACGCCTCGTCGTAGAACTGGCAGTTGAACAGGTTCGAGGTCGTTTCGATGTTGCGGTCCGGGTCGTCCGGGATGAAGCCCGCGCGATCGAGCGATCCGTCGGCGTTGAACTTCGTCAACTTGGCCGCGTAGTCCCAGAGCTGGTCCGGGGTGGTCGGCGGCTTCGTGGGATCGAGGCCGACCTCCGTGAAGGCGTCCGTGTTGTAGTAGAGCGCCCAGGTGTCCTGGCCGAACGGCAGCCCGTAGAGCTTGCCCTGGTAGGTGACCCACTTGAGCGACGCCGGGATGATGTCGCTCTTGTCGGCGCCGATCTTGGTGAGAATGTCGTCCAGGGGCATGATCACCTTGTCGTGGGCGAAGCCCGCGATCGCGCCGTTGTCGCACATGATCACCATGTCCGGCGGCGCACCACCCGCGACGGCCGCGGCGACCTCCTCGGTCTTGATGTTGCCGCTGATCCCCCGGACCTGGATCTCCGGATGCTGGCTGTTCCAGGCCTGGATCACCTTCTCCATGGCCTTGACCTCGCCCTCGCCACCCCAGCAGTAGCGGAGCGTGAGGGTGACGGCAGCGACCGGTGCCGACGGCGCGGTGGCGGGCGCGCTTGCGCCCGGTGCCTGCGAAGCCGCTTGCGGCGATGGGCTCGCGGTCGAGCCGCACGCCGACGCGAGCACGATGCTCGCCAGCGCCAGTCCGACCAATGTCCTGCGCATCGATGAACTCCTCCTCAACTCATCCATTCGAGCCGATACCTGTGCGGGTCACGCTGACCAGAGCCGGCCTCCTCTCAGCCCTTCATTCCGGTGAGGGTGATTCCCTCGATGAACTTGCGCTGGGCGACGAAGTAGATGGCGACGAGCGGAGCGGCGACGAGGATCGCCGCGGCCATCGCCAGCGGCCACTCGGTCCGGTGGTTCGTCTGGAAGATCTGGACGGCGAGCGACAGCGGCTGCAGCTCGGGCTTCTGGAGGTAGATCAGCGGCCCGTAGAAGTCGTTCCACTTGTCGATGAACGTCAGGATCGCGACGGTGATCAGGGCCGGCGCGGCGAGCGGCGCGACGATCGTGACGAGGATCCGGAGCTCGCTGGCGCCGTCGAGCCGGGCCGCATCGAGCAGCTCCTTCGGGACGCCCATGAAGAACTGGCGGAGCAGGAAGATGAAGAACGGGCTGCCGAGGAACGTCGGGATGATCAGCGGCAGGTAGGTGTTGATCCAGCCGAGCTTGGCGTAGATCACGTAGAGCGGGATCAGCGTCACCTGGCTCGGCAGCATCATCGTCGCGAGGACGATCAGGAACACCGCGTTCCGGCCGCGCCACTTGACGAGCGCGAAGCCGTACGCGACGAGGCTGCACGAGAGCACCGTCCCGATGACCGCCGGCACCGCGTAGAACAGCGTGTTCCGGAGCGCCAGCGGGAAGTTCATCTTGGAGATCGCGTCGGGGAACGCCTGGAAGACGATCGGGTTCGGGATGATCACCGGCGGCGACGCGATCGACTGCGGGATCGTCTTGAACGACGTGCTGATCATCCAGATGAACGGCGTCAGATAGACGGCGGCCAGGACCACCAGGACCGCCGCCGGCGCGTACCGGCCGAGCCGCTGCCAGAGCCGCCGGACCGCCGAGACGCCGTCGCCCTGTTGCGCCGTCGCGATCGCGCTCACTGCGCGCTCTCGTAGTACACGCGGTTGCGCGACACCCGGAGCAGCACGATCGTGGCCACGAGGATCGTGACGAGCAGGAACCAGGCGAGCGCCGAGGCGTAGCCCATCTGGAAGTAGCGGAACCCGAAGTTGTAGAGGTTCAGCCCGTACATCAGCAGGGAGTTCTGGATCCCGCCGATGCTCGAGTCATTGCCCCGCTCGACGCCGCCGCTGACGACGTACGCCTGGGTGAAGTACTGGAAGGCGCCGATCGCCCCGGTGATCAGGTTGAAGAGGATCGCGGGGCTGATCATCGGGATCGTGACGTGGCGGAGCTTCACCCACGCCCCGGCGCCATCCACCTCGGCCGCCTCGTAGAGCGACCGCGAGACGCCCTGCAGCGCGCCGAGATAGATGATCACGACGTCGCCGGCCGCCCAGACCGTCAGCAGGATCAGCCCGTTCTTCGACCACGATGGATCGAAGAACCAGCCGGGTCCCTTCAAGCCGAGCGCCCCGATGGCCTGGTTCACGAGGCCGTTGGATGGGTTGAGCAGGAAGATGAACAGGATCGCCGTGGCGACCCCGGGGATCACGACCGGCAGGTAGAAGATCGTCCGGAGGACGCCGATCCCTCGGATCCCCTTGCGATTCAGCAGCAGGGCGATCCCGAGCGCCACGACCACCGCCAGCGGAACGCCGACGACCGTCAGATACAGCGTGTTGCTCAGCGACTTCCAGAAGAGGGGGTCGTTGAACATCGTCGTGTAGTTGCCGAGCCCGATCCAGCGCGGCGTCTGCAGGATCTTGAAGTCCGTGAAGCTGTAGTAGAGGGACGCGAGGGCCGGATACAGGTTGAAGGCGAGGAACCCGACGAGCCACGGCGAGATGAACAGGAGCCCGGTTCGCAGGTTCTTTCGCTCCGTCCGCGTCAGGCGGAACCGGGCGAGTCGCCGCGGGCGCACGGCGAGCACCGGCGACGGACCTGGTGGCTGGGCAATCGCCGTCACCCTCGGCGACCTCCGCGCTGGTCTCTCGGCAGCGGGGCGGCAGGAGGTCGATCGCGGTCGCGGAGCCGACGGCTGCGCTCGGGTCCGGGAATCACCGACTCGTGAACCTCCAGGCATCGGCATGCCGGTCGACGGGGTTGCGCGTTGCGACTGATTGAACCAAAGTTGAACCGTTGGAGTCAACGACCAATTCCGGACCCATTCCCCCCGGAGGAGACGTGTCGGTCGCCGCCCCCCACCTCGTCGCGTTCGAGCAGTGCGGCGTCGAGCTGCAGGCGCCGCACCTCCGGACCCGGACGAAGCGGCGGATCGAGACCCCGAACGTCGACGCGGCGCGTCTCCCGAGCGACAGCCTGCGCTTCATCGGCTGGGCGCCCGAGGTGATCGAGGCGGTCTTTCCCGACCTCCACCCCGCCGCGGTGTACGAGCTGGAGGCGACGTTCCTGGGCGAGCGGAGCGTCCGCCGGGTCCAGGCGATCGTCGCCGGCGACGTGGAGCTCGTCCCGCCGACGGAGCTCGGCCGTGGCACGGCCACGACGGTCCGCGTCGTCGTGCCGCCCGAGACGTACCGGACGGGGACGCTCGAGGTTCGCGTTGTCCGGGTCGAAGGCCCGGACGTCGTGCTGTCCGAGCTGCGGCTCTACTCCTCGACGCCCGCCGCACCGACGATCACCGTCGTCGGCGACTCGCGGGGCGGACTGATCGGAACGGTCGCCGCGGCAGATTCGACGGGGGTCCCCGACGTCACGGTCCGGATCGGCGGCGACGCCGGCACCTTCGAGGTTCGGACGGATCGGGCGGGGGTGTTCCGGCTGCCGCTCGGTGCGCACCTCCCCCTCGACGAGGGTCTCCCGCTCGGCCGTCACGGGACGATGACGGTGTCGACGGAGGTCGGCGGCGTGGCGGCAGAGGTCGGGCTCGACAGCCGCCATCTGGCCCGCGGCCTGCGCGAGCTGCCGCCGCCGGCCGATCGCGTCGACCTCAACGGGCGCTGGCGGTTCCACGGCGGTCCGTTCCGTGGCCACGGCGAGGCGGACGCAGAGCTGGCGACGACCCGCGTGCCCGGGCACATCGTCTTCGACGGGCTCGTTCCCGAGGACGGGGTCGGTACGTTCCATCGGTCCTTCGATCGCCCCGGCGCGATCCACGGGCGAGCCGTTTTCCTCCGTTTCGACGGTGCCTACGGACGCGCCGAGGTCCGGGTCAACGGCTCGCTCGCGGGGGTCCACGGCAGCGGCGCCACGTCCTTCGACGTCGACGTCACGCCGTTCCTCCGGCCCGGCTCGAACGATCTCGCGGTCACGCTCACCGAGTTCACACCCCACGCCGTCCTCGACGACATGAGCTGGTACGCCCACATGTCCCTGCTCGGGATCTGGCGGGATGTCTGCCTGTTCACGGTCCCGCTCGTCCACCTCGGCCAGCTCGGGATCGACGCGGACTGGGACCGGGCCGCCGGCTCCGGCTCACTCGACCTGGACGTCGACGTGATCAACCTCCACGAGGACCCGGCGGAGCACACGCTCGTCGTCACGCTCCGCGACGGCGCGAGGACGGTCCACGAGGCAACCCGAACCGGGACGGTCGGCGGCCAGGCGAGCGACCGGGTGTCGATCTCCTCGGGCCCGCTCGCGGTCGAGCCGTGGACGGCCGAGCAACCGCGGCTGTACGACCTCCAGATCGAGGTTCGTCGACCCGGAACGCCCGCGCAGACCTGGAACCGGCGGATCGGGTTCCGTCGCGTCGAGACGCGCGGCAACCAGCTCCTCGTCAACGGCGCCCCGATCCGGATCCGGGGGATGAACCGCCACGATTCGCGGATCCTGCAGGGCCGCGCCCTGTCGCACGACGACATGCGCGAGGACGTCGTCAATCTCCGCCGGGCGAACGTCAACGTGATCCGGACGTCGCACTATCCGCCGAGTCCGCATCTCCTCGAGATCTGCGACGAGGTCGGGATGTTCGTGTTCGAGCAGCCGCCGATCTGCTTCTCCGGCGGGTTCGACGACCACCACTGGACGCGGACGAACGAGGCGGCGCCGCTGATCCCGGTCGTCCTCGAGGTCACCGCCGAGACCGTGGCCCGCGACGACGGCCACTGCTCGGTGATCGTCTGGGATCTCGGCAACGAGAGCCGCTGGGGCGCCGCGTTCGACGCCCAGCTCGCGCTCGTCCGCGAGATGGATCCGCATCGGCCGACGATCTTCTCGTTCGACCTCAACGAGCTCGGTCCCGAGAACCAGCTGGTCCGGAAGCCGGTCGCCGAACGTCCGCAGCTCCGGAGCTATCACTACCCCGGCTGGGACCGGACCTGGCAGGAGGACCTCGCGTGGCTCGGCGCGGACGACCAGCCGACCGTCCTCGACGAGTTCGCCCCCGTCTTCGCGCCATGCCTGCGCGGCGTCGGAGAGGGCTACGGCCTCGCGATCGATCCCGGCATTCGCGACTACTGGGGCGCCGGGTATCAGCCGTTCATGGCGGCCGCGTTGCAGGACCGCGGCGTGATCGGCGGGATGGTCTGGGGCGGCTTCGGTGAGGTCTTCGCGATCCCGCTCGACCTCACGGTCGGTGAAGGGCCGTGGGCTCACCTGCCTGTCACCGACTACGTCCGGACCCATGACCACTACCCGCAAGAGCCGGGGGTCTATCGCCGCGGCGACGGCGACTGGGGCGTCATCGACGGCTGGAACCGGCCGCGGCCCGAGCTGTGGCACGTCCACGGGATGTACTCGCCGATCGAGTGGGGCGCGGAGGCGTTCGAGCGAACGGCCGATCGCCTCGAGGTTGCCGTCACGAACCGGTTCTCGCACCGGTCCCTCGCGGGTCTCGAGGTTCGCGTCCATGGCGGCCGCCTTGCCGACGACACGGAGCTGACCGCCCTTCCGGGCGAGACGGACGGCATCGCGGTCGTGCGCGAGGCCGGCTCGGGCGTCGTGCGGATCGAGCTGTGGCACGCGGAAGGCTGGCTCGTCGACGGTCGCGAGTGGTCGTGGCCGGGAGCGGAGACGATCCAGGAGGCCGTCCTCGAACGTGCGGTTCCGATCGCGCTCGGCCTGTCTCCTGCCGCCGACGTCTCCCTGTCCGGCGACGATCGTTCCTGGCTCCGCGGCTGGCCGCAGCTCCACCTCCTCGACGTCGACCAGCCGCATGTCGCGGTGCCGGTGCCGGCGATCGATCCCCGGCGCGTCGTCGCCGCGTCGCCCGGCGAGGCCCGAGCGCCGATCGCCGGCAACGACTGGGAAGGCTCGCTCACCGCCCGTGTCGACGCCCGGACCGTCGTCTTCGAGTACGAGG
This sequence comes from Chloroflexota bacterium, assembly GCA_042408445.1. Classification (GTDB taxonomy): domain Bacteria; phylum Chloroflexota; class Limnocylindria; order Limnocylindrales; family CSP1-4; genus CF-46. The sequence continues at coordinate 16,525 of JBHORC010000030.1, forward strand.
TGAGGTACCGCGGCGGCCGGTCGTTCAACGCGAAGGAGGTCGGCCTCACGTTCCGCCCGTCACCGGACCTGATGGACCTGTGGTGGCGGCGGAACGGCGAGTGGACGGTGTACCCCGACGATCACGTCGGGCGGGCATCAGGCACGGCGGCCGGGCGACCGGGCACGAATGGAGCGCTCCGACCGGCAGCGACGTGGCCCCAGGACGCAACCGCTGCGGGAAGCAACGACTACCGGAGCACGAAGCGATGGATCCTGGCCGCGGGTGCCACGGACGGTCGACGCTCGCTCAGCGTCCTGTCGGATGGTCGCCAGCACGTCCGCGCCGAGCTGGCCGACGGGTTGCCGGTCCTCCACGTCCTCGACTGGTACGGCGGCGTCCGAACGGTCGAGGGGAACCACCCGATCTGGTCGGCGTACTTCGGTGCGGGCTGCCGGATCACGCCCGGGATGACGCTTCGCGGCCGGGTCGTCGTCGCGGTTGGCGACCGTCCCTGACGGCGACGCGGCCGGGACCGAGAGCGCCCGGGTCGCCCCCGCCCGACCCTTCCGATCAGACCGCCAGGAGCTCGTGCAGCGCGTCGAGGGTGATGCCCTTCAGCTGGTCCGTCGCGCGCTCCAGCGACAGCGAGGCGTAGGTCGTCGCCAGCCGCAGCCGCTCCTCGAGGCCGTGGCCGGCAAGGTCGGCCCAGATGTACGCCGCGACGAACAGGTCCCCTGCCCCGGTTGCGTCGGCGACGTTCGCCAGCCGGGCCGGCACCTCGACGGTTCGTCCGTCGGGCTCGACCGCGATTGCGCCCGTCGCGCCCCGCGTCACGACGACGGTGGTCCCGAGCGATGCCAGATGCGCGGCCGCCGATTCGGCGGGGAGCCCGGTGAGCTCGACCGCCTCGCGGTGGTTCAGGACGAAGGCGTGGACACGATCGAGCGACTCCGGCAGCCGCCCCGCCAGCATCGCCACCTCCGGATCTCCGACGACGGCATAGACCCGCGGGCTCGCCGGCATCGCCGGCAGGAGCGGTACGGACGGCAGGTCGACGACGACCGCCCGCGCCGTGAACTGCTGGAGCGTCTCGGCGTCGACGGTCGGATCCGGCATCACCGTGACGAGCGCCCGATCGCCGTCCACCGGCAACGCGACCGTGACCGGCGTCGCCTCGCCTGGCCGGCCGTGCCACGGGACGCCGAACTCGGCCATCAGCTCCTCGAGGATCCGGCCGGCCAGGTCCCGCCCGATCGGGGCGCAGATCGCGGCGTCGAGCCCGAGCTGGCGGAGCGCAAACGCGACGTTCCCCATCCCGCCGGGGACGATCTTCAGTCGCCTGGCGAGGCGCTCCTCACCGAGCGTGGGCATCGACGGCAGCCCCAGGAAGATCAGGTCGAGGAACGGATCGCCGACGCACAGGACATCGACCTTCACGCGCACGCCTCGCGACCCCTCGGAGCAGCCGGAACCCGGTCATACAATGCGCTCGCGTCGCCGCCGGTTTCCGGAGCGGCGCTCTGGACCGGTCCGGTGCGTCGGGCCATGGACGGTCGGCGTACCGGCCGGGCGCGGAGGGTCATGTGGCAGAGCGTGGGCCAACGGTGAACCAGGGTCAAGGCGCCGGCGAGCAGCCCGCGACGGGGCGCTCCGACGTCCGCGGCGACGATCTCCCGTCGGTCCAGGTCCTCCGCCGGATCGAGGCGGACATCCTCACCGGACGGCTCGAGGTCGGCAGCCGGCTCGCACCAGAGCGCGAGCTCGGAGCCAGGCTCGGCGTGGCGCGGAACACGCTCCGCCGCGCGCTGGCCACGCTCGGCGCAAAGGGCCTGATCCAGGCTCGCGGCCGCGGCGGCTGGGTCGTAGTCGGACCCGGCGTCACCGAATGGATCGAGGGGCCGCCCAGCCTGACGGAGTGGGCCGCACGCCACGGCCACGTCGTCACCTCGAAGGTCGTCACCGCCCGGGTCCGGACGGTGAAGTCGGCGGAGGCCGCAGACCTCCGGATCCCGACCTCCTCGAAGATCTTCGAGCTGGAGCGGGTCCGGTTCATCGAAGGCGCACCGCTCTCGTTCGATCGGTCGATCCTCCATCCGCGGCTGATCCCGATCCTGCAGGGCGTCGACTTCGAGAGCCGATCGCTGTTCGGGACGATCCGCGAACGTGCGGGCCTGATCGCGACCCGTGCCGAGGTCGTCGTGCGGGCAGTGGCCGCGACGGAACGCGTCGCGGAGCTGCTCACGACGGCGAAGGGCGAGCCGCTCCTCGAGCTCGATGAGATGACCTTCGACCAGTACGACGAGCCGTTCGAGACGGCGCACCTGCTGAACCGCGGCGATCGGTACGCGTTCGCGACGACGTTGACCGCGGGAGTGGGCACGCCGCGTCTCGCGCTCTGAGGCGGAACCGGGGCGATCCGGGCAGGCCGGCCAAGGGCGTCCCGCCTCGCCGAAGATTCTGCTTGCCCTTACGGTTCAACTTTGGTTCAATCCGTCAATGAAACTGACGCTGATCGGTGCCGGCGGCTTCCGGACGCCTGTGATCTATCGGGCCCTCGCGGCGGGCGAGGTCACGACCCAGTACGACGAAGTGGCGTTCTACGACATCGATCAGGCCCGGCTCGACCGGATCGCCTGCGTCCTGGAAGGGATCTCGGACGAGCTGGGCGTGCGGCCGCCGGTGACGATGTCGACGGACCTCGACGCGAGCGTCGATGGCGCGGACGTCGTCTACTGCGCCGTGCGGGCAGGCGGCATGGCCGGCCGGACGCTGGACGAGACCGCCGCCCTCGCCCAGGGGGTGATCGGCCAGGAGACGACCGGGCCCGGCGGGATCACCTTCGCGCTCCGGACCGTGCCGATCGTGACGCAGATCGCCGAGGTCGTCGCACGGCGGGCGCCACAGGCGACGTTCGTCAACTTCACCAATCCGGTCGGGCTCGTCACGGAGGCGATCCGGCCGATCCTCGGTGACCGGGTCATCGGGATCTGCGACGCCCCGCTCGATCTCTGCAAGCGGATCGCCGGCGCGCTCGGCCGGCCCGCCGAGGACCTCTGGTTCGACTACTTCGGGATCAACCACCTCGGCTGGGTCCGTCGAGTGCTGGACGGCGGCCGCGACGTGCTGCCGGATCTCCTCGCAGACCCGGAGCGGCTCGAGACGTTCGAGGAGGGCCGGCTGTTCGGCGCCGAGTGGCTGCAGTCCGTCGGGATGATCCCGAACGAGTACCTCTACTACTACTACTTCAACGCGGAGGCCCTCGAGGCGATGCAGGCCGGCCGGGTCCGATCCGCGTTCCTCGCCAAGCAGCAGGCGGCCTTCTACGCAGGCCTCGGCTCGCCGAGCGAGGCGCTCCGCGACTGGCGACGGACCCACGCGGACCGTGAGTCGCACTACATGGAGGAGGCCTGGAGCGGGCGCGAGGACGCGATGGCGGGCGTCGTCGCGGCGCGCGGCCCGGGCGACTACGGCCGATTGGCGCTGAACCTCGTCGATGCGATGCACGGCGACGGCACGCAGGTGATGATCCTCGACGTCCCCAACCGGTCGAGCCTGCCGTTCCTCGACGAGGACGCGATCGTCGAGGTCCCGGCGGTGATCAACCGGGGCGGCGTTATCCCGGCGGCCATCGGCAGCGTTCCGCTCGACGCGCAAGGCCTGATCCTCGCGGTGCGGGCAGCCGAGCGGGTCGCGATCGAGGCGGCGCTGTCCGGGTCGCGGGCCCAGGCGATCAAGGCCCTCGCCCTGCATCCGCTCGTCCCGTCGGTCGAGGTGGCGGGCCGGATCCTCGACGGGTACCTCGCCGGTCAGCCGGCCCTCGCCGAACGGTTCACCGCGGCCTGACGGGTGGCCGAGACGCGGGTCCCGCTCCTCGACCAATCGGGGCGGTGGACGAATCGCGACCGCCATCGCCACCACCACTTCCCGATCGAGGTTCCCGAGCACGCGACCGAGCTCCGCGTCCGGTTCCAGTGGGATCCGCCGGACCTGGGCTCCGAGCACCTGGCGAACGCGGCCTCGCTGTCGATCTTCGGCCCGGACCGATTCCGCGGCGCGGTCCGGCGCTCCGGCGACGGCCGCTGGACCGTCATCGGCGAGGCGTCGGCGACTCCGGGCTGTCTTCCGGGTCCGATCCCGGCCGGCGAGTGGGACCTCAACGTCGACACGGCGCTCATCCTCAACGACGGGTCGGAGACGGGGTACCTTACGTGGCGGCTCGAGGCCGAGGCGACGGTCGGCGAGGCGAGCACAGCGTCGGCGTCGGCCTCCGTGGCCCCGGTGTCGGCCCCCATCCTGGCGCCGCGGCTGCCTGATTCGACGGCACGCTGGTTCTGCGGCGACCTCCACTCGCACACGATCCACAGCGACGGCGACCTCACCGTCGAGGATCGCGTCCGCGGGGCCGTCGAGCGCGGACTGGACTTCCTCGCGATCACGGATCACAACACGATCAGCCACCACCGCGAGGCCGATCGCTGGCCGGCGGGGATCACGGCGATCCGCGGCTCGGAGGTGACGACGTTCCACGGCCACATGAACGTCTTCGGGCTCGCAACCGCGATCGACTGGCGCGGTGACCGCCGGGGCGGCGGTCCCGTCGGGATCGTCGAGCAGGCGCATCGCCAGGGCGCCCTCGTTTCGATCAATCATCCGAGCGCGTTCGGTGATCCCTGGTGCGTCGGCTGCCACTGGGACTTCGCCCGAGTGGACTACTCCACGCTGGACGCGATGGAGGTCTGGAACGGCCGCTGGGCGATCCCCGAGACGGACAACGCCGGCGGCCTCGCGCTCTGGACGGACCTGCTCGACGCCGGGATCCGCCTGACCGGAATCTCGGGGACGGACAGCCACTCGGCCGAGGAGGACGCCTACATCGCGCTCCCGAGGACCTGCGTCTGGTCGGCTGACGGCAGTGAGGCGGCCATCCTCGAGGGGATCCGCGAAGGTCGCGTCTTCCTGTCGTCGGGTCCACGCATTTCCTTCGCGGCACGCGGCGCCGACGGCCGCGAGGCGACGCTGCCCGGCGAGTCGATGAGCGCCGACGGCACGATCGACCTCGCGGTCGACATCGCGCGCCTGGAGGAGCCCGCGACGCTCTGGTTCGTCACCTCGGGCGCGACGACCGAGCTTGCGACCCTCGAACCGGGCGAGCAGCACGGGCGCCGAACCGGGCTGACGGCGAAGCAGTGGTGGCGGCTCGAGCTGCGTGCCGGCTCTGCCCCGAACGGCGACATGCTCACCCTGACGAACCCGGTGTACGTCGGCCCCGGCTGACCGCGACGAGGGCGCCGTCGCGCCCAACGCCGAGGCGCCGCGAGCCGACCTCCTCCGCATGCCGGGTTCGAGTCGTCCTGGCGTTGCGCGCGCCGCGCGGATTGATATGCCCGCGTAACGGTTCTGCAATGTCGGTCGCATTCGACCGGAACGGATCGCGGCTCACAGTCGCGGCATCAGACCGGTCCCCGGTCACCGGCCTCCCGATCCGCAGATCGTTCGGAGGTCCGGACATCCTGAACCACGACCCGAGCGGCCGCCTCGGCCGACACCGTCAGACGTACAGTTGACCCCCGGAGGTGTTGCGTGGGAACCCAGCCGCTGGTGCTCGTCGCCGACGACGAACCGCGAATCACGAAGCTCGTCTCGATCGCCCTCAGCGAGGAAGGCTTCCGGGTCGTCACGGCGACCGGCGGAGAGGACGCCCTCGCCAAGGCCGAGGAGATCCGCCCGGACATCGTCCTCCTCGACATCGTCATGCCGGACCTGGACGGGATCGAGGTCATGCGCCAGCTCCGCGAGCAGCGTCCCGTCCCCGTGATCCTTCTCACGGCCAAGGGCGCGACCGCCGACAAGGCGAAGGGGCTCGATCTCGGCGCGGACGACTACATCGCCAAGCCCTTCCACCCCGACGAGCTGGCCGCTCGGGTCCGAGCGGTGATCCGCCGCTCGACGGGCGTCGAGCCAGGTGCCGGCGTCGTCTCGTTCGATGACGTCGAGATCGACCTGGAGCGGCGCATGGTCCGCCGCGGCGGCGAGCTCGTCCAGCTCTCCCGCACGGAGTGGCTGCTGCTCCAGCACCTCGCGACGCATCCCGGCAAGGTCGTCCTCCACACCGAGCTGCTGACCAAGGTCTGGGGCCCGGAATACCGCGACGATCTCCAGTACCTCCGGGTCTGGATCAGTCGGGTTCGACGGAAGCTCGGCGCGAAGCCGGGCGAGCCGGGCCGGATCCGGACGTTCCAGGGCATCGGCTATCTCCTCGACGTCGAGGGGACGGCGGGCGGTGGCGGCGAGGACGCCGCGGATGAGTCGCTCGACGAGACCGCGGAGCCGACCGAGACGGCTTCCGCTGCCGGTGGACGCGAGGCCGCTCCGATCGGCTGATCGGGGATCTCGAGCTCTGACGGCGCCCGCCGAACGGCGGGCGCCGTTTCATGTCCGGCCCATGTGCGCGTGAGCACCAGGCCGCCAACCGACACCTGCCTGCAACGAGGTCCCGCGCGGCCCGCTCCGGTTCGTCACGTCTCGCGGCGCAGTGTCAACTCCCCGACCCGGTGGGAGCCGTGTCGATGGGAAGGGAGGCTTCGACCATGACCTACGACGAGCGAGTCGTCCGCACCGAGGACGACCCCGCCTACGACCGGAGCACCGTCGTCGAGCGACGCGTGACCCGCCGACCGGGCGCGAGCGACCTGCTGGGGCGCGTGATCGCGCTGCTGTTCGGGATCGTCCAGGCGCTGATCATCCTGCGGATCATCCTGCTGCTCCTCAACGCCCGCGAGGGCAACGACATCGTTGCCGGGATCCTCAACACGAGCCAGATCTTCGTCGGCCCGTTCGAGGGGATGCTGAACACGAACGCATTGACTGCCGGCGGATCCGTCCTGGACGTCGCCGCGATCCTCGCGCTGATCGGCTGGACCGTCCTCGAGGCGCTGATCCTCGCGGCCATCGGCATCTTCCGGCGCGACCCGGCCTAGCCATCTCGCCGAGCTGAGGTCGGGCCCGCGGCGGCGCGCCCTCCCCGCTCGCGCGATCGCCACACTCGCGCTCCACTCCGGCGGCGCCCGCAAGGGTGCCGCCGGTCTTCGTTTGAGGTCCCCGATCGGCCTGATCTGCCGATCGCTCCGGGTCGGTTCGACGGCGGCTCCCCCGCCTTTGCTACCGTCACCGGGTGCAGCGCTACGACGCGACGACGGCGCTCGTCGTCGTCGACCTCCAGAACGACTTCGCGGATCCCGCCGGGAGTCTCGCGGTCCACGGTGCCCCGAACATCATTCCGATCGTGAACGCCGAGATCGGGTCTGCCCGGGCCGCCGCCGCGCTCGTCGTCCTCACCCAGGACTGGCACCCCCCATCCACACCACATTTCCAGCGCGACGGCGGCATCTGGCCGGTCCACTGCGTCGCCGAGACCTGGGGCGCGAAGCTCCACCCCGATGTCGACGCGGCGGCCGCGGAGACCGCGCCGCGGGTCCGGAAGGGCACCGCCGGCGAGGACGGCTACTCCGGCTTCACGATGCGCGATCCCGTGACGGGCGAGACGAAGCCGACGGAGCTCGAATCCCTGCTCCGTGACGCGGGGGTGGAGCGGGTCGTGGTCTGCGGCCTCGCGACGGATTACTGCGTCAAGGCCACCGCGCTCGACGCCGCTCGGCTCGGCTTCGAGACCGCCGTCCTGATCGACGCCACGCGTGCGGTCGATCTCGAGCCGAACGACGGGGTCAAGGCGATCGACGACATGACGGCGGCCGGCGTCCACGCCTGGTCGACCCGGATGCGCTGACGCCGCGCCGATCCGCAGCATCCCTCGACATGCAGATCCACCTCGTCGACGCGACCTACGAGCTGTTCCGTGCCCATTACGCGCCGCGGCCGCCGGTCCGCGGCCGGGACGGCGTCGTCCTGTCCGGCGTGTCCGGCCTGTGCGACCAGATCCTCTACCTGTTCCGGGAGGAGGGGGCGACCCACGACGGCTGCGCGACGGACCACGTCATCGAGTCGTTCCGGAACGACCTCTTCCCGGCCTACAAGTCGTCCGCCGGCATGGAGCCCGCGCTCGTCGCCCAATTCCCGATCGCCGAGGAGGCGATCGCCGCACTCGGCGTCGTCCTGTGGCCGGAGGTCGAGTTCGAGGCCGACGATGCGATCGGCGCCGCCGCGGCTCGCTTCGCGGCGGACCCGGGGGTCGAGCGGATCCTGATCTGCACGCCGGACAAGGACATGGCCCAGTGCGTGATCGACGACCGCGTCGTCCTCCGCGACCGCCGCCGCGCGATCACGTACAACCGGGACGGCGTGCTGGCCAAGTGGGGCGTCGAGCCGGCATCGATCCCGGACTGGCTCGCCCTCGTCGGCGACTCGTCGGACGGCTACCCCGGCCTGCCGGGCTGGGGCGCGAAGTCCGCGGCGGCGGTGCTCCGCCGGTACGGCTCGATCGACCAGATTCCGCCGAAGGCGAGCCAGTGGGAGGTGCCGGGGGTCACCGGCGCCGTGCGCCTCGCGGCCGTGCTCATCGAGCAGATGGAGGACGCGCTCCTCTACCGGACCCTCGCGAGGCTCCGTCTCGACACGCCGATCCCGCAGCAGTCGGCCGCGGAGCTGGAGTGGCGAGGCGTGCCGCGAGCCGGCTGGGAGGCGTTCTGCGACCGATGGGGCCTCGAGCGGCTGCGTGCGCGGCCGCATCGCTGGCGCGACGACTGACGGCGGTCGGTTCGCCTGGCGGCGCCGCGGCGCTCGAGCCCGCCGGCCTCAGTCTCTTCCGGTCGCGAGGGCCCGGAGCTGGGCGTGGAATGCCGGCGGCGCGGCGACAATGCTCGCCGCCCGGCTCGTGCGCGACGGGTCGTACCAGCGGGAGCCGTCGAAGGCGGTGACGAGCGCGCCGGCCCGTTCGGCGATGAGCCCGGCGGCGGCGATGTCCCACGCCGACAGGCTGGTCTCCTGGACGAACGCGTCGAACCGCCCGTTCGCGACGTACGCAAGGCCAAGCGCCGCGGACCCCATGGACCGGGAGACGCGGACCAGCTTGCGAATCGCCCGACCGCGGCTCGGGACCGAGCGACCGGACAGGGCCAGCGAGATCACGTAGTCCGATAGCTTGTCCTTCGTCGATGCCTGGATCGGCCGGCCGTTCAGCGTCGCCGGGCCGTCGCAGGTTGCCGCGAACATCTCGTTGCGGGTCGGGTCGAGGACCGCGCCGGCCGTCGGCCGGCCGTCGACGACGATCCCGATCGAGACGCAGAACATCGGCAGGCCGTTCGCGTAGTTCACGGTGCCGTCCAGCGGGTCGATCACCCACGTCCGTCCGTTCGGCGTCGCGATCTCGGAGGACTCCGTCGTCCCGCCTCGACTTCCCCGACCCGCCCGGCCGCGATGCGCTCCGGACTCCTCGGCGAGGATCGCGTCACCCGGAAAACGCTCCCGGATCGCGCCGATGACCAGCTCCTCGGACAGGTGGTCGGCCTCGGTCACGACATCCCTGGCGCTCTTGTGGGCGACCTGCTCGAGCCGCTCGTAGCGGTCCATGAGGACGGCGCCTGCCTGCGGCGCGGTCGCCACCAGGAAGTCCAGCTCGGCGGCCCAGGCCGTCCCGCCGGTCGCGTCCCGGGACGGTTCGGCGGTGGAGCCGCTCCACGGAGATTCGGCGATCGGCCGGCTCACGGGCCGCTGCAGGCGACGTCGAACGGGCGATCGACGCTCCCGAACGAGGCGGCGTGATCGAAGGTGACCGTCGCGTGCGGCCCCACCCGCGGCGTGTAGACGATGTCCGCATGGTTGATGCCGCGGTCCGCGGGGTCGGTCAGGCGGCACGTCGCCGTTCCGGCGGATCCACCCTCGTTCGTGAGCGAGATCGTCGCGACGACGGTGCCAGGCGTCGATCCCGCTCGCATCCCCGTGACCTCAGACGTGAACGGTCCGATCCCCGCGACCGCGAGGTGAGCGGCCACGGCCAGCGCCGCGATCGCTAGACCGACCGCGAGGAACACGCTCCCGTGGACCTGCGAGCTGGCGGAATCCTTCAGGCCGAGCGGGTTGCACCGCTCGCACAGCCCGACATCGAGGGTGACCGGCGCACCACAGCGCGCACAGGGATGGGTGAGCTCGGGATTCGCGGGAAGGGGCGACGCGGGCGTCGCGGGGGCGGTCATCGCGGTCGATGGTGCCATGCCCGGCGAAAACGGACGGCGGATGGCTCCCGGAACGGCGTTACCAGCGGCCGACGGCGTCGACGAGCGCGTCCACGTCGGCCGTCGTCCGGGCGAGGACGATGACCGCGTCGGCGCCGATCTCGTGCCAGCGCTCCCACGCCGCCCGCGGCTCGCGACACCATTCCGTGTCGGCCACGCTCTCGTCACCGAGCCAGTAGCCCTGGAACCCGGCGTAGACGCGTTGATCCTCCCGCCGCCGGCCGACGGCCTCGAGCGTTTCCAGGTACAGCGGCAGGTTCTGGACGAAGTTGTTCTCGAAGGTGCTCCACCCGTCGCCGATCCGCGCGGCCAGCCTCGCACCGGCCGGCGTCTCGCCGCCGATGATGATCGGCGGGGGCGGCGTCGGGACCGGGAATGCGTGGGCGTCGACGAGCGGGTAGTACGGCGACGGCCGCGTCACCGGGCCGCCGGTCCAGAGGGCGCGGATCACCGCGACGGCCTCCTCGAGGCGGGCGACGCGCTCGGCCACGTCCGGAAACTCGATCCCGTACGCGGCGTGCTCCTTCGGTGCGCCCCCGATCCCCATCCCGAGGACCAGCCGGCCACCGCTCGCGATCTGGAGCGTCGACGCCATCCGGGCGAGGACCGCCGGGTGCCGATTGACGACGTTGATGACGAACGGTCCCACCGTGACCCCCTCGGTCGCGGCAGCGGCCATCGCGAGGATCGTCCAGCCCTCGACGACGGGGACGGTCCGATCGCCCTGGCCGACGAAGTGATCCCACGACCAGATCCCCTCGTAGCCGGCGGCCGCGAGACGCTTCGCGCTCTCGAGCCACCAGGTGGGCTCGGCCCGGATCGTCCGGATCGTGACGCTGATCGGCAGGCGTTCGGCCACCGGCTAGAGCCCCGTCTCGAAGAGGCGGATGTCCTCCGGCGACGTGGCGTGCCCGTCGCCGCGCGTGTGCTCGAGGGCAGCCCGCGCGCCGAGCGCGTCGAGGTCGGCCGGGAAGCGGCCGACCATGTCGAGCACGACCTGCTGGATCCGCTCCGCGTTCTGGGCGAAGACCTCCAGCACGGACCGCGCATCGACCGCCTCGGTCCCTTCGAGGACGCCGGCGTCGTAGTCCGTGATCAGGGCGATGTTCACGACAGCCATCCCGAGCTCGCGGCAGAGGTAGGCCTCCGGATACTGGGTCATCGAGATGACCTCCCAGCCGGCGTCGCTGAACCACTTCGACTCGGACTTCGTCGAGAAGCGCGGGCCGTTGATGATCACGATCGTGCCGCGCTCGTGGAACGAGATCCCGTGCTCGCGGATGACCTCGGCGGCGATCCCCCGCAGGACGGGGTCGTAGATGTCGGCCGAGGAGACGTGGGTGACGATCGGGCCGTCGAAGAAGGTGTCCGCCCGGCCGTTCGTCCGGTCCACGAACTGGTCGCACAGGACGAAGTCGCCGGGCTTGACGTGGCGCTGGAGCGAGCCGGCCGCGCACGGCGAGATGACCGCCTTGACGCCGAGCGAACGCATCGCCCAGACATTCGCCCGGTAGTTGATCCGGTGCGGCGGGATCGTGTGGCGTCGGCCGTGGCGCGGCAGGAAGGCGACCGAGCGACCGCTCACGGTCGCGAGGAAGAACGAGTCCGACGGCGGCCCATACGGCGTGTCGACCTTGATCTCGCGGACGTCGTCGAGCAGGGAATAGAAGCCCGACCCGCCGAACACACCGATCTCGGCCGAATCCGCGACCACGCTGACCTCCTCGGGACGGGCGTCCAGGGACCTCACGACGCCGTGGGTGACGCGGCGTGATCGCCGCCGCTGAAGCCGGGATTGTCGCACGCCTGCGTCGTCCGGCAGGCGCCTCGCCGCCCGCGACGGACGCGCCGCCGACTACGATGGACCGACCGGAGGACCGCCGCCCATGACCGACCCGCTCGACGAGACGCAGCCCCACGACACGAGCGCCAATCGCGCGCCGCTCGTTCCCGGGCCGGGCGAGCCCACGCCGGGCGCCCTCGATTCGACCGCGCCCATCCCGACGGCCGGCACCGTGCCGCCGCCACCGGGCACGATCCCGCCGGGTGCGTATCCGACAGCGATGCCCGGCGGTGCCGGGTCCGGGCCGGATCTCGGCACCGCATCGGTCGTTCCGCCGACGCCGACGGCGACGCCGGCCGGGCCACCGCCGACCGGCTCTGCTGGCGGCGCCCCGCCGCTCCGGGCAAACCCGGATCGTCCCGTCACCGACTGGCGCGAGCCGCCGTGGATCCCGCCGCGAAACCGGGACCGCGGCCGCGATCGGGGTGGTCCGAGCCTCGCCGCGATCGTCGTCGGGCTCGTCCTGCTCGCGATCGGGCTGTACTACTTCGTCGACCGCACGCTGGGGATCGCGCTGCCGGCCGTCCGTTGGGGCAGCCTGTGGCCGCTCATCCTCGTCGTCATCGGGGCGGTGATCCTGCTGCGGGCGCTCGGCGACCGGCGCTGACGGTCGGCGATGTGCCCGGCGCGACCAGCGCGACCGGCGGCGCCGAGAAGCGGAGTGACCGGCGAGGAGTCGCGGGAGAGGCAAGGGAGGGGAACGTGATCCAGGATTCGGTGACCGACCGGCGTACCGTCGCGGCGACCCTTGCCCTGGCCGAGTGGCGACGGGACATTGCCGCCCTCTACGCGGAGGTCCGCCGAATCGCTACGACCGACGTCGGCGCCGCGCTCGCGCTCTGGCGCGAGACGCGCGAGCGCCTCTATCGCGAGCATCCGCAGTCGCCGATCCCGGCCGAGGCTCGTGCCGCCTTTCGATCCCTTCATTTCGACCACGACCCGGCGCTCCGGTTCGAGGTGACGGTCGAGGACCTGCCGGCCGAGCCGAACACGGCGTCCGAGAGCGAGGGCGGGACGGCCGGCGGCCTTGGCGGCCTGGGCGGCTTCGGCGGGTTCGGCGGCCTCGCGATCCAGCTGCCCGTCAGCGGCGGCGGCGGGATGGCGTTCGAGCGGTTCGGTGCGGTGACGATCCCGTTCCCGGACGGCCCGCGACGCCTCGAGATCTACTGGATGCAGGGCTATGCCGGCGGCCTCTTCCTGCCGTTCCGCGACGCGACGAACGGAACCGAGACCTACGGCGCCGGCCGGTATCTCCTCGACTCGGCGAAGAGCGCCGACCTCGGAGCGGGCGCGACGCCGAACAGCCTCGTCCTGGACTTCAACTTCGCGTTCCAGCCCTCGTGCGCCTTCGACCCGAAGTGGGCGTGCCCGCTCGCCCCGCCGTCGAACCGGCTCGACGTGCCCGTCCGCGCCGGCGAGCGGATCGCCTGACGAGACCGGACGTCCCCGGACGCTCGGGCCGTCCCCGGACTTCCGTTCCGCCCCTGCGGGACCGTCGGCCCGTCGGAGGTCGCCCCGCCGCCCTCTACGATCGGCAGACGCCGAACCGAGGGTCCCCGACCCGCGCGGCACATGGCAAGGGAGGGATGCGTGCGGTTCCTGGCGGGGTCGAAGCGCGTGGACGGCGACGAGCGGCTGCTCTGGTCGCGCGACCTCCGCTTCGCCCATCGGCTCGCCGCTCAGCTGCCCAACGTTCGGTCGTACGAGCTCGATGCCGGGATCGTCGTCATCGGACCGTCCTCGGAGCTGACCGACGCGCACGCCGCGGAGATCGCCGCGGCGAACCACACCCCGGCCTATGGCCTCGTGACGCTGGATGGCGGCCTGCCCGAAGGCGAGCGACACCTCCTGGCGCTGTCGTCGGCGGTCCAGCAGTCCGGGCTTGCCGAGCGGATCGGGATGGCCCAGACGAGCCAGCTCGTCCAGACGAAGATGCTCGACTACTTCTTCACCCTCCGGAACGTCCACGCCCTCGCCTACCAGCCGATCGTCGATCTCCGCACCGGGAGGCTCGTCGAATACGAGTGCCTCTTCCGGCCGGAGATGCCCGGGCTCCAGACGTCGATCACGAACGTCGTCCAGGCGGCGATCGACACGGGCCGCACGATCGAGCTCGACGGCTTCATCGTGAAGGTCATCCTCGAGCGGGTCGGCAAGCTGCAGACCGAGCGCCGCGCCGCCGGCAAGCCGCCGATCCATCTAGCGATCAACTTCACGCCGGCGAGCCTCCTCGACCCGATGTTCGAGGCCTCGACGTTCGCGGCGGCGGTCAAGGCCGCCCACCTCGATCCCCGGCACATCACGCTCGAGTGCACCGAGCAGCAGGCCGTCTCGGACATCGGGCCGCTCGTGAAGCAGGTGAAGGCGCTCCGCCGGCTCGGCTTCGGGTTCGCGATCGACGACGCCGGGGCGGGCTACGCCAGCTTCTCCCTGATCGCGTCGCTGCGACCGTCGGTCATCAAGATCGACCGCGAGATCGCCTACGGGATCGCACGGGACGACGCGAAGCAGGCGCTCGTCGAGGCATTTGTGTCGTTCGGCGGCCGGATCGGCGCGCTCCTGCTCGCCGAGGGGATCGAGCGTCGCGCGGATCTCGCGATGCTCACCGGGCTGGGCGTCGATCTCGGCCAGGGCTACCTGATCGGCAAGCCGGCGGCCGAACCGCGGAAGCCGCGACCGATGGAGACGCTCCGTCTCGAGGCAGCCCGCGAGTCGCTCGGCAGACGCGTCCACGGCGGGAGCGCGGCGTCGCGTCGGGTCGCGGTCGACGCATCCGCCTGACCCAGCCTCGCCGCGGACCGGCCGGTCACCCGATCCCGGCTGACACGTCGGCCTGACGCCCCACCTCGATCCGCTCGCGGGCCCTGCAATCCGGCCTCGCGTACCATCGCCCGATGGAGCCTGCCCGAACCCAGACGATCCGTTCCCCCTTCTCCGCGCCGGAGCCCGAGGCGCAAGAGCCCACACCCCAGCGCCACGACCGAAGCGCGCAACCCGGCGGCGCAGCGGCGGCAGGGGCGCCTCCCCTCCCCGAGCGGATCCGGTCCTTCCTCGACCAGCCGCTGTTCGCGTCCCTGGCCACGATCGATCCCGACGGCGCGCCACGCCAGGCGGTGATCTGGTACCGGCTGGAGGACGACGGCCGCGTTCTGGTCAACTCGCGCGACGGCCGTCGCTGGCCGGCCAACCTGCGCCGGGATGAACGGGTCAGCCTCGCGGTCATGGACCTCGACGACCCCGAGCGCTGGGTCGGCATCACCGGCCACGTCGATGCGATCGACGACGACGTGGAGCGCGCCCGGGACGACATCGTCGCGTTGGCCCATCGCTACCGCAACGAGCCCACCGCCCAGAGCATCGCGGCGTTCCGGAGCCAGCCACGGGTCACGTTCCGGCTCGCGATCGACGGCGTTCACGACCACCTGGAGGACTGACCGCGATGGCGACCCCCACCATCGGCTACGCCGCGATGCTCGAGCAGTTCGGACCGCAGGAGGTCGTGGGCCTCTCGGTCGCTGCCGAGCAGGCCGGGTTCAGCGGCGTCATGGCGGCCGACCACTTCCAGCCCTGGGTGCCCCAGCAGGGCAACGCCGCGTTCGTCTGGAACGTGATGACGGCGATCGGGGAGCGGACGAAGGGCGACGTCGGGCCCGGCGTGACCTGCCCGTCGTTCCGGATGCATCCCGCGATCATCGCCCAGGCGTCGGCCACGCTCGCTGCGATGTACCCCGGTCGGCACTGGCTTGGGCTCGGCAGCGGCGAGGCGCTCAACGAGCACATCGTCGCCGGCTACTGGCCGGAGACGCCCGAGCGGATCAACCGGATGTTCGAGGCGATCGAGATCATCAAGAAGCTGTTCGGCAGCCGGGACAAGGACGTCAAGCACGACGGCCGGTTCTACAAGCTCGAGTCGACACGCCTCTGGACGATGCCGGACGAGCCGCCGCCGATCTACATCGCGACCGCGGGTCCGGTCACGGCCAAGAAGACCGGCCAGTACGCCGAGGGCCTGATCACCGTCGGGGCGCCCGAGGGCAAGCTCGAGATGATCCGCCAGAAGTGCGAGGAAGGCTGCCGCGACGCCGGCAAGGATCCCGGCGACTTCCGGTACATCCTCCAGCTCCACCTGTCGTGGGCGCCGACCGACGAGGAGGCGCTCGCCAACGCGGTGACCGAATGGCCGAACGGCGGGATGAAGTTCCCCAAGCAGGACATCCGGAGCCCGCTCGACTTCGAGCAGATGGCAAAGCTCGTCCGGCCGGAGGACTTCGAGGGCCGGATGCTGATCTCGTCGGACCCGGAGAAGCATCGTCAGCAGATCCAGCGCTACCTGGACCTCGGCTTCGACCAGATCTACCTGCACAACGTCGGCCGGAACCAGACCGAGTGGATCGACTGCTTCGGTCGCGACGTGCTGCCGAAGCTGACTGCATGACCGCCCGAACCCGCGCCACGTCCGGTCACCCGAACTGAGCAACGCGGCCGTTGCCCCTCCCTCAGCCCGGAGCACGCCCTCATGGACATCCGTATCGGAACACTGCTATGGCCCCAGACCGCCTCGTGGCCCACGATCCGCGACGCCGCGCTCCGAGCCGATCGCGCCGGCCTCGACAGCCTCTGGACGTGGGATCACCTGAACGCGATCGTCGGCCCGTGGGAGCAACCGATCCTCGAGGGCTGGACGACGCTCGCCGCGTGGGCGGCGCTGACGACGAAGCCGACGCTCGGCCTGATGGTCGGTGCCAACACGTTCCGCAACCCGGGGCTCACGGCGAAGCTCGCGACGACGCTCGACCACATCAGCGACGGTCGGGCGATCCTGGGCATCGGCGGCGCCTGGTTCGAGCGGGAGCATGACGCCTTCGGCTTCGAGACGTGGGGCTCCGGGTTCGGCGAGCGACTCGACCGCCTCGACGAGTCCGTGATGCTCCTGCGCCGCCTGCTCGATGGTGAGCACGTCACCCACGAGGGCCGGTTCTACACGTTCCACGACGCGCTCTGCGAGCCCCGGCCGGTCCAGGAGCACCTGCCGATTCTCATCGGCGGCTCCGGTCCGAAGAAGACCCTTGCGACGACCGCCCGCTACGCCGACGCATGGAACACCGGCGGCAGCCCCGAGGAGCTCCGCCAGAAGGACGCCAACCTGCGCGAGCGGTGCTCGGAGGTGGGCCGCGATCACACCGAGATCGAGCGGACGGTGTCCGACTGGTTCCTGATCCGCGACGACCGGGAGGCGGCGAAGCGCGAGCTGACCGAGCTCGCCCGAAAGAACGGAACGACGTTCGACGAGAGCGATCACGCCTATCTCGGCTCGCCGGCCCAGATCGCCGACGAGCTCCGACCGATCGTCGAGCTCGGCTTCCGCCACGTGATCGCGGACCTGATGGCACCGTACGATGCCGAGACCCTGGATCGACTGCCCGAGGTGCGCGAGCTGCTCGCGTCCTGACGGCGCGGAAGGAGCGCGATCGGATGAAGTTCGGCGCCCAGCTCTGGTCGCAGCACACGACGTGGCCGGAGTTCCGGGACACCGCCCTTGCCGCCGAGGCGGTCGGCTGGGACGGCGTGTGGACGTGGGATCACCTCAACGCGATCTTCGGCCCGTGGGAGCAGCCGATCTTCGAGGGCTGGACGATCCTGTCCGCGCTCGGCGCGGTCAGCTCCCGGATCCGGCTCGGTCTGATGGTCGGCGCCAACACGTTCCGGAACCCCGGTCTCACCGCGAAGCTGGCGACGACGCTGGACCACGTGTCCGACGGCCGGGCGGTGCTCGGGATCGGCGGTGCCTGGTTCGAGCGCGAGCACGATGCCTTCGGGATCGAGACGTGGGGCTCCGGGTTCGGGGAGCGACTCGACCGGCTCGACGAGTCGGTGATGCTGCTCCGACGTCTCCTCGACGGCGAGCGCGTGACCCACGAGGGCCGGTTCTACACGTTCCACGACGCGCTCTGCGAGCCGCGCCCGGTCCAGGCCCACCTCCCGATCCTCGTCGGCGGCTCGGGTCCGAAGAAGACGCTTCGGACGGTCGCGGAGCGGGCGGACGCGTGGAACACCGCCGGGACGCTCGAGGAGGTCCGTTCGAAGCTGGCGATCCTGGACGAGCATTGCGCCGCGGTCGGCCGGGATCGATCGACGATCGAGCTGACGATCAGCTTCCCGATCACGATCCGGGACGACGCCGCTGGCGCAGCAGCAGCCGCGCTGGAGCGATTTCGGGCGAACGGCGTCGAGAACGCCGGCGCGGGTCCGCACCTCCAGGGCCCACCGTCGCTCGTCGCCGACGCGATCGCGCCCTTCCGGGAGCTCGGCTTCGAGACGGTGATCGTCCGGCTGCCGGCCCCGTTCGACCGCGAGACGATCGAGCGGATGCCCGACGTCTGGTCCCAGCTCGGTTGACGCCACCGGATCCGGAGCGGGTCGTCGCCCTCGCCGGCGGCGTCGGCGGAGCGAAGCTCGCGGAAGGCCTCCAGGCGATCGTCGGTGAGCGTCTCACCGTCATCGTCAACACGGCCGACGACACCGAGCGGCACGGGCTCCTGGTCTGTGCCGACCATGACACGGTCATGTACACGCTCGCGGGCCTCGAGAACCCGGAGTTCGGTTGGGGGCTCGCGGGCGACACGTGGGCGGCGATGGCTGCGCTGGAGCGGTACGGCGAGGAGGGCTGGTTCCGGCTCGGCGACCAGGACCTTGCCACGCACATCGTCCGGACCGGGCGGCTTCGGGCCGGCGAGCGGCTGACGATCGCCTGTCGCGCGCTCCAGCAACGGCTCGGCGTCCGGGCGGCGATCCTGCCGATGAGCGACGAGCCGGTGCGGACAGAGGTCCGGACCGACGACGGCTGGCTCGCGTTCCAGGACTACTTCGTGCGGCTGCGGCAGGCGCCGGACGTGCACGAGGTGCGGTTCGCGGGGATCGATACCGCGCGACCCACCTTCGAGGTGGAGCGAGCGATCGAGGACGCGTCGCTGATCGTGATCGCGCCATCCAACCCGATCGTCTCGGTCGGACCGATCCTCGCCGTTCCCGGTATGCGCGACCGGATCGAGGCGGCGCGCGGGCGCGGGGCGCGTCTCGTCGCCGTCAGCGGGATCATCGGCGGCAAGGCGCTGAAGGGCCCGGCGGACCGGATGCTCGCGAGCCTCGGCGAGGAGCCGACGGCGCTCGGGGTCGCCCGCCGCTACGCGAGCCTGATCGACACCTTCGTGCTGGACACGATCGACAGCGAGCTGGCACCGGCCGTCGAGGCGCTCGGAGTCCGCGCCGTGGTCGCCGACACGATCATGACCGACGATGCGTCCCGAACGCGGCTAGCGCGGGACGTCCTCGCGGCGGTCGCGGCTCGCCCCGGGGGCGTCGCCGAAGCCAAGGCGTGACGGCGTTCCGGAGGGGAAGTTCGAGCGGTAAGCGCCGAGGAACCACTTGGCCGACCGCTGCGACCGGATGACGAGAACGATCGGGACAGCAACGCCGACCACGGCGCCGGCTCCGATCGAGGCCGTCATCGCCATATGGCTGACCTGGTTGATCGCGAGACCGGTGACAAGGCCGGCGAGCACACCGTCGAGCACGGCGACCATGCCCGGCATCGTCACGACCCAGTGGGCGAAGACGCTGCCCGGGCGATGGATCCCGAAGCTCGTCTCCACCCCGGCCGGATCGTCCGTCGAGCCGGTGATGAAGTACGGGGCGAGGGCGGGGCCGATCTCGAGGTAGGCGTGTCGGATGCGGTTCATGCCCGCGACCCAGATCAGGTCCTCCGTGTTCACCTCGTCGAGCCGGGTGTACGTGGCGAGGCCCACGAACAGCGCGACGGGGAGCATGACGAGGGCGAACGCGACGAACTGCTCGCCGAAGGACGTCGCCTGGCCGACCAGGGCGAGCGCGACGGCCGTCGCGGAGACGACCGAGAGAAACAGGCCGGCTCGACTGAACGACTCGTTCCAGCTCAGCGAGCGCGTCGCGAGGAGACTCCAGTGCTCCGTCGAGAGGATCTGGAGCGCCCGCGGGTCGTCGAGCGGGTTGCCGCTCTGCGCTGCGCCGCCCGGTCGCGGCGGCGTGCTCGCGCCCTCCGCGTGCGCCATTGGCGGGATTCGTTCCTCGGCCATCGCTCCTCCTCCGTCGTTCGCGATCTCTCGAGCGGAGGATAGGCGTCGCGTCGCCTCGTCAGGCCTCGCGACAACTCGTTTGGAGGGTCGCGATCGCAGCCGCGAGGGCCCCACGGCGCTCGTCGAGGCGATCGATCGCGGCGAACGCGGACGTCGCGACGTCGCGGCGGACGTTGTCCCGGACATCGGCAGCCAGGCGACCGGCCCAGCGGCGGCCCACCAGGCCCGCGTGCAGGCCGAGCAACCGGGCGAGCAGGTAGCCGACGGCAAGGACGCCCACGAGGACGACGAGCGGGGCCGGCACCCGGCCGGCGATCGGGACCGCGACGGTGTCCACGGGGAACTTCACGAGCACCCACAGGACGACCCAGATCGCGGTCACGACCAGCGCGAGGGTGGCAAGGGTCTGGAGGAGGCCGAGGACCGGCCAGACCCGGCTCGTCGGGACGTCGCGGCCGCGCGCGGCGACGGCCCGGTCGACGGCACGTCCGAGGTCGCGCGCGATCGCATCGGGGGCGACGTCCGTCGCGAGCTGCCGGCGGATCGCGTCCGGCGCCGTCCGGAGAACGGTTGCGGACGCGGCGCGGATCGGCTCGACCGCCGCGTCGAGCGACCCCCGATCGCGCCACCGGGCGAGGAACGCGACCGGGTCCGCGACCTTCGCCTGCCGACCGGACCAGCGGTAGATGAGGGACGTCAGGCCGCCGAGCGGACCCGCTCCCCGCGAGCGCGCTCGTGCCCGCGTCGCCGCGACCGCCTGCGCCTCGAGCCGCTGCAGGTCGACGATCCGGAGCACCGCCGCGGACGCATGGTCGATCGCCTTCCGCCGTGCGTCGCTGGCAAGGAAGGCGGCCGGCGAACGCGCCGCTTCCGGCTCGATCCCGGCCGCGCGGGCGAGCACGCCGACCGCATCCCGGATGGAGGCAAGCAGCCGGGCTCGGACGACGGACTTCGTCTCGACCTGTTCGGTCAGCCACGCCCGCAGCTCCTCGGTCCCGGGTGGGTTCCCATCCGAGGCCGCCCCGGGGCGCCCGGCGATGGCGGATGTCGCCATCACCGTCGGTCCCGCACGACCGCCGCCGCGGTGGAGATCCCGGGCGAGGTCGCGCCGCACCGCCTGGATCTCGTTCGGGCTCAGCCGGTCGGCCTTGTTCACGACGACGACCTGACGGTCGAGCCGGGGCAGCCATGTCGCGAGGAACTCGTCGTGGAGCACCGCGTCGGCGTACTTCTCCGGATCGGTGACCCAGATCACGGCATCGACCCGTGGCAGAACCGCCTCGACGCGCCGCCGGTGCTCCTGCTCGGTCGAATCGAGGTCCGGCAGGTCGAGAATCGCGAGGTTCGTCAGGCCCGCTCCGTCCGCGGGCAGCACGTCCTCACGCGCCACGCCGAGCCAGTCGAGGAGGCCTCGGAGGTCGGCTTCGCGCGCGGCGGGGATCCAGGCGACGGGATGGGAGGTGGTCGGCCGGAGCGCCGATGCACGACTCACGGATCGCCCGGCGAGGGCGTTCAGCAGGCTCGACTTGCCGACGCCCGTCCCGCCGACGAGCGCGACGACGTAGGCGCTGGACGGGAAGCCGAGCCGTTCCTCCGCGCCGCGTCGCACGGCAGCGGCCGCGGTCGTGTCGATCCCGAGCGCGGCGGCCTCCTCGATCGCCCGATCGAGCGCGTCGAGGCAGTCCTCGATCACGTGGGCGGGAGGGACGTCGCGCGTTCGGCACCCGGCTCCGTGGCGACGACTCGACCGTCGGCGATCGGGTCCGCGTCCGAGCCGGGAGCGGGAAGCGCGCGGACCTCCGACGCCGCCGCGCGCAGCTCGCCGACGAGTGCTTCGAGCTCCGCCGGATCCGGGACGAGCGAGCGGAACCGCAGCGCCTCCTCCTCGAACGTCGCGGCGAGCGCCGTGTCGAGCCGGTTCCGGGCCCGCTGGATCAGCTCGACCATCGCCGCCTCGCCGAACAGGGCCGTGAGCAGCCGCTGGTTCAGGAACGCGGTCCCTGCGGCGATCCCCACCTCGGTGCCGGTCAGCCCGGCGGTGTGGATGAACGTCGCGAGCATCACCCCGACGCCGATCGCGTTCACGCCCATCGATGCGCCACGAGCGAGCCGTCGCTTTCCCTCGCCGGTCGCCGCGATGTCGGTCGCGATCGACGCGACCCATTCGTCGAGCCGCTCCCGAAGCCGCCGGTCGAACTCGGTCGAGACCGTCCACAGCTCCGGCCGGTCGCGAACGACGTCGCCGACCCGCCGATCGTCGGTCCACGCCGCCGCCACGCGACGTGCCGCCTCCGCGGCGCGGATCCGCGCGACGGCCACGAGGTCGTCCGCGGTCGCCTGCCGCACTTCGGCGACCGGAGCCGCGGTCGGCCGGATGATCGAGGTGATCGCACCGCGGATCGCCCCGATGCCGCGCGAGAAGATCCGGGTGATGTCGTCCGCACCGACGTAGCCCTGCCAGTGGCGGAGCGCCTCGTCGCGGAGGAAGCGGCCGCGTCGCAGCTCCTCGCGGAGGCTCGTCAGCTCACGTTCGTAGACCTGCTCGGCGTCGCGCCGGAGCGACGTTGCGTCGATCGCCTCGTGGGCGACGTCGTCTGCGACGTGCTCGACGAGCGGGCCGATCCCACCGAGGGAGCCGGCAAGGGCTCGCGCCGCCAGCTCCCGTCGGGCGGCCTGATCGCCGCGAAGGGCGTTGATCCGGGCGAGAACGGGCTCGACCGTGTCGGGGCGGAGCGAGCTCCCGTCCGGCGCGAGGCTCCCCTCCGCCACGCCGACGATCTCGGGCTCACCGGTTTCGGCCAGGCCCGCGTCGGCGAGGAGGCGGCGGACGTCGACGAGAATCTCGTCCCGCTCGGTCAGGTCCTCCGGCAACCGGTTGACGACGACGATCAGCGGGAGCCCGCGCTCCCGGACCCGGTCGAGGACCGCCCACGGGACGCGGTCCGCGTAGCGACTCGCGGTCGTGACGAAGATCGCAAGATCCGCGGCTTCCACGAGCCGGTCCGCGAGCTCGCGGTTCGCATGCTCGATGGAGTCGATGTCCGGGGCGTCGACGAGGACCAGCCCCGGCGGCCGGTCCCCGTCCGGCACGGGGCGGATGCGGTCATCCGGCACGGCTGCGAGGGCGCCGCGCGTCACCCGCGCGAGATCGCCGGGGTGGGCGAGGATCACCGCCTCGCGTGTCGTCGGGCGAAGGACGCCGGTCTGGCTCGCGGCGCGTCCGGCGATCGTGTTGAACAGCGTGCTCTTCCCCGCACCCGTCGGGCCGAGCAGCAGGACGACGAGCGGCGCGTCCAGGCTGTCGGCCCGCGTCCGGAGGTGGCCGGCGACGTGGTCACGCAGCTGCCGCGCGCGGCTCGCGGCCGCCTCGCCGATCGGCCCCGCGGCGATCCGTCGCTCGGCGAGCGTCTCGAGCCGATCGACGAGCAGGCGAAGACGCGGCTGGTCCACCGTCATCCCGGGATGCTGGCTGCCGGGCGGGGCAGGCGGCGAGGGTCGAAACGAGTCCGCCCTATCGGTCCTGTTGCAGCGTTGACACGGAGCCCGTGACCGGCGAGAGTGCCGCCGTGCACGATTCGGCTCTGCGCCTCGCGACGATCAGCCGGCAGCAGCCCTCGACGAGGGTGAGCCCGGCCTGACGACGCGCGCCACGATCGGCGCATCGAACGACCATCTCGCCCTCGGTTCGGCCGGGGGCGTTTCTCTGTCCGGATGGACACCCGAACCGTCTCTCGGCCGCCGGCGGCACCAGCCAGACTGGAGCACCAGCGTGAACATCGATTTCCTCGCCCGCGGGCTCATCGTGGGCTTCACGATCGCGGCTGCGGTCGGCCCGATCAGCCTGCTGACGATCCGGCGGACGCTCGCCCACGGCCGCGTCTACGGCCTCGCCTCCGGGCTGGGCGTTGCCCTCGCCGACGCGTCGTATGGCGGCGTGGCGGCCTTCGGGCTGAGCGCGGCGACGGCGCTCCTCGTCGGGATCCGGCCGGCGCTGGCGCTCGTCGGCGGCGTGTTCCTGGTCATCCTGGCCGTCCGCACGATCCGGACCCCCGCCCCGACCCGCGAGGCCGCGGTCACGGAGCGGCCCGGCCTGCTCGGCGCGTTCCTCTCGATCTACGGCCTGACGATGACAAACCCGATGACGATTCTGTCGTTCGCCGGGATCTTCGCCGGCCTCGGCCTGAGTGGTGGCACCGCGGCGGAGGCGGCGCTCCTGACGCTCGGGGTGTTTCTCGGCTCGGGTGCCTGGTGGCTCGGCCTCACCGCCGTCGTCGCGCGCGTTCGCTCGCGCCTCACGCCGGCGGTCCTCGTCTGGATCAACCGCGTCTCGGGAACGGTGTTGCTCGCCTTCGGAATCGTGGCCATCGCCGTGGCGCTGCGCGCGTAGGATCAGCGACCTTCAAGGGAGGGGACATGGCAGACCTCGGGCTCCACGGCTTTCCGGCGCGCCCTGCCGGGATGGATCGCATGCGACACGCGCAGGAGGTCCTGACGGCACTGCCGTCGACGTTCTCCACCGTCTGGATCTCGGATCACCTCCAGGTCGACGGCGAGCCGGTTCCGGAGGCGTGGACGCGCCTGACCTACCTGGCTGCGACCTTCCCGAGGTTCCGGTTCGGTCACATGGTCCTGAGCCAGAGCTACCGGAACCCGGCCCTCCTCGCGGTGATGGCGCAGACGCTCCAGGAGCTCTCCGGCGGGCGGTTCATCCTCGGGCTTGGCGCCGGCTGGCTCGAGGAGGAGTACCGGAGCTTCAACTACCCATACCCCAGCGGCGGCACCCGGGTTGCCCAGCTGGCCGAGGCGATCACGCTCATCAAGCGCTTGTGGGCGGAGTCGCCGGCGACGTTCCACGGCGAGCACTACGAGATCAACGACGCCGTCTGCGCGAAGCCCGAGCCACCGATCCCGGTGATGGTTGGAACGAACGGGCCGAAGGCGCTGAAGGTCGTTGCCGGACTCGCGGACTGGTGGGTCTGGGACGGCCCCTGGGACGTGAGCTACCGACGGCCCTACGAGATCCTCAAGGCGGAGTGCGAGGCCATTGGTCGTCCGTTCGACGAGATCAATCTCGTCGCCGAGCTGACCGTCTCCCTGCCTGATGACGTCTCGACGTTCCAGCCTGTGTACGAGCACGGCTTCTACCCCGGCCAGACATTCGGCATTGCCGGTCCAACCGCCGGCGACGTCATCCGCGAGATCGAGCAGCTCGTCGACGTCGGCGTCCAGCACGTTGCGATCAACGTCGAGGACCAGCAGCAGCTCGGACGGTTCGTGGACGAGGTGATCCCGCACGTCCGGCTCGAGCCGTTGGCCGGTTCGGTGGGCGAATCGACCTGATCGAGACGCCTTCGCCACGTCGGCCGGCAACCGGTGCAGGTCCGGCGTCCGGTTCTCCCCTACGATTTCCGGCATGTCGAGTGCCAGAACCACGAGCGGTCCGGTCTTCGCGATCATTCCCGTCGGCACGCTCGACGGGGCGAAGTCGCGGCTCGGCGAGGTGCTCGACGCGGAGGAGCGGCTCGAGCTGACCCTGTACCTCGCCCGGACGACGATCAGCGCGGCGGTCGGCAGCGGTCGGATCGCGGAGACGCTCGTGGTCACGCCGGACGACACGGTTCGGCGGCTGGCGGAGGAGCTCGGAGCGCGCCCGATCCGTCAACGGGGTTCGGGTCTGAACCGCGGCATCGAGCAGGCGCGGGCCGAAGCGATCGCCGCCGGCGTCGAGGCGGTGCTCGTTCTCCCGATCGATCTGCCGGACGTCTCCGCCACGGCCATCGACGACGTCCTGGCAGCGCTGGACCGACGGCGCCGGCCACTCGTCGCGATCGTCGCGGACCGCCACGGCAACGGCACGAATGCGCTCCTCATCGCGCCGCCTGATGCGATTGATCCCGCGTTCGGCCCGAACAGCCGGGCTGCCCATGTCGCGGCGGCCGAGCGGGCCGGCGCGGAGCTGGTCGTCCTGGACAGCGCGCTGGCGCTCGACGTCGACACGCCCGAGGACCTGCTCCTCGCCGAGGGAAGCCTGCGAGCGGCCGATGTCCACTGACCCGGCTGGGTCGCAGTCGGAGGGTGGCCTCGCCGCCGCGGCGCCCGTCGGGCGCGTCGAGGCGATCGCCCTCGATGGCATCCCGGAAGTCGTCCTGGGCGACGATCTCGGGCGGCTGATCGGGGACGCGATCGACCGGACGCGCGAGCTGCTTCCCCTTCGACCGGACGACGTCGTCGTCGTCACCCAGAAGATCGTCTCGAAGGCCGAGGGCGCCATCGTCGACCTGACGACCGTTGAGCCGCGTCCGGAGGCCGTCGCGTTCGCCGAGCAGTGGGACCGGGATCCCCGCCAGATCGAGGTCGTCCTCCGCGAGGCGCGGCGAATCGTCCGGATGGAGCACGGCGTGCTGATCACCGAGACGCCGCATGGCTTCATCTGCGCGAACGGCGGCGTCGACGCGTCGAACGTCGGCCCGGACAGCGGGTCGATCGTGACGCTGCTCCCCGTCGACCCGGACCGGTCCGCGGCGGCCATTCGTTTGGCGATCCGCGAGCGGTTCGGGACGGACGTCCCGGTGATCGTGTCGGATTCGTTCGGCCGGCCGTGGCGCTGGGGGATCACGGACGTCGCGATCGGCGTCTCGGGCCTCATCCCGATCGAGGATCTCCGCGGCCAGATCGACGCCGACGGGCGGGTGATGAAGTCGACGATCCGGGCGTCCGCCGACGAGATCGCGTCGGCTGCGGAGCTCGCCCTCGGCAAGGTGGGTGGCCGGCCGGTCGCGATCGTGCGCGGCGCACAGCCATTGCTCGGTAACGGCTCGATCGCCGACGCGTTGATGAGCCGTGAGTTCGACCTGTTCGCCTGATGGGTCCGTGGGCGCGGCGGTCGCGACGCGGGCGACTGTCCACACAGAATGTGGATTGTCAGGTACGTGAAATGTCCGGTCGCGCGATATCTGCAAGGCTGTCCGGGGTCGCGCAACGGTTCTGGATGCCTCGTGCGGATACAACCCGCTCATGAGCACGCCAACCGCGGGGACCATCGACGACACGACCGCGTCAGCTGACGACGCCGCCGGTTCGCCGTTGAATGGCACCGACACCGGCGCACCTGGGGGCGAACCCTCGCCGCGCGATCCGTCGCAGACGAACGCGGCCGGTCTCCTCGACCGATTGCCGCGACTCACGGTTCTCCCGCCCCGCTGGGCCGAGCGCGGCCTCGACGCGGCGATCATCGGGCTGAAGGCCGCGACGATCGCCTGTGCGATCGATGCCGCCGTGAACGCGAACACCGCACGGTTCGAGGGCAAGGGCTCGCGGACGCGAGCGCTCGGCTACGGGATCGGGCTCGCGCTCGTCCCCGTTGTCTGGCGGATGCTCCCGGAGCGCGGCCGCTACCCGCGCGGTCTCGACGTCGCGGTGACTGTGCCCCTCCTCATCGACGCGGCCGGGAACTCGCTCGGGCTGTACGAGGAGGCCCATCTCGACGACGTCGTCCACTTCCTCAATGCCGCGATCGTCGCCGGCGTCGCCGGCGCCCTGTTCGCGACCCGGACGGACGATCCGCTGGAGGCGGCGCTGGCGGGCACGGGATCGGCGATCGCGGGCGAGACCTTCTGGGAGATCGCCGAGTACATCGGGCTGAAGACGGGCGCTCGCGGAATGGACCTCACGTACGACGACACGATGGCGGACCTCGCGGAATCGGCGGCCGGCGCGATGGTCGGCGGCCTCATCACCTGGCTACGGATGCCGCGGGCGAAGGAGGAGCGGCGTCGGGGCTGGCGGGTTGCCGTCGGCGGCTGGCGAAGGTCCGGCGAGCCGGTCTCGCTCGGCGTTCCGGCCGGGTCCGTCGCGGATCGCGTCCTCCGCCGGCGGCCATCCTGACCGGAACCCGAGGCGCCACCGGCTCGGCAGACGCACTGCGCGCCGAGGGCGCGAACCCCGCGGCGGCCTCGCCGATGCCGGTTGGGATCCGGTTCGTCGGCCATTCGACCGTTCTGCTCGAGCTGCCCGGGCTGCGGATCCTGACCGATCCGTTCCTGCGCGATCGCCTCGGCCCGCTGCGCCGCCACGGCCCGGTGCCGGATCCGGGCGAGCTCGGCGGCATCGACGTCGTGCTCCTCTCGCACGCCCATCCGGATCATTTCGACCGGAAATCGCTGCGATCGCTCGCCGGCACGCCGTTCGTCGTCGCGCCGCGGGGCCTGGGTCGCTCCATTCGTCGCGCTCGCCTGGATGCCCGGGAGCTCGAGGTGGGCGAGACGGCCGGGCTCGGCGCGCAGTGGCGGGTGCAGGCGATCGCCGCGCGGCACTGGCGGTGGCCCGGTTCGCCGCGGGCCGCCTCGATCGGGTTCCTGCTCGAGGGACCCGGCCAGACGGGCATCTACTTCCCCGGCGACACGAGCCGGTTCGCCGCGATGGCCACCCTCGCCGGCCGGGTCGATCTCGCATTGCTGCCCGTCGGGCGCTGGGGCCCGCACGTCAGCCCGGGCCACCTCTCGCCGCGGACCGCCGCCGAGGTGGCGCGGGACGTCGGCGCGCGGTTCGCGGTCCCGGTCCACTGGGGAACGCTGTACCCGGCGGGCCTGCCCACGGGCCGGAGCCTCACGGAGCCGGCGACGCGTTTCGCCCATTGGGCGGAGCGGGTCGCGCCAGAGCTCCGGGTTCTGCCCCTCGAACCGGGCGAGGCGACGAGGATCGAGCTCTAGGCGGGAACCGGGACATCACGGTGGCGCGCGATCGCGGCCCAGACCAGGACGCCACCGAGCGCGAACCCGGCCGCCGCGGCGCCGAACAGCGCCTGCAGCCCAAGGACGCCGCCGAGCGCGCCGCCGAGGACGGAGCCCGCGATCGCACCGATGCTGAACGCGGTCCCGGTGACGATCCCCTGCGCCGTGGCGAGGACGCGATGCGGCACGGCGCCGGCGACCCACGTCACGGTTCCCACGTAGACGAACGCGAAGCCGAAGCCCCCGAACGCGGAGAAGGCGACGATCTGCTCCGGCGAGGTGGCGAGCGCGGTGCCGAGCGAGCGAAGGCCGAACGCGAAGGCACCGATCATGATCAGCCGCTCCGCCCCGATCGCCCGGGCGAGCCGCGGGAACGCGAGCATGAGCGGCACCTCGAGGAGCGCACCGAGCGACCAGACGGCCGCGATCATCGTCGCGTCGCCGCCGAGCGCGGCGACTCGCAGCGAGACGAAGCCCTGGAGCGCGGCCTGCGAGCTCCAGATCGCCACCGATGCGACGAAGAACAGCCCGAGCCGCGGCAGGCGGAGGACGCCGAGGATCACGCTCGGCGCGAGTCCGCGGAGCGCCAGCCCGGCGACCCCGCGG
>JBHORC010000031.1:0-38006 GCA_042408445.1 Chloroflexota bacterium
TCGCGGGACTGGTCCGGACGGCCGCCGCGGGCGCGGCCGGACCCCCACCGAGCGCCGGGGCCAGCGCGCGGGCAAGCGCGGCGGCTTCGCGGCGACCCGTGG
This sequence comes from Chloroflexota bacterium, assembly GCA_042408445.1. Classification (GTDB taxonomy): domain Bacteria; phylum Chloroflexota; class Limnocylindria; order Limnocylindrales; family CSP1-4; genus CF-46. The sequence continues at coordinate 103 of JBHORC010000031.1, forward strand.
CATTGAGTGGCGGATCGGCTCGACCGCACCAGCGCTGTCCGGTCCACGCGGTCGAGGCATGACGGACGAGCAGGACGGAATGGCGGAGAGGCGCGCCTGGCGCGCGCCCGGCGGCGCGGAAGGTCCGGTCCGGTGCAGCGTCGGCTGTTTCGACGGACGCCCTCGCCCTCACACCTGCCCGGTCGCGCGCAGCCGCGGTCACTGGCCGGCCTCCTCGTCGAGGCGGAACGCGCGGCCCGCGACCGTGAACCACGCTTCGTCCGAGTCCGCGACGAGCCGCTGGTGGGCGATCCCGAGGAGATCCCGGAACGCCCGCCCGAGTGGATCCATCGGCACCAGCCCAAGTCCCACCTCGTCGCTCACGACGATCACCGGCCCGTCGTGGCGCCGGACGGCGGCGCGGAACGCCTCGATCGGCCCATCCAGGACCGCGTCCAGCCGCGACGGGTCCGTCAGCAGCTGGCTGACCCAGAGCGTGAGACCGTCGACGAGGAGCGTCACTCCGGGAGCTGCTGCCTGGACAGCTTCGGGCAGCTCGATGCCCGGCTCGACCGTCGACCAGTCGGCGGGCCGATCCGCCCGATGGAGCGCGATCCGGTCCTCGAGCTCCGGGTCGTTGCGAAGCGCGGTCGCGAAGTACGCGACGGCGCCGCCGGCGGCGAGGGCGGTCGCCCGCTCGCGACCGAACCGGCTCTTGCCACTCCGGGTCCCACCGAGAACGACGACGAGCGGCCGGCTCATCCGACGAGCGCGAATGCGACGAGGACGGCCGCGACGGTGACCTCGATGACGGCGCCATAGCCATCGCCATCGAGCTGCCGGCGGAGCCGGACGATCGCCGCGCCGACGACGCCCGCCGCGCCGAGACCCAGCACGGTCGCGATCAGGACGCGCGGCCCGGCGACCTCGACGAGGACCAGCTCGACCACGAGGAGCGAGAGGAACGCCACGGCCGCGTCCGCGCCCGTGACGGCTTCCGAGAACCAGGCCGCGAGGCCGTGCCGCGGGGATCGGGCACGGCCGACGGCCACCGCCCAGATCGGTGCCGTCGCCCGGGAGGCGACCGCCGCCGCGACGACGGCGCACGCCGCAACGAGGACGTCGCGCGCGGCGAGGTCGCCCAGCGCCACGACATCGAGAGCGAGAGAGACGGCGATCGCGGTCACGCCCGCCGTGCCGGCTCGCGGATCCGTTCGCGCGGGATCTGCGCGACCAGGCGGCGCGGCGAGGGCATCGGCCGTGTCGGCGAGGCCGTCGAGATGGAACGCCCCGGCGAGCACCTGGAGCACGGCCATCGCCGCGACGGCACCGATGAGCGGATGTGCCGCCCCGAGCAGCGCGAGCGGGACGGCCGCCGCACCGCCGAGCAGGAGCCCGACGAGGCCGAACGCAGCCGCACCCGTCCGCTCCCGACCGGCGACCAACCCGCGAACGGGGAGCCGGGTGAGGAATGCGACGGCCGCAGCGAGCTCCTGGAACCCTGCGCCAGCCCGGTCACGCAGATCGGGGGCGCGGCGCGGTTCGTCCGTCACGAGCTCAGGCATCTCGGGCGTCGTCGCGCGAGGCCGCGGCCGCGGGACTCCGCCACGGTCCGTCGGGAAGCCATGCCGGATCGACGCCGAAGACGCTCCGGATCCGGTCGCCGTCCAGCGCGTCGGCAGGCGTGCCGTCGGCAACCACTCGACCACCGTCGACCACGACGATGCGGGCCATCCGCTGCGAGGCGAGGTGGAGATCGTGGAGGACGGTCACGATCGTTCGGCCGTCGCGCTCGTTCAGATCGGCGAGGAGGTCCATGACATCGAACTGGTGGCGGATGTCGAGATGGACCGTCGGCTCGTCGAGCATCACGATCGGCGCGGCCTGAGCGATGGCGACCGCGAGCAGGACGAGCTGCCGCTCGCCCAGCGAGAGCTCGCGAACGTCGCGGCCGATGAGCCGGCCGAGCCCGACCCGTTCGATCGCGGCCGCGACCGCGGCCCGGTCCTCGTCGCGCAGACCGCGGAGCCGATCCTCGAACGGCAGCCGCCCGAGGCTCACGACCATCTCGACGGTGGCCGAGAACGGCAGGCTCGACGGCTGGGGAACGACGGCGATCCGCCGCGCGATCTCCTCACGCGACATCGATCCGATGCTGCGACCCGCGACGAGGATCTCGCCGGCGCTCGGCGGCAGCAGGCCGGTCAGCAGGCGGAGGAGCGTCGACTTCCCGGCACCGTTCGGTCCCACGATCGCCAGCCGGTCGCCGACCCGGACCTGGAGGTCGACGGCGTGGAGCGCCTCGCGGTCGCCGTAGCGGGCCGAGACACCGCGCAGCTCGAGGGCGAGGGCTGTCGCGTCCGCGGGCTCGACGCCGCGCGCCGCGGCCACGTCCAGGCTCACAGCTCGTACCCGCGCTGCGCCTGCCGGAGCAGCGCGAGGAAGAACGGGGCGCCGATCACGGCCGTGATCACGCCAACGGGAAGCTCGCCGAGGAGACGGGCGATGAGGTCGGCGACGACCATCAGGATCGCGCCGCCGATCGCGGACAGCGGCAGGACGAGCCGCGCGTTGGGCCCGACCAGGAGCCGGACGACGTGCGGCACGACGAGCCCCACGAACCCGATCAGGCCGCTGATCGCAACGGCCGCCGCCGTGATCAGGCTCGCGAGCCCGACCAGGATGGCGCGTTCCCGTCGGACGTCGACACCGAGGTGCACGGCGGTCTCTTCGCCGAGCAGCAGGCCGTTGATCGCGCGAGCCCGGACGAGGATCAAGGCGGACGCGATCAGGATGATCGGCACGGCCCCGACGAGCTGGTCCCACCCGGCGTGGTCGAACGAGCCAAGGAGGTACGAGAAGATCTGGCGGAGCGCGGCGCCGGACAGGTACATCGCGAGCGCGAGCCCGGCGGCAAGCAGCGACCCGAGCGCGTACCCCGTCAGGAGGAGGCTCGTCAGCGGCGCGGCGCCCGCGACCCGCGCCAGCCGATAGACGACGAACACGGCCGACAGTGCGCCGATGAAGGCGAGTGTCTGAAGCAGGCCGAAGGCGAGGATCTCGATCCGGATCGGGATCAGCACGGCGATCGCGGCACCCAGCGCCGCGCCGGACGCGGTCCCGAGCACGTACGGGTCGGCGAGCGGGTTCCGGAGCAGGCCCTGGAACGTCGCCCCGGCGACGGCGAGCCCGAGACCGACGATCGCCGCCTCGAGGACGCGCGGCAGCCGGAGATCCCAGACGATCGTCTCGGCCGTCGCCGACCGCACACCGACGTCGAGGCCGAGGAGCCGATGAGCGAGGATCGCGATCGTGTCGCCGGGCGCGACCGCGACCGTTCCGAGTCCCACCGCCGCCAGGACGGCCACGACGAGGACGACCAGGCCGCTCGCGGCGATCGTGGCCGGTCGCCGCGCGTGGGGAACCGGCGCGAAGGGACGCGCGCCGGCGAGGGCATCGCCGGGCCGCACGGCCGTCGTCCTCACCGGGCTCCGGCGCGGCGCTGCCCGCGCGGACGGCCCCGGACGCGTCGGCGTGGCCGCCGGGAGGTCACCCGCCGTACCCGGATCCAGCCGACGCACCGGCCGAGGCAGCCGCGGACGCCGCGGGTCCGAGATGCAGCTCGGGGTGGATCGCCTGGACCAGCAGGAGGAGGCCGTCGCCGAGCCGCGGGCCGGGCCGTGTCACAACGATGTCGTCGATGCCGACGATCGCCTTGTTCTTCACCGCCGTCAGGCCGGCCCAGCCCGGCCGCTTCGCGACCGCACTCGCGGTCACGCCGTACGCCGAGTCGCCGAGGATGATCAGCTGCGGGTCCGCCTGGACCAGCTTCTCGACCGGCATGTCCCACGTCGTCGCGCTGCCGGTCGTGATCGGCGTCCCGCCGGCGAGCGAGATCATCTGGGCGTACACGGACTGGTCGGCGATCCCGAAGATCGACGGCTGATCGCCGGTCTCGTAGAAGACGCGCGGCTTCGTCGCGCTGGCCGTGGCGTCGGCGACCTGCTGAAACTGGGCGCGGAGCGAGGCCACGAGGCCGTCCGCTGCGTCAGCCTCGCCGACCGCATCGCCCGTCAGCTCGATGTCCTTGTACACCCCGTCGACGTCGGCAGCGTAGACGGCCAGCACGGGGACCTTCAGCGAGCGCAGCTTGTCGATCGCCTCCGGCTGCGTCCCGCCGTTCGCTCCGGCAATCACGAGATCCGTGCCGAGGCCCACGATCTTCTCGACGTCGACGCCGGAGAACGTCCCGACGATGGGCAGGCTCGATGCCTCCGGCGGGAAGTTCGCGACATCCTCGACCTTGCCGACGAGCCGGTCGCCGGCGCCCAGCTCGTAGAGGATCTCGGTCTCGGCCGGCGTGAGGGAGACGATCTTCGTCGGCTCCCTGGTCAGTGTGATCGACGTCCCGTCGTCGCCGGTGAGGGTGACCGGGAAGGCCGGGCTCGGCGCCACGGACGCAACCGGAGCCACCGTGGCAGTCGCCGCGGGCGCGAGGGATCCGGTCGCGTTCGCGGGGGTCGTCGGCGCCGGGGACGTACCCGCGGCACATGCAGCAAGGACGAGGCTCAGCGCGGCGGCAGCGAACGCGGGCGCGCGGCGAACGAGGGAATCGGGAAGCGGGGCAGGCAGGGCGGACACGTCAGGCTCCGAGGCAAACGAGGGAGCGAGGGTCCCGGACACAGGAAACCCCTCGCTTCGGACGAGGAAGGAGGGGTCTGTCAGCCGAACGGTCGCATCGTGCCTGCCCTTTCTCACGAAGGTAGAGCATCGACCGCGGGCCCGGCGACCGGACTTCCACGCACCCATCGGCGTGGTCACCGTAGCGGGACTGTGCCGGACTCTCACCGGCTTCGCGACCCCGCGGCACTCGGAGGTAGCGGGCGGATGCTAGCACGGCCCGGAGGCGGAACGGCCCGCCGAAATCGGCTGGTGATCGGCAGATAAGGGTCGCCTGCAACACTCCCGACCTCGCCTCCCCCGCCGGCAGCTCGTCCGCCGGAGGAGGTCCAGTCCAGGTGATCCATGCTCGTTGGTGGCGCCCGCTCGCGCCGCCGCTGCTCGCGGTCGTCCTGCTGATGGCCGGCTCGGCCGCATCGGCATTCGCCGCGTATCCGGCATCCGTCGACGTCAACACGACCGCCTTCAACCCGCCATGCGACGGCGACGCGAACCCGATCGTCCCCAAGATGCAGGCCGGGGCCAAGGCCGCCCTGACCCGGCTCGGCCATGCGACGTCCGCATTCACGGGCGCCGCCTTCACCCGCGCCGCGACCCTGACCCGAACCCCGAACGATTGGGGCTACTACGTCCACAGCCACGGCGACTACTACTGGCACTCCGGCGATGCCCGCCGGTACACCGGCTTCCGTGAGGACTCCGGCGACTGCGTCCAGTCCGTCGTCTTCTCGAAGGACATCAAGGCGAAGCGGGCCGGTCGGCAGAGCAACCTCGTCTTCATCTCGACCTGCCACGCCGCCGACGCGAACACCACGATGCCGGACGCGTTCGCGATCCAGAAGACGAAGTCGTCCGGGGCGGTCGACCAGGGCCCGGAGTTCTACGTCGGCTACGTCGGCGTCCAGTGGGACAGCGACGAGTGGACGTTCGAGCAGCGGTTCTGGAACGCGCTGGCGGCCGGCAAGGCGGTCGGCGCGGCGTTCGACGTCGCGATGCTCGGCCGGTTCAACGACGCGGGCTTCGACGCGGACTGGTGGGGCACGTACCAGTGGTCCGGCGTCGCCGGGCCGTGGACGACCTGCAAGCTGTGCAGCTGAGGGCGCGGTGATGAACAGGCACTTCCTCTCGCGTCGCATCTCGCGTCGCATCTCGCGACGCATCTCCCGCCCGGTCTCCCGCCGACTGTCGCTGGCCGGGATCGCCGCCCTCGCGATCGTCGCCCTCGGCGCGTCGTCCGGACAGGCGGCGGACCCGTTTCTCGCCGGCCAACGCTCGACGCGGTCGGTCACGGCGACGTCGCTCCAGGCGGCCCGCGCGCTGGAGCGTGGGCGGCTGCTCGTGACGGCGCTCGGCGTCCGGGCGGTCCGCCACGAGACGCAGCGTCTCGAGGATCGATTCGACCATCGGGTCGTCGACGAGGTGACCTCGTTCGACGAGACGGGCCAAGCGGTCGCGATCAGCCAGTTCGACGTCAATGGCGCCGTCGCGATGTCCGCCGCCCTCGGCTGGCGACAGCCCGGCGCCGCGCACACCGACGCGGCGGGTGCACTGCAGCGTGCGCTCGCGTTCGGACGATCAGCCGGGATCGTGCCCGCCGGCAAGCCCGTGGTCCGGAGCTCGGCGGGAGCCGGTGGCTGGTCGATCAGCTGGCCGCGGACCGTTGACGGCGTGCCCGTTCGCGGCGACGGCCTCCGCATCCTCCTCTTCGCCGACGGGTCGTTTCACGGACTGACCCGGACGGAGCGGCCGCTCGCGCCCGCGCCGAGCGTCCGGCTCACCCGGGCCGCGGCGACCGCGGCCGCCGAGCGATCCGTTGCGGCACGGACGGGAACGAAGGCCGGCGACCTCCGCGTCGCTGCCGTCGACCTCGCCTGGGTCGCGCCGACCCGCGACGCGAACGGCGTCGTCCTCGACGCGCCGGACGCGACGCTCCGTCTCGCCTGGATCGTCCGGTTCGACGCGTCCCCTGGCCTCGCCGATCGCCTTCGCGCCGCGGAGCTGTGGCTGGACGCCGGCGAAGGTCACGACCTCGGAGGCGATGTCATCGAATGACCTCGATCCCGCCGATCCGCACCTTCTGGAGCCTGCTCGGGGCGATCGCGCTTGCGGTCGCCCTGGTGGGCTGCGGGGCGCCGACGCCCACGCCATCGGCCCCGTCGTCCACGCCTGCCGCACCGCCACCGTCTCTGGCGCCGTCGGCCCAGCCGTCGCTAGCGCGCTCACCGGCCGCGTCGTGGGGCGCCGGCGGACTCCTCGTTGTCGCGAACGGCATCGTGCAGGAGACGACGGACGAGGGCAGCCTCACGGCGTTCGACGCGCCCGCGGAGCGGATCCAGGCGGCGGTCGCGGCCACCGATCGAGTGCTCGTCGTCGCGGTGGACGGCCGGACGTGGGTCTCGAGCGGCACTGGCACGAGCCGGTCGTGGGCCGCGGTGCCTGCCTCGGTCACGGCGCCGGGCGTCGCTCCGTTGATCTCGCTGTCCCCGAGTGGCTCGACGCTCGCCGCGCTGCGCGGCGATCCCCAGGCGACCCGGTTCGACCTGGACCTCATCGACGTTCCGGCCGGCACCGCCCGACGGGTCCCCGTGCCCCGCGGACTGAACGGCCCGCCGGCGTGGCTCGAGCCGACGACCGTCGTCGCCAACGTCATTCCCGCGGGCCGGTCGTCGGGTCTTGCGGCGATCGACACCGCGACGGGAGCCGTCACGGACTCCGTGGGGCCGGGGATCGAGCTTGCCGTGTCTGCCGACGGCCGCTCGGTGGCGCTGATCGACCAGCTCGGCGACGTGCTCGTTGGCGACGCGTCGCTGTGGCGCGCGGGCACGACCGATGGCTTCAGCCGGCTCCACGACGGGGACGCCGAGGCGCGATCGCTGTCCGGATCGGCGGAGCACGTCGCGCTCAGCCCGGACGGACTGCGCGTCGCGATCGTCCGGCGCGATGCCGTCGATGTGGCCGCCGTCGAGATCTGGCTCCGTCAGGACGGATCGTGGCAACGCTCGGCCGTCCTCGAGCACCTCACCGCCGGACCCGTCTCGGTCGCGTGGACCCGCTAGGGCCGTGAATCCGAAGGGCGTCGACCGCTCCGATCGACGCCCTGCGCGGTGGGTCACCGGCCCCAGCCGGCGGCGATCAGGCGGGAACGGCGGGCTGCGCCGAGAAGATGGACTCCTGGGCAGATTCGGGCAGCATCGCGCCCATGATCTTCTGCAGGGCGAGGACATGGACGCACGTCCGCCAACTGTCGAAGTAGTGGCAGGTGCAGTGCCACTGACCGGCGTCGAGACTGACGTGGTGCGTGTCATTGTCGCCACGGAAGGTGAGCGAGACCCGATCCAGGGTGATCCGATCAAGCTCGCGCGCGTAGCGATTCGCCTTCTCGACCTTGCCGATCAGGGAGCTGTGCATCGACACATACCTCCGCTGCCCCGCCTGGGGCGCTCACGAGGCCGCCGTCCGGTCGTGCACCCGACCGGTGATGCGGTCGTCGACCCACCATACACCTCGGGTGTCGGTCGGTCACCCCCCAATCGCCGCCCTGGCGTCAACCGTTCGTCGCGGTCTCGGCGCGATCCGCAGGTCAGGGAGCGGACGTTCCCTCGCGGCCGAAATCGTCCTCGATCCGGACGACGTCGAGGAGCTCCGGGGTGGACACCTCGACCAGCTCGACGCGCTCGATCGCGGTGTAGCGATGCCTGCGGCCCACCGGCACGTGCGCGGAATCACCCGCTCCCAGCTCGCGGACGGTCATCGCCCCGGCGCCATCCTCGAGCTCCAGCTGCAGGCGCCCGCTCGTCACGAGAATCGCCTCGTCCTTCTGCTCGTGGTACTGGAGCGACAGGCGGCGACCGGTCTCGATCGTGATCACCTTGCCGCAGTACCGGTCCGTCAGGACCCAGATGAGCTCCTCGCCCCAGGGCTTCGCGACGCGCCGGGGCTGGAACTCGTCGCCCAGCGTCACGAGCCGCCGACCAGCCGCTCCCCGGCGCCGAGCATCGCCTCCCGCAGGTCGGGCGACGTCGCCTCCGTGTAGACGCGGACGAGCGGCTCCGTGCCGCTGGCCCGGATGAGGAGCCATGTCCCATCGTCGAGGAAGAACTTGAAGCCGTCGTTCGTGGACAGCGGCTCCGTGCGCGCGATCGCGTGACCGTCCAGGGAGGTCGGCGCCTGCTCCGCGAGATCGACCAGGAGCCGGCGCTTCGTCTCGGCGTAGCGCGACCGCTCCACGTGGACGTCGATCCGGCGATAGAACGACGGCCCGGCGAGCTCGTGGAAGTGCTCCAGCGCGCGCGACACCGGCCAGCGGCCGGCGGCCTTCTCCGCGAGGAACAGCTCGAGCAGCATCAGGTCGGCGTAGATGCCGTCCCGCTCGGGGAGGTGCATCCCGAACCCGAAGCCGCCGGATTCCTCCGCTCCGAGCATCGCCCCGGTCCGGATCATCTCCGGGCCGATGAACTTGAACCCGACCGGCGTCTCGTGGACCTCGATCCCGAAGTGCGCCCCGAGTCGCGCCGCCATCGACGTGTTGTTGACGCTGACGACGACCGGCTCGCGCAGCCGGCGATGCTCGGCGAGGTGGTACATCAGCAGCCCGGTGACCTCGAGCTGGTGGATGAACGTCCCGCGCTCGTCCGCCGCGCCGGCGCGGTCGGCATCGCCATCCAGCAGCAGCCCGAGGTCGTACCCGCCGCCGGCAAGAATCTCCAGCACGGTGTCGACGTTCGGCCGGATCGGCTCCGGGTTCACGCCGCCGAACCACGGGTTCCGCTCGCCGTGGATCTCGGTCACCCGGATCCGGCCGCCGGCGAGGAGTCGCGGGATCCACGTCGCGCCCGCGCCGTAGAGCGGCTCCACGAGAACGGAGACGTCGGCGGCCTTCAGCGCGTCGAGATCGATCGTCCGCCGAACGAACGCCTCGTACCCGGGGTACGGATCGAACCGCTCGACGAGACCGGCGGCTTCGGCATCGGCGAGGGGCCGCCGCTCGATCGCGGCGCCCCCGTTCGCAGCGATCGCCGCCTCGACGACCGACAGGATCTCGGCGCCCGCCGCCGCGCCCGTCGGCGCCTTGACCTTGAACCCGTTGTCCGTCCACGGGTTGTGCGACGCGGTGATCACGATCCCGGCTGCAGCGCCGCGCTGGACCACCTCGTACGAGCTCATCTGGGTGGGCACGGCGGCCGAGGCGAGGAAGACCGGGATGTCGTGGGCAAGGAGCACCTCGGCCGCGGCGGCCGCGAAATGCTCGGAGGCGAACCTCCGGTCGAACGCGATGACGACGCCCTTCGCCTGGTCGCCGCGGGCAACGACATACCGGGCGACGCCGTCCGCGCAGCGACGGACGTTCTCGAAGGTGAAATCGTCGGCGACCCGTGCCCGCCAGCCATCCGTCCCGAACACGATCGTCGTCGGGGCGAGTGGGGTCGCAATCGTCGTCACCGGCAGCTGCCTCGCGGCATCGTCACGCGCGGACCTCCTGACGCTCGACGCGATCGAGCAGGGCGCGAACCTCGGCAGCGAGCGGCCGGGCGCCGGCGAGATGGGCCCACGCGCCATCGGCGACGATCGTACCGTCCGCCGCGGCCGGGAGATCCGCGGACGCCTCCACAACGAGCCGGCCCGCCACCGCGCGAACGACGAGATCGTCGGGTCCCGGATGGACGACCTCGCCCGTCTGGAGGACACGACCGGACGCGCCGCCGGCATCCCCTCCGGCGATCGCCGCGAGGAGCGCCGTCCAGCTGCCGAGATCGCTCCAGCCGACGTCCATCGCGCCCATCACGACCCGGTGATCCGCCGCGGCACTCTCCATCACGGCGCGGTCGATCGAGATCGGCGTGATCCGGTCATAGGCGTTGGCCAGCGCGAGATCGGACCGGACCGCTTGGTCGATGAGCATCGGGAGCGGCGTGTACTTCTCGAGCGCCGCCTGGATCGCGCCGCGCTGCCACACGAACATCCCGGCATTCCACGCGACCCCGGGCATGTTCAGAAGCTCCCGCGCCCGGGACTCGGTCGGCTTCTCCTCGAACGCGAGCAGCGGATAGGCCTGGACGCCCGCGACCGACGCTCCCCGCATCGTGTCCGGTCGGAGGTAGCCGTAATCGGTCGAGGGACGGTCCGGCTGGATGCCGAGCGTCACGAGCGGCGCCGCCACCGCGAAGGCACCCGCGGCAAGATCGCCTGCGGCGACCTGGAGCACGCTGCGGAACGTCTCCTCGTCGCGGATCCAGTGGTCCGCCGGGAGGACGACCATCGGCTCGTCGACGGGCCGGTCGATGAGGACCGACGCGAGGGCGATCGCCGCGGCGGTGTTGCGCGCCGCGGGCTCGACGATCAGCCGGGCTCCGGGCGCCTGGTCCCGGACGAGCTGGCCGTACCGCCGATCGGTCACGCAGAAGATGTCGCCGCTCCCGACGAGCGGGGCGACCCGGGCCACCGTCCGCTGGAGCAGCGTCTCGTCACCGACGAGCGGCAGGAAGGGCTTCGGCCGCTCCGGCCGGCTCAGCGGCCAGAGCCGCGTCCCGCCGCCGCCGGCCAGGATGACGACGTACACGCGGGCATTCTACCGACGCGGTTGCGCGGATCCGCCGGTCCGCGCCGCCGACGGCGTCCCGCCGCTCCTCGTCAGAACGACGGCGGCGTGGAGCAGAACAGGACGACGGTTCGCCCCGGCCCGGGATTCCGGTTGTGATGGGGCTGCCGCGAGGAGTGGGTGATCGAGTCGCCGGCGTCCAGCACGTGATGCTCGTCGCCGACCCAGAGCTCGAGGCGGCCCTCGAGCACGATCACGACCTCCTCGTCGGATTCGTGCGTGTAGGCCTCGTCGCCGGTCCCGCCACCGGGCTCGAGCGTCGTGAGGATCACCTGCAGCCGGCCGTCTCGACCCGCCGTCAGGAATTCGTCCGTCGCGTTGAGCCCGGGATACGAGATCCGTCGGCGGTCCTCCCGCCGGACCACCCGTCCGAGCGGCTGATCGTCAGCGAACAGCTCCGCGATGCCGAGATCGAGCGCGCGCGCGATCCGCTGGACCGAGGCGATCGACGGGCTCGTGACCTCGCGCTCGACCTGGGAGAGGAAGCTCTCGGTCACGCCGGCTTCCTCGGCGAGCTCGCGCAGCGTCACCTTCCGCGCCTGACGGAGCGCGCGGATCCGCGGGCCGAGCTGAAGCTCCGTGACGGCCATGGGCGTGGCCTCCTCCCAGCGGAACGCGCCGGTCGCCGGCGCGGCTGAAGTATAGCTTCAGTCGATGCGCATTCCGACTGCACGGCGGCGCCGCGATTCGAATCTCGTGACGCGAGCGCGTTGACGCTGCGGAACGGCGCCGCTTACCATCCCCCCACTCTGTAGCGTCGCTACATCGCGCCGACCGTTGCCGGACCCAACCCGCGTCGAGAGGGCCTCGTGACCGTTCCCGCGTCCGTCGCCGATCCGGTCAGCTCGCAACCGCCCACCAGTGGAACGTTCGCTGGTGCGGATCGCGCCGCGACCGCGACGAGCGATCGGGTCCCGGACGTCAGCCTCGTCGACGTCACGAAGCGCTTCGGCGCGGTCGTCGCGGTCGACCGGATGAACCTCGAGATCCCGGCCGGCTCGTTCACGAGCCTGCTCGGCCCGTCCGGCTGCGGCAAGACGACGACGCTGCGGATGATCGCGGGCTTCGAGCAGCCGACCGAGGGCGAGATCCTCCTCGCCGGCAAGCCGATCGCGGGCGTCCCGCCGTACCAGCGGAACGTCAACACGGTGTTCCAGCACTACGCGCTCTTCCCCCACATGGATGTCGCCCAGAACGTCGGCTACGGGCTCCGCCAGCGGAAGGTCCAGAAGGCCGAGGAGACGCGCCGCGTCGACGAGGCGCTGGACCTCGTCCGGCTGAGCGGCTACGGCAAGCGCCGGACCTGGGAGATGTCGGGCGGCCAGCAGCAGCGCGTCGCGCTCGCGCGGGCGCTCGTGAACCGGCCCACGGTCCTCCTCCTCGACGAGCCGCTGGGCGCGCTGGACCTCAAGCTCCGCAAGGAGATGCAGCTCGAGCTGAAGGCGCTCCAGCAGGAGGTCGGGATCACGTTCATCTACGTGACCCACGACCAGGAAGAGGCGCTGACGATGAGCGACATGATCGTCGTCATGCGCGACGGCCTCATCCAGCAGATGGGCCGCCCGGACGTCCTCTACGAGCGGCCGCTCAACAGCTTCGTCGCGAACTTCATCGGCGTGTCGAACCCGATCGCCGGCAAGGTCCTGGAGTTCGATCCGGCGACCCGCAAGGCCGTCGTCGACGCCGTCGGCGGCCTCCGCCTTCGGGGCAACGTCACGTCGCCCCAGGCGACCCCGGCAACGGGCGATTCGGTCGTCGTCGCGATCCGTCCCGAACGGCTCCGGATCGATCCGGCGGACAGCGCCGAGCCGGGACCGGGCTGGACCGCGATCGAGGGACACGTCCGGCAGGGCACCTATCTCGGCGACCAGACCGAGTTCCGGGTCGTGACGGGCGCAGCCGGCGAGCTCGTCGTCCGGCGCCAGAACGCGGCCGGGGCAAGCAGTGGCGAGGGGGTCGGACCGGGCGATCGCGTCACGGTCTCGTGGCACGAGGAGGCAAACCTCATCTTGTTCACCTAGCGGTCCGCCGCGCGGATGCGCGGTTGGCAGAACGATCGGCCGAAATGACGGCCGAGAGGCAGGAGGAGAACGGTGGCTGAGCAGGACCTGGAGGCGATCCTGCGCCGGATGGCGCAGGCGAAGGTCAACAGACGGGGGTTCATGGCCGGCGGCGCGATGACCGGCCTCGCCGCGTTCATCGCCGCGTGCACCGGCACGGCCGCGTCCTCGGCGCCGAGCCAGGCCGCTGCGTCGACGGCCCCGTCGACGGGCACGGCGCCCTCGGCGGCAGCCGGCGGCGAGTCCCCGGCAGCATCCGCGGTGGCGGTCGAGACCGAAGGCCATCTCTGGATGTACAACTGGTCGGACTACGTCGACAAGAACAACATGGCCGAGTTCCAGAAGCGGTTCAAGGTCGACGACTTCACCTACGACACCTACGCGTCGAACGAGGAGCTTCTCACCAAGCTCCAGGCCGGCGCCGCGGGCCAGTGGGACATCGGCGCACCGACGGCGGAGTTCGTCCCCTCGATGGTCGAGGGCGGCTTCATCCAGAAGATCGACTGGACGCAGGTCCCGAACGCGAAGTACATCAACAAGCAGTTCAAGGGCCTGTGGTGGGATCCGAACGACGAGTACCAGCTCCCGAAGGACTGGGGCACGACGGGCATCGCGGTCCGTTCGGCCGTCGTCAAGGAGGACGTCAGCAGCTGGAAGAACTTCTTCGACGTCGCGCCGAAGTACTCCGGCCGGATCGTCGTCGTCGACTCGCCCGGTGACGTCTTCGTCGCCCCGCTGAAGGCGCTCGGCTACTCGCTGAACTCGGTCGACCCGACGGAGCTCGGCAAGGCGCGCGACCTGCTGCTCGGCCTCGCGCCGCACGTCCTGGCGCTGGACTCGGACCAGTACCAGAAGAAGCTCCAGACCGAGGAGGCCGTCCTCGGTCTCACCTGGACCGGTGGCCTCGACGAGCTGATCCAGGATCCGAAGACAGCGGACACCAAGTACATCATCCCGACCGACGGGACCCTGTACTGGCTGGATACGTGGGTCATCTTCAAGGATCCGCCGCACCCGATCGCCGCCCATGCGTTCCTCAACTTCATCGAGGAGCCGGCGATCCAGGCCCAGGAGACGATCACGAACGCCTACGCCACGCCGAACGACGAGGCGAAGAAGCTCGTGCCGCCGGAGATCCTGAACGACCCGACGATCTTCGTCCCGCAGGCGATCTTTGACTCCGGCGTGCTCGAGAGCGCGAAGGACGTCTCGACCGATCCGAACCGGGTGAAGATCTGGGAAGAGTTCAAGTCGAAGATCGGCAAGAAGTAGCAGCGATCGACATCGCGACGCGACGATGACGGCGCAGGCAGGAGCCGCGATTCCCGACGTCCGGGTGGGCCCGGAAGCGAGGGTTCGATCGCGGCTCCTGACCGGTGTCCTCCTGCTCCCGGCGAGCCTCTGGTACCTCCTGCTCCTCGTCGCCCCGATCGCGATCGTCGTCGTCTTCAGCTTCGGCAACCGCGGGACCAGCGGCGGCTACGTCGCCGCGTTCTCGTTCGACAACTACGCGGACCTCGCCGCGAACGTCGACCCGTTCATGACGAGCCTCCGGCTCTCGGTCGTCGGGACCGTCCTCTGCCTGCTCGTCGGGCTGCCGCTCGCGTACTTCATCGCGACCCGGGCCGGACGCCGGAAGAGCCTCCTGATCGTCCTCCTCGTGATCCCGTTCTGGACCAGCTTCCTGATCCGGACCTACGCCTGGCTGACGATCCTGGGGCCGGAGGGGATCGCCGGCTTCATCGGCGACGTCACCGGCGATCACTCGTTCCGGATCCTCGGCACGGAGTGGGCGGTCCAGCTCGGGCTCGTCTACGGGTACCTGCCGCTCATGGTCTTCCCGCTCTACGTCACGCTGGAGCGGATGGACCGGGCGCTCGTCGAGGCGTCGAAGGACCTCGGCGCCGGCCGCTGGGCGACGTTCCGCCAGATCACGCTGCCGATCGCGCTGCCGGGCCTCGTCACCGGCAGCATCCTCGTGTTCATCCCGATGATGGGCGAGTACGTCATCCCGAACATCCTCGGCTACCAGCGGGTCTTCACCGTCGGCAGCGCGCTCGTCCTGCGGTTCCTGGAGGCGCGGAACTGGCCGTCCGGCTCCGCCCAGGCGGTCCTCCTGATCGCGATCATGCTCGTGACCGTGACGTTCTACGTCTGGTTCATCAACCGGGGCCGTCGCCAGCGCGACGTGAGCATGCTGTGACCGCGCCAGCGACCTCAGCGACGGTTCCGCGCTCGATCGGGGCGCGCGCTCGGCCGGCCGTCGATCGGGGCGGCGCCCTCGTCGAGCTGTGGCTGCGCAGCCACACGTTCCTCGTCTACCTGTTCCTGTACCTGCCGATCCTCGTGGTCGTCGTGTTCAGCTTCAACGCGACGGCCGGACGGGTGACGAACTGGGAGGGCTTCAGCCTTCGCTGGTACGAGAACGTCCTGACCGACAAGTCGATCCAGCGCAACCTGCTGAACAGCCTCATCGTCGGGCTCGCGACCGCGATCGTCTCCACGATCGTCGGGACCATGGCGGCGCTCGGGATCCAGCGGGCTCCGAAATGGTTCCGGCTTCCGTTCGAGGCGCTGACCTACGTCAGCGTCATCGTCCCCGAGATCGTCATCGCCCTCTCGACGCTCGTCTTCTTCGCGGTGACGATCGGCCGCGGCGGGCTCCTGTCGAACCTGACCGGCGGTCCCGAGATCGGCCTCGGCTACCACACGATCGTCGGCGCGCTGTCCGTGTTTAACATCAGCCTCGTCCTGCTCCTCGTCCAGGCGCGGCTCTCGAACATGGACCGGACCCACATCGAGGCGTCGTTCGACTTGTACGGGACGCCGTGGCGGACGTTCTGGCAGATCACGTTCCCGCAGCTCCTGCCCGCGATCGTTGCCGGCTTCCTGCTGTCGTTCACGTTCGCCTTCGACGACTACATCATCACGTCGTTCGTCCACGGGACGAACCAGACGACGATCCCGCTGTACGTGTTCAGCGCGCTCCGGAAGGGCGTCACGCCGGCGACGAACGCGGTCGCGGCGCTCATGCTGTTCGTGACGCTGGCGATCCTGATCATCGGCCAGTTCCTGCTCTCGCGGCAGGCTCGCCGAAGCGGCACGGCCGGCCCGTCCGGGGTCGCCGGCATGATCGTGGAGCAGCAGGGCGGGTGACGACCGAGGCGGATCCGCCGGCGGCCGGAGCCGTGCCTCGTGACGGGGACGTCCCCTTCGCCCTCGACAACGTCGATTCGTGGCGTGGGCCGACGGCTTCACAGGCAGGCGGGCTGACGCTTGCCGCGGCGCGGGCGGTCGTCGGGGCCGTCCAGGCGGAGGCGCGGGCGATGCAGGTCGCGATGTCGTGCGCGGTCGTCGACAGCGGCGATCAGCTCGTCGCCTTCGAGCGGATGGACGGCGCGGACCTGGTCGGGATCACCCTCGCCCGTGACAAGGCGTTCACCGCCCTCGTGAACCGGGTGCCGACGGCCGACCTGCCGCCGATCGTCCAGCCCGGCACCGAGTTCTTCGGCTACCACACCGTCGCCGGCGGCCGGACGATCATCTTCGCGGGCGGGATGCCCCTCGAGCGCGACGGCGTGCTGGTCGGTGCGGTCGGCGTCAGTGGCGGCGACAGTGCGCAGGACCAGCGCGCGGTCGAAGCCGGCGTTCGCGCGTTCGTGGCGGGAGCGGCAGGCGCCTGAGGGCTGGAGGCCCCTCCGGGCCCCGCGGTCAGCCGGCGGGGACGGGCTCCGGCTCGTGGATGCCCGCTTCGGACGCGAGTAGCGCCGCCTTGTCCGTGCGTTCCCACGGCAGGTCGAGATCGGGTCGCCCGAAGTGGCCGAACGCCGCGGTCTGGCGGTAGATCGGCTTCCGGAGGTCGAGCGCGGCGATGATCGCGGCCGGCCGGAGGTCGAAGTTGCGCTCGATGAGCGCCTGGATCTCGGCGTCGGGGATCCGGCCCGTCCCGAACGACTCGACCGAGAACGAGATCGGCCGGGCGATCCCGATGCCATACGCGATCTCGACCTCGAACCGGTCGGCGAGGCCGGCCGCGACAACGTTCTTCGCGACCCACCGCGCCGCGTACGCCCCGGATCGGTCGACCTTCGTCGGATCCTTGCCGGAGAACGCTCCACCGCCGTGCCGGGCCATGCCGCCGTACGAGTCGACGATGATCTTCCGGCCGGTCAGGCCGGCATCGCCCATCGGCCCGCCGGTGACGAAGCGGCCGGTCGGATTCACGTGGATGACCGGGTCCGAGTCGCGCAGCTCGCGCGGGATCGTCGGCAGGATGACGGCTTCGGAGATGTCGTCGCGGATCTGATCGATCGTGGCATCCGGGTCGTGCTGGGCCGACACGACGACCGTCCGGACGCGCTTCGGGACGCCGTGGTCGTACTCGACCGTCACCTGCGTCTTGCCGTCCGGCCGCAGGTACGGGAGCTGGCCGCTCCGCCGCGACTCGGAGAGCCGCCGCGCCATCCGATGGGCGAGGGCGATCGGGAGCGGCATCAGCTCGGGGGTCTCGCGGCACGCGAACCCGAACATCATCCCCTGGTCGCCGGCACCCAGCTCCAGCGCCGGCGAGGCGTCGTCGCGGACCTCCAGCGCGGCGTCCACGCCCTGGGCGATGTCCGGTGACTGACCCTTCACCGAGACGAGCGTCCCGCAGGTCTGGTAGTCGAAGCCGTACTCGGCCTTCGTGTAGCCGATGTCGCGGACGGTGTCGCGGACGATCGTCTGGAAGTCGATGTAGGTCGAGGTCGTGATCTCGCCGAGGACGAGCACGAGGCCCGTGGTCGTCGCCGTCTCGCAGGCCACACGGGCATCCGGATCGTCGCGGATGATCGCGTCGAGGATGGCGTCCGAGATCTGGTCGCACATCTTGTCCGGGTGGCCTTCGGTCACCGATTCGGACGTGAAGAGGTACTGCGACGCGTCGACGATGCTGGTCATGGATCCCTCGAGCGTGGGCGTTCCGGCGAGCCTATCACCCCTGCCCGACGGGGCTGCGGGCTAGACTCCGAACGTGGAGACGGACGTTCCGACAGGCGTGACATCGAGCGTCCAGGACGGACGGAGTGGGCTCGGCTCCGACGCGCGCGACCTCGCGTCGGCGGCCGCCGCGCTGGATGCGGCCGACCCCCTCGCGTCGTATCGCGACCGGTTCGTCATCCCGGATCCTGACGTCGTATATCTCGACGGCAACTCGCTCGGCCGGCCACCGCTCACCGCCCTCGAGCGACTGTCGCGGGTCGCGGCGGAGGAGTGGGCCGGCCAGCTGATCCGCGGCTGGGAGCACTGGCTGGACGCGCCGCTCCGCGTCGGCGATCTGCTCGGGACGGCGATCCTCGGGGCGCTGCCGGGCGAGGTCGCGATCTGCGATTCGACGACGGTCGACTTCTATCGGGTGGCGAGCGCAGCGCTGGCGGCGCGGCCGGATCGTCGCTTCATCGTCACCGACACCGCGAACTTCCCGACGGACCGGTACGTCCTCGACGGGCTGGCCCGCGACGACGGTCGCGACCTCGCCTGGCTCGAGCCGGACGCGATCGACGGACCGTCGGTGAACGACGTCGCGCGCGCCCTCGACGAGCATCCCGGCGATGTCGCGCTCGTGACGCTCACCCACGTCAACTACCGGTCCGCGGCGATCGCGGACCTGCCTGCGATCACGGGCCTCGCCCACGAGGCGGGTGCGCTCGTCGTGTGGGACCTCTCGCACTCGGCCGGCTCGGTGCCCGTCGACCTCGCCTCGCATGGCGTGGATCTCGCGGTGGGCTGCACGTACAAGTACCTGAACGGCGGTCCCGGCGCGCCCGGATACCTGTACGTCCGCTCCGAGCTCCAGGCGGAGCTGCGGAACCCGATCCAGGGTTGGTTCGGCCAGAGCGACCAGTTCGAGATGGGCCAGGGCTTCCGGCCGCGGCCGGGGATCGCGGGCTGGCTCACCGGGACGCCGGGGATCCTCGGGCTGGCGGCGGCCGAGGAAGGGATCCGGCTCGTCGCCGAGGCGGGCATCCCGGCGATCCGCGCGAAGGGGATCGCCCTCACCGAGTACGCGATCCGGCTCCACGACGAGCTGCTCGCGCCGCTGGGCTTCACGCTCGGCAGCCCCCGCGACGCGGAGCGCCGCGGGTCGCACGTCTCGATCCGCCGGGCGGACGCCCGCGAGATCACCCAGCGAATGATCGCCGCGCGCGTCATCCCGGACTTCCGCGCGCCGGACTCGATCCGGCTGGGGCTCTCGCCGCTGACGACCTCGTTCGCCGACGTCGCCCGCGGGCTGGCGATCATCGCGGACCTCGCCGGCCCGGCCTGAACGCGGCGTTGCGACCGGCGCGGTCCGCCGCGTCTCGACCGGCCCGGTCCTAGACCTCCATCCGGAGCTCCTCGAGGTCGAGGTCGCGCTCGACCCGCCGATGGACCTCGTCGGAGATGGCGCCCCGCTCGCGGAGCGTCAGGAGCGCCGCCCGCTCCGCGTTGAGCACGGCGACCCGGATCTGGCGATGCTCCAGCAGCTCCTGCTCGGCGCTCGTGTCGTCCTCGTCATCCTCCGTCGCCCGTCGGAGTTCGGCGTGGTGGCTCCGATGGCCGTACTGCGCGCGGAGCGTGTCGATCAGCTCGCGATGGCCCGGCCACTCCTCCTGGAGGTGGTCGAGCCGTGCGACGGCCGCCTCCGAGGCCGCGATCCGGGCGTATGCCTCCTCGTTGCCGTCGCCGCCACCGTCGTCGATCTCGAGCCGATTGATGAGGAACGGCAGCGTCAGACCCTGGCCGACGAGCGTGGCGAGGATCACCGCGAACGCGAGGAAGATCACGAGATCGCGCTGCGGGAAGTCGCCCGGCAGCGCGAGCGCGGCGGCAAGCGAGACGACGCCGCGCATCCCCGCCCAGGCGACGAGGACGAGGTTCCGGAGCTTCGGGTCCGGATCGTCGTCGTCATCGTCGCCGTGACGGCTCGCTCGTCGGAGCCGCCCCGGGAGGTACGAGGTCGGGATCACCCAGACGATGCGAGCGACGATCACGGCCGCGGACACGGCCAGGCCAAGCCCCAGCAGCTCGGCCGGTGGCTCGTCGCCGAGCGCGGCGAGGACGCGCGGCAGCTGGACGCCGATGAGGATGAACACGGCGCCGTTGATCAGGAACAGGAGGACCTGCCACGCGGCCACGGCGGACAGCCGGACCGCCGAGCTGAGCAGCCGTGGTGAGCGCCGTCCGACATAGATCCCGGCGACGACCGTCGCGAGCACGCCGGACAGTCCGAGCCGTTCCGCGGGGAGATAGGCGACGAGCGGCGCGAGGAACGTCACGACCACGGAGAAGACCGGGTCATCGATCCGTCGCACGAAGAGCGCCGTCAGGATCCCCATCGCCAGCCCGAGGACGACGCCGCCGACGCCCGCGATCAGGAACGTGCTGCCGACGTCGACGATCGAAAGCGAGCCGACGGTGGCGCCCGCGGCAACGACGGCGAACCGGTACGCGACGAGCGCGGTCGCGTCGTTCAGGAGGCTCTCGCCCTCGAGGATCGTCACGATCCGACGGGGCACGCCGAGCCGCTCGAACACCGACGTCGCAGCGGCCGCGTCCGGCGGGGCCACGATCGCCCCCAGGGTGAACGCCGCCGCCCAGCCCATGCCCGGCACGAGCGTGTGGGCGACGGCCGCGACGACGGCGGTCGTGAACAGGACGAGCCCGACGGCGAGGAGCGCGATCGGCCGGATGTTCGCGTGAAGATCCCGGATCGAGGTGAAGTAGCCCGCGGCGAAGAGGATCGGCGGCAGGAAGAGCAGGAAGACGACATCCGGGGCGAGCTCGATCGCCGGGAGCCCCGGCACGAAGCCGATCGCGAGCCCGCCGAGGACGAGGACGATCGGATACGGGATGCCGATGCGACGCGCCGCAATCGCGAGGACCGTCGCCGCGATCAGGAGCGCGAAGACGATCTCGATCGCCGAGCTGGACGACGTGTCGGTGACCGGTGGCGTCGGCGTGAGCGTGGCTTCGAGGATCCGGGACGGGAGCGGACCGCCGGAACGGAACCCGGCCAGGACGAGCGCGGGAAGGCTCACCCCGGTCGGCGCGCCCCGCTGCTCGCGCGCGTGGCGGCGGTACTCCCCTCGCCGGCGGCCTCCCCGTCGAGGAATTCGATCCGGATCGGCTCGATCGGGTCGGCCGGCTCGAACCCGAAGACCTGGCCGTAGAACGAGAGCTCGGCCTCGAACGAGCGGATGATGTTCGCCGCGCTGCGGAAGCCGTGGTCCTCGCCGGGGAAGAGCAGGTAGGCGTGCGGCAGCTGGCGCTCCCAGAGGACGTCGACGATCTGCTCGGCCTGGGCCGGCGGGACGATCCGGTCCTCCGCGCCCTGCAGGATCAGCACGGGACACGAGATCCGATCGGCGAAATTCAGCGGCGAGCGGTCGTGGTACAGGTCCTTCCGCTCCGGATACGGCCCGATCAGGCGATCCAGATAGCGCGACTCGAACTTGTGCGTCGTCTGGGCGAACGTCTCCAGGTCGCCGATCCCGAAGTAGCTCGTGCCGGCCGCGAACGCGTCGCTGAAGGTCACGGCGCAGAGCGTGGTGTAGCCACTCGCACTTCCGCCACGGATCGCGAGGTGATCGCCTGCCACCCGGCCCTGCTCGGCCAGCCAGCGAGCCCCGGCGACGCAGTCCGCGAGGTCGACGACGCCCCACTGCCCCTCGAGCCGCTTCCGGTAGTCGCGGCCGTAGCCGGTCGAGCCGCCGTAATCGACGTCGAGGACGGCAAACCCCCGACTCGTGAAGAGCTGGACGAGGACCGAGAAGGCCGTCGACGCCTCCGCGGTCGGGCCGCCATGGCTCGTGACGATGAGCGGTGGCCGCTGCCCGTCCGGTCCGCGCGAGGTCCGGCTCGTCGGCGCGTAGACGATCCCGAATGCGGTTCGATCGC
Source organism: Chloroflexota bacterium (assembly GCA_042408445.1). Taxonomy (GTDB): domain Bacteria; phylum Chloroflexota; class Limnocylindria; order Limnocylindrales; family CSP1-4; genus CF-46. Next base: position 22,333 of record JBHORC010000031.1, read on the forward strand.
CGTCGGTGGGGAACTCCACGTGCTCACCGATCGAGACATCAGCCGGGTCCAGCTCGAGGCCGGTCGAGCGCGTCAGAATCTCCGTCGAGCTCGTATCCACGTTCAGCTCGACGACCGCCCACGCGCGATCCGGCGCGGCCGCCCGGAAGACGACCGAACGCCCCGACGTCGCGAGGTAGCTCATCTCCGTGAACGGGAGATCGAGGAGCTCCGGCCGGCCCGCGCCCTCGATCCTGTACAGGCGATCACGCCCCTCGCTCCGGCCGACCGCGACGATCGTCCCGTCGTCGAGGAACGCATAGTTCGCGAGCGCGAAGGCCCAGTCCGGGAAGGCGAACTCGGCCTCGACGCGGTCAGTGGCCCGCTCGACCCCGGCGCGGTCCGCGAGCCGGAACAGGTTCATCCAGCCATCGGGCTCGGCGACGAAGTGGAGGACGCCCGCCGGCGACCAGCGCGGCTGGGCGATCCAGTCGGCCGAACTCCCCGCGACGACGCGCTCGTTGGTCGGCCGGCCGTCGCCGTCGAGCTCGGCGAGGACCAGCTCCGTCCCGTCCCACGGCAGGTTCGGATGGCTCCAGCGGAGCCAGGCGAGCTGCGAGCCATCGGGCGAGAGCCGCGGGGCGGCGTGGAAGTCGAATCCTTCCGCGAGGACGCTCACGGCACCCGTCGCAAGGTCGACCGCGACCACCGAGTTGTCCGCCTCGCCGTGCCGCTCGAGGGTCGCCGGCTCGTGGTCCTCGCGGATCGCGAGCAGCCGGTTGCGCGGCCGGTCCAGTGAGAGGTCGGCGAACCGCCACGCGCGGTCGGGCGGCGTCAGTGGCTCCAGCACGCCCGGCGCGACGACCCGTTGCAGCCGCCCGGTCGCGAAGTCCGAGACGACGATCACGTCGCCATCGATGACGAACGCGCCGCCGCCGTATTCGTGGACGCGGGAGCGGGCGTTGAACCCTTCCGGCGTCAGCCGCGTGACGACGCCCTGCTCGTCGCGTCGCACGAGCACCTGGCGGCCGTTCTCGTCCGGTCGTCCCTCGAGCCACCAGCGGACGGCACCCGCGGCGCCGATCTCGCCGAACGTGACCGCGCCACGGGTCAGGAGGTCGATCCCGAACGGAGAAGGCCAGGCGCCGTACGGCGCGACGCGTCGATCGTCGGCGGCCGCCGTCACGTCCCGTGCTGCCACGACGAGACGTAGGCCTTCTGCTCGGCCGTCATGTCGTCGAGGGTGATGCCGAGGGCAGCGAGCTTCAGCCGGGCGACCTCGGCGTCGATCGCCTCCGGCACGACGTAGACCTGCGGCCGGAGCTCCTCGTGGTGGACCGCCACGTACTCCGCGGACAGCGCCTGGTTCGCGAAGCTCATGTCCATCACGGCCGCCGGGTGGCCTTCGGCGGCGCCGAGATTCACGAGCCGCCCTTCGGCGATCAGGTTCACCTTCTTGCCGCCGAGGTCGTACTCGCGGACGTTCTCGCGGACATCCCGCTCGTGACCCTCGGCCATCTCGCGGAGCGCCTTCAGGTCCAGCTCGGCGTCGAAGTGGCCCGAGTTGGCCATGATCGCCCCGTCGCGCATCGCGCCGAAGTGCTCGCGGCGGAACACGTTCAGGTTGCCGGTGGCGGTCACGAACAGCTCCGCCCAGCCCGCGGCCTGGCCGGCGGTCATCACCTGGAAGCCGTCCATGAGCGCCTCGAGCGCGCGGACCGGATCGACCTCGATGATCGCCACGTGGGCGCCCATGCCGGACATCCGCGACGCGATCCCGCGGCCGACCCAGCCATAGCCCGCGATCACGACGTTGCGACCGGCGAGGAGGATGTTCGTCGCCCGGAGGATGCCGTCCACGGTCGACTGGCCGGTCCCGTAGCGGTTGTCGAACAGGTGCTTCGTGAGCGCCTCGTTCACGGCAACGACCGGGAAGCCCAGGGCATTGTCCGCGGCCATCGCCTTGAGGCGGATCACGCCCGTGGTCGTCTCCTCGGTTCCGGCGAGGACCTCCTTGACCTGGTCCGGCCGCTCGCTGTGGAGGAGGGAGACGAGATCGCAGCCGTCGTCCATCGTGATCTGGGGTCGCGTGTCGGCGACGCTGTTCAGGTGGGCGTAGTACGTGTCGCGATCCTCGCCGCGGCGGGCGAACGTCGCGATGCCGTATTCGGCGACGAGCGCCGCGGCGACGTCGTCCTTCGTGGACAGCGGGTTCGAGGCCGCGAGCACGACGTCGGCGCCGCCGGCCTTCAGCGTCCGCATGAGGTTGGCCGTCTCGGTGGTGACGTGGAGGCAGGCACCGATCCGGATCCCCTCGAGCGGCCGCTCGCGCTCGAAGCGCTCGCGGATCAGGCGGAGCACGGGCATCTCGCGCTCGGCCCACTCGATCCGCCGGACGCCCTCCGCGGCCAGGCCGAGGTCGACGACATCGTGGGGCGGCAGCGGGGCGGTGTCGCGGCCCGGACGGACGGATGGTGTCGCGGTGTCGGTCATCGGCGGTCGGTCTCCCTGCGCGTGAAGAAGCGGCGCAGCGGCGCCGTGAGGCTCGGCCATGGCGAGCCGAGTCGATGGGCGAGGCGCTCCTCGAACCGGACGTGCTCGACGTACCCGAGCCGCCGGTACGCCTGGAGCGCCGGTGGATTGTCCGAGCGGACGTTCAGCACGACCTGGTCGCACGTCCGGAGGAGCTCGGCCGTCACGGCGCCGGTCACGGCGGTCGCGAAGCCGCGACCACGATAGTCGACGTGCGTCAGGACGTTGCCGACGACGGCCAGCCGGGCCTGCGGGCTGACGACGTGCGTGCCCGCGGCAGCGACGAGCCGACCGTTCGCCCGGATCCCATAGTAGACGCCCTCGGCGATCGCGGATGACGGCAGCCACGACGCGAAGCCGAGCTGGTACAGGCGGTTCAGCTCGCCGATGTCGATCGGCAGGAGGCGCCGGCTCTCCGCCGGGTAGGGTCGGAACCGGGTCCGGTCCACCCACATCCGGACCATCTGCGGCCCGGGGTCGACGCGATACGCGGTCTCGACCGCGGACAGATGCTCCGGCAGCGCGGCGACGTACGCGGCCCGCGGCCGGACGACGTGCTGGAGCACCGCCTCGATCCCGTCGGGACGGCCCATGACGAACATCGGCTGGGGCGTGAGCCCGGTGTATTCGAGGGCGATCGCGACGAGCCGGTCGCCGTCGTACGCGCCTCCCCAGCGGGTCTTGCCGAACTCCCGATCCTCCAGGTCGCAGATCGGGTAGGCGGCGAACAGCCGATCGGTCTCGAGGAACGCGCGGAGCTGCGCCCGGTCCGTGACGGGGCGGGCGGCGAGCGATCGGGTCCGGCGGCCCGTTGTCGCGACGCTCGCCATCAGCCGACGGTCTCCACCGCGTGCTCCGCGGTCGGCGGCGGCCCGAACGCAGGCCGCGCGGCCGTCCGTCGCGCATTCGCGGTCGACACCGCGGCCGCCAGGCCCTCGCCGAACGGCGCGACCACGACGCCCTCCTCGGTCACGATGCCCGTGATCAGCTCGGCAGGCGTGACGTCGAAGGCGGGGTTCCGGACGCTCGTGCCCTCGGGTGCGATGCGAATGCCCCGGATGAACAGGACCTCGTCCGCGTGACGGTCCTCGATCTCGATCGCGTCGCCGTCCGGTGTCGCGAGATCGATCGACGAGGTCGGGGCGCACACGTAGAACGGAATGCCGTGCCGGGCGGCGAGCACGGCCAGCGGATACGTGCCGACCTTGTTGGCCGTGTCGCCATTCGCGGCGACGCGATCCGCCCCGACGAGCACGACGTCGACCTCGCCCGCCCGCATGAGCGAGCCAGCAGCGACATCGGCGATCAAGGTGTGCGGGACGCCGGCCTGCTGGAGCTCCCAGGCCGTGAGTCGCGCCCCCTGGAGATACGGCCGGGTCTCATCCACGAAGACCGTGAGCTCGCGGCCGGCGTGATGGGCGACCTGGACGATCCCGAGCGCCGTTCCGAACTGGCCGCAGGCGAGTGGACCGGTGTTGCAATGGGTCAGGATCCGGAGGGGGCCGAACTCGCGCACGGGCAGGATCGTGAGCCCGAAGTCGGCGAGCCGGCCGTGGTCCGTCGTCGCCTCGGCGACGATCCGGTCCGCCTCGTCGCGGAGCGCAGCGGCAATCGCGTAGCCGTCGTCCGACAGGACGCCTTCAGCCTCGTAGCGGGCCATCATCCGGTCGACGGCCCAGCCGAGGTTCACGGCGGTCGGGCGCGCGGCACGGATCGCGGCCGCAGCACCGCGGAGGATCGCGCGCCGCGCGAAGGGCGTCGTCTGCGTGGCACGGGTCGCCGACAGCGCGAGGCCGATCGCGGCGACCTGGCCGATCGCCGGAGCCCCGCGAACGACCATCTGGCGGATCGCCGTCGCGGCCTCCGGGCCGTTGCGAACCTCGACCTCGACGAGCTGGTCCGGGAGCAGCCGCTGGTCGATGACGTACAGGATGCCGTCGTCCTCGCGGAACGGGGTGCGGAACCCGGTCGGCGCCCCGTTCGGCGTCGGGGAGCCGTCCCCGCCCGCCGCGTCCTCGAGGCCGTCGAACGCCGCGCGGGCCGGGTCGAGGATCGCGCCGGCCGCCTCGGCGGACGCCCGCTGGAGCGCCTGCGCGGCGCCCGCGACCGTCGCCGCGGTCTGGATCAGCTCGCCGGCGAACTGACGGAAGAAGCGTCGCCGGGCGAGGTTCACCTCACCGTCGGCCGGGGGCTCGGGTGCGGGCTGGGTCGGTGCGAGCTGGGCCGGCACCGGCTGGCCCGGCGCGGCCAGGTCCGCCTCAGCGGGCGGCGGCGGCACGGCGGGGTCAGCTGCCGTGTCAACCGGCGGCGCTGGCGTCGGCTCGGAGTCGCTGCGTGAGTCGCTCAATCTGGTCTCGCCGCGGAGGCGTCGCCGCTGGGGTCGGCGGCCGTCAGTACTGGATGACGCTCGTGACCCGCCGGCCGTCGAGCCGGTCGCGGCCCTTGAGGAAGTCGAGCTCCACGAGGAACGCCAGGCCGACGACATTCCCCTTCAGGCGCTCGACGAGCTCGATCGTGCCCTTGACCGTCCCGCCCGTCGCGAGCAGGTCGTCGACGATGAGCACCTTCTGGCCGGGCTCGATCGCGTCGCGATGGATCTCGAGCGTGTTCGAGCCGTACTCGAGGGCGTACTCGACCGTGATCGTCTCGGCCGGCAGCTTGCCGAGCTTGCGAACCGGCACGAGCCCGGCGCCGAGCTGGTAGGCCATCGGGGCGCTGAAGATGAACCCCCGCGATTCCATCCCCACGACGATGTCGATCTGCTCGCCGGCGTACGGCTCGAGCATGAGATCGATCGATTCCTTGTACGCCTCGCGGTCCTTCAGGAGCGTCGTGATGTCGTAGAAGAGGATCCCGGGCTTCGGAAAGTCGGGGATCTCGCGAATCCTTGCGCGAAGCGCCTCGGCGGACATCGACGCACGTTCCTCCAGGCTGGGCACCGCATCCGGGCGGGGCGGGTCTGGCTCCGTTCGGACGGGCCGCAAGTCTACCCGGCTCCGCCCGCGCTCGACGCCACCGAACCCCGGCTCCCGCTCGTCGCCGCGAGGCGGTGGCTCTCGACGCGCCCGCTGACCACGAACGCGACGACGGCAACCGCCGCGGCGACGCCGAACGTCTCCGCCAGACCGAGCCAGCCCGGGCTGCCCGCCCGGATCCCGGCGGCGACGAGGGCACCGCCGAGACCCGTCCCGAGCGACGTGCCGAGGACGTCGGACAGCTGCAGCCCGGCCGTCGCCGACCCCTGCTCCTCGGGCGGCGCCTCTCGCAGGACGACGAGCGACAGCGTCGAATAGGCGAAGCCCATGCCCAGCCCGGCGATGCTCCACGTCACGACACCGACGATCAGCGGCACGGACGGGATGAGGATCGTCGCGAACCCCAGGACGCCGACGACCAGCACGAGCGACCCCATCGCGAGGAACCGCCGCGGCCCGAGCCGCTCGATCCGTTGCGCCTGGATCCACGCGCCACCGGTCCACGACAGCGTCGACGCGGTGAACACGAGCCCGGAGACGACCGCGGGCAGGCCCCGCCATTCCTGGATCGCGAGCGGGACATAGGCGTCGGCACAGAAGAACGCGAACGTCAGCAGCCCGCGGACGAGCACGGCGGCGGGCAGGCCGCGCGTCGCCCGGAGCGTGCCCGGCGGCGTCAGGCGGGCGAACGCCGGCGTCGCGAGCAGCAGCCCCACGCCGATCAGCACGACCGGCGCGGGACCCACGTTCGAGAGTCCGCCGACGATCAGCCCTGCGCCGGCGACGAGGACGGTCGCGAGCGGCAGCCGCCGCCGGGCATCGGTCGCGACCTGGTGCTCGCCCTCCGCCTGCTCCGGGGCGGGCGCCACGGTTCGGAGCGCGGGCAGGACGAGGACGACGGCGATCGCGATCAGCGGCAGCAGGCCGAGGAAGACGAGCCGCCAGTGGAGGGACTCCGCGACGACGCCGGCAACGCTCGGGCCGATGACGCCAGGCAGGACCCACGCGGTCGAGAGCGTCGCGAACATCCGCGGCCGGAGACGCTCCGGCAGCGCCCGTCCGATCGAGACGTAGGCGACCGCGGGGATCGCCCCGGCGCCGAAGCCCTGGATCACCCGCGCCCCGACGAGCACCGGCATCGACGGCGACAGCCCGCCGATCGCGAGACCGAGCGAGAACAGGCCGATCCCCATCAGGAACGGCCGCGACAGGCTGCCCCGGTCGATCAGCATCCCGGCGATGACGATCCCGAGCAGGTTGCCCAGGAAGAAGCCCGAGAAGACCCAGCCGTAGAGGTCGAGCCCGCCGAGGTCACGGGCGACGATCGGCATGATCGTCGAGACCGCCAGCGCCTCCGACGCGACGATCGTGACGTTGAGGACGAGCCCGAGCGTGAGGGCGCGGCGGCCGGGCGACCACAGACCGTCCTCGTGGCGGCGCTCGGCCGTCGTTGGCTGTCGCTGGTCGGGTCGCTCGGTCATCGCGACAGGATGCCGGGTCCGGGCAGCCGATGCGGGCGGCGGGGGGCGCGCCGCTGGTAGCCTGCGCGTCGTGACGATCCTCGACCCTCGTGGCGTCGCGGCTGCCGCGACGGAGGCCGCTCCGGACGCCGTCGCGGACGCCCGCGCCGGGTTGCGGGGCAGCGTGGTCTCGATCCATCTCGCCGAGCAGGCCGGCGCGCCGATGCGTGCCGTCGAACGCGTGGCGGCGGTTGCCGGCGTGGGCCTGGAGGGCGACCGCTACGCGACGCGAACCGGCCACTACTCGCCCAACACGCAGGTCGATCGGGACGTGACCCTCATCGCCGCCGAGGAGATCGAACGACTCGCGGACGTCTTCGGCATTGAGACCGCCCCTGGCGAGAGCCGGCGGAACGTGACGACGCGCGGGATCGACCTGAACGAGCTCGTCGGCCGGCGGTTCCGGATCGGGTCGGTCGAGTGCGAGGGGACGCGGCTCTGCGAGCCGTGCCTCTATCTCACCGAGCAGCTCGGCAAGCCGGTCCTGGAGCCGCTCGTCCATCGGGGCGGCCTGCGGGCGAGGATCCTGACGAGCGGCGAGATCGGCGTCGGCGACGAGGTCGTCGAGCGAACCTGACGGGCCGGCTGCCCGTCGCCGCGCCGGTCGGGCGGCGCTCGTCCGCCGCTCCCGACCCGCCCCTCAGGAGGGCGGAACCGGCTCCATCGATGGCTGGTTGGCGAGCACGATCGCCGCACCGACCGGCCCCGCCGCCCAGCGGGCCGCGTTCGCGATCACCCGGCGGACGTTCGGATCGAAATAGGTCGGGTGCGTCTCGTGGCCCGGCCGGAAGTAGAAGATCCGGCCGCGTCCCCGCTCGTAGCAGCAGCCGCTCCGGAACACCTCGCCGCCCTGGAACCAGCTCACGAGGACGAGGCGATCCGGCGCCGGGACGTCGAATGGCTCGCCGTACATCTCCTCCGGCTCGACGACGAACGACTCGCCGAGGCCTTCCGCGATCGGATGCGCCCGATCGATGACCCAGATCCGCTCGCGTTCGCCCGCCTCGCGCCACTTCAGGTCGCCGCTCGTGCCCATGAGCCGTCGGAAGATCTTCGAATGGTGGGCGGAGTGGAGGACGATCAGGCCCATGCCGTCGAGAACGCGCCGCTGGACGCGGTCGACGGTCGCGTCGTCCACGTCCTTGTGCGCGACGTGGCCCCACCAGACGAGGACGTCCGTCGCGGCGAGCACCGCGTCGGACAGGCCCTGCTCGGGCTCGTCGAGGATCGCGGTTCGGACGTCGAAGCCCGCTTCGGTCAGACCGGCGGCGATCGCGGCGTTGATGCCGTCCGGGTAGGTCGCGATGACCGCCTCGTCGGACCGGTCCTGCCGATGCTCGTTCCAGACCGTGACCCGGGTCACGCGACCGCTCCGACGACCGCCTCGTCCGCCCGACCCGCGAGCGATTCCGCGGCCGGCATGCGGACGACTCGTCCTCCGGCCGCCGCCGACTCCCGGATCGCGTCCCACAGCTTCGCCATGCGCAGCCCGACCTCCGGCGGGCTCGGGTTCGGGATCCGGCCGGCCCGGACGTTCAGGAACTGCTCCCAAACGGGCACGGCTGTCACTGATCGGACCTTGCGAAGCTTCGACCCGCCGGAACGCTGGATCTCCAGGGCCTCACCCCAGATGCCGGTTCGGAGGATCGCCCCCGTCGTGAAGACCCGGATGTCGGACTGACAGGACGGGATCGCGCTCCCGCAGCCGTTCATCGTCACGAGGGCGCCGGAAGCCAGCCGGGCGATGACCGTCGCCCGGATGTCGACCGCATGGCCGTCGTCCTCGAGCCACGCCGCGACCTCCGTGAAGTCCTCGCCGGCAAGATCGGCGACCGTGTTCAGCATGTGGGCGCCGGTGTCGAACATGAAGCCGCCGCCGGACACCGCCGGATCCTGGCGCCACGTGCCGGCGGTCCCGCTCGCCCAGTTCTGCCACGCCACGGCGCTGATGTTCAGGATCGGCCCGAGCTCACCGGACCGGAGAAGCCGCGCCGCCTCGCGGACCTGCGGCGACAGGCTCCCCTGGAACGCGACCACGACGAGCCGACCCGTGGCGTCACGCCGCTCGATGAGCGCCGTCGCCTCGTCGGCGGTGAGGACCATCGGCTTCTCGACGAGGACATCGAGCCCGGCCGCGAGGCTCGCCATCGCCTGCGGGAAGTGGAACGCGTGCGGCGTGATGATCACGACCGCATCGAGCTCCGGGCCGTGGCGCTCGAGGAAGCGCTCCCAATCGGGCTCGTTCGGCGGCGCCGAGCGGCCATACCGGGACCAGAGCTCACCGACCGCTGCGTACGACGTCGGAGAGGGCTCGCAGACGGCCACGACCGTCGTGTCGGGTCGCTCGATCATGCTCTTCATGTGGACGCGGGCCATCACCCCCGCGCCGATGAACCCGACCCTCGTGATTGCCCCGTCGGTCATCCGTGTTCCTCTTCGTGACGCGCTGTGGATCGATCAGAGAGGCGGCTCCGGTGACCGTAGCGGATCGGATGGGAGAAGGAGCGTCGCGCCGGTCGCGGCGTGCGTAGCCGGCACGCTCGGGTTGGCGGCGCCGCGGGCCTACGTTCCGGCGAGGCGCTCCACGACGGGCCCGAGCTCATCGAGCGAGCCGACGAGGAGCGAGTTGATCCCGAGGCGTTCGCGCAGCTCGGAGAACTTCTCGACAAACCGGTCGATCGACCCGATGAAGATGTGCGGGGAGTCGATGACCTCCTGCTCGGTCAGCTCCTGGCCCGTCCGCTCGCGGAGCCGGTCGATCACCTTGCGGGCCTCGCCGCGGAGATCGTCGGTCACCGTGATCGGCCACTGCGACGGGTACACGTTGAACTCGAGCTCGTCGAACCGCTCGCCCGCGGCCGCGCGTACCCAGCCGAGCTTCTCCTCGGTCGCCGCCCAGGTGATCGACGAAGGATCCGCGCGCTGGCCGGACAGGATCCGCGGCGCGAGCCCGACGATCTGCGCCTCGCGCGCGGCGAGCTCCAGCGTGCGCCGACCGCCACCACCGATGAAGAACGGCGGATGCGGTCGCTGGACCGGCTTCGGGTGGCCGTCGTGTTCGGTGATCGTGTAGTGCTCGCCGGCGAACGAGAACGGTGCGTCGCCGAAGCAGCCCTTGATCACGTGGATCGCCTCGGCGAGGCGTGCCTGGCGGACCGGCGCAGGGTCGAAGGAAAGACCGATCGCGCGGTACTCCGGCTCGTTCCAGCCGGCGCCGATCGCGACGTCGAGGCGGCCGCCGGACAGCACGTCGAGGGTGGCGAGCTCCTGGGCGAGGACGGCGGGATGGCGGAGGTCGTTGTTGTGGACGAAGGCCGAGATCCGGAGGCGCTCCGTGAGCGCCGCGACGGTCGCGAGGTACGGGATCGGCGCGAGCTGCGGAACGAGGTGGTCGGGCAGCACGAACGTCGTGACGCCGAGCGCCTCGGCAGCGCGGGCGCGTTCACCCAGCTCGCGGGCGGTCGTCGCGTCGAACGCGTCCGCGAGGAACCGGAACGGCTTCACTCCTTGACTGACGCTGGTCACCGGCTCACGACCTCCGTGACCGCGGCAACCAGGCGGTCGAGCAGGTCCACCCGCCGACGGAGGCGCCTCGTTTCCTCGTCCATCGAGTCGCGCGCTGTGTCGCTCCCGTAACCGAGCGAGAGCCGTTGCGCCCGGCGCTGCAGCTCGCTGAGCTCCGTCGCGCGCGCCGCCAGGAGGGCCCCGCGGAGGATGCGCAGGTCGTCGTCATCGTCGACCGCGAGATCGAGTCGAACGATCCTGCCGGGCTCCCGGTCCTCGGCATTCACGACGCGTCGACCTCCGGCGGCCGCTCCGCGGACAGCCGGCCCACGACCGCCTGCGTCAGTCCCCACGCCCGGGACGGGTCGCGCGGCAGGCGGATCCGGACCTGGTTGCTGGCAAACGTCACGTCCGATGGCTTCACCCCGGGCAGGCCACCACCCGCCAGGAGGCGCATCGCGGTCGCGCGCGACATGCCCTCGCCGAACCGGACGACGAGCTGGCCCGCCTCGCGCGACATCGAGGCGACGCCCGCGGCCTCGGCGGTGAGGCGCAGCTCGGCGACCTCGACGAGCCGGACGACCGGCTGCGGCATCGGCCCGAATCGGTCGATCAGCTCCTGGCGGAAGGCGGCGAGATCGCCGCCGTCGCGGGCACGGGCGAGCCGCCGGTACAGTTCGAGCTTCTGGGCCTCCTCGGGGACGTAGTCGTCGGGCAGGTGCGCCTCGACCGGCAGGTCCACGACGGCCTGCGGCCGCTCGACGCGCACGGGCCGGTCCTCGCGGCGCGCCTTGCGCTCCTCGACCGCCTCGGCGAGGAGCCGCGAGTACAGATCGAAGCCGACTGCCGCCATGTGGCCGGACTGCTCGCCGCCCAGGATGTTCCCGGCGCCCCGGATCTCGAGGTCCGCCAGCGCAATCTGGAAGCCGGCACCCAGCTCCGAGGCGTTGAAGATCGCCTGGAGCCGCTTCCGCGCCTCCTCGCTCATCCGCTCGCGTCGCCGGTACAGGAGGTACGCGTACGCCCGGCGCGAGCTCCGGCCCACGCGGCCGCGGAGCTGGTACAGCTGGGCGAGGCCGAGGGTGTCGGCGCGGTCGATGATGATCGTGTTCGCGTTCGGGATGTCCAGGCCGGACTCGATGATCGTCGTGCAGACGAGGACGTCGGCCTCGCCGCCGGCGAACTTGATCATTACGCTCTCGAGCTGGCCCTCCCCCATCTGGCCGTGGCCGACAACAAACCGGACGCCCGGCAGCATCCGGCGGAGCTGCTCGGTCTGGGCCTCGATCGTCTCGACCCGGTTGTGGACGTAGAAGACCTGGCCGCCGCGATCGAGCTCGCGCAGGATCGCGTCGCGGACGAGCCCCGCGGAGGCCTCGGCGACCCGTGTCTGGATCGGCAGCCGATCCTCCGGCGGCGTCTCGATCACGCTCATGTCCCGGACGCCCGCGAGGGCGAGGTTCAGCGTTCGCGGGATCGGCGTCGCGGACAGCGTCAGGACGTCGACCTCGCGGCGAAGCTGCTTCAGCCGCTCCTTCGCGGCGACGCCGAACCGCTGCTCCTCGTCGACGACGACGAGACCGAGATCGCGAAAGCGGACGTCCTTGCTGAGGAGCCGGTGCGTCCCGATCACGAGGTCGACCGAGCCGTCCTCGAGGCCGGCAAGCGTGGTCTTCTGCTCCGCCGCGGGCACGAACCGCGACAGGAGCCGGACGCGCATCGGGAACGCGGCGAACCGCTGGCCGAACGTCTGGTGGTGCTGGGCGGCGAGCACGGTCGTCGGGACGAGCACCGCGACCTGCTTCCCGTCCTGGATCGCCTTGAACGCGGCGCGGAGGGCGACCTCGGTCTTGCCATAGCCGACGTCGCCGACGACGAGCCGGTCCATCGGCCGGCCGGCCTCCATGTCGAGCTTCACCTCGGCGACCGCCCGGAGCTGGTCCGGCGTCTCCTCGTACGGGAAGCTCGCCTCCATCTCGGCCTGCCACGGCGTGTCGTCGTTGTAGGCGTGGCCCTGGGTGTTGGCGCGGGCCGCGTAGAGCTCGAGCAGCTCCTCCGCCAGGTCGGCGACGGCCTTCCGGACGCGCTGCTTGGTCCTCAGCCACTCGGTGCCACCGAGCTTGCTCAGCGTCGGGTGCTCGGCGCCCGAATAGCGGCTGATCCGGGTGATCTGCTCGACGGGGACGAAGATCTTGTCGCCGGCCGCGAAGCTGAGCTCGAGGTAGTCGCGGTCCTCGCCCTCGGCCGCGTTGCCGCGCCGGAGCATCCGCTCGTAGCGGGCGACGCCGTGGTCGATGTGGACGACCAGATCGCCGGGCGTGAGCCGCTCGAGGATGTCGCGCGGGACGACCCGCCGAAGCGCCTTCGGCCGTCGAACGCGGACGGTGCCGAACAGCTCACGATCCGTGATGAACGACAGCCCGTCCGGACCACCTTCGAAGCCGCCGTTCAGGCTCCGCTCGACGATCGTGATCCCGCCGGGCGGCGGCGCGTCCGGCGCGTGGACCACCGCGGTCGGCTGGCCCGCCTCCTCGAGGAGCTCCGCCAGACGGAGCGCCTGATCGCTCGCGAAGACGGTCCGGGCGCCGTCCTGGCGGCGTTGCTCGACCGCCTCGCCGATCGCCGCGGCACGCCCGGGCGGCAGCTGCGGCTCGCGCCAGCCGAACGGGTCGCCGCTGCTGAGACCGCGTGCGGCGAGCGCCGCGGCCTCCGCGACCTCCGACTCCCAGGTCAACTCCAGCGTGCGGCTCGAGACGAGCCGGCTCTTCCACTCGCGTGGCCCGAGATACGTCGACGGCCACTCCTTCGGCAGCTCGCCCGACTCGACCAGCTCGGTTCGGCGCTCGTCGGCCTGGCGCCAGAGGAAGTCCGCGGCCTCGGCAATGTCGCCCGGCTCGTCGAGGATCAGGAGGGTCGCGGGATCGAGGTGGTCGAAGCCGCTGGCCGGCGCGAGATGCGCTGCCCAGATCTCCGCGGCGTCGCCGACGGCGAGGGCACGGGTCTCTGAGGGTGCCGCGGCGGCGGCGGCGGTCGCGTCGCCCTCGAACCGGGCGAGGTCCACGGCGAGCCGCTCGGGGAGTCGCGCCGCCGCACGGCCGAGCCGGTCCCGGAGCGCGGCCACTCCCTGGTGGGGCGCGAGGAACTCCGACGCGGGGAGCAGGGTCGCCTCCTCGAGGCCCGACACGGTGCGCTGATCCGTCGGGTCGAACGCGCGCAGCGAGTCGACCTCGTCGCCGAAGAACTCGATCCGGACGGGCAGTGCCGCCGACGGCGGAAACACGTCCACGAGCCCGCCGCGGCGGGCGAACTCACCGCGGCCCGCAACCTCCGTCGTCGGCGTGTAGCCGAACGCGAGCAGGTCCCGCAGGAGCGCCTCGGGTCGGAGCCGCGCGCCGACCTGCAGCCGGCGGGGCTCGGCCGGAAGGTCGGCCGGATCGATCGTGTGCTGGAGGAGCGCCTGGACGCTGGCAACCAGGACGCGGGCCGTGCCGCTCCGCCACGCCGCGAGGGCCGCGACGCGGGCGGCCGTCTCGTCGGCGACGAGCTCGCTTCGCTCGTAGGAAAGGGCCGTCCGCGGCTCGAGGACCGCGACCGCGCCCGGATCACCCAGCCAGGCGATGAGCTCGTCGGCGACGCGATCACCGATCTCCGCGTCGCGGGCGACCCAGGCGAGTCGCTCGCCGGCCGCGACGGACGCGAGGGTGGCGGCGAGATAGCTCTTCGCACCGTGGGGAACGCCGGTCAGGCCGACATGCCGCCCCACGCGACGACCGCTCGCGGACGTGCCCCCGGCGAGCCGCTCGCGCAGCGACGCGAACGTGCCGGTCGAGGCCAGGAGCGGCAGCAGCGCCGACAGGTCCGGCTGCCGCCGACCGCCGCTGGCGCCTTGTCCGGTTCGGCCACCGGTGCCGCTCGCCCGCGCCGACTCGCCGAGCCGTCGCTCGCGGCCGCGCTTCCCCCGGAGGACGGGCGTGTCGGCCGTCATGCCTCCTCGCTCCGCGGCAGGACCTTCCGCCAGCCGGTCCGCGTCCGTCGCACGCCGTCCCCGTCGGGTGGCCCGTCGACCTCGCCCGGCGGCGCGATCCGGGACGCGTCCGCGGCCCGGAGCTCGAACATGTTGAAGCGATTGGCCGCCTTCGACGTCCCGTGCCGGGCCCATTCCTCGACAGCGTCCGCGGCCGCGTCCAGCAGCTCGTCCAGACGGGCGCGCTCGTCGGGCTCGAATGGCGCGAGGACGTGGTCGACGAAGCTTCGATCCGGCTTTCCGATCCCCACGCGGAGCCGGCTGAACTGCTCGTTCGAGAGCTCGTCGATGATCGATCGAAGGCCGTTGTGACCGCCGGGCCCGCCGCCCTCCCGGAAGCGGAGCTTGCCGAACGGCAGCGCAAAGTCGTCGACGACGACGAGGAGGTCGGCCATCGGGGCGTGAGCGCGCGAGAGGACCTTCCGGACGGCCCGACCAGAATCGTTCATGTACGTCAGCGGCTTCACCAGCGTCAGATCGAGGCCGTGGAAGCGGCCCATCGCCACGGCCGAGGCGTCGCGCGTGCGGGCACGTCCGGTCCAGCCGGCTCGCTCGGCCAGGCGGTCCAGGACCATCCAGCCGATGTTGTGTCGCGTCTTCGCGTACTGGTCGCCCGGGTTGCCCAGGCCGACGACGATCTTCACTCGGTCTCCATGTCCGGCTGCGCCCGGACGCGTCGCGCACCGGCGGCGTCGCCAGCGTCACCGAACGGGCGAACGCACGCCGAACGGGCCCGATCCCGTCGCGGGAGGGCCCGCAACCATGCTACCAGCGCCGACCGGTCGCGGCCCTCAGCGAGCGAGCAGCCGCTGCTCCAGCGCCCGCATCTCGCGCTCCTCGACCGGTTCCGCGTGATCCCAGCCGCAGAGATGGAGCGTGCCGTGGGTGACGAGCAAGCGGAGCTCGTCGGCGGTCGACCAGGTGACGTCGCCCGTCTGCCCGCCGCGGCCCGTGGCCGCCTGTTCGGCCGCCCGCTCGACGGACACGACGATGTCGCCGATGTGAATCCGGCGGCCGGGCGGCGCCGCGAATGCGACCGCGGCCGCGGCCGGCGCCGGATTCACATCGGCGACATCGTCGTGTCCGTCGAGCGGGCGGCCGAACAGGCGGCCACGGGCCGCGGCGGGCAGACGGGCGACG
>JBHORC010000034.1:0-26034 GCA_042408445.1 Chloroflexota bacterium
GCCGCGGCCGTCGCCGCTGGCCACGGGGCCGGGGCAGCCCCGGGCGACCTGCCTCGCCTCGCCGGCGCGGGCAACGCGCGCTCCGGCGTCGATTCCGACGTCGTCGGGGACGGCCGCTCGGCCCTCGCCCGCGGCCTGATCGGTGAGGCCGCCGCCGACCGGCCGGATACGTTCGGCTTGTCGCGTCGCGAGCGCGAGGTCCTCGCGGTCATCGCCGAGGGCCGCACGAACCGCGAGATCGGCGAGCGCCTCTTCATCAGCCAGAAGACCGTCGGGGTCCACGTCGGCAACATCCTCGCCAAGCTCGGCGTGTCGGGACGTGTCGAGGCCGCGGCGGTCGCGATCCGGCTCGGGCTGACGGAGCCGGCCACGGCAGGAACGCGCGGCGGACGGTAGATTTCCGTCTCGGACCTGACCTTCAGGCGGACCCGTCCGTCCGCGCTCCAATGCACACGAGGACTCCCACCGCCATGCGCCGTCTCTCGCTCCTGATCCCGATCCTGACGCTCGCGCTCGTCGCCTGCTCGTCCGGCGCGGCTCCAGGCTGGACCTACGCGCCCGCCCCGTCGGCAACGGCCGCGGCTTCGGGTGGCGCATCCGGCGGCCCGACCGGTTCCGGTGCGGCATCCGGCGCTCCGTCCGCAGGGGCATCGTCCGGCGCGTCCGCGGCGCCCTCCGGCGCGGCGTCGGTCGCACCCTCCGCCGGTGGAAGCCCGATCGCCTCGAGCGGCGCGACGCTGACCATCACCGCGCCCGTCGGCGCCGCAACCACCGGCTTCGAACCGACGACGCTCACGGCATCGGCCGGCACGGCGTTCAACCTGCTCTTCGACAACCAGGACAACCAGGCGCCGCACAACGTCGTGATCCAGGATCCGAACGGAGCGAATGTCGCCGTCAGCGGCGACACGGCGTTCTTCCAGGGGCCGGGCCAGCGCCAGCTCGGGGTTCCCGCGCTGACCGCCGGCACGTACACCTACATGTGCCAGGTCCATCCGACCACGATGAAGGGCACGCTCACCGTCCAGTAACGAGCGCGGCCGTCGGGAGGGCTCGGCGGCCCGGGGAGGCGTCATCGACGTCCGCGAGCAGCTCTGCTATTCCGACGCCTACGCGAGGACCGTCGAGGCACGCGTCGCGACGGTCGATGACGGCGGCGAAGCGCCGCTGATCGTCCTGGACCGGACCGTCTTCTATCCGGGCGGCGGAGGCCAGCCCGCGGATCGCGGACTCCTCCTCCGAACCACGGACGGCCGAAGCTGGACGGTGCGTGCCGCCCGCAAGGCCGGCGGCGACATCGTCCACGAGCTGGAGCCATCACCCGACGGCCCGCCGGCTCGCGGCGACACCGTCACGGTCGATCTCGACTGGGCCCGGCGATACGCGCTGATGCGGACCCACACCGCGCTCCACGCCCTGTGCGGCGTGGTCTGGCGCGACCATGGCGCGCTCGTCACCGGCGGGAACATGGAGCCCGGTGGCGGGCGAATGGACTTCGAGTTCGAGCGGATGAGCGGCGATCTCGTCGCGGAGATCGAGGCGACGGTGAACGCCGAGCTCGCCGCGAAGCGCGACGTCCGCGTCAACGTGCTGCCGCGAGCCGAGGCATTCGCGATCCCGGATCTCATCCGGACGAAGGTGAACCTGCTGCCCGACGGGATCGAGGAGATCCGGACGATCGAGATCGTCGGGCTCGACCTGCAGGCCGATGGCGGAACGCACGTCTCGAACACCGGCGAGGTTGGCTCGATCCGGGTGACGGGCTACGAGTCCAAGGGACGGATCAACAAGCGGATCCGGCTGGAGCTGGTCGACCCGATCGCGGACTGAGGTTCCGATCGCGTCCGCGGCGGCGTGGAGGCGAACGTGTGCCCGGGCGCCGCGACGCCCGGCCGGCGTCAGCCTCCCCGGGTTGCCACCAGGCCGAACGACAGTGGGATTCGGCCGCGATCCTCCGGCCGGAGGTCGCGGTGCCCGGCCCACCAGTCGATCGGGTACTCGACGAGCCGCTCGAGGCGGAGCCCGGCTCCGACGACCGCGGTCACGATCTCGCCGAGCGTCCAGGCGCGCGCGAACTTCCAGTGCTGGTCGTCCTCGGCCAGCGAGAGCCGGTCGATGTACTCGGGCGCCCAGCCCTTCGACGCCTCGACGCCGCCGAAGTAGTCATAGTCGGTGACCGTGAGCCGGCCCTCCTCGTCCGCGTCGAACAGCCACTCCGCGGGGTGCCCCTCGAAGAGGACGAATCGGCCGCCAGGGGCGAGGAGCCGGGCGACAACCGCGGCCCACCGGTCGAGATCGTGGATCCAGAGGAGCGAGCCGCGGCCCGTGTAGACGATGTCGCCGGTCCCATCGAGCTCGTGGGGCGTATCGAGGACGTCCGACTCGATCCATCGCGCCGGCGCGGCGGTCGCCTCCGAGAGCCGCCGGGCCAGCTCGAGCATGTGCGGACTGGCGTCGACCCCAACGACCTCCTCGGCCCCGGCGTTCCAGAGGGACAGCGTGTCGCGGCCGGCGGCGCACTGCAGGTGGATGGCCCGCCGCGTCCCGGCCTTGCCGGGCGCCGCCCGAAGATCGCCGAGGAGGTCGTGCTCCTGTGGGAAGAGGTTCGTCCCGCCGCTCCGGATCAGCTCGACCGCCTCGTCGAACCAGCCTTCGTAGCGTTCGGCCGCCTCGTCCCACGCCCGTCGGTTCGCCTCGTGCATCCCGCCGATGTCGGCGGCCTCCGCCGGCGTCGCGGGGCGGACGTTCCGGGTGGATTCGGCGGGCTCGTTCACCGGCCGGAGTCTAGCGGCGGGCGACGATCGGGCCACGCTCGACCGAGGTCGGGCCAGCGCCGACCCTGGCCGCGCCGGTCAGCCGGGTTGTCGCGTCGCCGCGACGACCGCCCGCGTCAGCCGATCCGTCCGAAGCGCATCCCGGTATGACGACAGCACGTGCGAGGGATCCCCCGCGGCGACGGCATCGAGGAACCGCTCCGCCTGGACCTCGTAGGGATCGCGGCCGGCGGGGATCGCCCGCGTTGCGTCGCCGTCCACCAGCTCGATCTCCCAGCCACCCGGCGCGTCCGCCGCCCGCCGGATCGTCGTCCGCGCCCCGTCCGAGATCAGCGAGAGATCGACCGTCGCGTCCGACGCCCGGCGCGCCGTGACGAACGAGCCGAGGGCGCCCGTCTCGTAGCGAAGGATCGCCGCGGTCGCGTCGGCGACGTCCGTGTCCGCGGGCACGGCCGGGGATTGGCGGAGGCACGACGCCGCGGCCACCTCGGCCTCGCCGACGAGGAGCCGCGACAGGTCGAACAGGTGGGTGGCCTGCTCGACGACCTGGCCGCCTCCCTCGTCGACGCGTCGCCACCACGCGGGCTCCGGCGTGCTTCCGATCCACCGCCCGGCCACGAGCAGCGCAGGGTTCGCCGCGAGCCGCTCCCGCACCGTCGCGAGCGCCTGGATGCCGCGCAGGTGGTAGCCGACCGCGACGACGAGGCCGCGCCGCTCGATCGCGGCCGCGAGGCGGCCGGGGCCGGTCGCGTCCGTCGCCGCGAGCGGCTTCTCGGTCAGGAACGGGATCCCGCGCTCCACGAGCGCCTCGCCGAGCGCCACGGCCCGGAACGGCGGCACACACAGGTACACGGCGTCGGGTCGCAGCTCGTCGAGGAGGGCGATCGGGTCATCGGACGCGACAGCACCGAGCGGGGCGGCGATCGCCGCGGCCCTCGTGTGCGTTCCGGACGCGACGCCGACGACCTTCGTCCGCCCCAGGCGCTCGAGGGCTGCGAGGTGGAAGGGAACGATCCAGCCCGCCCCGATCATCACGAGCCGGAGATCGGGACTGGCGGCCATCGCGGCATGCTCGCACACGCGGGTCGCCTACCATCCGGCGATGACGACGGACGAGACGAGCCCGGGCGACGAGCCGGTCACCCCGGCGATCGAGGCGGTCCGCGCCCTGGGCATTCCGCATCAGATCGTCCGGACCGAGCGCGCCGGAAGCGCCGAGGAAGCGGCTCGCTTCCAGGGGATCGAGACGCGCCAGCTCCTCCGGACGATCGTCGTCCGCCGCGGCGAGGACGATTACCTCTTCGTCCTCGTCGCGGCCGGCCGCCGGTTCGACTGGCCGAAGCTGCGCGAGCTGCTCGGCGTGCGTCGGATGACGCTGCCCGACGCGGACGAGGCGAAGGCCGTGACCGGCTACGAGCGCTACACGATCACGCCGTTCGGCTCGAGCCGGCGCTGGCCCGTCGTGGTCGACGCGTCCGTGGTCGCCGAACCGATCGCCTCGATCGGCGGCGGTGGATTCGGCGTCAATCTCCACCTCGCGCCGGCGGACCTCGTCGCGGCGCTCGGGGCGCAGGTCGCGGACGTGAGCCAGGCGGAGGCGGCGGACGCCGGGTGACCATCGCCCGAATCGGGAAACGGCGCCGCGCACGAGTCGTATGATGACTCTGCTGACGCGCCGGCGCCATTCGGGCCGGTCGATCCCGCCGACGTCCCTACACTGACCGACAACTCCCGTCCGACCGGAGGCGACGTCCGTCGTGTTCCAGATCGACCTTGGCCTGCAGGCGGACCTCGCGGTCCGCATGCTGATCGCCGCCGCCCTCGGCGCGGCGGTCGGGCTCGAACGCGAGATCCACGAGCACCCGGCCGGGATGCGGACCCATCTGCTCGTCTCCCTCGGATCGGCGATCTTCACGATCCTCTCGATCTACGGCTTCGCCGGGATCGAGCAGCCCGGCGTCGCGCCGGCGGTCGACCCCAGCCGCGTTGCCGCCCAGATCGTCTCCGGCATCGGCTTCTTGGGCGCGGGCGCGATCCTCAAGTACGGCACCTCGATCCGCGGCCTCACGACGGCGGCCAGCCTCTGGACGACGGCCGCGATCGGCATGGCCGTCGGCGCCGGCGAATGGCTGATCGCGGCCGTCGGGACGTTCATCGTCGTGTTCTCGCTGTGGCCGCTGAACGCGCTAGTCGAGCGGATCCATCGGCCGGGTGCCCGCGTGCTGCGGGTCCGGCTCGAGGTCGGCCGGTTGGAGGCGCTGGGTGACGTCTCGCGCCTCCTCGCCGATCGCCGCGTGGAGATGGCCGGGATCAACAGCCAGCGGATCGGCAAGGGTCGCTACGAGGTCGAGCTCACGCTGCGTCTGCCGCCGGCGACACGCGACCAGGACGTCATCGGGGCGATCACGGCGATCCCGGACGTCGAGCTGATGGAGACGTCGACCGGCGGCGAGTAGCCCGGACGGAGCCTCGGGACCGGGGTCCGCTGTGGCACCATGGCCGCCGACCGTGCAGCGTTTCCTCGGCCCCCTCTTCAGCAGCCCCCTGATCCGGCGCGTCGGCTGGCACCTGAGCCGCGTCCGCGGCGCCGTCGATCGGCGGTTCTTCGGCCAGCTCATCGCCGGCGCGCTGGTCCTCGTCCTGATCGCCGCGGCGCTGATCACCGCCGTGGAGAAGGAGTGGACGCTCCCGGCGCTCGGTGCGTCGGTCAACTGGGGGATCCAGACGATCCTGGGCCAGGGCGACTCGTCGTACGTCACGAGCCCGGTCGGCTGGGTCGTCGGCTGGTTCTTCAGCCTCTTCGGTGTTGCGATCATCGGGACGATCACCGGCGCGCTCGTCGCGCTCGTGATCGACTTCCTGCTCAAGGAGGGCCAGGGTTTGGGCGCATCGGGCTACCGGGATCACATCGTCGTCTGCGGCTGGAACTCCACCGCCCGGGAGCTGATCGACGAGCTCCGCGGCGATGAGTACCGGGCCCGGATCGTCGTGCTCGCGCAGGCCGACAAGAACCCGGCCGGCGACGGCGTGTATTTCGTGAACGGCGACTCAACGGAGACGGCGGCGCTCGAACGGGCCGGGATCCGCGAAGCGAAGGCTGCCCTGATCTTCCCGGTCGAGCCGTCGAACGAGGCGGACATGCACTCGATCCTGACGATCATGGCGATCGAGACGATCGCACCGCAGGTCCGGACGGTCGCGGAGGTGAACAACCCGGCCCACGTGGAGCATTTCCGCCGCGCCCATGTCGACGAGGTCCTCGTGACCTCCCGGCTCGCGTCGCGCCTGCTCGCCCGGTCCGCGCTCTATCCGGGCCTCACGGAGCTCGTGACGGACATCGTGTCCGGCGGCGACGGATCGGAGCTGTACCGCGTGACCCTGCCGGAGGCGTATCTCGGCCTCACGATCGATGACGTCAGCCGCCAGCTCCGGGCGGACCACCGGGCCACGCTCCTCTCCGTCAGCCGCGGGACGACGACCTACACGAACCCGGCCCGCGACTTCGTGATCGAGCCGGGCGACGACGCGCTCGTCCTCGCCGAGTCCCTCGGCACGCTCGCCCCGCTCAAGATGAACAAGCGAGCGCTCGAGCCGGTTCGGGAACCGGTCCCCGAGGTGATCCCGATCGAGGAGACAGCCGGCGCCTGACGGCACCCAGAACGGACGCGAAGAGGCAACGGACGATGAGACGCATCGTTGGTACGATCCGGACGTGATCGTTCGAATCCTGACCGCACGAGTGCGCGACAACCACGCGGCGGCGTTCGAGGAGGTCCTTCGGCAGCAGCTCCCCGTGATGCGCGCCCACGACGGGCTCGTGTACGTGAAGCTCGCTCGTCAGTCGCACCCCGGTTACGAGGACGTGCTCCTGTTCGAGGAGTGGCGCGACGCCCACGCCCTCTACGGCTGGGCCGGGACGGACATCATGAAGCCGCGTCTCCTCCCGGGCGCGGAGGGCCTCGCCGAGAAGGTCGAGGTCACCCACTACGAGGCGCTCGACATCGACCCGGATTCGCTCCTGGCGACTGGCGCGCCCGACTTGCCGGCGGCGTCCTCGGGCTAGGCGAGGCGGGCCGAGTCCATCCCCGGGAGTTCGCCCCGGCCCGGCCCCGGGCGTGGTCCCGAGTTGCGGGGACGCGACGCCTAGAGTGCCTTCACCGCGGCGACGAGTGAGGCCAATCCCTCCTTCGCGTCCGCGAAGAGCATCCCCGTCTTGGCGTTCGTGTAGAGCTCGTTGTCGATGCCGGCGTAGCCCTTGCCCATCGATCGCTTCATCACGATGATCGACTTCGCGTGGTCCACGTCGAGGATCGGCATCCCGGAGACGGGTGTCCCCGCACGTCGCGCGGCGGGGTTCGTCACGTCGTTCGCGCCGACCACGAGGGCAACGTCCGCTCGCTCGAACTCCGGGTTGATGTCGTCCATCTCCTTGAGCTGCGGATAGGGGACGTTCGCCTCTGCGAGCAGGACGTTCATGTGGCCCGGCATCCGGCCCGCGACCGGGTGGATCGCGTACTTCACGTCGACGCCGCGCGACTCGAGCAGCTCGGCGAGCTCGCGGACGGCGTGCTGGGCCTGGGCGACCGCGAGGCCGTAGCCCGGCACGACGATGACGTGCTGGGCATACGCCAGCTGGATCGCCGCGTCGTCCATGCCGATCTCGCGGACCGACGCGCCCTCTGCGCCGACGGCTCCGGCGACGGCGTCCCCACCACCGAACCCGCCGATCATGATGTTCAGGACGGAGCGGTTCATCGCGTCCGCCATCAGCTTCGTGAGGATCGCGCCCGATGCGCCGACGAGTGCGCCGGCGATGATCAGGACGACGTTGTTCAGGACGAAGCCGGCCATCGCGACGGCGGTGCCCGTGAACGAGTTGAGCAGCGAGATCACGACCGGCATGTCGGCGCCGCCGATCGGCAGCGTCATCGTGACGCCGAAGACGAGTGACGCGAGCAGGATGAGGAGCATGACGGGCTCGCTCACGTTGCCGGCCCACAGGTAGATCGCACCGATCAGGGCGACCGCGGCGAGTCCGGCGGTGACGATCCGCCCGCCCGGGATGAGGATCGGCTTGCCGGGGATCCGGCCCATCAGCTTGCCCGACGCGATGAGCGAGCCGGTGAACGTGATCGAGCCGATGACGATGTCCAGGACCGTGGCGACGTTGACCTGCGGGTCCGGGACGGACGTGAGCTTCAGGTAGTCGTCGATCGCGATCAGGGCCGCCGCGCCACCGCCGACCGCGTTGAAGAGCGACACCAGCTGCGGCATCGCGGTCATCTTCACGGTCTTCGCCGTGTAGAGCCCGAGGCCGCCGCCGAACGCGATCCCGATGATGATGATCACCCAGCCGCCGACGTTGAAGCCGATTCCGTCCTCGGTCGGGGTGGCGAGGAGCAGGACGGCCGTCGCGGCGATCGCGACGGCCATGCCGGCCGCGGACATCAGGTTGCCGTTGCGGGCCGTCGCCGGCGAGTTCATCCGCATCAGGCCGAGCACGAACAGCGCCGCGCCGGCGAGCCAGACGAGGCGGACGATGCTCTCGAGGGTGGCGTAGTCCATCGCCTAGCCCTCGGTCCCGTCAGCCTTCGGCGCGGGTGGCGCCGTGGGCTTCTTGCGGAACATCTGGAGCATCCGGTCCGTGACCACGTAGCCGCCGACGACATTCATCGTCGCGAACGCGACGGCGATGAGCGAGAGGAGCTGGCTGACCGGTTCGCGGGCCTGGACCGCGATGAACATCGAGCCGACGAGGACGATCCCGTGGATCGAGTTCGCGCCCGACATCAATGGCGTGTGGAGGGTCGCCGGGACCTTGCTGATCACGGCGAAGCCGCAGAGGATCGCCAGGACGAACACCGTCAGGGCGGTGAGGAGCGCTTCGTTCACGCGTTGCCTCCGGGCGCTGCGGCGGCGGGCGCCGGCTCGAGCAGCTTCTTGACGGGCTCGGCGACGACCGCCCCGTCCTTCGTGATGACGGTGGCCTTCGTGACCTCGTCCTCGAAGTCGAGGTTCAGGTTCCCGTCCTTGACCATCCCGAGCAGGAGCGCCGAGATGTTCCGGGCGTAGAAGGCCGATGCGCCGGCGGGCATCGTGGCCGGCAGGTTGTCCGGCGAGACGATCGTGACGCCGTTGTCGGTGACGATCGTCTTGCCGGGCTGCGAAAGTTCGACGTTGCCGCCGAGCGCCGACGCCGCCATGTCGACGAGGACCGATCCTGGCTTCATCCGCGAGACCGCGTCCGCCGTCACGAGGACCGGCGGCTTGCGGCCCGGGACCTGGGCCGTGGTGATCACGATGTCCATCCCGCCGATCACTTCGTTCAGCTCGGCCTGCTGAGCGGCGCGCTCCTCCGCCGTGAGCTCGCGGGCATAGCCGCCGGCGCCGGTCGCGTCGATCGTCGTCTTCAGCTTGACGAACTGGGCGCCGAGGCTCTCGGCCTGCTCGCGCGTCTCGGGCCGGACGTCGTACGCCTTCACGACCGCACCCAGCCGGCGGGCCGTGCCGATCGCCTGGAGCCCGGCGACGCCGATGCCGAGGATCAGCACGTTGGCCGGCTTGGCCGTCCCGGCTGCCGTCGTGAGGAGCGGGAAGTAGCGGCCGTACTCATTGGCGGCGATCAGGACGGCCTTGTAGCCACCGACGTTCGCCTGGGAGCTCAGCGCGTCCATCGACTGGGCGCGGCTCAGGGTCCGCGGGATCGCGTCGAGGCTGACGGCGGTCACGCCCTGCTTCGCGAGGGCCGCGGCGGTCTGCGGATCGATCAGGGGCTGGAGCAGGCCGAGCAGGGTCTGGCCCGGCCGGAGCGCCTGGATCTCGCTCTCACTCGGCTTCTGGACGCGGAGGATCACGTCCGACTGGCGGTACAGATCGGCGGCGGACACGACGGTCGCGCCGGCGTCCGCATACGCCGAATCGGGGATCGCCGCGCCGGCTCCGGCGCCGGTCTCGACGAGGATCTCGAGCCCGGCTGCCGTGAGCTTGCCGAGTGCTTCGGGTACCAGGGCGACGCGCCGCTCGCCGGGCGCGGTCTCCTTGGCGACGCCGACCTTCATGGGCACCACCTGACGTGTCTGGTCGACGGAACGGGGTCCGTCCGGAGGAACGCGTGAAGGATAGCGATCAGCGCGGACCGGCGCGGCCCGGGCCGGGTTGCGGTTCGGTTGCCGCGATCAGTCGTGCGGCTCGCCGTGCCGGGTCAGGCGGATCACGAGGAGCGCCGCGCGTTCGTCGCCGATCGTCTCGGCGTCGTGCGGGATCAGGCCATCCCAGCGGAGGTAGTCGCCCGGGCCCAGCTCGACGACGTGATCGCCCTGGGTCATCCGGTACTGGCCGCGCAGCACGAGATGGTGCTCGTCGCCGGGGTGGCTGTGGAGGCCGGTCCTCGTCCCGGGGTCGGACTCGGCCTCGATGATCAGGATGTCGCTCGAGCCGCGTGCGTCAACCCGACTCGCCCGGCCGCCGGGCTGCTCGCGCCAGCGACGGTCCGCCGCGCGCTGGACGTCTGGCGCAGCCGTCTCCTCGACGAGGAACCACGCCGCGGGCACCTCGAGCGCGCCGGCGATGGCGCCGAGGCAGGCGAGGGACGGCGACGCCTTGTCGTTCTCGATCTGGGAGAGATAGCCGACGTTCAGATTCGCGGCGGCGGCGAGCCGCGACAGGGTGAGCCCGCGCTCCGTGCGCCAGCGCCGCACCTGCCGGCCGACGGCGGGTGGGCGTCGCGTCGCGTCGCCGGGTGCGATCGCCGCGTCGCCCTCGCCAATCGTCGTGGTTTCCGCCTGGGTCGCGTCCGTCATTGTTTCTCTCCCCAACAACCTATTGACAGGGGCAAACTCCGGTCGTAAGGTTGTGCTACCAACAAATATCGCTTGTCGATACCAAACTCGTCAAGCGAACCGGAGGTTCACGACGATGCAGATCGCCATCATCGGTGCGGGCAATGTCGGCCGCGCACTCGCCACGTCGCTCACGCGGGCAGGCCACCAAGTCACCGTTGCGGCGGAGCATGCCGAGCACGCTCGAGAGGCCGCCGACCAGACCGGCGCCACCGCGGCCGCCAGCAGCGCGGATGCCGCGTCCGCAGCCGACCTCGTCGTGCTCGCGGTTCCCGCCACGGCGCTCGACCAGGTCGCCACGGAGCTCGGCTCCACGCTGAGCGGCAAGGTCGTGATCGACGTCACGAACCGCCCGACGCCGGACGCCGCCGGCCCGTCCACCTCCATCGCCGAGGAGCTGCAGTCGCGGCTGCCGGACGCGAAGGTGGTCAAGGCCTTCAACACGGTCTTCGCCTCGCGCCAGGCGCAGCCGACGGTCGCCGGCATCGCGCCGGATGGCTATGTCGCCTCGGACGATGCTGCCGCGAAGCAGACCGTGCTCGATGTCGTCGAGTCGCTCGGCTTCCGCCCGGTCGACGCCGGCTCGCTCGCTGCCTCACGGACGCTCGAAGGCATGGCCTGGCTGAACATCCAGCGGAACCTGGCCGGTGGCACGTGGCAGGACGCGTGGGTTCTCGTCGGCCCCGAGACGGTCGCCGCGACCACGGCCGACAGCCGCAACTGACCCCGTCGGCGGCGATCGCCGCCGACACATCCCCTGCAAGTCGGGCCGCGGCGGCCTTTGCCCGCCGCGGCCTTTCATGTCCCGCGGTGGGTTCCGCGCGGCGGGCGTCCCCGCGGGGTTGCCGCGGGCCTTCACATCCCGCTGCGACCTTGCCCGCCGATCGGGACGTTTCCTCCGCCGATCGGGACGTTTGCTCCGCCGCCGGACCGCTCAGCCGGCGTCGTCGGCGGAGCCAGTCGGCTCCGCGGTTCGATCCTCCGGTGCGATCGCTCCTGGATCTGTGCTGCGCATGTCGTGGCGCGGTCCGTCTGCGTCCGCGGGGCCGAGACGGGAACGGCATGCGGCCGGTCGCGGCCAGTCCGATCAGGACGAGGACGACCAGGGCAACGAGGAAGCCGACGATCTCCACGTGACGACCGTCGCCGATCGAGGCTTCCGCCGGCCGGTCGCCTTCCGCTCGACGACTTGCAGCGATGTGTCGGCGGATCCGGCGCCGCCGCCGAGGCCCATCGGCAGTGTGGCCCAGGTCGCCCCGGGTCGCCGGGGTCGCGGGCGTCGCCTTGGTCGCCCGGTCGCCCCGGTCGCCCCCGTCGCCGATGTCGCCGCGGTCGCGGGCTCACCGCGCGATGGCTGGGAGGCATCGTTTTCGAGCCGAGAGGAGCGAGGCGCACCACGATGGCCGCAAATCGCCCGTTGGCGATGTCCGCGGAGCATCGGAATCGCTGGTAAACGCGCGCCGATTCTGTTGGTCGGCGCGTTCGCGTCGAAAACAATGCCTGTGGGAGATCGCTGGGACAACGAGCACCCGCCTGAACCGCGCCGTCCCGGGCGGTGTATTCGATAACAGGATCGACCCCTGACGCGAGCGGGAGAATGCGGACGTGGGTCCACGAACCGGCCTGGCTGGCGCGGTCGTGCAGCGCAGCCTCGCCGACTGGCCCGTGGTGCTGGCCGCGTGGCTCCTGCTCGTCTCCGCGTCGACGCTGCTCGCGACGGGCGTCGTGTACGGCGACGCCGTCGCGACCGACGGGCTGCACCGATCGGTCCTGTCGGCGCCACCGGCCGGCCGCGTCATCGTCGTCTCGACCGACCTCCCGCCGGATCGGGTCGACGAGCTCGACCGGCCGGTCCGCGCCGAGCTCGTCCGGGCGATGGCCGCCAGCGGCGGCGAGGTCGCGCGGGTGGTCCGGACCGGCTCGTTCAGCGATCCGCGCACCGCCACCGGCGAGGTCACGAACCTGGCGGCATTCGAGAGCCTCGAGGGGATCGAGGGCCACGCCACGCTGGCGGATGGCCGCTGGGCAGAGGCCGGCGCCTCGCCGGTCGAGGCGACGCTATCCGACGTCGCGGCCCGCGCGCTCGGCGTCACGACTGGCGGGCGCCTCTCCCTGGTGAGCCGGACCGACGCGTCGCGGACGGTCGAGATCTCGATCGTCGGCACGTGGCACGCCGATCCCGATGACGCCATCTGGGCTGGCGACCCGCTCGAGACGACCGGTTCGACGACCGTCGGGTCGTTCCAGACGAGCGGCCCGTTCGTCGTTCGCGAGGCCGACATCCCGTCGCTCGTCGGCACCACGCGCGTCAACGTCACATGGCGCGGCATTCCGGAGATCCCCGCCCTCGCGATCGATCGGGTCGACGACCTGCGCACCGGGATCGACGCCCTCGGTGCCCACCTCCGCGGCGTCCTCGGACCGAGCGACACGCCGCGGATCGTCACGACCCTGCCGGCGACGCTCGGCGACGTCGCCCGATCCGTCCTGGTCAGCCGGAGCGGCGTGATCCTGCTGACGATCCAGTTCGCCGTCCTAGCGGGCTACGCGATCGTGCTCGTCGCCGGGATGCTCGTCGAGCGACGCCGATCCGAGATCGCGCTCATGCGCTCGCGTGGCGCGAGTGCGCTGCACCTCATTGCGATGGCCGTCGTCGAGGCGCTCGTCCTCGCCGTGCCTGCGGTCGTCGTCTCGCCCGTGCTCGCGCTCGGCGCCGTCCAGCTGCTCGGGACGTTCGGCCCGAGCGCCGGGCTCGGGATCGCCGCTGCCGCACAGATCGGGCCGTCCGCGTTCGTCGTCGCCGCCGTGGCGGGGCTCGTGTCCGTGCTGGCCCTGACCCTGCCGACGCTCGCCGTTTCGGCGAGCCCGGCCGGCGCCCGCGCCGTCGCGGGGCGCCAGGCGCGAACCACCCTGCCGCAGCGGCTCGGGCTGGATCTCGCGCTCGTCGCGGTCGCCGGCGTCGCGTTGTGGCAGCTCCGGCTGTACGGAGCGCCGCTCACGGAGAACGCTCGCGGCGTCCTGGGGCTCGACCCGCTGCTCGTCGCGGCGCCGGCGATCGGCCTCGTCGGCGGCGCGGTGCTCGCGCTCCGGATCGTGCCCCGGGTCGCGGAGCTGGGGGAGCGCCTGCTCGCCCGCGGGCGGGGGATGGTCTCGGCGATGGGCGGCCGGCAGCTCGCCCGCCAGCCCCTCCGCTACACGCGGACGGCGCTCCTCCTCATGCTCGCTGCGGCGCTCGGGACGCTGGCTGCCGCGCACGCGGCGACGTGGACGCGCTCACAGGCTGATCAGGCGGCCTACCAGGCGGCAGCCGACGTCCGGGTCGTGGCTGCCGGCTACTCGTCGCTGCCGACGTGGGCGCCTGGCCCGCTCTACCGATCGATCCCGGGGGTCGTCGCGGCGACGCCGATCGTCGTCACACCGGTCGACCTCGGTCGCGTCGTCCGCAGCGGCCGGCTGATCGGGCTCGATCCAGCGGCCGGGACCGTCGCCGGCGCGAACGCATCGCCGGACGCGACGGAGCGAAACCGGCTCCTCGGCGAGCTTGCCGCCGCCCGGATTCCGACGTCGGCCATCCCGATCCCGGGAGCCCCGCGGCGTCTCGCTGTCACCCTCGACGTCGCCTTCACCGCCGATGCCCAGGTCGGTACGGGCGTCATCCCGCCGGACGCGAACGACGTCGATCTTGCGGTGCTCGTCGCCGACGGCGACGGCCGGATCTTCATGACGGCGCCCACCCAGGGATCCCTGGCGGGCGGCACCCAGCGTCTCGTGGTGTCCCTGACGGACATCGACCCCGCTGCGAACGCGCCGGACCTGCTCCCGACCGGACCCCTCGCGATCGCGGGCGTCGAAGTGACGGCCCATCCGCCGGACGGCGAGGCGATCCAGGGCGAGGCGACGATCCGCTCGATCGAGGCATCCGCTGTCGCTGCCGGCGACAGCGGCTGGACGCCCGTGCCGTTCGCACCCGCCGGCGCCGGTTGGCAGTGGTCGGTCAGCACCGACCAGGACCTGATCGTCTCCGGCGTGACCGCCGACGATCCGACGAGGGTTGTCATGGGCTCGAGGCGGCCGATCTTCGGGTTCCCCGGTGCGCCGGGGGGTGTCGCACGGCTCGAGATCACGCTCGGCGACGGCGCCGTCCTTCCCGTGATCGCGTCGCGGCCCTTCCTGGCCCAGACGTCCGCGAGCGTGGGCGACACGTTGACCGTGACGAGCGCCGGCCAGTCCATCGACGTCCGCATCGTCGATTCGGCCGAGCTCTTCGCGCCATTCGATCCCGCTTCGGCCTTCCTGCTGACCGATCTCGCCGACCTCGAGACGGGTCGACTGCAGACCGTCGGCGGAACCGGTCGCGCGAACGAGTGGTGGCTGGCCGTGGATCGCGGTCAGACGACGAGCGTGATCGAGACGCTCCGGAAGCCGGCCAGCGAGGCCGGCCAGGTGGTCGGTCGCGACGAGCTCACGGCTCGACTCTCGACGGACCCCGTGCCGCTCGGCCTCATCGGCGTCCTCGGCCTCGGCTCGATCGCGGCGATGCTCTTCGCCGGGATCGGATTCCTGGTCAGCTCGACGGTCACCACGAGCGAGCGGCTCGGCGAGTTCGCGCTCCTGCGGGCGATCGGCCTGTCCAACCGCCAGCTGGCCCTGTGGCTGTCCATCGAGAGCGTCTTCCTGCTCGTCGTGGGGCTCATCGCCGGGTCGTTGCTCGGTGTCGCGCTGGCCTGGCTCGTCCTCCCGTTCGCGACCCTGACCCAGACCGGCGTGCCGCCCGTGCCCGCGCCGGCGGTCGTCGTTCCGTGGCAGGCCGTCGTGCCGCTGTACGCCGGCGCGTTCGTCCTGTTCCTGCTGTCGGTGTGGCTCGTCCGCCGGCAGATGGCGGACGTCCGGATCACGGGCGTCCTGCGGGGCCGGGCGTGACCCGAGGCCGGGCACGAACCGAGGGCCGGGCGTGACGCCCGGGCCGGGCGTGACGCGGGCGCCGCGCACGACCCGAGGGCCGGGCACGACCCGGGGCCGCCGGCCGTGAGCGCGTTCCTCGTCACCCTGCGGCGGATCCGTGAGGACCGCGTCCCGACGCTCGGGGTCGCGCTCGTGGTCCTGATCACGGCGACGGTCTTTGCCGTGACGCCGCGTCTGCTGGACCGCGTGGGAGACGACGCCTTTCGCGGCGTCGTCCGCCAGGCGACGGCGTTCAACCGGAACATCGCGCTCATCGAGGAGCAGGTCCCGCCGCCGCGCTCCACGGACGCGCCGCTTGCCGAGATCGACGACGAAGGGGAGCGGCTCGTCGCGAAGATGCCGGCGTCGGTCCAGAGCCTGATCGCGTCCCGCTCGACGGTCATCGACAGCCAGCGCTGGAGCCTGCGGATCGACACGCCGGACCCGACGTTCGTCCGGTTCCGGATCCAGCCCGGCGCGGACACGCGGCTCCACTACGTCGCCGGCCGCGCCCCGACGCCGGCCGTCACGACGGTTGCCCTCCCGCCACCGGCCCAACCGACTCCGGGCGGCGACCAGCAGACGGCGAAGATCCTCGAGGTTGCGATCGCGGAGGATGCCGTCCGGCCGATCGGTCACGGGCTCGGCGAGACGATCATGCTCCGACCCGACGGTCGTGATCCGCTCGTCGGCAGCGAGCGGAGCGCGATTGCGGGCATGAAGATCGTCGGCCTCTTCAAGGTCGACGATCCGTCCGACCCGTTCTGGTACGAGGATCACGGCCTGGAGCACGTCACCTACCGCTCGCTCGGCGGCGACTCCCTCCTCGTCGACGTGACGGCGCTGATCCCGGTGGAGTCGTACGTGCCGATGCTCCAGATCGTCGACGCGGACATCACCGCGGTCCGGGCGACGTGGCGATCGTTCATCGACCCGGACCGGCTGCGGAGCGGGGACATCGACGGGCTCGTGCGCGACCTGCGGAAGCTGGACACCCTGTTTCCGCGGAGCCAGCCCGGCGCCCGGCCGTCCGACGCGGCGGCGATGCAGAGCGGCCTGCTCAACCTGGTGACGACCCACCAGGGGCGCTGGACCTCCGCCCTCGCGATCCTGACCGTGGTCGCGATCGGGCCGGCGGCGGTCGCGTTCGGAGCGCTCGCGCTGATCGCCGCCGTCGCCGCTCGCCGCCGCCGACCGGCGCTCGCCCTCGTCCGGAACCGGGGTGCCTCGCTCGGGCAGGCGCTGCGGGCCGTGCTCCTCGAGGGCGCGCTGGTCGCGATCCCGTCGGCGGCGGTCGCGATCGCCGTTGCGGTTGCCGTCATCCCGTCGGATCAGCAGCGACCCACGATCCTCGCCGCAACCGTCGTCGCGGTCGTGGCCGTGATCCTGCTCGTCGTCACCGGGCTGAGCGGAACGGCGGCCCGGGCCGCCGGTCGCGCCGATGGGGACGGCACGGTCGCGACGGGGCCGTCGGCGCGGCGGCTCGTCCTCGACGCGGCGATCGTGGTGCTTGCCGCAGGCGCGGCCTATCTCCTCCGCGAACGCGGCGTCCGTGGGGCGAGCGCCGCGGGCACGCTCCAGGCGGCCGATCCGCTGATCGCCGCCGTCCCCGCGCTGGCCGGCGTCGCGGCCGGTGTCGCGGCGGTGCGGCTCGTTCCGCTGCCACTTCGCGCGCTCGGTCGGCTCGCGGCATCCGGTCGCGGGTTCGTCGCGCTCCTCGCCCTGCGTCGGGCGGCGAGCGGTGGGACCACGGGCCCGCTGATCATCGTGCTGCTCGCCGCGGCCTCGATCGGGACGTTTGCCTCGACGGCGCTCGTGCACCTCGACCGCGCGAGCTCCGCCTCGACCTGGCAGGCCGTGGGTGCGCCGTTCCGGGTCGTCTCGACCGCCGGATCGTTGCCGCACGCCCTCGATGTCACGAAGGTCGTGGGGGTCCGCGCGGTGGCGGCCGATTTCCAGGCGCTGGTCGCGTTCGGCACGAGCGGGATCCGGCCGCAGCTGAACGCCATCGACGCCGGGGTCTACGCATCGATCGAAGGCGGCTCGATCGGCGATCCCGGCTTGCCGCCGGAGATGCTCGGTCCCGCCCCGGACCGGCTGCCCGTCGTGATCTCGTCGTCCCGGGCCGCGCGGCCGGACGGGGTCAAGCTGGGTCAGCAGTTCGACATCCTCGTCGATGGCATCTCGTTCCCGGTGCGTGTCGCCGCCGTTCGCGACACCGTCCCCGGCCTGCCCTCGACGGGGCTCCTCGCGGTGATCTCCCGCACGCAGATCAAGGAGAAGTACCCCGATCTGGACCTCGCTCCCTCGACGCTCTTCATCGACGCGCCGGACGACCGCGGGCCGGCGATCCGGGACGCGGTTGCGGCCGTGACGCCGGCGGCGACCGTCGACGCGCGGGCCGAGCTGGAGCGGGGGTTCACCGACTCCCCGGTGACGGCGGCGATCATCGCCGGGGTGGCACTCTCGGCATTCGTCGCCGCGATCTACGCCGCCCTCGCGGTGGCGGCCGCGCTGGCCCTGGCGGGCGCGGCACGACTGGTCGAGGTGGCCCAGCTCCGGACGCTCGGCCTCTCGCGCCGGCAGGCCTCGGCACTCGCGCTCATCGAGCACGGACCGACGGTGCTGCTCGCCTTCGCGGCCGGGGTCGCGCTCGGGCTCGGCCTGTTTGCGCTGCTCGAGCCCGGGCTCGGTCTGGATGCGCTCGTCGGGTCGCGGGTGGATGTGCCGCTCACCGCGGATCCGCGACAGCTCGGTCTGATCTTCCTCGGCGTGCTCATCATCGCCGGGATCGGCATTGCGCTGGCTGCATGGACGCAGCGACGCGGCGCAGCAGTGGCCGCCCTCCGTCGGGGCGCGGAGTGAGGGAGCCATGATCGAGGACCGCGACCCGTTCGCCGAGATCGAGGTGATCGACCTGCCGAAGGGCCGGGACGGCGGAAGCCCGCCGGCGCCGGATGTGTTCCTCCGCGGTTCGCGGCCCGGGCGGCCGCGGCGTCCGGGCGACGGCCGCCAGATCGTCTGCGAGGGCCTGGTCCGGATCTACAAGGTCGCCGATCTCGAGGTCGTCGCCCTGCAGGGCCTGGACCTGATCGTCAACGACGGCGAGATGATCGCGATCGTCGGCGCATCGGGCAGCGGCAAGTCGACGCTCCTGAACATCCTCGGCGGGCTCGACACGCCGTCGGCGGGTCGCGCGGTCGTGGCCGGCCACGACCTCGGCCAGATGGGCGGCCGGGAGCGAACCCGCTACCGCCGGAACGTCGTCGGGATGATCTGGCAGCAGACCGCGCGGAACCTTCTCCCGTATCTGACGGCGGTCGAGAACGTCGAGCTGCCGATGACGCTCGACGGTCGGCGGAAGCGGACCGACCGGTCACGCGAGCTTCTCGGGCTGGTGGGGCTGGGGGACCGGCGCGACCATCGGCCGGAGCGGCTCTCGGGCGGCGAGCAGCAGCGGGTCGCGATCGCCGTCGCCCTCGCCAACGAGCCGGAGGTCCTCTTCGCCGACGAGCCGACGGGCGAGCTCGACACGACGACTTCGCACGAGGTGTTCGGGCTGCTGCGGCGGGTCAACGAGGAGCTCGGGACGACGATCGTCATCGTCACCCACGACGCGCTCGTGTCCGAGCAGGTCCAGCGGACGGTGGCGATCCGCGACGGACGGACCTCGACCGAGACGGTGCGCCGGAGCGCGTACACGGACACCGGCGAGCATCACCTGATCAGCGAGGAGTTCGCGGTGCTGGACCGCGCGGGTCGTCTCCAGCTGCCGAAGAGCCACGTCGCGGCGCTCGGGTTGAAGGACCGCGTGCGGCTGCGCCTGGAGGGCGACCATGTCGAGATCTGGCCAGACGTGAACGAGGTGCCGCTGCCGGCGCGGCGCGAGCCGGCCACCGCCGATCCACGGGACGAACGACGATGACGACGATCGACCCGGTCCCATCGCCCGCCGCGGCCCCCTCGGCGCTCGCTGCGCCCGTCGCGCCGGCGAGCGGGGAGCGCGGCCGCCCGATCCTCCACGCCGTCGACGTCGTTCGCGACTACCCGTCCGGCGACTCGGTGATCCACGCCCTGCGCGGCGTCAGCCTGGCCGCCCACGCCGGCGTCCTCGTCGCGATCCGCGGCCGGTCGGGGAGCGGCAAGACGACGCTCCTGAACATCCTTGGCGGGCTCGATCGGCCGACCTCCGGCAGCGTCTTCATCGACGAGCACGAGGTCAGCGCGATGAGTGAGGACGAGCTCGTCGACGTTCGGCGCCGGTCCGTGGCGTTCATCTTCCAGGCGTTCGGGCTCGTGCCGATCCTGTCGGCGGCCGAGAACGTGGAGGTCCCGCTGCGGCTCGTGCGGACGCCGACGCGCGAGCGGGACGCGCGGGTCCGGTCGCTGATCGAGCTCGTGGGCCTTGGCGGCCGGATGAGGCACCGACCGCACGAGCTGTCTGGCGGCGAGCAGCAGCGGGTGGCGATCGCGCGAGCGCTCGCGAATCGGCCGCGGATCCTGCTCGCGGACGAGCCGACCGGCCAGCTCGACTCGGAGACCGGCCACGTGATCATGATGCTGCTGCGGGACGTCGTCCGGACCGAGGGCGTCACGGCGCTCGTTGCGACGCACGACCCGGTGATGCTCGACGTCGCGGACCGCGTGCTCGAGCTGCGCGACGGGGAGCTGCTGGAGCATCGCTAGGCTGGGTCGGGAGTGGCGGGCCCGGCCGGGGGCCGGCCGCCCGCAGCTGATCAGACATGCTCCCGCGGACTCCTGGCGCACCTCGCCTCGTTGGCTGGCGCCGTGGGGACCGCTCCGTTAGTCCTTCGAGGCTAACTCAACGCGCCGACCGGCAGGTCCTACCCCGCCGACCCGCTCCTGCAGTCCACGGATGCATGGATGAGCGGGTGGGGGAGGCGCGACGGGCGTCGACTCTGCCAAGTGCTCGTGCGCGGAACGTTGGGCGCGTTGGCAGCGGGCGCAGACGACCGAGCGGCACGATGGGCATCGCGAGTTAGCTCTAGCGGGCTAATTCTCGAGCGACACGGCCGGCCGGCGCGCAGGAACTCAGCCGAAGGTTCTTCGGGTGAGCGTCTGTCAGGCCAGGAGGGGGCGAGCGCTGTCAGGCCGCGAGGGGTGAGCGTCGGTCCGGGCCGCGAGGGAGCGAGCCGCCGCTCCGAGCCGCTCCGAGCCGCTCCGAGCCGCTCCGAGCCGCCGCTCCGAGCCGCCGCTCCCGCACGCGCCCTACCGGACCGCGCCCGCCCCGGCCGCGACGATCACGAGCGTGACGATGTACACGTGCGCCGCCGCGCCCCACACGATCGACCCCGTCCGCCACGTCAGCCAGCCGTAGACGGCGCCGCCGGCGAACGTCGAGAGGAGCTCGGTCTCGGGCTTGGTGAGGTGCGTGAAGGTGAACGGGAACAACGCGATCACGAGCGCGACCGGACCGAAGATCCGGGCCAGCGCGAGCATCAGGAAGCCGCGGTAGATGAACTCGGTCGAGACCAGGTCGAGCACGTTCGTCAGCAGCAGATCGGGCAGCGGCGCGTTCGACGGCGCGTAGTAGGCGCGGAAGTCCGGTGCGCCGGACAGCACGAGCACGATCGGGGTCATCACTGCGCACCCGATCACGGCCAGCGCCAGCCCCCAGCGCCACTCCCCGAGCCGCAGCCCGTAGCGGCCGGGCCGATCCCCGAAGCCGAGCAGCAGGATCAGCATCGGCACGCAGAAGAACAGGACCACCCGGCTGAGCGCCTGGAGCCGCTGCTCGCCCGGGTTCCGGTCGTAGCGGAGGAGCTCGTCGGGGATCAGCGTGCGCTGGAAGTCGAAGATGACGAGCAGGATCACGGCGACGACGACGACGGTCGACCGCACGGGCAGCTCGAGGCCGGCCAGGCGGAACGTCCGAACGTCGCGTTCGTCCGGCGGGTAGGTCGGCATTGCGAACATCCGGCCGAGCAGGGACCGAGCGGGACCGACCGACCTCGACACGGCGGCAGCCTAGCAGCGCCCGCCGCGCCTGGACGCCGGCGCGCCCGCGTGCGGGCTCATGACGCGAAGGGCCGCCGTGTCGACGGCGATCGTCCGTCGGCGGTGCCCGCCTGCTACCGTCCGCCCCGATGGACGACGCCACCCTCGCCCGGCTCGAGCACGGGAACATGCTCGAGTGGCTCGCGATCGCGTTCGGGCAGGTCGCCGGCGCGACGATCGAACGCGGCACCGGGGTCGGGGTGTTCCTCACCGGCCTGCCGATCGCGCTCTTCAACCAGGTCGTCGTCGACGATGGCGCGACCGCGCGGGATCTCCGCGCTGCGGTCGGCGTCGCACGCGGCCGCTCGGTGCCGTTCTACGTCGTCCTGCGGCGAGGGACGGACGACGAGCTCCGGTCCGTCGTCGCCGAGCTCGGCGTCGAGCTCGATGAGGGCGTCCTGCCCGGGATGGCGCTGCATCCCATCCCGGCCGACATCGCTCCTGCTTCCGCGCTCGACATCCGCCGCGTCGACAGCGCGGCCGGGGCCCAGGACCACGCCGACGCCGCTGCCGCCGGGTTCGAGATGCCGATTCCACTTGTGCGGACGCTCATCGGCGAGGAGCTCTGGCTTCGCCCCGGCTGCATCGTCTACGTGGGCTATGCGGAGGGACGCGCGGTCACGAGCGGGTTCGGCGTCCGGACGGGCCGGACGATC
Source organism: Chloroflexota bacterium (assembly GCA_042408445.1). Taxonomy (GTDB): domain Bacteria; phylum Chloroflexota; class Limnocylindria; order Limnocylindrales; family CSP1-4; genus CF-46. The sequence goes on from JBHORC010000034.1 coordinate 22,228, forward strand.
GGCGTCTACACGATCGCGACGACACCGGACGCCAGGGGCCGGGGGTACGGAGCGGCGATGACGCGTCGGATCGTCGCCGACGGCGCGGCCGACGGCTGCGACGTCGCGATCCTCCAGTCGAGCACGATGGGCCTGCCGATCTACGAACGGATCGGTTTCCGGACGGTCCACGAGTACGACTCCTACCTCGGCTGAGGGTCGTCGGACGGCCGCTCCGCCGCTCCGAGCCGGCGTCGGCCCGCCCGCGGCCCGATGAGCCCGGCCGCGGAAGCGCACCTACGCCCCGGACAGCGCCCCCAGGCGTTCGGTCAGCCGCAGGTTCTCGCGGTAGTCGATCGGGACCTCGACGAGGGCCGGCCCGTCGACGTCCAGCGCGCGGCGGAGTGTCGGCAGCAGATCGTCGACCGACGAGGGCCGGAACCCGGCGATGCCGAACGATCGGGCGTAGTCGACGAAGTCCGGGTTGCCGAACTCGACGCCGAATGGCCGGCCGAACTCGTTGCGCTGCTTCCAGTCGATGAGCCCGTAGCCGTCGTCGCGCCAGACGACGACCGTCACGTTCGCGCCGATCCGTTTCGCCGTCTCGAGCTCCTGGCTGTTCATCAGGAACCCGCCGTCGCCGCACAGCGCGACGACCTTGCGCTCCGGATGGACGAGCTTGGCCGCGATCGCGCCCGGGACGCTGATCCCCATCGCGGCGAAGCCGTTCGAGATGATCACGGTGTTCGGCTCGTACGCCTGGTACAGCCGGGCGACCCAGACCTTGTGGGCACCGACATCCGAGACGACGATGTCCTCGGGGCCGAGCGCTTCGCGGAGATCCGCGATGGCGCGCTGGGGAGTCACCCGGAACGCCGCGCCGCGGGCACCCAGCGATGAGGCGTCGCCGGCCGCCGACGCGAGCGCGGGGTCGGCGGCGACCGTTCCGCTCCCCGCGAGCTCGGCAAGGAGCGCCGCGCGAAGATCCGCGTGGACGAGCGTCTCGCGGGCTTCGTGCCGCTCCCCGGCGTCGCGGCCACTGATTCCACGGGGCTGGACCGCGGCCAGGAGCCGGCGCAGCGTCCCGTCGATGTCGCCGACGAGCTCGAGCTCGGGTCGGTACTGCGCGTCGACCTCGCTCGGCTGCGTGTCGATGTGGAGGATCCGCTTCCGGCCATCCGGGTTCCATCGAGCCGGCGCGTATTCGACGAGGTCGTATCCGACGCAGATCACGAGATCGGCGCGATCGAACCCGGACAGCACGTGGTCCCGGGCCTGGATCCCGACCGCCATGAGCGAGAGATGCGATCGATCGTCGATCGCGCCCTTGCCCATGAACGTCACCGCGACCGGAACGTGGAGGCCGCGGGCGAACGCCCGCAGCTCGGCGGCGGCACGACGGCGGAGGACGCCGTTGCCGGCGAGCACGAGCGGTCGCTCGGATGTCGCGATCAGGTCGGCGGCGCGATCGATCGCCTCGTCCGTCGGCTCCGGAAAGTAGGTTCGGCCGGGCACGAGCGGTCGGGCGGACTCCTCAACCTGCGTCGCGGCGACGTTCTCGGGCAGCTCGATGTGGGTCGGCCCGGGCTTCTCGAGCGTCGCCACACGGAACGCCTTGCGGACGATCTCGGGGATCGCCTCGACCCGGTCGACGCGCGTGTTCCACTTCGTGACCGGCTCGATCATCCGCACGATGTCGACGACCTGGTGCGCCTCCTTGTGGAGCTTGTCCGAGCTCGCCTGACCCGTGATGGCGACCATCGGCGCGCGATCGAGGTAGGCGTCGGCGACACCGGTGATGAGGTTCGTCGCGCCGGGCCCGAGCGTGGCGAGGGCGACGGCGGCGTGGCCGGTGAGGCGACCGTAGACGTCGGCCATGAACGCGGCACCCTGCTCGTGCCGGGTCGTCACGTGGCGCGGCCCGTGCTCGCGATCGCCCGCCGCGACCTCGAGCGCGATCTGGCCGAGCGCATCGAGGACGTCCATCGTCTCCTCGCCGGGCACCGAGAAGACGTACTCGCAGCGCTCGACGGCGAGGCATTCGACAAGCAATTGAGCCGCTGTTCTGCCGGAATGGGTCACGCCAGCGAGCGTAGCAGGGGCCCCGACGCGACGGACGCGCGAGGTTGTGCGGCCCCGCTTGGGGGGGTCCAACGGTTCGCGTGCGCGTCCCAAAATCAGGGTGCCACTCCCGATGGCTCTTTCACCATCACCGGCGACCGTGGCCCCGCGGCGGCGTCGGGGCCGCAGGAGCGGGGGCTGCGCGTAGGCCGGGGAGGACGGCACGCTCGCTGCGGCGCCGGAATCAGGTGCCACTCCCGATGGCTCTTTCACCATCGCGAACCGGTTGCCGGATCCGCGCTCGGGCGATGGCCGACCAGGGATCACGAACGGCGTGAGGCCTCGCCCGATGGCGGGCACGGCGATGGCGAAATACGCATCACCAACGGATGTGTTTGTGCGGCCGCGCGAGGGCGGCACCGTGCGGTCCGCACGCCGCCAGGTTCAGGAGACCGCGCCGCCGTCGAGCAGCACGTCGAACAGCCGGAGGGTGAACGTCTCGTAGTGGGCCGAGATGTCCGGCCAGATCGGCGCGTCGAGATCGAAGGCCGCCGGTTCGCTGCTCCACGTCGAGACGAACGCGATCTCGACCGTCGAGCCCATCACCCGCCGCCCGACGTAGGCGTCGACGACCTCGTCCGGGAGGTCGCCCAGCCGCGCTCGGAGCGCTCCCTGGATGTCGGAGTCGAGCCCCTGCCCGACGACCCCCGCGGTGAGCCGGAGAAACCGAGGCGTCCCGCTCGACAGCTTCACCTCGCTGAGGTCGACCTCGTAATGGTCGACGCTCTCGAGGACCTCGCCGTGGCCGACGCCGTCGATCGTTCGGACCTTCTCGAGGTCGCCGTCGAACGCCGTCAACGCGTCGTCGAGCTCGTGCCAGACGGTCATCATCGCGATCTCGTGTCCGTCGCCAGCGGGACGCGTCGCGATGAGATACCGGTCCAGGCCGTGGAACCGCTTCGCGGCGGGGACGTAGTCCCGGGTCAGGACCGCGCGCACAGCCGATAGCTGGCCCGCCGGCACGCGACCGTCGACGATCCGAAGGATCACCCGATGCCGTTCCCCTGCGTCGTGCCGCGCTGGCCGGCACGTGTCCGCGACGACGCTCCCCAGCTCGTCGCCGGCCGCCCTCATCCACCTCCGTCGAGGCGCCGCGCGCGAGGCCGGTCTCTGGCCCGCCCGGAGGGATTCGAACCCCCGACCTACTGATCCGAAGTCAGTCGCTCTGATCCACTGAGCTACGGGCGGACCGGCCGATCATAGCGGGCGTCCGCGGGACGGCAAACGAGGAGGTCAGCCTCAGGGTCGCTGCCGGTCCTCCGGTGAGCGGGCGATGAGCCCGAGCCGCCGTCGTGCCCGTCGCGAGCAGTCGGCCCTCACCCTCAGCAGGGCCCGGCCGTTCGCTCGTCCCGTGGTCCGTTGCGGGACTCCGCGTCGTCGTGCGCGTCCGTCTTGCGGGCGGCAGTTCCGGGGTGGTACACATCGCGCCGTGTCCCCACAGCGACGGCGCCGATCCGACCACGCGCGCCCGATGATCACGCTGCCCGGGGACTCGCCGTACCTCGGGCTGCATCCGCTGACGCCGCTCGCCGAGCGGAGTCGCCGCCGCTGGTCGATTCGCCGCCACCCGCGCGTCCTGTTCGTGGCCGCCGCCGCGCTGAGCTTCGCGCTCGCCGTTCCGTTGCTCGGGGCGGCGCTCGCCCCGTCGGCGCCGCAACTGCAGCCGCTGGCCGGCGGCGTCGCGGGTGCCGCGGAGGCGTCCGCGCC
>JBHORC010000035.1:0-11440 GCA_042408445.1 Chloroflexota bacterium
CGCCGAGCGTCAGGGCGCGGCGGCGGTGCGCCGCGGCCGGTCGGGACGTCGCCAAGGCGCCGCAACGGCTCGGCCACGGCCCTCAGCCCTGGCCGGCCGCCCGCCACGCGTCGCGGAGGCCCATTCGCGAGCCGGTCCGGAGCACGGCCCCGGAATAGACGCGCCCACCCACGACGAACAGCAGCCAGACGGTCGCGGCCATGAGGAGCGCGGACAGGATCACCTCCCACGGCTCGATCGCGCCGAGCGCCGCCCGGAGCGGCACGACCATCGGTGACACCGGGGGGATGAACGTCGCGATCCGCGCGGCCGTCCCGCCCGGATCGTTGAGCGCCACGAGCAGCGAGAAGAAGTAGCCGGCCATCGCGATGAAGCTCACCGGGCTCGACGCGTTCGACGCCTCCTCCATCCGGGACGCCAGCGCGCCCAGGACACCGAGCGCCGTCGAGTAGAAGGCGTACCCGAGGACGAACCAGAGCAGGAGCATCCCGATCGCGGACGGCGTCGTCGATGGCAGGCTGAACCGGCCGGACTGGACGCCGACGGCGAGGCCCACCGTCACCATGACGACGAGCTGGACGAGGCCGAGCAGCCCGATCCCGATGACCTTGCCGATCAGCAGATCGCGCGGCTCGATTGTCGAGAGGACGACCTCGACCACCCGGCTCTGCTTCTCCTCGACGACGCCGGTGAGGACCCACGAGCCGAACGTGAAGATCGAGATGAACAGCAGGATCACGCCGACGTTGGCGAAGACGAACGATGTGTCGCGGTTCGGATCCGGCGCCTCGAGCTGGCGCATGACGATCTGGGGTGGCGGCGAGAAGCTCGCGACCACGATCTGGGCGAGGAGCTGGTTGCCGGAGCTCTTCACGACGTACGTGGGGATCGAGCCGTCCGGCGGGAACGCGATCACCGCGTCGAGGGAGCCGCCCCGGAGCGCCTCCTCGCCGCTCGCGAGGCTCGCGACCGGCACGACGTGGACGGTGAGCCCGGCCCGGCTCGCGTTGGTGGTCAACGACTCGGTCAGGCCGACCGGCGGCGTGCCGACGACGCCGAGCTGCTGGCTGCCGCTCCCGCCGCCGATGATCCCGGGCAGGATCACGCCCGCGACGATGATCGCCACCGAGACGATCAGCGAGAGGGCGAACGCCCGGCTCCGGCCCCGTTCGAGCAGCTCCCGCCGGGCGACGAGGTAGATCGCGCGGAGACGGCTCATGACCGCACCAGCTCGAGGAACAGCTCGGAGAGCGCCGGTGGCTGAAAGGAGAACCGGCGCACGGCCCCGGCCGCGGAAGCCGCCGCGAGGAGCCCCGGCAGGTCCGCGTCGGCGGGCACGAGCAGGCGCGCAAGATCCCCGCGGCGTTCGACGACGGTCAGGTCCGGCCGCCCGTCGAGCCACGCATTGCCGTTGCCGACGACCTCGACCTCGAGATGGCGGCGGCCCGACGCGGCCCGCAGCTCGTCGATCGCGCCGGCCGCCGCGATCCGGCCGTGATTGATGATCACGACGTCCTCGCAGAGGTCCTCGACGAGGTCGAGCTGATGGCTGGAGAAGACCACGGCGACGCCCTCGGCCGCGCGTTCGCGGAGGATCGCGGACATCGTCTCGATGCCGAGCGGGTCGAGCCCGCTGAACGGCTCGTCGAGGACCAGGAGCTCCGGATCGTGGACGAGCGCGGCGCCCAGCTGGACGCGCTGCTGGTTGCCGTGCGAGAGCGCCTCGAGCTTCGCGTTGGAGCGGTCCGCCAGCCCGAGCCCCTCGAGCCATCGCGCGGTCGCCGCCTTCGCATCGCGAGCCGACAGCCCGTGCTGCTCCGCGAAGTAGGTCAGCTGGTCGGCGACCTTCATTCGCGGGTAGAGCCCGCGTTGCTCGGGCATGTATCCGAACCGCAGGCGCGCGGCCCGATCGATCGGCCGGTCCCGCCAGGAAATCGTTCCGCGGTCCGGCCGGGCGAGACCGAAGACGCAGCGCATCGTCGTCGTCTTGCCGGCTCCGTTCGGCCCGAGGAAGCCGACGAGCCGCCCGGGGCGGACCGTGAACGTCGCGCCATCGAGCGCGCGGACGCTGCCGTACTGCTTCGACAGGTCGGTGATCTCAAGCATTCGTCGAGGCGCTCGCTTTCTGGGGATCGGGGGTTCGGAAACGATACCCGCCGGACAGCCGAAGACCCCGGCCGTCCCGCCGGGGTCTTCGAGGGAGCTGCGTGCGGTGCCTACCTGGCGACGATCGTCCCCGTCATGTCGTGGTGGACGTCGCACCGGAAGAAGTACGAGCCCGCCTTGAGCGCCGGGACCACCTGGTCGGCCTTGCCGGAGGCGACGATCTGGCCGACCGAGACCGGGGTCCCCGCACCGCTGTCCGTGTAGATCGCGACGTTGTGCGGGGCGGAGTCCTGGTTGTCGAAGTGGAGGCTGAAGTTCGTGCCGGCCTTGACCTCGACGGACGTCGTCTGGAACTTCATGTCCTTCGCGACGATCGTCGGGCCGCTCTGGTCGACAGGGCCGGACGGGATCGGCTGGGCGGACGCGGATGCGCATGCCGCGCTGATCGCGGCGATGGCGAGGAGGGCGAAGGTGAGAACGATGCGCTTCATGTCTGGCAGCTCCGTGATGCGACGGGAGGGAGGTGGCCCGACGGGACCCGGCAGGGAGCCGGGTCCCGTCGATGCGGGTTGGGTCAGGCGCCGGCCTGGCTGGTCGCCGGCTTCCGGCCGAGCTTCGAGGAGAGGAGCGCGAGCTCGCTCTTCACGACGTTGACGGGGTTGCCGTCCATCCGCGCGAAGTCGATCGCGAGGAGGGTGATCAGCGTGATCTCGATGCCTTTGGCGATGAACGCGGTCGAGTAGTACGGACCCTGGACGGCCCAGGCGACGATCGCCGTCGCCGCGTAGCCCATCAGGCCGAGCCGGATGAACCAGCGGAAGCGGATCGCGAGTCCCAGCGGGATGACAATCGCGACCGCGGCGACGAGGTAGCCGAGGGCGTTCAGCGTGAAGAGGAGGCCGCCGAGGGTCGAGTGGATGTAGGCGGTCCCGAGGACGAGGCCGACGATCGCGATCCGGATGACCACGTCGAGCGGGCGCAGGCTGCTGCGAGGGTTCATGGTGTTCGCGGTACCTCTGTGTTGAGTGGTTCGCCGGTTCATCGGCGTCGGGCTGCATCGTCGACCGGCGGCAGCTCGCGGACCGTCGGCGACCGTCCGCATCCACGGCCCGACGTTGGCCCCGGATCCGCGTCGTCGTCGGGCGGGTCACGTGGGGGACGCATCGCCGCCCGCGCGGTCGACGAATGACGATGGCGACGTTCGCGGGGGCTCCGAGGGCGCGTGGTCGGCGATCACGCGGGGGTTCGGCGCCGCCCTGTCGCGGAGCTCGCGACACCCGGTCCGGCCTGCTCGCGGAGGACCGTCCGCTATCCTCCGAACGTGGCCACGACCCGTCCGCGCCGCACCCGTCCCGAGCCCGCGGCCGCCCGTTCCGATCCCGAACCGGCGGCCCCAGACCCCACGCCGGACCTCGTCACGCCCGAGAACCAGGCGATCCTCCATCACGCCCTCGAGGAAGCCGCCCGGCTCCTCCGCTCGGACGGCGCGATCGCCTACCTGCTCGACCCGGCAACGGGCGTCCTGCGCTTCGCGGACGATGCTGGCATATCCGACAGCCGCAGGCGCCGCTGGGTCCGCTCGCTGAAGGTGGCCCCGGGTGTCGGGCTCTTCGGGATGGCCGTCGAGCAGCGCCAGATCGTGCGCACGGACGACTACCCCGCGGACCAGAGCTTCGAGCACTTCCCCGGCGCGGATCGGCTCGTCCGGACGCTCGGCATCCGCTCGTTCCTCGTCGCGCCGATGATTGCCGGCGAGCGCGTCTTCGGGGCGATGGGCACCTATTCGGCGCGCGTCGCCGCGTTCGACCAGTCGGACATCGCGCTCGTCAAGGCGCTGGCGGACCACGCCGCGCTCGCGATCGCGAACGCCGAGCTCATCGACGAGCTCGCGGGCTCCCGCGCGGAGGTCGAACGACGAGCGGACGCGGAGCGGGCGCTCCGCGAGGTCGGCTCCCGGATCACGACCCTCCGCGATCCCGCCCGGGTGCTCCAGCTCGCCGTGGACGAGGCGGCCGCGCTGCTCCACGCCGACGGCGCCCGGATCGACCTGCTCGACGACCGGGATGGCGCGCTCTACTGGGCCTACGACGCGACGACGGGCGCGCAACCGGGTCTCGGGCCGATCGCGGGGACCGGCGAGGCGAAGGCGGGGGAGGGGATCTCGGGTCGCGCCATCCGCGAGCTCCGGCCGATCTTCACCGGCGACTACCTGAGCGACGACCGGTTCGACCACGCCGACGCCCCGGACGAGCACGTCCGGCGGCACGCGATCCGGTCGGTGGTCGCGGTGCCCCTGCTCGGCGATCGCGGGCCTCTCGGCACCCTCACCGTCTACACGAACACGGTGGACGCGTTCGACGAGGCCGACGCGTGGCTCCTCGAGGCGCTCGCCGGCGCAGCGTCGATCGCGATGACGAACGCCGACCTGATCGAGCAGCTGGCGGCCTCCCAGACGCTCGAGCGCCGTCGCGCGGCGGAGGAGCGTGCGCTCCGGGAGATCGCGGCCCGGATCACGGCGATCCGCGACCCGGCGGATCTGCTCCAGGACGTCGTCGACGCGGCCGCGCGCCTGCTCCGCGCAGAGCGCGTCCGGATCGACCTCGTCGGCCCCGGTGGCGGCCGGGTCGGCTGGGCGCACCTCGGCGCGGGCGACCACATCGGCGGAGCCGCGGTCGACGAGGAGGGCGAGGCATTCGACTACGGCGCGTCCGGCCGGGCGATCGCCGAGCGGCGAACGGTCGTCGTCGAGGACTACCGTTCCGACGACACCTTCGAGCACGATCCGGAGCTCGACCGGGCCGTCGAGGCGGACGGCATCCGGGCCCTGATCGTCGCCCCGATGATCGCCGAGGATGGCCTGCTGGGCGTCCTCCAGGTCGGCAGCGGCGAGGTTGCCGCCTTCGGCCCGGAGCAGGTCGCGCTCGCCGAGGCGCTGGCCCATCAGGCGGCGATCGCGATCCGCAACTCGCGGCTCATCCAGGCCCTGGAACGGTCCGCGGAGGAGATCCGCCGACGCGCCCGTGCAGAGCAGGAGCTGCGCGAGATCGCGACGCGGATCACGGCGATCCGCGACCCGGAGGAGCTCCTCCAGCAGGTGACCGACGCCGGTCGCCGTCTCCTCGGCGGCGAGCGCTCCCAGCTCGACATCGTCGACCCTGCGACCGGCCTGATCCGCTGGACCGTCGCGTCCGGCGAGGGGGTGTTCGGTGGCGACCTGCCCGGGACGCGGGAAGGCGTCGCGGCCGAGGTCGGGATCAACGCGGCGGCCATCAACGCGCGGACAGCGGTCATCACCGGCGACTACCTCGTCGATCCGCGGATCCTCCACGTCCCGGACTCGGACGCGTTCGTCGAGCAGGTCGGGATCCGATCCGTCGTCGCCGTCCCGCTGATGTCCGAGGAGCACCTGCTCGGCGTTTTGAAGGTCGCGACGACCCGGGTGGACGCCTTCGACGACGAGGATGCGGCGCTGATGTCGGCCTTTGCCGATCAGGTCGTCGTCGCGATTCAGAATGCCCGGCTCATCGACGAGCTCCGCCGCTCGCGGGAGGAGATCTCCCGACGAGCGGACGCCGAACGCTCCGTGCGCGAGATCGCGGCGAACATCTCGGCGCTCCGCGACACGGACGCCATCCTCCAGCAGACGGTCGACGAGGCGCGACGACTCCTCCATTCCACCTCGGCACGGATCGACATGCTCGACGACGACCGGGTCACGCTGCGCTGGGCGTATGCCTCCGGCGAGGACGCGATCCGGACGCGGGACGAAGGCTTCGACGCCACGTTCCGGATCGGCGAGGGGATCGCCGGACGCACCGTCGCGACGGGCGAGGCGTTCGTGACGGCGGACTACCTCCGCGATCCGCGCTTCGAGCACGTCCCCCGCTCCGACGCCCTCGTTCGGGCGACCGGCTTCCGGTCCGTGCTCGCGGCTCCGCTCCGCGGCGAATCGGGCGCTCTCGGCGCGATCTCCGTCAGCAGCCCGGAACCCGATCATTTCCAGGCGAACCAGGCGGAGCTCCTCCAGGGGCTTGCCGACCAGGCGGCGATCGCAATCCAGAATGCGCGGCTCATCGAGGAGCTCGATCGGTCGTCGACAGAGCTCGCCCGTCGAGCCGATGCGGAGCAGTCCCTCCGCGAGATCGCCGCCCGGATCACCGCGATCCGCGACCCGGGCAGCCTCCTCCAGCAGGTCGTCGACGCGGCACGGCGTCTCGTCGACGCCGACGGCTCGGTCCTGGACCTCGTCGATCCGGACGGGAAGCTGCTGCGCTGGGCGTTCGATGCGGGCGTCGCGGAGTTCTTCACGCCGGACGAGATCGCGAACATGACGATCCCGGTCGGCGTCGGGGCGACCGGCCAGGCGGTCGCCGAGAACCGGGTGATCACCGCGTCCGAAGACCCGAAGTCGATGTTCCCGGACTCCGACGTCAACGATCGGTTCTTCGATGGAACCGGCTACCGCTCGATGATCGTCGCGCCGGTCAGCGGCGAGTCCGGGCCGCTCGGCGCCCTCGAGGTCTACTCGACCCGGCCGAACGCGTTCGACGAGGACGACGCGGGCGTCATCCGATCCCTCGCCGCGCAGGCCGCGATCGCGATCACGAACGCCCGACTCATCGAGGAGCTGAACCGGTCCCGGCGCGACATCGCCCGCCGCGCCGATGCCGAGCGCTCACTCCGCGAGATCGCCGCCCGGATCACCGCGATCCGCGACACGGACGAGCTGCTCCAGCACGTCGCCGATGAAGCCGCCCGGCTCCTCGACTCGGAGGGCGCGATCATCGACCTGCTCGACCCGATCAGCGGCACGATCTCGATGGGCTACGTCGCCGGCCTGGATCCGGACCGGAGTCAGCGCTGGGCGACGAGCCGGGTCGGCGAGGACATCGTCCGGCGCACCTTCACGGACCGGACGCCGCTCTACACGACGGACTATCTCGGCGATCCCCGCTTCACCCTCGATGCCCGGGCAGCCGCGATCGCGAACGAGATGGGCCTCCGCGCGATGGCAATCGCCCCGCTCGTCTCGGAGCGCGGCGCGCTCGGCACCCTGGCGGTCTTCTCCGCGACGCCCGGCACGTTCGGGCAGGAGGAGGCGAACCTCCTCGGCGCGCTCGCCGATCAGGCCGCGATCGCGATGCTGAACGCGCGCCTGATCGACGAGCTGGAGCGATCGCAGCGGGAGCTGGCGGCGCGGGCGGAGACGGAGCGGTCGCTCCGCGACATCGCCGCCCGGATCACGTCCCTCGGCGACCCCAGCGAGCTGCTCGCCCGGGTCGTCGAGGAGTCTCGGAGGCTCCTCGGCTCGGACGGCGCGCACCTGACCCGGATGTCCGAGGACGGGACGTTCCTGGTGCCGGTGATCGTCGCCGGCGGGATGGATGCCGACACGGAAAGCTGGCTGAAGCGAATGGAGTTCCCGCTCGGCGGCGGGATCAACGGCCTCGCCGCCGAGGAGGTGAACCCCGTCTGGACGTACGACTACATGACCGACCCGCGGATCCCGCACGAGCCGGAGGATGACCTCGCGGCGCAGCGGCTCGGCCTCCGCGGGATGGCGGCAGCGCCGCTCCGCGCGCCGGCCGGCGAGGTGATCGGGACGCTCGCCGTGTCCTACGCGACGCCTCACGAGATCCAGCCGGACGAGCTCGACCTGCTCCAGGGCCTCGCCGACCAGGCCGCGATCGCCCTGACGAACGCGAACCTGTACGAGCTCCTCGGCGAATCCGAGGCGCGCTACCGGTATCTCGTCCAGAACTCGCCGGACCTCGTCTGGTCGATCGATGCGGACGCGCGATTCACCTTCGTCTCGGACACGACGAGTCGCCGGCTGACGGGCTGGCGGGCGGAGGAGCTGCTCGGTCGCCACTTCGGAGCGCTCGTACATCAGTCCTCGCGCGAGGTCGCGGAGATCGACTGGACGGCCCAGCTCGAGGGCTCCGGCGCGGAGGATCGCGAGCTCCGCGGCCGGCTGAACCTGCTCCACCGCGACGGCCACCCGATCCCCGCCGAGTTCATCGCGTTCGCGACGCGCGACGAGAACGGCCGCTTCGCGGGCGCAAACGGCAGCGTCCGCGACATGAGCGAGCAGACGCGCCTCGAGGAGGAGCTGCGCGCATCGGAGGCGCGGTTCCGCTTCCTGATCGACAACTCGCCGGACATCATCTTCGCGATCGACCCGGACGGACGCTTCACGTATGTCTCGGACACGGTCCGGCGGTCGCTCGGCGTCGAGCCGGACGCGTTGATCGGCACGCGCTTCGTCGACCTGATCGTCTACGACCCGGACGAGACGCCCGGCGCGCGGTTCTCGATGATGGCCGCCGATCCCGACCTCGAGCTGACGAACCGGATCAACCTCCGGACCGCAAGCGGCGGGAGCCTCCCGTTCGAGGTCAGCTCGGTCGGCGTTCGCCGCGACGGGCGGTTCGCCGGGATCCAGGGCGCCGCTCGCGACATCACCGAACGGGAGCGGCTGGAGCGCGAGCTCCGCGAATCCGAGGAGCGCTATCGGTTCCTCGTCGAGAACGCGCCGGACGTCGTGTTCGCGACGGACGAGAACGGCATCTTCACCTACCTCTCGGAGACGATCGAGCGGATGACCGGCGAGGAGCCGGCCACGCTCGTCGGGGAGCACTTCTCGCGAATCGTCGACGAGGCGTCGCTCGCGGCGGCCCTCGAGCGTTGGAACGCGCTCGTCGCCGAGCCCGGCCGCGAGCAGGTCGTGAAGCTCGAGCTGAAGCATCGCGACGGGCACCGCGTCCCGGTCGAGGTCAGCTCCATCGGCACGGTCGTCGACGGCGTCTTCCGCGGGATCCACGGCTCCACCCGCGACATCAGCGAGCGCGAGCGCCTCGAGCGTGACCTTCGACGCCAGGCCGGCGAGCTGGCGTCGAGCCAGGAGCGAGCCCACCTCGCCCGGGAGCTCCACGACTCGGTGACCCAGGCGCTGTTCAGCATGACCCTGATCACGCGCAGCACGGAGATCCTCGTCGACCGCGATCCCGCGGCCGCGAAGGAGCGGCTCACGGCACTCCGCGATCTTCAGCGCGAGGCCCTCGCCGAGATGCGGGCCCTGATCTTCGAGCTGCGGCCGGGCAACCTCGAGAACGATGGCCTGCTGGCGGCCCTTCGCACCCACACCGCGGCGCTCCAGGGCCGGATCGGCCTGCCGGTGGTCGTGACGAGCGAGCTGACCGACCGCCTGCCGCTGGAGCTCGAGGAGGTGCTCTATCGCATCTCCCAGGAGGCGCTTCACAACATCGTCAAGCACGCCGCGGCACGCCAGGTGGAGCTGAGCGTCAACCGTCGCGGCCGCACGGTCGTGCTCCGGATCCGCGACGACGGCAAGGGGTTCGACGCCGCGGCCGTGCCGGACGGCCACCTCGGGCTCGCCGGCATGCGCGCCCGCGCCGACAAGGTCGGCGCGGACTTCTCGGTGAGCTCGCGAGCCGGCGAGGGCACGACGATCGAGGTCACCGTGCCGCCCGAGGCGATCGAGCGTGCCGCCGCAGCGGCGGCAGCGCCTGCCCGGGAGCCGGTCGCCTCGATCCGCACATCGGCGGAATGACGTAGGTCGTTCTCGACATCGGTCGCTGTCGGGTTCGCTGTCGGCGAGCCGACACTCGCGGCATGACCGACTCTGCTGCAGTGCCGGGCCCGCTCCGCGTGCTCCTCGCTGATCCCGACGACCGGGTCCGCGAGAGCCTCGCCGGGCTGCTCCGCATCGGTCAACGCTGCCAGGTCGTGGGTTCCGCCGGCACCGCCGACGCCGTCCTGCGCCTCGCGGCGGAATCCGCGCCCGACGTCCTCGTCGTCGACCCGCGTCTCGCGGGGTCCGATGGCGCAACCGCCTTCATCGCCCGGGTCCGTGAGGTCTCGCCGGCCACCCGGATCCTGGTCCTCGACTGGTCCGGCACCGCCGATCACCTGAGCGGCGCTGACGCCTACGTTCGCAAGACATTCCGGCCTCACGAGCTGATCGACGCGGTGCTCGCGACCGTCCGTCCCTCGGTCGCGTGAACCGGATGGAGGTTCCGACCTTGCTAGACTCGACCGTGCCGACGGCTCCAGCGACCCGACGTTCCCGGCCGGCATCCCCCGGAGGCACCGTGGCCGACGACACCCGAATTCGCGTCCTCATCGTCGACGATCATTCCGTCGTCCGGATGGGTCTCCGCGTGTTCTTCGACCTGCAGGACGACATCACCGTCGTCGGCGAGGCGGCGGACGGCAGCGAGGGCGTGGCGATGGCCCGCCGGCTCGAGCCGGACGTGGTCCTCATGGATCTCCTCATGCCGAACATGGACGGCGTCACTGCGATCGGCCGGATCAAGGCGGAGCGGCCGGAGACCGAGATCGTCACGATGACCTCGTTCATCGAGGAGGAGAAGGTCACCGCTGCCCTCGAGGCCGGCGCATCCGGCTACGTCCTGAAGGATGCGGAGGCCGAGGAGGTCGCTGCGGCCGTCCGTGCCGCCTACGCCGGCGAGGTCCACCTCGATCCTGCGGTTGCTCGGCTGCTCGCCCAGCGAATGCGGGCGAAGAAGGCCGGCGAGGACGAGCCGGTCGAGCCGTTGACGGACCGCGAGAAGGACGTCATGCGGCTCCTCGGCCAGGGGATGAGCAACAAGGAGATCGGTTCGTCGCTCTTCATCACGGAGCGGACGGCCCGGACCTACGTCTCGAACATCCTCGGCAAGCTCGGTCTTGCGTCCCGGACCCAGGCGGCGCTCTGGGCCGTCGAGCACAAGCTCGTGGAGCCGGCCCGGGACTGACCAGTCGCCCTCAGGCGATCGCGACGACCCGATACCGGACCTGGCCACGCGGCGTCGTCACCGCGACGTCCTGGCCGACGGTCGCCCCGACGAGCGCTCGACCCACCGGTGAGACGTTCGAGATCCGCCCCGCAGCCGGATCCGCCTCCGTCGAGCCGACGATCGTGAACGTCGAACGGCTCGCGTCCTCGTCCTCGATCGTGACGGTCGAGCCGATCTTGACGCGCTCGTGGTCGTCGGCCGCGGTATCGATCACGGTGGCTCGACGAAGGGTCTCCTCGATCGCGGCGATCCGGCCCTCCAGGAACGACTGCTCCTCGCGCGCCGCGGTGTAGTCGGCGTTTTCCTTCAGGTCGCCGAGCTCCTTGGCCGCCTTGATCCGGCCGATGACATCCGGTCGTCGAACCTGGGTGAGCTCGGCCAGCTCGTCCCGCATCCGGGCGAGGCCTCCCGCGGAGACCCAGGTCGGATCAGCTGCGGCGGCTCGGGACGCCCGGCCGGCGGCCGCTGCCGCCGCGGCGCTCGGCCGACGACCCGGTGCTGCGCCGCGCGCC
>JBHORC010000036.1:0-36703 GCA_042408445.1 Chloroflexota bacterium
ACGCGCGCAGCGGCGCGGCGCGGCGCCGCCCGGCGCTCAGCTCGGCCGCCGGCCCTCTGCGACGACCGTCCGGGCAACCCCTCGGGCGAGGGCCATGATCGTCACCATCGGATTCACGCCGATCCCCGTCGGGAACAGCGACCCGTCGCCGACGTAGAGACCGGGCACCGGCGCGCCGTCGCGCGTCCGGACGCGACCCTCCGGGTCGCAGGGGTGGTCGGTGATCGAGGCGCCCATCCGGACGCTGCCCATCTGGTGCGCCGAGAAGACGGAGCCGCGGTTGGGGGCGAAGTCGAAGTCCGCCAACGCATCTTCGAAGACGGTGAACGCGCGGCCCTCCTGACCCGGCGCGAACCCGGCGCCGCCGTGCCATCGCGGCGGGGTGCCCACCGCGACGCTCGACCGCGCCCCGGCCGCCCGCGTCAGGCGGGCCATCGAGACGAGGGCGTGGCGAAGCGTGGCAATCCCGCTCGCGTCGAGTTGGTACTCGATCCGGCCGCGCCCAGCACGTGTCGCCCGGACACGACCCGCTCCCCCGTCGCGCGTCACGGCGATGAGCGGCGCAACGTGGCGGATCCTGCGGAGCAGCGCCGCGTGCCCGTCGGTTCCCTCCCACGGCAGGGCGAGGGCGATCAGCCCGGGATGGCCTGGAGCGGACTCGATGACGTAGCCGTTTCGGCCGGTGGCGGAGTCGTCGGCCGCGAATTCGAGCGATCTGGCGGCCTGCATCGTCCCGCGCCACATGTCGATCGGCTCGTCGAAGATTCCGGCCACGACCGGGACTGGGTGAAGCCGCAGGTTGTCCCCGATCCCGGGATGGTCGAGACCGGACGCCTCGAGGACGAGCGGTGATCGAAGCGCGCCGGCCGCGACGACGACCTGTGGCGCGCGAACGATGAGCGTCCGCGTCACCGGCCGCAGCGGATGGCCCGTCGGGCCGGCGGCCGGCTCACCTGCTGCCGGATCCACGACGAGCACGCTCGCCTCGACCCCGACGGCTCGACCGTGCTCGAGCAGCACGCGCGTCACTCGCGCCCGATCCACGATCCGCGTGCCGCCCGCGGCGGCGGACGCCAGATGCACCCGCGTCCCGGACTGCTTCGAGCCGCGCGGGCAGCCGAACGGACAGCTGCCGCAGTCGCCGCAGTCGCGCCCGTTCCGTCGCGTCGGCGCGGCCTCCCAGCCGAGCGCGGCCGCGCCGCGCACGATCACCTGGTCCTTCGCCGGGATCACGGTGGCCGGGGCGACGCACAGCTCGCGTTCGATGCCAGCGAGGTCGTCGTCGAACCCGGCTCCGTCGATCCCCGCAAGGCCGTGATCCTTCGCCCAGGTCGCGCGGACCTCGGCCGGAATGGGGATCGACGTCATCCAGTTGACGAGCGTCCCGCCGCCGACCGCCGTTCCCGCGAGCATCGTGACCGAGCCATCCCAGGTCGTGAGCAGGCCGTGGTTCAGGTACGCCCGCGAGAACGCGTCGAGCTCGTCGGGCGGGAGGTGGGCCTCGTCGAGGAACGGTCCGGCCTCGACGACGACGACGGAGCGCCCGGCCCGCGTAAGGTCGGCGGCGATCACGCCGCCGCCCGCTCCCGACCCGACGATGACGACGTCCGCATCGAGCGTCACCGTGTCCAGGGCAGCGCGCCGCTCGGCTGCGGCGGGCGCGTGGAGCTCCAGCGGGACGATCGACGCGAGGTCGCCCGTGACCGGCGGCCGATCGGGCTCGTAGCCGATCGAGTCGAGCAGCGGGTTCCGGCCGCCTGGCGGACCGGGGTCGGCGTAGGCGAGGAACGTCAGCAGCTTGCGGAACGCCTGGAACGCCGAGCGGCGGAGCGGGAGCCGCGACGTGGCCCACGCTGCAAGGATCCGCTCACGCTCCGCAGGCGATCGGTCGCGAAACGCGACCGGGCGACCCGTCAGCACGAGGTTCGCGACCTTCGACTGGAGCAGGCGGAGCACCAGCCGCAGCTGGCGAACCTGGGCGGGGTCGGCGGCCCGCGTGAGCGCCTCGGCCGCGAGAGCCGCCCGGCGGACCGATCCGCCGCGGACGAAGGTCTCGGCGAGCTCGGCGAGGGTTGCAAGCTCGGCGGCGGACCAGCCCTGGGGCGGCGCGACCGACGCGAGCGTCGACCCGGGTTCAGGCACGCCCGAGGCGACGACCGAGCGTCACCACGAGCGCGAGGAGGACGCCGGCCAGCGTCGCGAGGATCACCCCGAACGAGGCGGCCCGCGCGTTCCCGTGCAGCAACCCGCCCACGACGACATGCCACAAGCCGAAGGCGGTCGCGGCGGCGAGGACGAGCCCCAGGACGATGAGCCCGACCAGCCGCGGGTCGCGGAGCCAGGAATCGCGACCTCGCGGGTCGGGGTGGTGCGTCACGATGCCGGGACGCCCGCGACGGTCGCCGCCTCACGTGCGGACCGCTCCCAGCCCTGTGCCGGCAACGGCTCCCGACGGAGCGGCCGGTCCTCCCGGTAGCCGAGCGCGTACTCGCCCTGGATGATCGTGTGGAGCTGGCTCGTTCCCTCGTAGATCACGGCCGCCTTCGCGTTGCGCAGGTACCGCTCGACCGGGAACTCGTTCGAATACCCGTTCGCGCCGTGGATCTGGATCGCATCGAGCGCCGCCTGGACCGCGTGCTCCGTCGCGTGCCATTTCGCGAGCGACGTCTCGCGCGTGTTCCGCAGTCCCTGGTTCTTCAGCCAGCCGGCCCGCCACACGAGCAGCCGGCCGATTTCCGTCCCCGCTGCCATCTTCGCGATCATCTGCTGGACGAGCTGATGACGACCGATTGGCTGGCCGAAGGTCGATCGTTCCTTCGCGTAGGCGAGCGACGCGTCCAGGCAAGCCTGGGCGAGTCCGACCGCGCCCGAGGCGACGGTGAACCGACCCTGATCGATCGCGCTCATCGCGATGAGGAACCCCTCGCCCTCCTCGCCGATCCGGTGCTCCTCGGGAACGACGACATCGTCGAGGTTGATCAGCCCGGTGTTCCCGGCGCGGATGCCGAGCTTGCCGTGGAGCGTCCCGGTCGACAGTCCGGCCATCCCCCGCTCGAGGAGAAACGCGGTCACGCCGCGCCAGCCCTTCGACCGGTCGGTCGACGCGAAGACGAGGAAGTGGTCCGCGAGGTCGGCGAGGCTGATCCAGATCTTCTGGCCGTTGAGCCGGTACGAGGCGCCGTCACGCCGCGCGGTCGCCGCGAGATTCGCGGCGTCCGTTCCCACGCCCGGCTCCGTGAGGCCGAACGTTGCGAGCTTCTCGCCACGGGCCTGTGGCACCAGCCAGCGCTGCTTCTGCTCGTCGGTCGCCCACTGGAGGAGGGCCAGCGAGTTCAGCCCGACGTGGACGCTCTGGACGACCCGGAACGCGGTGTCGGCCCGTTCGAGCTCCTCGCAGAGGATTGCGAAGCTGATGTAGTCCATTCCGGAGCCGCCCCACGCCTCGGGGATCGGCGCGCCGAGGAACCCCTGCTCGGCCATCCGCTCGAACACCTCGCGGTGGACCTCGGCGCCGGCATCCCAGTCGCGGATGTACGGCAGGATCTCGGCCTCGGCGAACGCTCGCGCGGCGTGCTGGACGAGACGGTTCTCGTCGGTGAGCTGGAAGTCGACCATGACCGAATGCTAGCCGCGGGCCAGAGGCCGCGCCGTTGCAACGGGCAGCGGTCCGCGGCAGTCATCCAGACGGGGATCGCGTGCGATCGTTCGGGTATGAGGAACGCCCGCTCCATCGACGCCATCCTGCGGTCCGGCCGTGACCGCGACTCGACGCTGAGCCGCGGTCTGGCGGACCTCGCCATCATCGCCACGCCGCTTGCCGTCGGCGGCATCAGCGGCGCCCAGACGATCCGCGGAGTCCGGACCTGGTATCGGACGATCGAGCGCCCGGCATGGAACCCGCCGGACCAGGTCTTCGGCCCGGTGTGGACGACGCTCTACGGAATGATGGGCGTCGCCACCCGGCAGATCGTCCGATCCCCCGCACCCGGCGAGGCCCGGGCCGTCGCGCTCGGCCTCTTCGCGGTCCAGCTCGGCCTGAACTTCGGCTGGTCGTGGATCTTCTTCGTCCGCCACGACCTCGGCCTCGCCCTCGTCGAGATCCTCGCGCTGTGGCTCGCGATCGCCGCGACGATCGCGGCGTACGGTCGGATCCGTCGGTCGGCAGGCTGGCTCCTCGTCCCGTACCTCGCGTGGGTCACGTTCGCGTCCGCACTCACCGCGTCGATCGGGCTGCGGAACCGCTGACGCAGCGCAGCCTCCCGTCGACACGCGACCGGAAACGGCGGCGACCGGCCGCACGAGCCGTTCCTATACTCCGTCGGTGAACACCGGAACGATCACCACCCACTCGGCCGAGCCGCTCGACCTCGCCGCAGCGGCGATCCACCTCACGCCGGTCCTCGGCCGGTATTTCGAGCGGAGCTGGAGCCACGGCGACGGGCACCGCCTCGTCGACACGAGTGGCCGCGCCTACCTCGATTTCGCGAACGGGATCGCCGTGACCGCACTCGGCCACCGGCATCCCCGGGTGACCGCCGCGATCCACGCCCAGGTCGATCGGCTCATCGGGCCCACCGGCGCGATGGGCTACTCGGAGCCGGTCGTCCGGCTCGCGACGATGCTCCGCGACACGCTCCCGGATCCGATCGACAGCGTCATGTTCCTGAACTCCGGCTCCGAGGCGATCGAAGCGGCGATCAAGCTCGCCCGGCGCGTCTCCGGCCGGCCGGGGATCGTGGCATTCCGCGGTGGGTTCCACGGCCGGACACTCGGGGCCGCGAGCATCACCACCTCCAACCTGAACTACCGCACCGGATACGAGCCGCTGCTGCCGGGCGTCTACTTCGCGCCCTATCCCGCCGTCTATCCGGAGTTCGACGGCGACGAGGAGCAGGCGAGCGAACGCGCCTTCGCGATCCTCGAGTCGCTGTTCGCGACGATCATCGCGCCGTCCCAGGTCGGCTCGATCGTGATCGAGCCGGTCCTCGGCGAAGGCGGCTACCAGCCCGCGCCGGCCTCGTTCCTCGTCGCGCTTCGCGCTCTGTGCGACGAGCACGGAATCCTGCTCATCGCCGACGAGGTCCAGACCGGGTATGCCCGGACGGGCCGGATGTGGGGCTTCGAGCATGCCGGGATCACGCCGGACGTCGTCGTCGTCGCGAAAGCGATCGCAAACGGCCTGCCGCTGTCGGCGATCGCGACGAGCCGCTCGCTCATGGAGCGCTGGGGTCGGAGCGCCCACGGCTCGACGTACGGCGGGAATCCGGTCGCCTGCGCAGCCGGGATCGCGGTTCTGGAGACGATCGCGGACGAGCGGCTCGTGGCCAATGCCGAGGAACGGGGGCGGGAGCTGCGGGCGGGCCTGGACCGGATCGCCGCCGAGGAGCCTCGGATCGGCGACGTGCGGGGGCGCGGCCTGATGATCGGGGTGGAGTTCGTCAAGGACCGCGAAAGCCGCCAGCCGGATGGGGCGTTGGCGAAGGCGGTCAGCGCCCGGGCAGCCGACCTCGGGCTGCTGCTCCTCACCTGCGGGATGAGCGGCCAGGTGGTCCGCTGGATCCCGCCAATCAACGCGAGCGCCGCGGAGATCAGCGAAGCCGTCGAGATCTTCGGCGAGGTGCTCCGCTCCGTCTGACCGGTCCCGGACATGGCGAAGCGCCCGCCTTGTCGGCGGACGCCCCGTGGGTTGGTCGGTGTTGCTCGGCGGCCCGCCGCCGCCGGATCAGCGCCGGTTCAGCGCGTGATCAGCGGTTCTGGGCGAGGAACTTCATCACGTCGTCGAGGCGAAAGCGGCGATCGCCTCGCTTGCAGACGCGATAGAACGGCAGCTCTCCGCGGTCCCCCAGCCGCTTCACGGTGTTCACGTGGAGATGCAGCATCTCCGCGACCTCGGTCGCGGTCAGCATCGGGCCGAGCTCATGGACGGCCATGGACCCCATATGGTCGTTGCCTTTCTGTGCGCGTTGGATGGCGTCCGCACCGAAGGGGTGATCAGGGGTGGAGTGCGGCTCGCTGATGGGCGGAGCGTAGGGGTCGGTCCGAACCCTCGCCAAGCCGTACTTTCCGGTGACCGCTCGTACCACGGCGGGCGCACCGCTGCACCGGGCACGATCCGCGCGAGGTCGCGGCGAGTCCCGCCTGATCTCATGCCGCTCTCAGCCGCCGTTCTCAGGATTCACGTCGATCCCGGCCGCAGGTCGCTCTCTCCCTCCTCCTCCAGCGGCCCGTGGCCGGGACAATCAGCCCTCTCGTCGGGGAGCACGCCTGGCCGGTTCTGGCACGATCGTCGCGACCGGAGTGCTCGCCGCCAGCCCATCGAGGAACCGCCGCCTCATGAAGATCCTCCTCGTCGAGGACGATCCCCGCCTCAGCCGCTCGCTCGCCCGCCTGCTCGAGCAGGACCGGCACAACGTCGAGGTCGCGGCCGACGGCGAGTCCGGCATCGACATCGCGCTCGCCGAGAACGGGATCGACGTCGTCATTCTCGACATCGGCCTCCCGGACATCTCCGGCATCGAGGTGGCCCGTCGAATCCGCCGCGAACGGGCCGAGCTCGCGATCCTCATGCTCACCGCGCGCGACACCGTCGCGGACCGCGTCTCGGGCCTCGACTCCGGCGCCGACGACTATGTCGTGAAGCCGTTCAGCTACGAGGAGCTCGCCGCCCGCCTGCGAGCCCTCGCCCGGCGGACCGAGGGCGCCGGTCGGCGTCGCGAGCCGAAGCTCATCGCCGGGCCGATCAGCCTGGACGAGGCGTCCCGGACCGTCACGGTCCATGATCGCGCCGTGGACCTCAGCCCACGCGAGTTCTCGCTCCTCGAATCCCTCCTGCGTCATTCCGGTCAGGCATTGAGTCGCGATCAGCTGCTCGATCAGGCCTGGCCGTTCGGTGTCGCGGTGACGCCGAACGCGGTCGACGCGTACGTCCATTACCTCCGGACGAAGCTCGGTGCGGAGGGCGACCGGATCGAGACGGTGCGGGGCGTCGGGTACCGGCTCAACGGTGGCTGACGGCACGCCGGCTCCCGCCCCCGCGGGCCCGTCCGACCCGTCGCTCGCGGTGGACGCCCGCCTGATCCGCGGCGTCCGCTGGCGACTTGTCCTGTGGAGCGGCCTGTCCACGCTCCTCGTGCTCGCGATCCTCGGCGCCGCGCTGTACTGGAGCGCCGCGCGGACGCTCGAGTCGAACGGCGTCCGCCAGCTGACCGAGCGGACGTCACAGATCGTCGACGTCCTGAACAACCCGCGGAGCCGACCGAACGGTCCGCAGTACGGCTTCATCTTCGGCGGCAACTCGAGCGGGACGTTCGCGATCGCCCTCGACGCCGATGGCAACAACATCGGGCGTGGCGTGTCGTTGCCGGCCGGGCTGCCCGTCCGGGAGTCGCTCAACGCGGCGGTCGCGGGCGGAACGGACGTCCGGCCGGCCACGATCGGGTCGCTGCCGATCCGGGCGATGACCCAGCGCGTGAGCACGCCGATCGGCGACGTCTTCATCCAGGTCATCCAGGACCGGACCGCGGAGCAGC
Source organism: Chloroflexota bacterium (assembly GCA_042408445.1). Taxonomy (GTDB): domain Bacteria; phylum Chloroflexota; class Limnocylindria; order Limnocylindrales; family CSP1-4; genus CF-46. The sequence goes on from JBHORC010000036.1 coordinate 7,530, forward strand.
GGACGCTCGACACGATCCTCCAGGTCCTCCTGATCGGCGGCGCGGTCGTCGTCCTCGTCGCGGTCGCGTTCGGCGCCGTGTACGCCCGACGCGCGCTCGTGCCGATCCGCGAGTCCCTCGCCTCGCAGCGTGGTGCGCTGCGCCGGCAGCGTGAGTTCGCGGCGGACGCGAGCCACGAGCTCCGGACGCCGCTGACCGTGATCCGCAGCTCGGTCGAGCACCTGCGCCGGAACCAGTCGGCGCGGGCCGGGACCGCGGCTGCGGCCGCCAGCTCGGAGGCGCTCGACGACATCGACGCGGAGGTGGGGCACCTCACGGCGCTCGTCGAGGATCTGCTGCTGCTCGCCCGGTCGGACTCCGGGGCGATCTCCCTGACGCCCGTTCCGGTCGATCTCGGCGACGTGGCGGCCGACGCCGCAGGTGCCCTCGTCAAGCTGGCTGGAGACCGTGGGATCCGCCTCGGTCTGGATCCGGAGCCGGCGATCGTCCAGGGCGACCAGGCTCGACTCCGGCAGCTCGTCGTGATCCTCGTGGACAACGCGATCCGCCATACCCCGCGCGGCGGCGCCGTCAGCGTCCGGGTCCGGGCGACGGAGCACGAGGCGATCCTCGACGTCGACGACGACGGGCCGGGCATCCGGACCGAGGACATGCCGCGGGTCTTCGAGCGGTTCTGGCGCGCTCCGGGTTCCGCCGGTGGCGGAACCGGTCTCGGGCTCGCGATCGCGAAGTCGATCGTCGACCTCCATGACGGTCGCATCACCGTCGCGAACCGGCCGGAGGGCGGCGCGCGGTTCACCGTCCAGCTGCCCGTCGATGGCGAACCGCCGACCGCTCCCCAGCCCGAGTCGCGACGATCCGCTGGGCGTGGCGTCCTGGCACCACTCTCAGGACATGCTCAGGAACGCTGAGCCAAGATCCTCCTGCCTGTCCCCGTCCGTCGCACAGCCCGGAGCTGCCACGAATGCACGACGAGACCAATGTCCTCGCTGACGCCGGCGATTCCGCGCCGGTCGAGACCGCCGAGACGACCGTGACGAACGCCGTCTGGACCGGGCGCCGATCCAGCCGGATGTCCGCGATTCGCGCCGGAGGCCTGCTCGGAACGGCCCTCGTCGTCCTCGTGGGATCGGCTGTCGTCCTCGGCGCGTCGCCGTCGGCGCCCAGCGCCGGTGCCAATGGCGCGGCCGCGACCGCCGACCCGTCGGCCGAGACTGGCAAGCCCGATGGCGGCCAGGGCAATGGCCGCGGGCTTGGCCCGCTGAAGATGTTCTTCGGCGGCCGCGGCAACGGTCCTGCGGGCGGCCCTCCGGGCCTCGGCGGGATCCGCGGCGGTGCCTTCGGAAAGATCACGGTGAAGACGATCTCCGGATCGAGCGTGACGCTCGCGACCGATGACGGCTGGACGCGGACGATCACCGTCACGTCGGACGTGAAGATCACGAAGGGCGGCGAGGCAGCGACGCTGTCCGACCTCAAGGTCGGCGACGTGATCCGGCTCGGCCAGAAGCACAACGACGACGGGTCCTGGACGGTCACCGGCGTCGCGATCGTGCTGCCGCGAGCGGCGGGCATCGTGACCGCCGTCGGCGCCGACACGATCACGATCACGGTCCGCGGCGGGACGAGCCAGACGATCCACACAACCTCCGCGACGAAGTACCACCGGGATCGCGAGGACGGGACGCGCGCGGACGTGAAGGTCGGCTCGATGATCGGCGCGGTCGGCGACCGGGCAACGGACGGGACATTCACCGCGACGAGCATCTTTGTGGCGCTGCCGCGGGTTGCGGGCGTGGTCGACTCGGTCGGCACGAACTCGATCACGATCAAGCGCGGCAACGGGACAACCCTCACGATCCACGTCGACTCCTCGACGACCTTTGCGGTCGACGGCTCGAAGACCGCGACCCTGAAGGACATCAAGGCCGGGATGCGGGTCGTCGCCCGCGGGCTCCAGCGCGCGGACGGGTCGCTCGATGCGGACGCGGTGCGGGCCGGCCAGCCCGGCAAGAAGGGGCCGAAGAACGACAGCCCCAAGGCCGCGCCCGAGAGCTCGAATCCGTCGGGCGGAAACGGCTGACAGGGGTTCATCTCAGGGCCTTCTCAGCCCTCGGGTGTGTCATGGGGTCAGACACGAAGACCGTGCCGCGACCGGAGACCCGACCCCATGAACCCCGACGATCGAACCCCTCGAGTCCCCTCGTGGGACACCGACACCACGCCCGTCCCGACGACCCAGAGCCGGGAGCCCGAGCTCACACCATCAGCTGACCGCCCCGCCTGGGCGGCCCCCGCGGGCGCGACGACCCCATGGGCAGCGTCCGGACCCGCGCCGACCAGCCCGTGGGCGTCCCAGCCCGCCCCGGCCGTCGCCGTCCAGCCCATCCGAACGGCGCCGCGCGCCGGCCGGACCGCCGGCACGGTCGTCGGCGCAGCGCTCCTGTCCGCGATCCTCGCCAGCGGCTCCACCTTCGCCGTGGTGCAGCTCGCGATGCCTCACCCCTCCGCGACGCCGGCGGCCGCGACCGCCAACGCGACGAACACCGCGCAGGGCGGCACCACGCAGACGACCGTCCAGCAGGAGGACATCACCGGCGTCGTCGCCACGGCCAAGGACTCCGTCGTGACGCTCACCTCGGAGATCGCGACGAACGGCGGCGGCTTCGGCGGCGGCGGCACGGCAACCGGGATCGGGTCCGGGATTGTGCTCACCGCGGACGGGTACGTCCTGACGAACCGCCACGTTGTGGAAGGATCGCAATCGCTCAAGGCCACGCTCGAGGACGGCTCCGAGCACCCGGCGTCGGTCGTCACCGTGTCCGACACGCAGGACCTCGCGCTCGTCAAGGTCGACGTCACGGGGCTCAAGCCGGCCACGATCGGTGACTCGAACGGCGTTGCCGTCGGCCAGACCGCGATCGCGATCGGCAGCCCGCTCGGCACCTACACCGAGACCGTGACGAAGGGCATCGTGTCCGCTCTCGACCGGACGATCACCGTCCGCGACGAGCAGACCGGCCGGCCCGTCACCCTGAAGGGGCTGATCCAGACGGACGCGGCGATCAACCCGGGCAACAGTGGTGGGCCCCTCCTGAACGCGGCCGGTGCCGTCGTCGGCGTCAACACCGCGACCGCATCGAGCGCCGAGGGCATCGGCTTCGCGATCCCCCTCCACGAGGCCCAGAGCCTGATCGACCAGGCGCGGAGCGCATCCGTCGCCTGACGAGGTGCGTCGCCGGCCGCCGGCAAGTGGCCGGGCCGGCCCGCGCGATGGGCCGGCGGGCGGGCCACGGAACGCCAGCCGTCGCGGTCACACGATCCCGTGACGGCCGGACGCCTTGTCCTCACCGCGGTACGCTGGGACCTGCGATGAGCACCTGCCCGCACCTCTGGGAATCGCGCGAGCCGCTGCCCGTCAGTGACGGCTGCGCCGCATGCGAGGCGCTCGGGGACAGCTGGATGCATCTTCGTCTCTGCCTCACATGCGGCAACGTGGCGTGCTGCGATCAGAGCAAGAACCGCCATGCGTCGGCGCACTTCCGCGAGAGCGGCCACCCGGTCGCCCGGTCCATCCAGCCCGGGGAGGCGTGGCGCTGGTGCTACGCCGACGAGGCGCTCGACGATCCCGACGAGCTGGAGATGGAGGGCGCGGATCTGAGCTGAGGCCGGCAACGGTCTCCGCGCCCGGTCATCTCTCGCCGCGAGGAGCCGCCCGGAGCAGACCCTCCGCGAGCGTCTGGGTGACAGACAGCGTCTTGTAGCCCACCTCGTCGAAGAGCACCTCGATCGCCGTTCCCTCGTACCGGAGCACCAGGCCCTCGCCCCAGCGGGCGTGGACCACCCGGCTGTTCAACCGGAACGGCTCGTCCGCCTCCTCGACGACGATCCCACGCTCGCAGTTGTCGCAGTTCCCGCACGGCTCGTCGATCGGCTCACCGAAATAGTTCAACAGGAACTCGCGGCGGCAGTCGCGGACCTCGGCGTAGCCGCGCATCATCTCGACCCGCGAGCGATCGAAGCTGCGCCGGCGCTCCTCGAGCTGCGCGGCCCAGGACGCGAGCTCCGCCGTCCCGTCGTCGGTCTCCGCCGCGGCGACCGCGTCGTCCGCCTGGAGCGTGACGGCACCAACGTCCACAAGCCGGCTGATCGCGGCGTCGAGCCGTGCCGCGGAGAGCCGGGTCCGACGACGGAGGACCTGGCGAGCGAGCGGTGCGCGTGCCCGGCGCACGGCGCCCAGCACACCCGCGAGATCGTCCGCTCCGATCCCGCCCGAGGCGGCGAAGAACCGCCGGATCCCGAGATCCTCCGGCCGATAGAAGAGCATCGCCTCTGCCGGCTCCCCATCCCGTCCGGCGCGGCCGATCTCCTGGTAGTAGGCGTCGACCGACTCGGCGACGTCGGCGTGGGCGACGAACCGGACGTTCTGCTTGTCGACGCCCATCCCGAACGCGGTCGTCGCGACGATGACCTCGGGGTCATCCGCCATGAAGGCCTCCTGGACCCGGTGACGCTCGCGCGCAGGCAGCCCCGCGTGATAGGCCGCCGCTGCGTTCCCCTGCTCGGCGAGCCGTTCGGCCAGCGCCTCCGCCCGCTTCCGCGTCGCGGCGTACACGATCCCCGGCTTCCCGGCCGCCGTGATCCATTCGAGGAGGGCACGATCCTTGCGGGTCTCGTCCGGGAACTGCTCGACGGCAAGGTGGATGTTCGGCCGATCGAAGCCGCGGACGATGACGCGGGGATCCCGCATTCCGAGCCGCTCGAGGACCTCGTCGCGGACCGGCGGAGCGGCGGTCGCGGTCAGGGCGAGGACCGGAGGATGGTCGAGCGCCTCGATGACCTGACCGAGCCGGAGGTACGCGGGTCGGAAGTCATGGCCCCATTCGCTGACGCAATGCGCCTCGTCGACGACGAACAGGGAGACGTTGGCGGCGCCGAGTCGTGCGACCAGGCTCGGGTCGTCGAGCTGCTCCGGTGCCAGGAACAGGAATTCGACGGAGCCATCGCCGAATTGGTCCAGGGCGTGCTCCCGCTCACCCGCCGGAATCGTCGAGTTGATCAGCACTGCCCGGCCGATCGCCTCGGCGCGGTCGTCGATCGCCTCGTCCGCGGCCGCCCGGATCGAGTCGACCTGGTCCTTCTGGAGCGCGATGAGCGGTGAGACCACGATCGTCGGGCCGGGGATCAGCGTCGCGGCGATCTGGTAGATCGCGGACTTGCCGGACCCTGTCGGCAGGATCGCGAGCGTGTCGTGGCCCTCGAGCACGCTCCGGACCGCCGCCTCCTGGCCGGCGCGGAGACGGGAGAAGCCGAGCGCCTCGCGAGCGACGTCGCGTGCGGCCCGGGAGGCCGCCCGTCCGGCCTCGTTGGCGGTCAGACGGCTCCCGTGTCGCCGCCGCCGGTGCTCGCCCCGAGATCGGAGCCGCCGGTCGCGGCGTCGTGCTGTCCGCCCCGCAGGTTCGCGATGTCCGAGCGATCCTGCGGCCCGGCGATCATCGTCCCACCCTCGTCGTCGAGTCCGTCGAGCTTCACGTCGTCGAGGGCATCACGAGGCCTGCCGCCGTCCGGTCCGTCGTCGGCCTCCGAAGTTCGGCTGGACGGGTCGTTGCTTCGATCGGTCATCTCGCTGCCTCGTCGCTGAATGGCATACGGCGTCCCGGGCGGCAGCCCTCGTCGGAGGCGTCGCCCCGGTTCGCAGGAGGAAGTGTCGGAGCCGGATCGTGGAGGGACCGTCGCGGAGCGATGCCGGCGCTTGCGGCGGTCTTGCAAGCGCGCCGTCGTCGCGCCAGTGGGCGGTCAGCAGGCGGTCTGGCGTCCCCGGCAGGATTCGAACCTGCGACCAACGGTTTAGAAGACCGTCGCTCTGTCCACTGAGCTACGGGGACGTTCTCCGAGTCTAGCGAGTGCGCCCAAGGGACCATCGCCAATGGGACCAACGTCACGGCGCCGGGGCGTACTGGCACCAGTAGCGTCAGGGTTGATGACGACGATCCGCATCTCGGCGCCAGCTCGTGCTCGCGGCCGTGCTCGATGGAACAGCCGCACCCTCCGCCGACTCATCCGCGACCCGCATGCGCTGCTCGCGATCGGCCTTGTCCTGACGTCGATGACGGTCGCGCTCGTCGGCAGCCAGCAGGACGCCGGCCGGCTCGCGGTGATCAGCATCGCCTTCCTCGTCGCGCAGGCGGCCGTCGCGATCGTCGCCCCGCACCTGCACCCCACCCGCCAGCAACGCCTCGTGATCGGCGGCGTGCGGTTCGTCCTCGCGATCGTCTACGTGAGCGTCACGAGTGCCCTCCTCCGGAGCGGCGACTTCCGGCCGGCGGCTGCCCTGTTCATTCCGGTCGTCGCGCTCGCGGCCGCCCAGGGAGCGCGCGAAGCGATCCTCGTGGGTGCCGCAGCGATCGCCCTGTACCTCGTTCCGGTGCTGTCAGCGACCTCCGATACGCTCGCGATCGACGCCCAACGGGCCGTGGCCCTCAGCGGCACGGCGATCCTCCTCTCGATCGGCACGCGCCGTTCGATCTCCGCTCTCACCGTGACCGTCCGGCGGCTCGGCGAGTCGCTTGCCCGCGACCGTCGTCGTTCGCGCCAGCTTGCCGCCGTGGAGAGCGTCGGCCGGTTGCTCGCGGCACGCGGCCCGGATGCGGCGGCGCTGGAGCGCGTCGTGGGCGTCCTTCGCGAGGACCTCGGCTACGACTTCGTCTCCGTGTACCTCGGAAACGGGTCACGGATGCGCCTCGCCGCCCAGCGCGGCTATGACGCCTTCATCGAGGACTTCGACGGAACGACGGGGGTCCTCGGCCGGGTCATGCGGACGAAGCAGCTTGCGTTCGTCCCGGACGTCACGGTCGATCCGGACTACCGGATCGCATCGACGAGCGTCCACTCCGAGATCAGCGCACCGATGATCGTCGGCGACCAGATCGTCGGCATCGTGAACATCGAGGCGGGCGGTCCGGCCGTCCTCGACCGCAGCGACGTCGACACGATGGCGCTCGTCGCCGAGCGCCTCGCCTCTGCCCTTGCCCTCGCGCGTGAGCGTGAGCGACTCGCCGGCCGGGCCGATCTGTTCCATCGCCTCACGTCGTTCGCGGCGGCCGTCAACGGCACGCTCGACCCGAACCGGCTCAACCAGGCGATCGTCGATGAGGTCGGGTCGATCCTTCGGGCCGACTCCGTCGTGCTGACCGTCCTGGACCGAACTCAGTCGAAGTACGTGATGCGCGCCCTTGCCCCCCACATCCCGGAGTATCTCGGCATGCCGGTCGAGCCGGGCGATGGCCTGGCTGGCCGGGCGATCCGCGACCGGGCGCTCGTCGTGGATCACCACTTCGACCCGAACACGAGCTCGGCGGTCCGGGCCAGCGGTGGGGCCGACATCATGATGGCCGGCGTGGCCGTCCCATTGATCCGTGACGACGTCGTGGTGGGCGCGCTCACCCTGCTCCGGAACGACCTCGATCGGGCCTTCGAGCCGGACGAGCTCGAGGCGATCCCGATCATTGCGGGACTGGTCGCCCTGGCGATCACCAACACCTTCCTGCACGCCGACGTGACCGAGCTGTCCGTTCGCGACGCGCTCACCGGGCTCTTCAACCGTCGCTACCTGGACGCCACCCTCCTCCGGATGGAGGCTAGCCGCCGGCGTCGCGCCCGCTCCGAGCGGGAGAAGGCCGCCGCGATCATCTTCGACCTCGACCACTTCGGCGCTGTGAACAAGCAGCATGGCCACCAGACGGGCGACGCGATCCTTCGCAGCTTCGCCGACGTCCTGCGGGCACGGTTCCGGGGGGCGGACCTCGTGGCCCGCTACGGCGGCGAGGAGTTCCTCGCGATCGTGGACGGCGCGACCGCCGATCAGGCCATGGCCATCGCGGAGCAGATCCGGTCCACATTCGCGCAGACGCACGTCGCTGCGCCCGATGGCACGCGGGTGACCGCGACGGTCTCCGCCGGCTGCTCGGCGATGGGGCCCGACGATGACACCTTCGAGGACCTGATGACGCGCGCCGACGTCGGCCTCGTCATGGCGAAGCGAGCGGGCCGCAACCGGGTCATCGCCGCCTGACGGTCGCGAGGCGGTGAGTCGCGGGCGCTGCACGTCGTCGCCGGGCGGCTCCGGAGGCCGGAAGCCGAAACGCGCGGTGGTATGCTCCGCCGCCCCGCCTCCCCAGGAGCGCCAACACCGGATGACGACGAACCGGGCCGCATCTGCCGCGCAGCTGCCGCTCACGCTGGGTGACGATCGCGAGGCCCGGGAGGGACCCTCCCGCCTCACCGGGGAGCCATCCGCGGCCGTTGCCGAGCCTCTTCCCGGCACCGACACACTCCCGACGATCGACATCCCGGCCGAGTGGAAGGACGTCCAGCGGCTGTGGGGCCACAGCTTCCACCCGATGTGCTCGTATCTCGCGAGCTTCCCCGCGGCGCTGGCCCATGCCTTCGTCGAGCGCTACAGCCGCCGGGGCGACGTCGTCATCGATCCGTTCAGCGGGCGCGGGACGGCCCCCCTACAGGCCTGCGCCGAGGGACGGACGGGGGTCGGCAATGACCTGAACCCGTTCGCGTGGCTGCTCACGGCCGCGAAGGTCGAGCCGGCGACGCGGGCGGAGACGGCCACCCGGCTCACGACGCTCCGTCTTGCCTGGCTGGCATCGGCACGAACGTGGATCGACCGAACGACAGCCGGCGAGGTGCCGGCCGAGGTCCGGATCGCATTCCATCCGACGACGCTGGCGCAGCTCCTCTTCCTCCGCTCGGAGCTCCGGCTCGACGATCGGACGGACCGGTTCCTCGCCGGGGCGGTCACCGGGATCCTCCACGGCAAGAGCGCCTCGTACCTCTCGCCGCTGATGCCGAACACGTTCAGCATGGCGCCGCGGTACGTCCGCGAGTTCGCCGCCAGAACGGGCTTCGAGGCACCGGATCGCGACGTGTTTGCCGGCCTGGAGCGGAAGCTGGCCCGGCTGCATCGCGACGGGCCGCCGTCGTCCCGCGGGATCGCGCTGCTCGGGGACGCCCGGGACATCGGCGAGCGGGCCTCGTTGGCGCTCGCGGAGCGCGGCCTGCCCGATCGAGCGCGGCTCGTCATCACGTCGCCGCCATACCTCCGCGTCGTGAAGTACGGCTACTACAACTGGCTGCGAACGTGGTTCCTGGGCTACGACGCCCACGAGATCGACGCGACGCTCGACGACGCGCATCGCCGCGAGCCGTATCTCGTGTTCATGCGCGAGGTGCTCGCGAGCCTCCGGCCGATCCTCGCCGCCGACGCCGTGGTCGTCCTCGTGATCGGCGATGTCGAGACCGATCGTGGCCGGCCCGTCGTCGGTGCCGCGGGCGTCCGCCTCGCCGAACGCGTCTGGGAGGCCGCCGCCGAGCCGGAGGGCTACCAGCTGGCGGGCATCGCGAGCGACGAGATCGCGGCGAACCGCAAGATGACGAGGCTGTGGGGCAGCGAGGCCGGCCGGGCAACGAAGACGGACCGGATCCTCGTTCTCGGCGCGACCGAAGCGGGCCGAAGACGCGCCGTCTCGGCGGCCCGCCTGCCGGTTGGGTGGGACTGGCCCCCGACCCGCCTTCGAGCCGTCTGACCGCGTCCCCGCCCGGCCGGCGCCGCTTCGGAGCCGGGACCCCTCGCTAGAATGCGGCCATGAAGCTGATGTACCACCCGTCGGACCTGGCGGCGATGGATCCGCTCGTCCTGATGAAGAACCTGGACCACGTCCGGATGACGAGCCGGCGGCTGTCGTACATCCTCCAGCAGCAGGTCCACCTCTACACGCCCGAGGCGAACCAGATCCGCGAGCAGATCGACACCTACGTCGAGGCGGAGCGGCAGATCGAGGGCGAGATGGCCCGGAGGAAGATCCGGGCGTAGTCGCCGGAGGCGTGCCCTCTCAACCCGGGATCGAGCAGACAGAAGGGCCTCCACCCTGACCGGTGGAGGCCCTTCAGCGTCGATATCGACGAAACGAGAACGTGCTCGAGTCAGGCTCCGGCGGGGACCGCCATCCTGATCGCACCGAGGCCGGTGACGCGACTCTCGGTCGTGTCCGGCGCCATCGCCGCGACGGCGGGTCGGGGGTTGTCCGTGCCGGCGGCTGGGGCCGTCGCGGCGGTCGCGCTCGTCATCTCGAGCGGCGTGAGCTCAACCGCCGATTCCGCGGTCTCCGTGGTCGCTGCTGCAACGATCGCAGCCGCCCGAACCGCCTCGGCCGTGCGGCGGCGGCTCTCCAGGTCCTCGGCGACGACCCGGCTGACGATGCTTGCGAGCGACGGCATCTCGAAGAGGCCGAACCCGATCCCGATCTCCGCCAGCTCGTCCGCGCCGTAGCCGCGGTAGAGGCCACGGCCGGCGACGGCGCACATCTCGTCGTAGAGCTCGGGCCAGCCGACCCGCTTCCGGCGGTGGCAGAACCGGACGAATTCGAGCGCTTCTCCGTGTGGGCTCGCGACGTCGACGTCACCACCGCCGCCGTTCCTGCGCTCCATCGATGGGCCACCCTCCGTTCGATCCCTCGCGTGGCAGCACGAACCATTCACCCTGCGGTCGGCGGGATCGCCCGACCGCGGAATGCCCGTGGAGATCCTCCTGGCCGCGGGTTCCGTCCCTCCCGGTGAACTCGCGTCGGCCTGGTGGAGGCACATGGTAGGACGACGGGACCGGCCGATGAAGGGGGTTTGTCCACCAACTCGTCCACGATGTTGTCCACAAGAACAGGCGTTCGTCGCCGCGGCCCGGCGATCTACGCCGATGGGCGCGTGTTTCCGTCGTGCGCCTTCCGCTCGACGCCCAGTCCCGTCGCCGAGGAGCGCAGCCAGCGGCAGTCGGTCGAGAGCTCGAGACCGCCGAACGGGTCGTCCGCGAGGAGAAGATTGCCGTCCAGGTCGACCCAGTCGGCGAGCGGTGCGACGACCGCCGACGCGGCGATCCCGACGGACGTCTCCTCCATGCAGCCGAGGAACGTCCGGAAGCCGAGCCTCCGGGCCTCGGCCAGCATTGCCCTCGCGGGCCCGATCCCGCCGCACTTCGCGAGCTTGACGTTGACGCCGGCGACCACGCCGACGAGGCCACGCAGGTCCCGGATCGTGACCGCGCTCTCGTCGGCGACGATCGGCAGCGGCGACCGCTCCTGGAGCCAGGCGAGGTGGTCGAGCCGATCCGCGGGGAACGGCTGCTCGATGAGCTCGACGCCGAGTCGCTCCAGCTCCGGCAGGAGGCGTGCGGCCTCCTCCGGCTGCCAGCCCGTGTTCGCGTCGACGCGGAGCGGCCCCGGGAACACCGCCCGGACCGCCTCGAGCGTAGCGAGGTCCGCCGCGCCGCCCAGCTTGATCTTGAGCGCCGGGAAGCGCACCGCGCGACGGGCCCGCTCGGCGACGACGTCAGGCTCGTCGAGGCCGAGGGTGAAGTCGGTCGGCGGCCGATCCACGTCCAGATCGAGAAGCGACGCGACCGATCGTCCAGCGACCTTGCCCACGAGATCGTGCAGGGCCGTGTCGAGGGCGCACTTCGCGCCGCCGTGGTGGGCGATGGCGCGGTCCATCGCTGCCGTCGTCGCCTCGAGCCCCGCTGCCGTCGGCTCCGGCTCGCCGATCGCCGCCAGAAGCAGCGGCAGGACGACCGGAATCGTCTCCGCCGTCTCGCCGTAGAACCGGTCCGGGTACCCCTCGCCGAGGCCGACGAGGTCCGGGAAGCGGTCGTCGGTCAGCTGGACGACGACGGTCGTGACGAGATGGCCGGCGTCGTGATCGGACCGCGCGATCCGGAACGGGTCGCGGAGGCCGAGTCGGAGGACCTCGTGGCGGAGATGGAGCACGGTCTCGTGCTCCTCAGCCGCGGGCGGGAGCGGCGTCGGTGGCGCGGACCGCCGGCAACGCATCGACCGCCTGCTCGATCGTCGACCAGAGCGGCCCGGCCCCGAACCGGACGGGATCGTCCGTCGGACGCCCCGTCTCCTCGGCGACGCGGCGGATCTCGGCGCGTGCCTCCTCCTCGTCCGGGATCGCCGAGGTGTTCAGCGCGATCGCGACGACCTTCGACGGGGCGATCAGCCCCGCCACGCGCTCGTGGAGCTCGATGAACGGTCGGAGCTCCGCGATCGGGAAGGAGACATCGGGCAGATGGTCGAAGTCGTGGACGGTCTGGCGCGCCTTGTGGACGAGGACCATCGCGTGGGGCGTGGCGCCGTGGATCAGGGCGAGCGTCACCGACGAATAGGCCGGATGGTCGATCGAGCCCTGGCCCTCGACGATCACCCAGTCGCCGCGCCGTTCGCCTTCCTCGACGAGCCACTCGATCGTGCCCTGGGCGAAGTCGCTGATCAGGCGGTCCACGGCGGCGCCCCAGCCTTCGATCATCATCCCGGTCTGGCCCGTCGGCACGAACGAGGCCGACAGCCCGGCCGCAACCGCGGCCGCGCGAAGCTCCAGGGCGACCGACATCTTGCCGATCGCGCAGTCCGTCCCCACCGTGAGGATCACCCGCTTGCCCGGTCCGTGGCGGCGCCCGACGGAGGTCTCCATCCGGTCCGGCGGTCGACGGTAATCGACGAGCTGGGTCCCGGCGGCGCGAGCCGCCGCGGCGAACTCGGTATCGTCGCCAAGGAACGTGTGAAGTCCCGAATGGACGTCCAGCCCGGCGGCGATCGCCGCCAGGATCGTGGTCCGCCAGCTGGCCGGCAGCTTGCCGCCGGTGGGCGCGATCCCGATGAGCAGCGTGTCGGGACGGCGCCCCGGGTCGACGGTGAGCGCGTCCTCGAGCGATGCAACGATCGGGATGTCGTGATCGGGCAGCAGCTCGGCGACGTTCCGGCCGGCCTGGGTCGAGTCGATCACGGCGACGACGTCGTCCGGTCCGTAGCGGATCACGCCGACGGCGGTCTTCCCGTGATGGAACCCGAAGTTGCCCTCGGCGAGGATGACGAGCCGACGTGGGGTGGCGGCGATCGTGGGGGTCACGAGCCGAGTCTACGAAACGCCGGCCCCGCAGGGGAACTGGTACCGCATACCGGATTCGAACCGGTGATCTCCGCCTTGAGAGGGCGGTGTCCTGGGCCTCTAGACGAATGCGGCGCCGGGCGGGACGCGAGCTGGTCGCGGCCGGACCGGGATGATACCAACGGGCTCCCGGCGACGCTACCCGCCCTCAGAGCCGGTGCGTCTCCAGGAAGCTGCGGACCGCCTCCGCGACCTGCTGATGGCTCTGCTCGCCGACGATCAGCCCGTAGTGCGAGTGCGCCCCGAAGGGCTCGTACTCCGCGCCGAGCCACTCGGCCAGTCGCTCCGCATCCGGCTCCGGCACGACGCGGTCGAGACCGGCGCCGACGACGAGGCGGGGAATCTCGCCGAACGGCCGCGGGTCCACGTCCACGCCCCGGAGGACCGTTCGCAGCGCCCGTCCGCTCTCGTGCGGTTTCTGACCGAGGAGGTGCTGGATCCGGAGGACGTCGGCGAGGGTCAGGTCGCGGTGGTCGCGCTGGAGCTTCTCCGGCAACGTCGTCCAGCCGATCCGCCCGCGGCCGTAGACGTCCGGCACGTCGCGCAGCTCGTGCGGAGCCGCAGGCTCCCGGAGCGCAGCCGGGAGCTCCGGTGAGAGCAGGACGAGACCGCCGACGGGTGCCTGCTCGGCGGCCTTGAGGACGAGCAGGCCGCCCAGTCCGTGGCCGACCGCCACGGTCGTCGGCCCGAGGCGGTTCAGGGCGGCGACAACGTCGTCGACGTACGTCTCGAACGTCAGCTCGTTCGGGTCCGCCGTCCGCGACCAGTGGTGGTTCTGGAGGTTGAGGGCATGGCCCTCCCAGCCGCGGGACGCGAAGTAGCCGAGGAACCGCTCCCAGACCCACGATCCTGCCAGCTCGCCGTGGACGAACAGGAGCGGCTTTCGGCGCGATCGACGCTCGGGCAGCCACGACTCGATGTAGAGACCCCGATCGTGAAGCTCGATCTCGTCCTTCCGGATCGGCCGCCCGTTGGACGAGGCCTGGGCACGGACCAGGATCTGGTCGGGCGTGGATTCGGTCATCGGACGGGCGCCGGGTGGGACGATGGCATCAGGGCCTCACCATTCATGGGGGTTGATCACGAGGCCCGTGAGGGCCTTCGGGTAGAAGTAGGTCGACTTCTGGGGCATCACATCGCCGTCCGCGGCGACCTCGACGATCGCGGGCACGGGGGTCGGCTCGAGCAGGAACGCGGCGTCCACTCCGTCGCGACCGGCATCGACCGCCTCCATCGCCTCATCCACGGACTTCGTGAACGACACCCGGTCGCCCGCCGCGACGGACGCCGGATCGATGCCGGCGACCCGTTCCAGCGCCGCGCCGAGCAGGACGACGTCCAGATCGCGGAGGGCGCGGCCGCCGGCCGGCAGGAGTGGCTCGAAGGCGGGCCGGCGAGCCGTGAGGATGAGTCCCCGCTCCCGCGTCCAGAGCCCGAACCGGCCCCGCCCACCGCCGGACGTGCCCGCGAACTCGGAACGGAGCCGATCCCGGGACGCGCCCTCGACGTCGAACAGCTCCGCCGCTCCGTCCAGCAGCGACCTGACACCCGGCCCGCCGAGGACCTTCACGAGGCGGTGCGTCGGCAGGACCGTGAGCGCGTCGTCGTCGACCGGCAGGAACAGCATCAGGATGTAGTCGAACGCCGGATCCTCCTCGCACGACCGGCTCATTCGCCGCTCGTCGCGATACCGCAGGGCGGTCTCGTAGCGGTGGTGGCCGTCGGCGATCGTGACCGCGTCGGCTGCGGCAACGTCGAGGAGTTCGCCAACCGTCTCCGCGGAGCTCCCGTCCGCCTCGACGACCCACAGCCGATGGCGAACGCCGTCGTCGTCGCGGACGTCGGCGCTCGCAGGTCCGGACGTCAGCCGTTCGAGGGCGGCCACGGCGGCCGCGGACGGGTCGCGGAACAGCCCGACCACGGGGCTCGTGTTGACGCCGGTGGCGCGGAGGAGCCGGTACCGATCCTCGCGCGGCGCGGCGAGCGTCCGCTCGTGCGGCCGGACGCCGGAACCCGGTTCGAGCGGCTCGAGGCGGAGCCGTGCGAAGAAGCCGCGCTGTGTCCGCTCGACGTCCGACCCGGGCACGACGTACGTCTGCTCGAGCACGTAGATCGACGGTCGGGGGTCCTTGTGGAGCGTCCCGTCGGATCGCCACGCCGCCAGCGTCCGCGCCGCCCGGCGATAACGATCCCCCTCGTTGTCCCCGGCCTCGTCCTGCGGCGCGTCGAGCCGGACGACGTTCCGGGGATCGCGGGCAGCCAGACGGGCGCGATCCGCGGCGGACAGGACGTCGTACGGCGGCGCGACGACGGCGGCGAGATCGGCGACACGATCCGGGGCAAAGCGAAGGGCGCGGAACGGTCGGATCTCGGGCACGTGCTCCTCGAACAGGACGGACGTCCGGCCTCCCTCGGGACGGTCGTCGCGGCGAAGCCTGCGGGAGCCGCATCGTACGATAGAGGCGAGCGATTCGCCGTCACGATCGCCCTCCGCACGACCGCTGCCGCAACTTTTCCCGGGGTCGGGACGTCGATGTCGGGACCGCAGCCACCCTCGCACCTGGAGTGCTCGTGCCCCATCGCGCGTCCCGTCCGGTTTCCCGCCTCGTCGCCGGCAGCACCCTCTTGATTCTCGCCGGGGTCGTGCTGGCGGCAGGCGGGGCAGGCCCGGTCGCGGCGGCCGACCCGCCGACGATGAGGGCAAACGTCCTCCTCCAGGGTCACGCCCGTCTCGGGTCGTGGATCGCCGTTCATGTCCACCTGAAGAACGACGGTCCGTCGGTCACCGGCGAGCTCCGCCTGCAGGGCGGCTCGCAGGGCGGCACGCGGTACGCGATTCCGGTCGAGCTGGCGAGCCCGGCCGACAAGGACTGGACGCTGTACGCCCAGCCACCCTCATTCGGCCAGCAGCTCGAGGTCGTGTTCGCGAGCGGCACGACCGTGATCGCGCGCCAGAAGGTGGCCGTGACGATCCACGATCCGTCGCAGCTGATCGTCGGCGTCGTCGCCGAGAACAGCCCGCCCCTCGCCGGAAGCCTGAGTCTCCCCAACGCCCAGAACCAGCAACCGGCCGTCATCGTCCCGCTCGCGGTCGGCGACCTGCCGACGCGGATCGAAGGCTGGTCCGCACTCGATCGCCTCGTCTGGCAGGACGTCGACGCGGCGAGCCTCAGCAGCGAGCAGCTCGCGGCGCTCCGGGGGTGGCTGGCGGTCGGCGGCCGACTGATCATCGTCGGCGGGACGGGCGGGATCGGTGCCCTCGGCGGGTTTCCGGACGACATCCTCCCCTACCGCCCAACCGCCACCGTCGACGTCGCGCCCGCCTCCCTGCGGACGCTGCTCGCGTCGGTTCCCGCGGGAGCCGGCGACGTTCCGGCGATGGCCGGCCAGCTCGCCCGCGGCCGCGCGCTCGCGACGTCCGGCGACCGCGTCGTGGCGGCGCAGGCGGCGTACGGCAGCGGATCCGTCACGATCCTCGGCGTCGATCCAACCGTCGGTTGGGTCGCGGAGTCGACGGCGAGCAAGTCGCTGTGGCCGGCGCTCGTCCCGCCGCGCGCCGACGGATCGGTTGCCCTCTCCGACGACCAGCAGATCGTGAGCGCGGTCAGCAACCTCCCGTCGCTCGCGCTGCCGCCGCTGAACGGCCTCCTGCTGCTCCTCTTCGGCTACATCGCCCTGATCGGCCCGGTGAACTACCTCATCCTGCGGAGGCTCGATCGCCGCGAGTGGGCGTGGATCACGATGCCGATCCTCATCGGTGGCTTCGCGGTTGGGGCGTATGCGTACGGCTCCGCCCTGCGGGGCAGCAGCGTGATCGTGAACGAGGTCGGGATCGTGCGCGGCGCGCCGGACGCCGGGGAAGGCGCGGCGCAGGTCTACCTCGGCGTGTTCTCCCCGGCCCGCGGGACGTACCAGGTCGCGGTCCCCGGTGGAGCGCTGCTGTCGTCTCCGATCTCCGGTGACGTGTTCGGCGGCTCCGGCGCGAGCCTCGACGTCGTCCAGGGAGACCCGTCGCGTATCCGCGACCTCGTCGTGGGCTTCGGCTCGCTTCGCACGATCCGCGCGGAATCACAGGTGGTCGGGCCGAAGATCCACGCGGAGCTCGCGCTCGTCGACGGAACCCTCACCGGCACGATCCGGAACGACGCGACGACCCTGCTGGAGCGACCAACGCTCGTCCTCGGCACGAACGTGAAGGTGTTCAATGACCTCGCCCCGGGGGAATCCGTTCCGGTCGCCCTGCCCGTCGACGACGCCGGCTTCGGACAGACGCTGTCGGACCGGATCTTCGGTCAGCCGTTCTTCGACGGTTCCGTCGGCACGACGGAGTCGTCACGCCGCGATCAGACGCGGCACGCGGTGATCGACCAGCTGACGAACGATCCGCAGAGCGGCAGCTTCGGCCGCCTCGTCGCCGACGGCCCCGTGCTCCTCGCGTGGGGGCGCGACCCGATCCTGGACGTCACCGTGGAGGGCCAGAGCGCGAATCGGGTCAGCAACGTCCTCTACTACGTCCCGGTCCCGATGGCGGTCCGTGGCAAGGTGACGTTCCAGGGGTCGCTCCTGCGAAGCACGACAGTCGCGAGCGATGCCGGCTTCTTCAGCAAGGATCCGTCCACCCTCACGTTCGGGCGAGGCAGCGCGACCGTCTCGTACCGGCCGCTCGAGTTCGAGGGCCGGCTGAACGTCAGCCACGTCCGGATCACCTTCGGGATGGACCCGAGCGGGATCGCGCCGACGACCGGTGTCCCGATCGCGCCGATCCCGGACATCTGCATGACGACGAAGGCGGGCGCACCGCTCCCGGCCGGCTGTCCGGTCGCGGGCGGGCCGGATCAGTTCGACGGCGTGCCCGAGGTCGAGCTGTTCGACCGAACCGGCAGCGGCAGCTGGCATCGGCTCGCGCGGCCGGTTCAGGGCCAGACGTACGATCTTGCCAGCCCCGAGCGCTATGTCGATCCCGCCACCGGCACCCTCCTGGCCCGCTACGTGAACGATCAGCAGCAGGAGATCGGCTTCAGCGTCAATCTCGCGATCGAAGGCACCATCCAGTGACCGACATCGTCGTCACCCGCGACCTCGTCAAGCGCTACGCCGGGACGCTCGCCGTCGCCGGTCTCGATCTCGCGGTGGCGGAGGGCGAGATCTTCGGACTCGTGGGGCCGAACGGAGCCGGCAAGACGACCACGCTCCGGATCCTCGCGACGCTCCTCACCGCAACCACGGGCCACGCCGAGGTCGCGGGCATCGACGTCCGCCGGAACCCCGACGCGGCGCGTCGCGTCCTCGGCTTCATGCCCGACGTCTTCGGTGTCTACGACGACATGAAGGTCTGGGAGTACCTCGACTTCTTCGCCCGCTGCTACGGGATCCCGGCCGATCGTCGCCGCCGGATGATCGGCGACCTGCTCGACCTGGTCGACCTCGGTGACAAGCGCGACGCCTACGTCCAGAGCCTGTCGCGCGGGATGCAGCAGCGACTCTGCCTCGCCCACACCCTCGTCCACGACCCGCAGGTGCTCCTGCTCGACGAGCCGGCGTCCGGCCTCGACCCGCGGGCCCGCGTCGAGCTCCGCGAGCTGCTCCGGGAGCTCCGTTCGATCGGCAAGACGATCGTGATCAGCAGCCACATCCTCCCGGAGCTCGAGGAGCTGTGCACCGCCGTCGCGATCGTCGACCATGGCCGGGTGCTGGCGCAGGGCAAGGTCAGCGACATCGAGCGGCGGCTCCGCTTCGGCGCAGTGCTCCGCGTCGCCGTGCTGGGCGGGACCGACGACGTCGAGGCAGCCCGGATCCGCTTTGCGTCGAATGAGCGCGTCGCATCGGCGACCGTGGCGGACGGCGGCCAGGTCGAGCTGGGCTTCCGCGGTGACGACGAGCAGGCCGCCGAGCTGCTCGCGGAAGCCGTCCGGGCGGGCGTCCGCATCTCGTCCTTCGCCCGCGCCGCGAGCGATCTCGAGGAGCTGTTCCTGCAGGTGACGGCATCAACCGGGTCGACCATTCCCACAGAAGCCGGCGAGCAGGTGGCCTGACATGACCGCGACGACCATCGAGGACGCGGCGCCGCGCCGTCGCCGACCGAATCCCGTGCGGTCGATCCAGCGCGGACTGGGTGGCATCGCCGCCGTCGGTGTGAAGGAGCTTCGCGGCCGTGTCCGTGGCCGCCGCGCCTTCGTCGTCCTGACGTTCTATCTCCTGTTCCTCGGCCTGTTCGCGTGGGCCTGGGAGCTCGTCGCCGAGCGGAACTACGTCCAGAACGCCTCGCTCCAGGGCGGATCGGCCGCGTTCGCGTCGGCGCTCGTCGGACAGGAGGTCTTCGGCGCGCTGATCCTGATCGAGACACTCCTCGTCGTGTTCCTCGCCCCGGCGTTCACCTCGGGTGCGATCAGCCTGGAGCGGGAGAAGCAGACGCTGGACATGCTTGCGGCGACGCCCATCTCGTCGCTCGCGATCGTGATCGGCAAGCTCGTCAGCGCGCTCGCCTACGTCTTCCTCCTGATCGCTGCGTCGATCCCGCTCACGGCGATCGTCTTCGTCTTCGGTGGCGTCGGACCGGACGACGTCCTGCGGGCCTACGCCGTGCTGATCGCGAGCGCGTTCGGCCTCGGGTCGCTCGGATTGTTCATCTCCGCCGTGATGCAGCGGACGCAGGGAGCGACCGTCGTCACGTTCTTCACGGTCCTGTTCCTGACGCTCGGGACGATGTTCGCGGTCCTGTTCTGGAACACGATGGCGGGCCTCGGCGCGAGCGGAACGGGGCGCGGCGTGAGCAGCTCCGCCGGTGTGGGCCCGATCCGGGGCCGCGCTCCCGAGGCGCTCCTCTGGCTGAACCCGTTTGCCGCCCAGTACGACGTGATCTGCGGAGCGTCGGACGGGTACGGGGGGTGGTGCAGCCGCCTGAACACGGTGACGAATGGCGCGATCACGGTCGGCGGGGTGCTCGCCACCACGCCAGTCGCGGTCCCCGGCACCACGTTCGACAACGTCGGAGGCGGCGGGGTGTCGATCCCCGCCAATGGCGGCTTCCAGGCGAAGCCCGTGCCGGTCGAGGTCGGGATCGGGGGCGGCAGCTCCGGCAGCGGCGCCGCGGCGGCAACGGACCCCCAGCCATTTGGCGTGCGCCGTGACACGTTCTGGCCGCGATCCCTCCGCGCGTGGATCGTCCTGTCCGTGATCCTCCTGCTCGCCTCGGTCCAGCTCGTCACGCCGACCCGACGCTGGCGATGGCTGCGCCCGCGGCTCTGGCGGAGCCGCTGATGCTGCGAGGCGCGCTGCGACGTCCAGCACACGTGCCATTCCGGAGGAAGCCGGCCGTTCCGGCGCCGGTCGCCCCGCCGGACCCGCGCGATCTTGCCAGCGGGCCCCTCGATGGCGAGCTCGAGGCGATCCGGCGAAGCCTCCTCGGCCACCGGCGCCGACTGTGGCTACGAAGGATCGTCCGGCGAGCGTGGATCGCGGGCGCCTGGGTCCTCGCCGCCGAAGCGGTTCTGCTCCTCGCCGCGCGAGCGGTCCCGATCGAGCTGCTCGGCTCCCTGGTCATCGCCGTGGCGATGGCGGGCGTCATCGGATTCCTCATCGCCACGATCCGTTGCCGGCCGTCGTTGGGCGAGACAGCGCTGGCGGTGGACCGCGAGGGACGGCTCGGGGATCGGGTCGCGAGCGCGCTGGCGCTAGCCGCCTGGACGCCGGGAGCCGTCGACACGACCTCGACCTCGCCGGGCTCCCCCACCGCGGCGGACGCTGCGGAGTTCGTCCGACGGCAGCGTGCCGACGCCGGGCGGGCGCTCGCAATCGTTCCGGCGACGCTGTTCCGACCGCGTCTCGCCTCGCGTCCGGCGGCCGTCGCGCTCGTCGCCTCGCTGCTGATCGTGCCCCTCGCGATCCTGCCGAACAGCCAGGACCAGGCGATCGCCCAGGCGCGAGCGACGAGGGACGAGGCGCAGCGCCAGGCCGATCGGATCGAGCAGGTCGCCCGCGATCTCGAGTCGAAAGGTCCGAAGGCCGACGATCCACGCTCCCATCTCGCGGCCGACCTCCGGGACCTCGCTGCGCAACTTCGGGCACATCCGGGCGACCTCAACACCAACCTGGCCCGTCTGGGGTCCGTCGAGGCGTCGGTCCATTCGCAGCTCGATCCCGCGAACGAGCAGCGGGCATCGAGCCTGACCTCCCTCAATCGGTCGCTGTCCAGAGCGGCGTCTGGCCGCGCGGAGGCGAACAAGGACGGCGACCCGAAGGTGACGGCCGACGACCTGAAGAACCTCGGCTCGCGACTCGATGCGATGACCCCGCAGCAGCGCCGCGACGTGGCCGCCGCGCTGTCGGCGCTCCAATCGGCCGCCTCGCAGGTGAGCGGCGCAGCGGGCGAGGCGCTGCGCGACGCCGCCCAGGCAATCGCCCAGGGCCAGACCGCGACGGCGCAGCAGGCGCTGGACCGGCTGGGTCAGGCGCTTCAGTCGGCAACGGATCAGGTCCAGACGAATCGTGACCTCGCCTCGGCCGCATCCCGGCTCCAGGACACCCGCCGTGCGCTGGCGAACGCCGGCCGGCCGAGCACGGGCAGTCAGGGTCAGCAGGGTCAGGGTCAGCAGGGGCAGGGTCAGCAGGGAAGCGGGGGATCCAGCGCCCAGCCGGGTCAGGGTCAGGGCCAGGCGTCCAGCCCGGGACCCGGCCAGAGCGGTCAGGGTCAGGGCCAGGGTCAGGGCCAGGGGCAAGGTCAGGGTCAGGGCCAGGGGCAAGGTCAGGGCCAGGGCCAGGGGCAAGGTCAGGGTCAGGGCCAGGGCCAGGGGCAAGGTCAGGGCCAGGGTCAGGGTCAGGGTCAGGGGCAGGGTCAGGGGCAGGGGCAGGGGCAGGGGCAGGGCCAGGTCGGTGGCGGCGGCTCCAGCGCCCGGTCGCTCGGCCAGGCGATCGGTGGCAACCGCGTTCCCGGTGCCCCGACCGGAGCCAATCGTGCGGCAACGCTGGGGCCGGACCTCTCGGGCGTGTTCGCCGACTTCGACCGGCTCGGCAAGCCGGGCGATCCGTCCTACGTCGCGGGGACCGGCGGCGACGGCCAGACCCAGCAGGGAAACCAGAGCGGCCAGGGCCAGAACAACGGCGCCCTGACGCCCTACCAGCAGGTGTTCGGCGACTTCTACGACTACGCGCTGACGACGCTGGACCGGAACTATGTCCCGTTGTCCGTCAAGGACTACGTCCGCGAGTACTTCTCCTCGCTGGACCCGAAGCAGTGACCGTCCCGCTCCTCACGCTCCGACCAACCCGGAGGATCCGATGAACACCGCCGTCACGCCACCCGAGTCGACTGCCGCGTCCAGCTCGAAGATCGCCCCGGAGGCCTTCGCCGAGCGCGCACGCGCGATCGAGCAGGAGGTCGGCCGGGTGATCGTGGGGCAGCACGATCTCATTCGCCAGACCGTCACCGGGCTGCTCGCCAACAGCCACGTCCTCCTCGAGGGCGTGCCCGGGCTCGGGAAGACGATGCTCGTCCGGACGATCGCCGACGTGATCGACTGCTCGTTCAACCGGATCCAGTTCACGCCGGACCTGATGCCGGCCGACATCACCGGCACGAACATCCTCGTGGAGGAGGAGGGCAAGCGGATCTTCCGCTTCCAGTCGGGGCCGATCTTCGCGAACCTCGTCCTGGCCGACGAGATCAACCGGGCGACGCCGAAGACCCAGTCGAGCCTGCTCGAGGCGATGCAGGAGCACCAGGTCACCGTCGCCCGCCAGCGATTCCCGCTCGATCCGCCGTTCTTCGTCCTCGCGACCCAGAACCCGCTCGAGATGGAAGGGACGTATCCCCTCCCCGAGGCCCAGCTCGACCGGTTCCTCTTCAAGGTCATGGTCCCGTTTCCGAGCGAGGAGGACCTCGTCGCGATCATGGACCGGACGACCGGCGCGGACGCTCCCCGGGCCGGCAAGGTCGCGACCGCCGCCGAGATCGTCGAGATGCAGCGGCTGGCCCGCTCCGTCCCGATCGCGCCGCACGTGACGGCGTACGCCGTCAGCGTCCTCGCCGCGACCCATCCGGACCAGCCGCGCGCGCCGGGCATCGTCCGCGAGTACGTCCGGTACGGAGGCTCGCCCCGCGGCGCCCAGGCGCTCGTCACCGCCGGCAAGATCTTCGCCCTGCTCGACGGGCGGTTCAACGTCTCGATCGACGACATCCGGTCCGCTGCGCTGCCCTCGCTGCGGCACCGGATCATCCTCAACTTCGAGGGCGAGGCCGAAGGGATCACGACCGAGGCGGTCGTCCGCGCGATCCTGGACGCGGTCACTCCGCCCGCGGTCGAGTAACGCCGCGTCCGCGCGGCGACCCATGACGATCGAGAACGGCGCCCACGGCGCCGGCGAACCCGGCCGTGGTCGCCGCTCGTTCCTGCCCGGGGAGCTCGACCCCACCGTGTTCGACGAGGCCTTCCTCCGCCAGCTCGAACGGCTGCTGCTGCTCATGCGGTCGCCGGTGCGAGGCGGCCTGAAGGGCGGTCGGCGAAGCGTCAAGCGCGGCCAGTCCGTCGAGTTCGCCGACTTCCGCGACTACGCCCCTGGCGACGATCTGCGCCAGCTCGACTGGAACGTCCTCGCCCGGCTCGAGAAGCTCTTCGTCAAGCTCTTCATCGAGGAGGAGGACGTGACGATCACGATCCTCCTCGACGGCTCGGCGTCGATGGCGAGCGGCCATCCGGACAAGCTCCAGTTCGCGAAGCGGGCAGCGGCGGCGCTCGGCTACATCGGTCTCGCATCAGAGGATCGTGTTGCCGTCAGCGTGCTCCGCGGTCGCGCCGCCCGCCGCCGGACCGCCCTCCGTGGCTCGGGCCGCGTGTTCCGCCTCCTCGCCGAGCTCTCCGCGATCACGCCGGCAGAGGGACCGACGGACCTCGTCGCAGCCGCCCGGCACGCCGCCGCCCAGCTCTCCGGCCGGGGCGTCGTGGTTCTCCTCTCGGACCTCCTCGATCCGGGCGCCGATCGCGTGATCCGCGAGCTGGCGGCGACGCGCTCCGAGCTGATCGTCCTCCACGTCCTGTCGCCCCAGGAGCTCGACCCGCCGCTGGAAGGCGACCTGCGGCTCGTGGACGCGGAGACCGGTGACGGGATCGACGTGACCGCGGATCTCGCGACGATCGACGCCTACCGCGACCGCCTCGCGGCGTGGAAGGGGGAGTTCGCGGATCTGGCCGCGAGGCGCGCCGCGACCTACGTCGATCTGTCTTCCGACGTCCCGCTCAACGACCTGATCTTTGCCGAGCTCCGGCGACGACGCGTGGTGGCCTGAGGCCGCGGCGTGCCGCTCACGACACCGCTCGCGCTGCTCGGCCTGCTGTTCGTGCCGGCCGTCATCGCGATGTACCTCCTGAAGCTTCGGCGAACCGAGACCGTCGTGCCGTCCACGCTCCTGTGGCGTCGCCTTGCCGCGGACGTGGAAGCCAACGCGCCGTGGCAGCGCCTCCGGCGGAGCGCGCTGCTCCTGCTCCAGCTGCTCCTCGTGATCGTGCTCGCCCTGCTGGCCGCGAGGCCGTTCCTCGAGCGGCCGGCGGGCCTTGCCCGGGACCTCGTCGTCATCGTCGACACCTCGGCGAGCATGAGCGCGACCGATGTCGCGCCGGATCGACTGACGGCGGCCCGGGACGCGGCCAAGGACGCGCTACGCGACCTTCCGGCAGGCGGCCGGGTCAGCGTCATCGAGGCCGGCCGGACCGCCCGGATCGTGGCGACCGGCACGAGCGATCTCGGGCGGGTCCGGCAGGCGATCGATTCGATCCAGCCGAGCGTCAGTCGCGGCGATCTCACCGACGCCCTGGCACTCGCCCAGCAGCTGGCCGTGCAGTCCGGCGACGCCGA
This sequence comes from Chloroflexota bacterium, assembly GCA_042408445.1. Classification (GTDB taxonomy): domain Bacteria; phylum Chloroflexota; class Limnocylindria; order Limnocylindrales; family CSP1-4; genus CF-46. The sequence goes on from JBHORC010000036.1 coordinate 32,376, forward strand.
GATCCTCGTCGCGACGGATGCCGCGCTCGCGGTCCCGCCCACGACGAAGGTCGATGCGCCGATCCACGTCCTGCGCGTCGGCGATCCGAAGGGCAGCCGGAACCAGGCGATCGTCGCGCTCGCCGTCCGGACAGCGCCCTCCGCCGTCACCCGATCGGTCTTCGTGAGCGTCGCGAACTTCGACCTCGAGGCCGCGACGCGGCGGGTCGAGGTGTGGGGCGACGATCACCTTCTCGAGACCCGGACCATCCAGATCGATGCCCAGCAGAAGGCGGACGTCATCGTCGACGACGTGCCGAGCGGGATCGGCACGGTCGAGGTGCGGCTCGTCAGTGGCGACGAGGCGGCTCCGGCGAACGCGCGGCCGGACCTCCTCGCGATCGACGATCGGGCGTGGGCCGTCGTCCCGTCGGAACGGACGCGGAACATCCTGCTCGTCGGACCTGGCGATCCCTATCTCGAGACCGCGCTGTCGTATCTGCCCAACAGCCATCTCTTCGGCCTCACCGCTGCCGAGTACCCGGCCGGCGCCGTCCGGACCGATGGCACGAGCTGGGACCTCGTGATCTTCGAAGGCGTCCTGCCGACGACCCTCCCGGCATCGCCGATCCTCGCGATCGCGCCCACCGCAACGAGCGCGCTCGGCGTCGTCTCCGGCACGCTCGACAGCCCGGGCATCGGAAGCGTGGCGACGGACGACCCGATCCTCCGGTACGTCGACCTGTCGACGACGCACATCGCCAAGGCCGCGAAGCTCGAGCAGCCGGCGTGGGCCCGGACGGTCATTCCCGGGCCGAAGGGCGCTCCCCTGCTCTACTCGGGCGTCCGGGCAGGCCTTCCCACGGCGGTCCTGGCGTTCGAGCCGCGGGAGTCGGACCTGCCGCTCCAGGTCGGGTTCCCGATCCTCATGGCGAATCTCACCGGCGAGCTGCTCGGCGGGTCGGCGGCACCCTCGGCCGCGGTTCGGCCGGGCGACCCGGTCGTCCTGACGGTGCCGTCCGGTGCCGGCGGCCTCCACGTGACGCGTCCCGACGGATCGACGACGGACCTCCTGACGGGTGCCGCCGCTGGCTCGACGGTCACGTTCACCCGGACTGACGTTCTCGGCGTGTACACCGCAACCCCGATCGCGGCGACGACGAGCTCCGGCGAGCCGTCGCGCGGGCCGGCGTCCGCGTCGCGGCCGGTCGCATCGCCCGGGGCGTCCGCGTCCGCCGGCGCGGATGCGGAAGCCGGGCCGATCCGCTTCGCGGTCGACCTGTTCGACGTCAACGAATCCGCGATCGCACCCGGATCCGCAGCCGTTCTCGAGCAGCTGGGTCGGGCGGTAACCACGCCGGGCGCATCGGTTGGCCCCGGTGCCGGCCCCGCGGCGGCTGCTGCCGACGCCCGGCCGAATGCCAGGGACGAGATCTGGATTCCGATCGTCTTCCTCGTGCTCGTCGGGCTCTGCGTCGAGTGGGCCGTCTACCACCGTGACGCGGTGCTTCGCGCCTGGCGCGGCCTCAGCGGGCGGCTCCGCCCTGCGCGAACCCCGACGCCGCCATCGGCGGGAGGCGGCCGATGAGCGTCGGCTTCGACGCGCCGTTCGCCCTGCTGCTGCTGATCCCGGCCGTCGGGCTGACCGTCGCGCTCCATCTCGCATCGCGACGACGGGTCGGCCTCGGGCGACGGCGGGTCGCCCTCGTCGTCCGGTCGCTGCTGCTCGTCGCCTTGGTCTTCGCGCTGGCCGGTGTCCGGCTCGTGCTGCCCGTCGACCGCCTCGCGACCGTGTTCGTCGTCGACCTGTCGGACTCGGTCGGCCAGGCCGGCCGGGAGGACGCGCTCGCCTGGCTCCGTTACAGCCTCAAGGCGATGCCGAAAGGCGACGTCGCGGGGATCGTCGGCTTCGGGCGTGGCGCGCTCGTCGAGCGCCTTCCGGCCGAGGTTCGCGAGATCGACCGGATCGCCTCGACCCCGGTCCGATCCGCGACCGATATCGGTGCCGCCCTCCGGCTCGCATCCGCGCTGTTCCCCGATGACGCCCAGAAGCGCGTCGTGCTGCTTTCGGACGGCAACGACACGACGGGATCGGGTCAGTCGGAGGCCGCGCTTGCGGCGGCTCGCGGGATCCAGATCGAGACGCGGGCGATCGGTCTCGGCGCCGCGAACGAGGTGGTCGTCGAGCGCCTGACGACGCCCTCGACCGCGCGGATCGGCGAGGAGCTGGAGGCGACCGCCGAGATCCGCTCGACCGTCGCCCAGCCCGCGACCGTCCGGCTGTATGCGGACGGCGTCCAGGTCGCCGAGAAGGCGCTGGACCTGGAGGTCGGGGCGAACCGGGTCACGTTCCTCGTGAAGCCGTCCGAGGCGGGCTTCCACACGTTCCGGGCGGTCGTCGAGGCGGGCCGCGACACGTTCACCCAGAACAACCGCGCCGACTCGGACACGATCGTCAACGGCGAACCCCGGGTCCTCGTGCTCGCCGGCGACGACAAGGTCTCCGCCGAGCTCATCACGGCACTCCGAACGGAGCGCCAGACCGTCGACACGCTGATCCCGGAGCAGCTGCCGAGCGGAATCGAGGGCCTGCTGAACTACGACAGCATCGTCATGGTCGACGTGTCGCGGCTCCGGCTCTCCACGGCCCAGCTGACCGCGCTGCAGCAGTACGTCCGCGACTTCGGCCGGGGGCTCGTCATGATCGGCGGCCCGAAGAGCTACGGCGCCGGCGGCTACACCGACACCCCGATCGAGGAGACGCTCCCGGTCGACATGGGCGTCAAGGATCAGCAGAAGCAGCCGGACGTCGCGCTCGTCGTCGTCCTCGACAAGTCCGGCTCGATGGATGCCTGCCACTGCAACTCGTTCGACCGAACGAACGGCGCGGTCGGGATCGCCGGCGTGCGGAAGGTCGACATCGGCAAGGAGGCGATCCTCCGAGCCGCGGCGGCCATGTCCGCTCGCGACCAGCTCGGCGTCGTGGCGTTCGACGAGAGCGCCCACTGGGTCGTCCAGACGCAGCCGCTGGGCGGGATCGGCGACCTCCGCGGGCAGATCGCGGGCGTCCAGCCGCTCGGCCAGACGAACATCTTCGCCGGCCTCGACCAGGCGGTGAAGTCCCTCGAATCGACCCAGGCGACGCGCCGCCACATCATCCTGCTGACCGACGGCTGGTCGACGTCGGGTCAGTACGACGCGATCCTCGCCCAGATGAAGGCGGACGGGATCACCCTCTCGACCGTCGGCGCGGGCGGCGGCGCGAACCCCTTCCTGGCGTCGCTTGCCCAGAAGGGCGGCGGCCGCTTCTACCCGGCGGCGAACCCGACGAGCATCCCGGACATCTTCCTGAAGGAGACCCAGCAGGTCGCCGGCCAGCAGATCGTCGAGGAGACGTTCCACCCGATCCTGACCTCGCAGTCGCCGATCCTCCGGGGGATCGACGCGCTGCCGCAGCTCCTCGGCTACAACGGGACGACCGCGAAGGCCGCTGCCCAGACCGTCCTCGTGACGGCTCGCGACGACCCGCTCCTCGCCCAGTGGCAGTACGGGCTCGGGCGATCGGTGGCGTGGACCTCGGACTCGACCGGACGCTGGGCGAAGGGCTGGCTCGGCTGGACGGGCTTCTCGAAGTTCTTCAGCCAGCTCGTCTCGTGGACGTTCCCGGGCGAGGAGACGGGTGGGATCGAGGCGTCCTTCATCACGGACGGCAACCAGACGAAGCTCCACGTCGAGAGCGTCGCCGAGGACGGCTCGCCGCGCGACTTCTACTCGACGGCCGTCGCGATGACGACGCCGGACCTGACCTCGAAGGCGATCGGCCTCGCCCAGATCGCGCCGGGCGTGTACGAGGCGCCGCTCGGCGAGATCGACCCGGGGGCGTACGTCGTCCGGGTGTCACAGACCCGACCGGGCTCCCCGGCGCTCGGCCGAACCCTCGGTCTCGTGGCGCCGACGCCGCCCGAATACCGCGTGCTCGGCACGAACGAAGCGTTCCTCGCCACCCTCCGCTCCGCGACGGCGGGTCGTGCGGTGGAAACGCCGGCGGAACCGTGGACCCACGATCTCGCGACGAACGCCGCCTCGACCGATCTGTGGCCGACGCTCCTCATCCTCGCGCTGCTGCTGTGGCCGCTCGACATCGCGCTCCGGCGGGTGTCGCTCGGCCGGCGCGAGCTGGTCGACGCACGCCGCTGGGTGACGGGTGGCTGGCGGCGCCGCGTCGCGCCGCGCTCGACCGAGGTCGCCGGGATGCTCGCGTCGCGGGATCGGGCGGCCGGCTCTGCGGCCCGGGCGGCGCTGCTCCAGGCCGATGGCGCGACGGCGTCCGTTGCGGCCGGGCCCGCGGC
>JBHORC010000039.1:0-138349 GCA_042408445.1 Chloroflexota bacterium
CCGCCGCCCGCCGACGTCGCGCCCCCGGTCGTGGCCGCGGCGCCTCCGCCGGCGACGCTCGCCGACCCCGAGGCCGAGGTGCTCGACCCGGAGAGCAGCGCCGCCCCCGCGGCAAGGCTCGCGGACATCGCCGTCGGTGGCGGCGGTGCCTGGCGCGTGATCGTCAGGCGGAAGATCGTCGTCGCGACCTGGTGCCGGATGAGGTCGCGCAGCTCGCCGTACAGCTCGAACGCCTCGCGCCGGAACTCGTTCAGCGGGTCCTGCTGGGCGTAGCCGCGGAGGCCGATGCCGCGCCGCATGTCGTCGATCTCCGTGAGGTGCTCGACCCAGAGCGAGTCGATCGTGCGGAGCAGGACCATCCGCTCGACGAGCGCCCACTCGGCCTCGCCGGCCTCCGCGCCCCGACCGTCGGCGATCGCGACCTTCCGGCACTCCTCCTCGCGCTCGTCCAGCCGGGCGTCCGCGAGCTCGAGCAGATGGGCGAGGATCTCGTCCCGGCTGCCGAGCTCCCACAGGCCGTCCTCGGACGTGTCGTCGCTGTCGAGGCCCATCGCCTTCAGCGCGGCGGCGAGCGCCTCCATGCCCCAGTCGTCGGGCACCTCCGCGCTCAGGTGCTGGTCGACGAGCGCCCGGATCTCGTCCTCGACGAAGGACCGGACGGTCTCGGTGAGGTCCTCGTTCCGGAGCACCTTGTCGCGCTCGGCGTAGATCGTCTCGCGCTGGCGGTTGATGACGTCGTCGAACTCGACGACGCGCTTCCGCATGTCGAAGTTGAAGCCCTCCACGCGGCTCTGGGCGCTCTCGATCGTCTTGCTGACGAGGCGGCTCTCGATCGCCACGTCGTCCTCGAGACCCATCCGCTCCATGAGGCCCGCGACCCGGTCCGAGGCGAACCGCTTCATCAGGTCGTCCTCGAGGGACAGGTAGAAGCGGGAGGAGCCCGGGTCGCCCTGGCGGCCGGCCCGGCCGCGGAGCTGGTTGTCGATCCGGCGGCTGTCGTGCCGCTCCGTGCCGATGATGTGGAGCCCGCCGACGGCGACGACGCGCTCGTGCTCCTCGTCGGTGACCTGCTTCGCGTCGGCGAGCGCCGCGTCGTACGTCGCCTTGTCGACCTCGGCCGGGTTCAGGCCCTGCTTGTGGAGCATCTCCGAGGCGAGGCCGGCCGGGTTGCCGCCGAGCAGGATGTCCGTGCCGCGGCCGGCCATGTTCGTCGCGATCGTGATCGCGCCCGTCCGTCCGGCCTGGGCGACGATCCCCGATTCCTTCTCGTGGAACTTCGCGTTCAGCGTCTCGTGCTTGACGCCGCGGCGCTTGAGCATCGTCGAGAGGATCTCGGACTTCTCGACGCTGACCGTGCCGACGAGGACCGGCCGGCCTGCTTCATGCATCTCGACGATCTCGTCGATCAGCGCGTTGAACTTGCCGAGCTCGTTGCGGAAGACGAGGTCCGCCTCGTCCTCGCGGATCATCGGCCGGTGGGTCGGGATCGCGACGACCTCGAGCTCGTAGATCTTGTGGAACTCCTCGGCCTCGGTCATCGCGGTGCCGGTCATGCCGGCGAGCTTGTCGTAGAGGCGGAAGTAGTTCTGGAAGGTGATCGTCGCCAGCGTCACGGACTCGCGCTGGACCTTGACGCCCTCCTTGGCCTCGATCGCCTGGTGGAGACCCTCGGACCAGCGCCGGCCCGGCATCTGCCGGCCGGTGAACTCGTCGACGATGATGATCTCGCCGTCCTTGACGATGTAGTCGCGATCGCGCTTGTACAGCGCGTGGGCGCGGAGCGCCTGTTCGAAGTGACGGGCGAGCCTCGGGTCGGCGTCGTAGAGGTTCTCGATCCCGAGGAGCTTCTCGATCTTGTCGATGCCCTCCTCGGTCGGCGAGACGGCGCGGTCCTTCAGGTCGACGAAGAAGTCGCCGCCCTCCTCCTCGCCCTCCGGACGGCCCTCGAGCCGCGGGACGAGCCGGGCGAACGTGAAGTAGAGGTCCGCGGATTCCTCGGCCTGGCCGCTGATGATCAGCGGCGTCCGCGCCTCGTCGATGAGGATGTTGTCGACCTCGTCGACGATCGCGTAGGCCCGCTCCCGCTGGACCCGCTCGGCGAGGTCCGTGACCATGTTGTCGCGGAGGTAGTCGAAGCCGAACTCGTTGTTCGTGCCGTAGGTGATGTCGGCCGCGTAGGCCTCCTTCCGCGTCACCGGTCGGAGGTTCATCAGCCGCTCGTCCGTCGTCGGGTGGCCCGGCTCGAAGACGAAGGACGCGTCGTGGGTGATCATCCCGACGCTGATCCCGAGGAAGTGGAAGACCGGTCCCATCCACTGCGGGTCGCGGCGGGCCAGGTAGTCGTTGACCGTGACGACGTGGACGCCGCGGCCGGTCAGCGAGTTGAGCGCCGCCGCGAGGGTGGGGACGAAGGTCTTGCCCTCGCCCGTCTTCATCTCGGCGATCTTCCCCTGATGGAGGACGACGCCGCCGATGAGCTGGACATCGAAGTGGCGCATGCCGAGGGTCCGGCGCATCGCCTCGCGGGCCATCGCGAAGACGTCCGGCAGGACCTCGTCGAGGGCCGCCTGGACCTCCGCCTGCTCGCGCTTGTGGCGGGCCTTGGCGAGCTCCCGGCGCCGCTCGAGCTCCGGGTGGGTGAGCTCCTCCTCGGTCGGCTCGCCGGGCTGGGCGACCTCGTGGATCTCCTCGCGGATGTCCGCGAACCGTTGACGGATCTCGTCGTCGCTCAGGGCCGCGATCTCGGCCTCGAGCTCGTTGGCTTCTTCGATCAGGGGTTCGATTCGCCGGATCTCTCGATCGTTCGAGTCGACGAAGCGGGAAAGGAAACGCATGGCGGCCGAAGTATACGTGGGGGCCTTCTGAAGCCCGGCGGGAGGGGTTCGGGGGTCCGGCCGTCCGAAGCCCGGCGGGAGGGGTTGGGGCGATGAGCCGCCATCCCCGTTCTGCGGCGCGGGCGTCCTCGGCTCGCCGCGCCGAGCCACCACGATCCGCCTCCCGGTTCGGGCGGCGCCGCGGCGGCCGGTTCGGCGGTTCGGCCGTCCGGCGCAGCGCAGGGCGCGGACGCGTGGCGGCGCGCCGGGCGACGGCCCGGTCCGGCGACGGCCCGGTCTGGCGGGCCGCACCTGATCAGACAGTCATCCCCGGACTGTTGGCGGCGATCGGCCGCCGGGCTCCTGGCGTCTCGGGGAGCGCCGAGCCGTCCCCCGGCCGTGTCGACCCGCGCCCTGAGCGTGGATCGTCGCCACCAGGGCCGATCCGAGAGCCGGGTCCGTCCCGCTCGGTCCGATCCTCGCAGTCGAGTCGCTCCAGCAGTCCACCGGTGACTGCCTGCGGAAGTCCGCCAGCTCTCGGCGCCCACATCCCTGCCAGACGAACACGCGAGGAACGTTCGGCGTGCTCCGCACACGGGCCTTGTCGGTCGAGGCGCAGAACCGAGCACGATCGGCGACCATTCCCGGCCAAGCGCTCACGAGCTGATCCGTAAGGCGAGGCCGGGGCCGGGGATCGTGACCTTGCGTTCCGGGGATGTGCGTCTGACCGGATCGGCCGGGCGGCGTGCGACACGCAGGACGCGGCCGCGCCGGCCCCCGCCCTCGCCCAGGACCTCAGCTCTTCGCGAGGTTGATCAGGAACTCGAGCGTGCCGTTGTCCTGGACCGACACGAACCCGCCGATGTTCGGCGCGTTGATCTGGTAGTCGGAGAACGGGAAGGCGTAGGAGCCGGCGACCTGGATCACGCTCCCGTTGACCTGCGCCTTGGCAGGAATGTCGATCGTCTTCGTCACGCCATGGAGCGTCAGGTCGCCGTGGAGCGTCAGGTCGACAGCGCCGCCGGTCGCCGCGGTCGCCGGGATCGCGACGGGCTGCGTCAGCTTGAAGGTCGCGGTCGGAAACGAGCTCGTCTCGATGCCGTCGGAGCGCAGCCGGTTGTCGCGCATCTGCTTGTCGCTCGCGAGCGACGTCATGTCGACCGAGAACTCGCCCGCGGTCACGCTGAAGGCGCTGCCGCTACCGACGATCGTGACCGTTCCGGTGATCCCGTTCGTGCGACCGACCGCGTCGCTGTCGGCCGAGAGGCTGGCGAGTCGTTCCCGCACCCGGTAGCCGACCACGGAATCCGGACCGATCGTCCACGTCCCGGGGATGCTGGCGGCGTCGATGGCCGGCCCGGATGGCGGGGCGAGCGTCGCGCCACCCCCGCCGGCGGCCGCCACGGCGCTTCCACCGGTCCCGGCCGACGCTCCGCCCGCGACCCCGGAAGCGCCCGCGCCATTCGACGGCAGGGCGAGCGGCGCCACGTCGTCACCCTTGAGGAACACCACCCAGGCGACGGCTCCACCGCCGATCGCGAGCAGGAGGACGGCGACGACGGCGAGGAGGGCGGTTCGGGATCTCATCGGGCGAGGGTTCGCGTTGGCCATTCGAGGTTTCTGAGAGCGCCCGCCGGTCACGAGTGGCGCGCCGCGCGCTCGGGCCGCGCGCCGCTTCCCCCGGGTGGAGCAACCGTCCTCAGATTCCGGCGGACGGCACCACCGAGGGGATCGGCGACGCACCCGGAGCGACCGGCACGACCGGCAGGTGCCAGAACCCCGACCCATAGCCGACGACCAGCAGGACGAACGTGAGCGCCGCGAGCCCGACCCAGAACGCGACCGCGAGCCACGTCGGGGTCGGGTTCATCTCCGGGTTCTTGAGCTCGGGCATGCGGCCGTCGCGACGGTTCATCCCCCAGCGGCTGGACTGCAGCTGGCGGCGCCAGTTCGGCTCGCGGACGCTCCGCGGCTCGATGCCGCCCTTGCCATCCGGGCGGTGGAGCTGAAGGCTCATCGATCTCCCTGTCGTGATCCGGTGAGGACGACTGGGTCGCCCTCCGTGTCGTCGTCCGTGGCGTCGCCGTCCGGCCGATCGTCGCCCTCGCCACGACCGCTTCGACCGCCCGGCCCCCCGGACCCGCCGCCGGCGTCTGCGTCGCCGTCGTGGCCCGGCTCGTGCCGGGTGTCCATCCGGCGCTGCTGGCCGTCCTCCCAGAGGAGCATCTCCTGGGTGAACGACACCTCGCTGCTGAACAGCGCACCGACGGACTCGCCGCGATGGATCCGCTTGATCGCCTCGCCGATGAGCGGCGCGACGGAGAGCGTCGTGATCTTCTTGAGCTGCTTGACGGCAGGGAGCGGCACGGAGTCGGTCAGGACGACCTCGAGGAGGCTCGAGTCCCGCAGCCGGTCCACCGCCGGGTCGCTCAGGACGCCGTGGGTCGCGCAGGCGTAGATCTCGGTCACGCCCTCGCGTTCGAGCGCGCGGACGATCTCGGTGAGCGTTCCGCCGGTGTCGATCTCGTCGTCGACGATGATCGCCCGCTTGCCCCGCACCTCGCCGATGACGTTCATCAGCTCCGCCCGATCGAGGTTCCCGATCCGCCGCTTCTCGATGATGGCGAGCGGAGCATCCAGCAGCTCCGCGAACGTCCGGGCCCGCTTGGCGAACCCGAGGTCCGTCACGACGACGACGTCCGTGAGGTGCTTGTGGATGAAGTAGTTCGAGAGGAGATGGACGGCCGTCAGCTCGTCGACCGGGATGTTGAAGAAGCCCTGGATCTGGCCCTGATGGAGGTCCATCGTCAGGACGCGATCCGCGCCGGCGACCGTGATCATGTCGGCGATCAGCCGGGCCGTGATCGGGACGCGCGGCTGGTCCTTCTTGTCCGACCGGCCGTAGGCGTAGAACGGGATGACAGCCGTGATCCGACCGGCGCTCGCCCGCTTGAAGGCGTCGATCATGATCAGGAGCTCCATGATCGACTGGTTGACGGGGTGCGACGTCGGCTGGACGAGGAAGATGTCCTTCTCGCGAACGTTGTCGAGAATCTTGACGAAGATGTTCTCGTTCGCGAACTGGAAGACCTCGGCCTTGCCGCACTCCGTTCCCAGCCAGCGGGCGATCTTCCGCGCGAGGTCCGGGTTGGCGTTGCCGTGGTAGATCTCGAACTGATCCGCGTACACGGCGTCCTCCCGAAGAACCGTCGCGCCGTCGTCAGCCGTCACGACCCGGGGCCGGGCCGCTTCCGCCCGGCTCGGGGGCGTCATTGTCCTCGATGCCATCGCGGTCTGCCAGCCCACTCCGGAATGCCGCGATCGCGACCACCCGATCGCCCTCCGCGAGCCGCATGACGATCACGCCGCGCGCGCCCGACGAGTAGCGGTTGATCGAGTTCGTCTCGGTCCGGATCACCTGGCCGCCGGCGCTGATGAGGAGCAGCTCCTCGTCGTCGTCGGTCACCTGCTGGACCGCCGCCACGAGACCGGTCTTGCGCCCCTCGAGCGCGATGAGCCGGACGCCCTGGCCGCCGCGGTGCTTCCGGCGGAACTCCGTCAGCGCCACCCGCTTGCCGTAGCCGGTCTCGGTCAGGACGAGGAGGTCCGCCTCGGGCTCGACGACCGTCATCGCGACGACGTTGTCGCCCTCCCGCTTCAGAAGCCGGATTCCGATCACGCCGGCCGCGTCGCGACCCATCGGCCGGACCTCATCCTCGGCGAACCGGGCGAGCATCCCCTCGGCCGTCGCGATGATCACGTCGTCCTCGCCGCTCGAGACATCGACCCAGGCAAGCTCGTCGTTGTCGTTGATCGTGATCGCCCGGATCCCGGTCGAGCGGACCCGCTCGAACTGCTCGAGCGGCGTCTTCTTGATCATCCCCTTGCGGGTCGCCATCACGAGGTAATGGCCCGGCTCGAAGTTCGGCAGGACGATCGTCGCCATCGGGACCTCGCCGGCCTCCACCTGGACGCCCGGCAGGTTGATGATCGGGATGCCCTTGGCCTGGCGGCTCGCGTCGACGATCGAGTGGACCTTCGCGCTGAAGACGCGGCCGCGGTTCGTGAAGAACAGCGCCCAGTCGTGGGTGTTCGCGACGATCAGGTGCTCGACCGCGTCCTCCTCACGGGTGACGTGGCCGATGATCCCCTTGCCGCCGCGGTGCTGGCGACGGTAGGTCGCGACCGGCTGGCGCTTGATGTAGCCGCGGCCGCTGATCGTGATGACGACGTCCTCGTCGGCGATCAGGTCCTCGTCCGTCATCTCCCGGCTGGAGTCGTCCGCGACCCGCGTCCGCCGCTCGCCGGCGTGCTTCTTCTTCAGCTCGGTCAGCTCGTCCTTGATGATCCCGAGGACGCGCGACGGGTTGGCGAGGATGTCCTCGAGCTCGGCGATGAGCTGGATGACGTTGAGGTACTCGTCCTCGATCTTCTTCCGCTCCAGGGCGGCGAGGCGCGCGAGACGCATGTCGAGGATCGCGTTCGCCTGGAGCTCGGACAGGTCGAACCGGCTCATCAGGTTCGTGCGGGCCTGATCGACGTCGGTCGACTCGCGGATCGTCCGGATCACCGCGTCGAGATTGTCGAGGGCGATCTTCAGGCCCTCGAGGATGTGGGCCCGGGCGCGCGCCTTGCCGAGGTCGAACTCCGTGCGCCGGCGGACGATCTCGCGGCGGTGGTCGACGTAGTGCTGCAGGACGCTCTTGAGCGGCAGCGTCTGCGGCTGGCCGTCGACGAGGGCGAGCATGTTCATGTTGAACGCGAGCTGCATCGGGGTGTGCTTGAAGAGGTTGTTCAGCACCTTGTGCGGGTTCGCGTCGCGCTTGATCTCGATGTAGATCCGCATCCCGTCGCGATCCGACTCGTCGCGCAGGTCGTTGATCCCCTCGATCCGCTTGTCCTTGACGAGCTCGGCGATCTTCTCGAGCAGCGCCGCCTTGTTCACCTGGTACGGCAGCTCCGTGACGATGATCGCCATCCGGTCGCCGTGGGACTCCTCGAACGCGACCTGGGCCCGCATCACGACGCGGCCGCGGCCGTGGGCGTACATCTGGCGGATCGCGTCGACCGTCTCCCACTCGCCGGTGACGTTCCGCTGCTGCTCGTAGCGGTAGATCGTCCCGCCCGTCGGGAAATCCGGGCCGATGATGAAGTTGCAGAGCTCGTCGGCGGTGATCTCGGGGTTGTCGATGATCGCGATCGTCGCGTCGCAGACCTCGCCGAGGTGGTGCGGCGGGATGTTCGTCGCCATGCCGACCGCGATGCCGCTGCTGCCATTGACGAGGAGGTTCGGGAGCTTCGCGGGCAGGACCGACGGCTGCTTCTGCGTGCCGTCGTAGTTGTCCTCGAAGTCGACGGTCTCCTTGTCGATGTCGTCGAGCATCTCCGCGGAGATCGCGGTGAGGCGCGCCTCCGTGTACCGCATCGCGGCGGCCGAGTCGCCATCCACCGAGCCGAAGTTGCCCTGCCCGTCGACGAGCGGGTAGCGCATCGAGAAGTCCTGGGCGAGCCGGACGAGGGCGTCGTAGAGCGCGACGTCGCCGTGCGGGTGGTACTTGCCCATCACCTCGCCGACGATCGCGGCGCACTTCCGGTAGGAGCTCGTCGCGCTGAGCCCCATCTCCCCCATCGTGTAGAGGATCCGGCGGTGGACCGGCTTCAGGCCGTCGCGGACGTCAGGCAGCGCCCGCGACACGATGACGCTCATCGCGTAGTCGAGGTAGCTGACCCGCATCTCTTCTTCGATGTGGATCGCGCGGATGTCGCCTACGTCGTCGGTCACTGGTCAGCGTCTCCTAACGAACGTTCGGTAGTCAGGGAGTGGGCGGCAGGGCGGGCATGTTGCTCGCCGTAATCGGCAGTCATTCGAGGGGTGGCTCCGGCAGTGTGATCCCGAGCCGGCCACCGCCGAACCGCGCCGCGGCTTCGGCGGCCCGCGATGTCGCCGGTGCGCCGGCACGCTTCCGGATGCCGTCGAGCGTCGCCCGGATCGACTGGGCGTCCTGCGGCGGAAGCTTCGGCAGCGCGTCGCGGATCACCCAGGCCCGATGGCCATCGGAGGTGCTCGCCGCGGTCGCCGCCTCGCGGATCAGGAATTGGGTGGTCGCCTCGCGATCGACGCCGGCCAGCGACCGAAGCGCCCACGCGAGTGCCTTCTGGACGTCCGGCTCCGCGTCGCCGATCAGCTCGCCGATCAGCGCAAGACCGTGCGTTGCGACGTCGGGCTGTCGCCCCCGATGGCGGTCGACGAACGGGATCGTCGCAATCGTGCTGCCGACGAGCCGCCGCTCCCAGCGCGACGGGCTGTAGACCAGCTGCTCCAGCTCGGCCCAGCGATACGCCTCGTTCAGGACGCCCTTTCCGACGGGGTGGGCGAGGCTGTCGACGGTGATCCAGTCGCCGGCTTCGCGCGCGGCCCGCCGGAGGAGCTGCCAGGCTCGCTCCGTCTCATCGACGACGAGATGTTCCAGGAGCCCGAACGCGAACCAGCGCTCCTCGAGGGCCGGCTCGCGGAGCAGGCGATCGACGACGAACAGCCAGCCCGATGTTCGCTCCCGCCTCGTCGCGTCGCGGAACCCGCGCTTGATCGCCTCGATCAGGGGCCAGCGCACGCCGTGCAGCGCGCCGATCCCCGGCGCGATCCGCTGGGCTCCCGCGAGGTACTCGGGGTCGGAGAGCCGATCGAAACCCTCGCGGAGGACGGCGGCGAAGGCATCCGGGTCGGCGATCTCGTCCGCGAGCCGGCGACCAAGCGCTTCAGCAACCCACCGGCGGTCGGCGACGAACGCCTCGGCGCGGAGGGTGATCGGGCTCACAGACCCGCCGGGGCCGTGGGCGCGCCTCTGCCGCTTCGGGTCCACGCTGGTCATGCCGGCGGTCGGGCTCATGCTCGCGTCACGCCCCGGTCGTCGACGAGCCGGAAGCGGTAACGCGACTGGAGCTGCGCCTTCCGCTCCGCGTCGGCGGCCACATATGTCGCCTCGGCCGACGCCAGGAGTTCCCGCGTCTCGGCGTCGAGCACCTCGCCGTGCGCTTCGACCACTCGCCGGCGCTGACTCGTCGTCCACCCCTCCGCGCGGATTGCCCGCCCGATCCGCACGGGCTGGCGGAACGCAACATTCATCCGCGCCGTCACGCCCCAGTTGTCGGTCGAGGCGAGCGACCAGGCCATCACCTCGTCGAGGATCGTGCAGACGATCCCGCCGTGAGCGATCCCGTCCCAGCCCTGGAATCGGTCGTCGAGGGTGATCGACGTCCAGCACCGGCCGGCGTCGACGTGGAGCTCGAGATGCAGGCCGTGCTCGTTCAGCGAGCCGCAGGCGAAGCAGTTGTGAGGCGCAACCTCGATCGCCAGCCCGCGAACCGCGTCAGACGTCAAGGTTCCTCACCTTGCGGGCCTCGGTCTTGATGAAGTCCTTGCGCGGGGCGACCTTCTCGCCCATCAGCATCGTGAAGATCGCGTCGGCCGCGACGGCGTCGTCGATCTCCGCGCGAAGGAGGGTCCGGGTGTCGGGGTTCATCGTCGTGTCCCAGAGCTGATCGGCGTTCATCTCGCCGAGGCCCTTGAACCGCTGGACCGACACGTTCTTCCGATCCATCTCCTTGACGATCCGCTCGCGCTCCGCCTCGCTCTGCGCGTACCGCGTCACCTTCCCGGTCGAGATCCGGTACAGCGGCGGCTGCGCGATGTAGAGGTAGCCGTTCTCGATGACCTGCGGCATGAACCGGTAGAAGAAGGTCAGCAGCAGGGTTCGGATGTGAGCGCCGTCGACGTCGGCGTCGGTCATGATGATGATCCGGTGGTAGCGCAGCTTCGTGATGTCGAAGCTGTCGCCGATCCCCTCGATCCCCGCGCCGAGCGCGATGATCAGCGGCCGAACGTTCTCGCTCGCAACGATCTTGTCGAGGCGGGCCTTCTCGACATTGAGGAGTTTCCCCCGGAGCGGGAGGATCGCCTGGAAGCGCCGATCGCGGCCCTGCTTGGCGGAGCCACCCGCGGAGTCGCCCTCGACGATGTAGAGCTCGCTCCGCGCCGGGTCGCGCTCCTGGCAGTCGGCGAGCTTGCCGGGCAGGGACAGGCCGTCGAGCGCGCCCTTCCGGATGACGAGGTCGCGGGCCTTGCGGGCCGCCTCGCGGGCGCGGGCCGCCGTGAGGCACTTCTCGATGATCCGGCGACCGTCGCCCGGGTTCTCGTCGAGGTATTGCCCGAGCGCCTCGGCCAGCGCCGTCTGCACCTGGCCCTTGACCTCGGCATTGCCGAGCTTGGCCTTGGTCTGGCCCTCGAACTGGGGGTCGGTCAGCTTCACGCTGACGACTGCGGTCAGGCCCTCGCGGACGTCGTCGCCGGAGAGGTTCGCGTCGCTCTCCTTGAGCACGCCGGCCCGTCGGGCCCAGTCGTTCAGGGAGCTCGTCAGCGCAGCGCGGAAGCCCGTGACGTGCGTCCCTCCGTCGACCGTGTTGATGTTGTTCGCGAACGCGAGGACGTTCTCCGTGTAGGTGTCGTTGTACTGGAGGGCGACCTCGACGGCGGTCGAGCCTTCCCGCCGCTCGCAGTAGATCGGCCGGCCATGGAGGACCTCCTTGTTCCGGTTCAGGTGCCGGACGAAGGAGACGAGGCCACCCTCGAAGTAGAAGGAGCGTTCGCGATCCTCCCGCTCGTCGCGGAGGGTGATCCAGACGCCCTTCGTGAGATAGGCCGACTCGCGGAGACGCTGCGAGATCGTCTCGAACGAGTAGTCGGTCGTCTCGAACATCGTGGGATCCGCACGGAACTGCGTCGTAGTTCCGTGCCGGCCACCGCTCGGCCCCACCTTCGTGACAGAGGTCTTCGGCTTGCCGCGCTCGTACTCCTGGCCCCAGACGTGGCCGTCCCGGGCCGACTCGACCCGCATCCACTCGGAGAGGGCGTTCACCACGCTCACACCGACGCCGTGCAGCCCGCCGGACACCTTGTAGCCGCCGCCGCCGAACTTGCCGCCGGCGTGGAGCACCGTGTGGACGACCTCCATCGCGTCCTTGCCTGTGGAGTGCCGGCCGACGGGCACGCCGCGGCCATCGTCGACGACGACGACCGTGCCGTCCGCGCGGATCGTCACGAGGATCGTGGTCGCATGACCGGCCATCGCCTCGTCGATCGAGTTGTCGACGACCTCCCACACGAGGTGGTGGAGGCCGCGAGCGTCGGTCGAGCCGATGTACATGCCCGGACGCCGCCGAACGGCCTCGAGCCCCTCGAGCACCTGGATGCTCGCGGCGTTGTAGTCCGAGCCCGCGGCGACCTTGCTGCGCCTCGAGCCCGTCGCCACGGCGCGCGTCTGGGTCGCTTCCTCGGTCACTCGGATCCTCCGATCAGTCGGTCATACAGTTGGCCGAGCTCCTCGTCGCTGTAGAACTCGATGACGATGCGGCCGCCCTTCCGCGACCGGGCGAGGGTCACCTTCGTGCCAAGGTGGCGGCGGAGCTCGTCCTCGATCCGCTCCAGGTCCGGGTCGAGGCGACGCGGACCGCGGGTTGCTCCTGCAACGACGCGCGGTTCGCGGAGGCGTCTGACGAGCTCCTCCGTCTGGCGAACCGACAGCCCCTGGTCCGCGACGGTGTTCGCGACCCGGGCCTGGTGCTCCGCCGGCATGCCGGCGATCGCCCGCGCGTGGCCCTCGCTGATCGTCCGATCGACGACCGCGGCCTGGACCCGCGGATCGAGGTCGAGCAGCCGGAGCGTGTTCGTGACCGTGGACTTGGCCCGCCCAACGCGCCCCGCGATCTCCCCGTGAGTGAGCGAGAACTCGGCGATCAGCGATCGGTAGGCGTTCGCCTCCTCGAGCGGACCGAGATCGGCTCGCTGGAGGTTCTCGATCAGGGCCACTTCGAGCTGCGCTTGGTCGGCGAGCTGGCGGATCACGGCGGGGATCCGCTCGAGGCCCGCGAGCTGACTCGCCCGGAAGCGGCGCTCCCCGGCCACCAGCTGATAGCCGTCGAGCGTCTCGGTGACGAGGATGGGCTGGAGCACGCCGTGCTCGCGGATGCTCGCCGCGAGCGTCTCGAGCTCCTCCGAGTCGAACCGCTGCCGAGGCTGGCGAGGGTTCGGCTGAATGCGCTCGAGGGGGATCTCGGTGACGCCGGCGCCGCCGGCTCGTTGGGGAATCAGCGACGCGAGGCCGCGACCGAGGCCCGGCCGATCCTTCGCGGTCGTCATGACGCGACCCCGGCGACGGGACGGTGCGCGGCCTCGTGATCCGCGTCAGGCACGAGGTCCCGTGCGACCGCGGCCGAGGTTGTCGGCTCGGAGGAGGGCCGCGCACGGTCCGTTCCGTTGGTCCGTGCCGATCCTGACGCCGTCTGCGTCGCGGCCCGGCCCTCACGGCGAAGCAGCTCGGCCGCGAGCGCCGCATAGGCCTGGGCGCCGCGGGAGTCGGGTCGATAGAGCGCGATCGGCATCCCGAAGCTGGGCGCCTCGGACAGCCGGACGCTGCGCGAGATGACCGTGTCGAAGACGGCGGAACCGAAGTGGCGGCGCACCTCGGCGGCGACGTCAGCGGAGAGGTTCGTGCGCGCGTCGAACATCGTGAGCACGACGCCCTTGATCGCGAGCGTCGGATTGAGGTTGTCCCGGACGAGATTGAGCGTGGCGATCAGTTGGGAGAGGCCCTCCAGGGCGTAGTACTCGCATTGGGTTGGAATCAGGACCGACTGGGCGGCGGTCAGGGCGTTCACGGTGAGGAGGCCGAGCGACGGCGGGCAGTCGATGAGGATGTAGTCGTAGTCGTCGCGTGTCGTCCGGAGGGCGGTCGACAGTCGACGTTCCCGCTGCTGCGCCGAAGCGAGCTCGACTTCGGCACCCGCCACCGCGACGGAGGCCGGAGCGAGGCGGCAACCCGACGCCGTGTCGACGACGATCGACTCGATCGACGCAGCGCCGAGGAGAACGTCGTACATCGTCCCCGGCAGCGTCGCCCGATCGACACCGAATCCGCTGGTCGCGTTGCCCTGCGGATCGAGATCGAGAACGAGAGTGCGCTGGCCACTCAGCGCGAGAGCGGTCGCCAGATTGACGACGGTCGTCGTCTTGCCGACGCCACCCTTCTGGTTTGCACAGGCGATCGTTTGACCCACTCAGGACCGCCCGAAGGAAGCGCTCACGTGCACCAATTCTAGCATTCGAGACCCCGTGGACCGGCTTCACCGTGATGGGAGGCCGTGTCGACTGCGTGCGAGAGAGCGGGGATGACGGGTTCCCGCAGGTGGTTGCCTCGATCGTGGCACCGAGGCCTTCACCGCCGATCAACTCGCAATTCATTCCCGCTCCCGAAGCCCGGCCTCGCCGGAGCGTCCAGGTCGTCGATCGAGCGGCGAAGAGGCTCGCGGTTTCACGTGAAACCAGCGCCTGTCGCTGCAGCCAGGAGTCGCGCCGACAGCCATTGCCGTCGAAACGGGCGATCTCCGGCGCCTGCGCTGGCTCCCCAGCGCAACCTCACGCCGAGCGCGTCCGTGTCTCCGCCCTGACCCGATCGGCCCCTCGAGACGCTGCGCCGAGGACGCTCCTGTCGTCATGAATGGTTGATGTCAACCGGCCCCGGCGACGATCGGCCCATTGCCGCTCCGGACCGCGTCGTGGGATACTCCAACTGGACGTCGCCGACCCCGACCGCGGACGTCAATGACGACTCTGGATCGCCCGAGGATCGGACCAGTCGATGACCCTGCTCGTCGCTGCAATCGCCGCGACGCTCGCAGCGATCGTTGAATCAACCGTCACGCCGTACCTCCGCGTCGGCGATGCACAACCGCATCTCGTCTTTGTCCTGACGGTGATCTCGACGGTCGCCGTCGGCGTCGACAGCGGCCTCGTCTGGGCCTTTGTCGGCGGACTCGCGCTCGACACGGTCGCCCTGCGGCCACTGGGCACGACGGCATTTGCGCTGCTCGTGGCCGTCGCGGCGACCGAGGCCATCGCCATACCGCTCCAGCGCCTTCGTCCGATCGTCGCAATCATCGCCGTCGCCATCCTGAGTCTTGTCTACTCGATGACCCTGGTCATGCTCTTCTCGGTCCTGCGACCCTCAGCGGCGCTCTCCGACCCGCTGCGGTTCGTCGCACCCAGCGTCCCGTACGACGTCTTCATCGCCGTGATCCTTGGTCCGCTGGCGGTCTCGATCCGGGATCGCATCGGCCGCGACGAGGAGCGGGCGGTCCGGTGAACGGATACCTGGACGGCCGGAAGGAATACCACCGGCCGGTGAGCCGGTTCCTGATCTTCGGCCTCGCGGCGATCATCGCCCTCGGCGGCCTCACGACGCGCCTCTTCTACCTGCAGGTCGTGAAGGGCGGACAGTTTGCGG
Source organism: Chloroflexota bacterium (assembly GCA_042408445.1). GTDB lineage: Bacteria > Chloroflexota > Limnocylindria > Limnocylindrales > CSP1-4 > CF-46. The sequence goes on from JBHORC010000039.1 coordinate 15,149, forward strand.
AGCTCAGCCAGGGGAACCGGACGGCGGTCGAGGCGATCCCCTCCGCGCGTGGCCTCATCTACGACCGGAACGGGGTCGTTCTCGTGAAGAACGTGCCCACGTTCGCGGTCAAGATCCGTCCCGTCGACCTGCCCGAGGAACGACGCGACGAGGTCGTCGCGCGGCTCGCAGCCCTGCTGAACATGGACCCGGCGGACATCAACGGCGCGATCGACAGCAATCCCGGTTCACGTTTCGACCTTGTTCGGGTCGCGACCGATGTCCCCGACGCCACCGCACGACTCCTGTCCGAGGCCGGCGACGCCCTGCCGGGTGTCGAGGTCGCGATCGAGGCCCGACGCCAGTACCCGGCGGGCACGCTCGTCTCGCAGATCCTCGGCTATACCGGCCCGGTTGCGCCGGACCAGCTCCCGGACCTGAAGCCGAAGGGCTATCTGCCGGACGACCTGCTCGGCAAGAGCGGCCTGGAGGCGTACTACGAGCCCGAGCTCCGCGGCACGTACGGCTCGAAGACGGTCGAGAAGGATGCCGCCGGCAAGAAGATCCAGGACCTGCAGACGGTCGCGCAGGCCCAGTCCGGAGACTCTCTTCGACTCACGATCGACACGAACGAGCAGGCCCTTGCCCAGAAGGCACTCCTCTGGGGCATGCACGCGGCCGGTCTGAAGCGCGGCGTCGTCATCGTCGAGAACCCGCAGACCGGCGAGATCCTTGCGATGGTCAGCCTGCCGACGTACGACGACAACGCCTTCGCTCGTGGGATCAGCGCGAAGGCGTATTCCTCGCTCCTCGCGGACAAGAACAAGCCGCTGCTCAACCACGCGATCCAGGCCCACTACCCGCCCGGGTCCACATACAAACTCGTGACGGGGACCGGCGCCCTGGGCGATCGGAAGATCACGCCCCTGACCCGGGTCCGGACGAGGCCCTACCTGCTCCTGGGCCGGACGAAGTTCTGGGAATGGAATCACCGCGGCTGGGGCGGCATCAACATCAAGCTGGGCTTCGCCCACTCGAGCGACACCTTCTTCTTCCAGCTCGCCGGGATGCTCGGCGTCGACCGCCTGGCGCACTGGGCGAAGGAGTACGGGTTCGGTGCGAGGACCGGCATCGATCTGCCCGGTGAGGTGTCCGGGATCGTTCCGTCGAACGCCTGGAAACAGGAGGTCCTCGGCGACAAGGTGTACCCCGGCGAGGTGTACCAGGCGGGGATCGGCCAGGGCTACGACGTCGTGACACCGATCCAGCTCGTCAATGCCTACGCGGCACTCGCGAACGGCGGCAAGCTCTACCAGCCGCAGGTCGTCCGGGAGGTCGACGCGCCGGACGGAACCGTGGCGCGACCGTTCACGCCCAAGCTGATCCGGCGACTCGACGTGTCGCGCGACGTCCTCAAGACGATGCGCCAGGCCGCCCGGAACGTCGTGCTGGTGCGCCACACGTACAACCTGGTCGACCTGCCGATCGTCGTTGCCGGCAAGTCCGGGACGGCTGAGTTCGGCGTCCGTGACAGCAAGGGCCGGCTCCCCTTCCACTCGTGGTTCGTCGGGATCGTGCCCAAGAACCCCGCGAAGTCCGCGTCGGACCCGACGGGGATGAACGCGATCTCGCGAGAGGACGCCCAGCTTGTCGTCCTGGCGTTCGCCTACGACTCACGGACGAAGGGCAACGCAGCGACCGAGATCGTCAAGTACTACCTGCAGCTGCACTTCCACATCAAGCACGATTACCGCAACTTCAATCTCCTCAAGCGCGGCAACTTCTACCAGTCGAACTGATGCAACCGCTCGATCCCTCCAACGTCGCCCCGGAGCCCCGCTGATGGGCGTGATCCGCGCCGAGCCGGCGCGCATGAGCGACTGGGCCGCGCGGTCGATCGGCGCGGCCTGGCGGGCGTTCGACCTCCAGCTCGCCGCGTACGCCGCGCTGCTCGCGATCCTCGGGCTCGTCATGGCGTACACGAACAGCGTCGAGCGCGGCGGGCTGGTCCTCAGCGGCGGTTCGACGTTCGTCCGCGGCCTGATGTGGACGGGGATCGCGCTCGTTGCCTTCGTCCTGACGACGGCCTTCGACTACAAGTGGCTGAAGACCTTCGCCTGGCCCCTGTACGTGATCCAGCTCGGGCTGCTCGTCGCGACGCTGGGGATTGGGCACGGCGTGGGCGGCGCGTCGCGCTGGATCTCGCTCGGCCCATTCGACTTCCAGTTCAGCGAGCTCGCGAAGATCCTGATGATCGTCGTGCTCGCGAACTACCTCGGCGCGCGGCAGGGCCGCCTGTCGTCGCTGACCTCGATCCTCGGGGCGTGCATCCTCGTCGGACCGCCGTGGATCCTGGTGATGCTCCAGCCGGATCTCGGCACGTCACTCGTGCTCCTCGCGATCCTCGGCGGGATGCTCTTCATGTCCGGCGCGAGTCTCCGCTGGCTGGGCTCGATGGTCGGCCTGGTGCTCGCAGCCCTGCCGATCATCTGGACGTACATCCTTCGCGACTACCAGAAGCAGCGGCTCACCGCCTTCCTCGATCCCTCCACGGACACCCAGGGCGCCGGCTACCAGCTCTTCCAGTCGCAGATCGCGGTCGGCTCGGGTGGGTGGACGGGCACGGGGCTGACGAACGGGTCGCAGAACCAGCTGAACTTCCTGCCGGTCCAGGAGAGCGACTTCGTCGCGGCGATCTACCTCGAGGAGCTCGGCTTCCTCGGCGCGATGATCCTGCTCGTCCTGTTCGGCGCATTGCTCTGGCGGCTGATGGTTTCGGGCTGGCGCTCGAAGGATCCGTTCGGGACCATGTTCGCGACCGGACTCGCCTCGATGATCCTGTTCCAGCTCGTCGTCAACCTCGGGATGGTCATCGGCCTGATGCCGATCACGGGCATCCCGCTGCCGTTCGTCTCGCACGGCGGCGCATCGCTGATCAGCCTCGCGGTCGGTCTCGGGATCGTCCAGAGCATCAACATCCGGCAGACAAGGGCCGAGTGGTAGCGCGCCTCCTCCTGCCTTCGCGACCCCGCCGCGACCCATGACCGGGATCCAGCCGCTCCTTCCCCTGTGGCTGCTCGTCGGGCTCCTTGCGGCGAGCGTCGCCGTGGCCCTCGTCACGTCGCGTTCGCCGATCCCACCGTCGGTCGTGCTCGTGCTCATCGGTCTCGCCGTCTCCTTCGCGGGCCTCGCCGGCGACGTCCGGCTCGATCCGGACCTCCTCCTCGCCATCGTCCTGCCCGGTCTCGTGTTCGAGGCCGCGTTCCGGACCGACCTCGGGGTCTTCCGACCAGCCGCGGCCGGCGTCCTGCTCCTGGCGATCCCCGGGGTGGTGGTCGTCGCCGGCGTCGTCGCCCTCGTGCTGTCGGCGACGACGCCGCTGACGCTTGCCGAAGGCTTCGTGGTCGGGGCGATGGTGGCGGCAACGGACCCCGCCGCGGTGCTGTCGACCTTCCGTCATGTCCGCGTCCCCGCCCGCCTCGCGACGACCGTCGAGATGGAGAGCCTCGTCAACGACGGCACCGGGATCGTTCTCTTCGCCCTTGCGCTGGATGTGCTGGCCGGCGGCGGTTCGGTGGGCGGATCCGTCGCGACGTTCGTCGTCAGCGTGGTCGGCAGCGCCCTGATCGGGGCCGTGATCGGGTGGCTCGCGGCACGACTCGTCGGGCGCGTCGACGATCACGTGACGGAGCTGACGATCACGATCGTGCTCGCCTACGGGACATACCTCATCGCGGCGACCACGGGCCTGTCGGGGGTGATTGCGACCCTGGCGGCCGCAGCGGCGTTCGGTTCGTCCGCCCGCGAGCGGCTGACCGAACGGGCGCGCGAGGTCATCGACGACGTCTGGGAGCTGGTCGCCTTCCTCCTGACGGCCGGCGTCTTCCTGCTCGTCGGCGTGTCGATCCCGGCGTCGGCGCTGGCCTCGGCCGCCGGACCGATCATCGCCGGCATTGCGGGGATCCTCGTCGCCCGCGCGGTGGTCGTGTACGGGCTCCTCGGCGGGGCGTCCCGTCTCGTCGATCGGCTTGTGATGCGTCAAGCGTCACCAACGGCGACTCGCGACGGCCCGATCCCGCTGCCGTGGCTCCACGTCCTGTTCTGGGCCGGGCTTCGCGGCGCCGTGTCGGTCGCGCTCGCGCTGTCCCTGCCGGAGGGACTCCCGAACCGGGAGCTCCTCCAGGGGATCACGTTCGGCGTGGTCCTGTTCACGCTGTTGGTCCAGGGGTCGACCGCCGCGTGGGTGGTCCGGCGGACCGGCGCGGGCAGCGAGCCGGCTGCCGCCTGACGACGTCGCGTCGAGGGCCGCCGTCTAGCGCCGCCGGAACAGCCCTCGCCGATCCTGGGCCTCGGTCCCGGCGCTCCGCCGCCGTCCCGCCCGCCGGAGGTAGCCGTCGATCTCGTCGCGGTACGGCCGACCGATCGGCATCCGGTCGAGCCACTCGAGGTAGTCGATGTCGCGCCGGGCGACCTCGCCGAGCGACCAACCGCTGAAACGCCCGAACCGGAGGACGGTTCCCGACGGATTGCCGGGTGGAGGTCCGGCGGCACCCTCGCCGTCGGGCTCGTGCATCCGCGCCGGGTCGTAGCCGCTCCCGCTCGACGAGCGCCCGCTCGTCCAGTCGGATGAGACCGTCTCTGGTCCGCGTCGCGGCGCGCTGGTCGGTCCGGCTGGCGTCGCCGTTGTGGCCGGCGGCGGTGACGGCGGCGCCGGGGGTGGAGGCCGACGCCCCTCGTCGAACGCGGCTCTGCGGCCGGGATCCCGGAGCAGCTCCCATGCCGCGTTGATCGCGGCCATCCTCGCCGCACCCTCGGGCCCGGCGACGTCGGGGTGGTATTTCTGGGCAAGCCGTCGATACGCCGCCTGGATGACCTCGTCCTCGGCCTCCGAGTCGACCTGCAGCACCTTGTACGGGTCGGCCGACGGGTTCACCCGCCGGTCCCCACGCCTTCGGCACGTTCCGCGTCGGTCTCGTCTGCCTCCTCGGCCGCGGCGGGGGAGTGGGTCGGTGGCGGCTCCTCCGCGGCATGGCCCTCGGCTGCCGCGCCCTCCTTGTGTTTCACGACCATCGCGAGCGCCTCCTCGGGCGAGGCCGGCACGACGTCGACCCGGTGGAACACGTACCGGTAGATGTCGCGCGCCGCCGCGGTCACGGGCAGCGCGAGGATCGCGCCGAGCAGACCGCCGATCGCGCCGCCGAGGACGAGGGCGACCATGACGACGGTCGGGTGCAGCTCGACCGCGTCGCCCTGGATCTTCGGGACGAGGACGTTGTTCTCCACCTGCTGGACGACGCTGTAGAGCACGACGGCGGCGATCGCGGGCTCGAGGCCGGCGGTCAGCGCGATCAGGACGGCAGGGATCGCGGACAGGATCGGGCCGATGATCGGGAGGAGCTCGAAGACGCCCGCGACGACCGAGAGAACGATCGCGAACCGCGAGAAGACCGGATCCACGGTTGCACCCAGCAGCAGGAGCCCGAGGAACGTGGCGACCCCGACGGTGACGCCGAGGATCAGCTGGCCGCGGAGCCACTGACTGAACACCCGCAGGGCGAGCGACGTCACGTTCCGGACGTCCGGCACCCATTCGACCGGAAGCGACCGTTCGGCCGCCATGACCAGGGCCGGGCGATCCTTGATCAGGTAGAAGGTCCAGACGGGAACGATGATGTAGGCGACGACGGCTCCGAGGACGCCGGCGAACAGCGACGCTACGGGGAGCAGGGTCGTCGGATCGATCGAGCCGACGCCGGCGGCGAGGTCGGCCAGGAAGGTGTCGATCGCGGTCCGGAGCGGCTGCGGCAGATCCAGGTGGGCGTACTGGTTGGTGATCTGCGCTGTGAACCGGGGAAACTCGGTGATGAACGACGCGATCTCGTCCGCCAGCGGCCGGAGCATGAACCGGAGCCCCTGAACGGTCCCGATCGCGACGACCGCATAGACGAGCAGCACGGACGCCCATCGCGGGAGCCCGACCCGTCCGAGCCGCTCCACGGGGATGTCCAGCAGATAGGCGAGGACGAGACCGACGATGAACGGGTCGATCGCACCCCGGCCGGCGGACAGCACGGCGGCGACGACGAGGACACCGACCAGGACGAGCGCGACACGCGGGCTGATCGGTCCCAGAACGGATCGTGGCCGGATCGAGGCCGCCATCGCCCGGTCGTCCATCGCTTCGGCAGACTAGCAGACGTGGATCGCCGAACCGACCCGACCGCCGGCCGCGCGACCACGTCCGGCGCCGGCGAAACGAATTCGCAGCGGGCGGGAGAAGGAGAGCGTCCGCCGGTCCCGGCGGAGCCCCGGCAGCGTTGGCGCCTGACCGTCGCTCGCGATGTGGTCCCCGGCGATCAGGTGGGGCGAGCCGGCGTGGACGCGTGGCACGGAGCGCTCGAGGCGAGCGGACTGCCGGTCGCCGGCCTCGATGTTCCCGGCGGCCGGCCGAAACTCGCCTTCGGTGCGCCATTGCCGGCCGCGGCGCGCGGCGAGGCCGAGCTCGTCGAGATCTGGCTGCTCGAGCGGCTGCCGCTGTGGCGTGTCCGGGAGGCGCTGAGTGGCATGTTGCCAGCTGGCTTCCGCTTGATCCACGCCGAGGACGTCTGGCTGGGCGCGCCTGCGCTCCCGGGCCAGGTTGCGGCGGCGGACTGGGCGGTGACCGTGACCGGGGTCGACGACGCCGGGGCGCTCGATCCCGAACGTCTGTCGGCGGCGGCTGCGGCGGTGATGGAGTCGACGTCGATCGTGCGGACGCGCGGCAAGCCGGGCGCGGAGAAGCCGTATGACCTTCGCCCGCTCCTCATCTCGCTCGCGGTCCACGGGTCAACGGGAGGGGTGGCGCCCGAGCGGCCAGCGAGCGATCGGATCCAGCTCCGGATGCGCACGCGGCTGGACCCCGAACGCGGCACCGGTCGACCCGAAGAGGTCGTCGGCGCCCTCGCGGATGTCGCGGGCATCGGCCTTGCAGTCGTCGACCTCGTCCGGACCCGCCTGCTCCTGGCGTCCGACCTGCTCGATTGACGCTCGGGCACGCTCGAACGTACACTCCGCGTTCGCGCCTCGGGCCAGCCCGGCGCCTCTCCATGTCCGCTGACCCGGTCGTCCCACGACCGTCACGCCAATCCGAAGGGTTCCATGTACGCAGTCATCGAGACCGGCGGAAAGCAATATCGCGTCGAGGTCGGGACCGAGCTCGAGGTCGAGCTGCTCGACGCCGAGCCGGGCTCGAGCATCACGCTCGATCGCGTCCTCCTCGTCGCCGACGGCGATGAGTCCGCCATTGGCCGCCCGATCGTCGCCGACGCGGCCGTCGAGGCCGAGGTCGTCCGCCGCGACCGCGGGGACAAGGTGATCTCCTTCAAGTACCGGCCGAAGGCGCGGCGCCGCGTGAAGAAGGGTCACCGCCAGGAGCTCACCGTCCTCCGGATCACGGATGTCCGCCTCAACGGCAAGAGTGCGGCCGACGCGAAGCGCAAGGCCGACGCGGACGCGAAGACCGAGCGCCAGCGTCTCGAGGAGGCCGCGGCACGGCAGGCTGCCGAAGACGCCGCGCTCGCGGAGCGGCTCGCCAAGGCGGCGGCGCCCAAGACGCCGGCCAAGGCTGCGCCGAAGACCGAAGCGAAGGGCGCGGCCAAGCCCGCCGCCAAGGCGACGTCGAAGTCGACGGCCAAGGCTGCTCCGGCCAAGGCCGAGCCGAAGACTCCCCGTGCCAAGACGCAGAGCGGCGCGGCCGACGCGAAGCCGGCGAGCCCGGCCGCCAAGCCGAAGTCACGCGCCACGAAGAAGGACGAGTAGACCCGATGGCTCACAAGAAGGCTGGATCCAGCTCGAAGAACGGGCGCGACTCGGTCGGCCAGCGGCTGGGCGTGAAGGTCGGCGACGGCCAGCTCGTCCCGGCGGGCTCGATCATCGTCCGTCAGCGGGGAATGACGTTCCTTGCCGGCACCGGTACCGGGCTGGGCAGGGATTACACCGTGTTCGCGACCACGACCGGCAAGGTCAGGTTCGAGCACGCGACCAAGAGCAAGAAGCGGATCCGGGTCGAAGCCGTCGAGGCCGAGACCGCGACCGTCGCCGCGAAGGCCTAGACGGCCACCGGCACAGCCGTCGACCACCGGCCGGGCATTCGTCCCGGACCGGAAGGCGTCGGAGAAGAGGTTCCACGTGAAGCCCGATATCCATCCCAAATATCACCAGGCCAAGGTCCACTGCGGGTCCTGCGGCACCGAGTGGGTCGTTGGATCCACCCGACCGGAGCTCCGCGTCGACGTCTGCGCCAACTGCCACCCGTTCTTCACGGGCAAGCAGACGATCATCGACACGGCCGGTCAGGTCGAGCGGTTCCAGAAGCGACTGGAGCGCCAGGCGCGAGCCTGATCGTCCAACCAGCACCGAACAAACGGCGGGTCTCCGGACCCGCCGTTTTCGATTCCCGTCACAGGTAGGATCGCGTTCGTGACCGAACCAGCGGCCATCGTTCAACCCCAGCCTGACGCCGTCACGCTATGGACCGGTGACAGCCGGGAGCTGCTTGCCCGCGTCCCTGACGCGAGCGTCGACCTGATCTGCACCGACCCGCCGTACAACCTGGGTGCCTACTCGACCGGGAACATCGACATGTCGTGGCGGAAGTCGTTCAACAACGACGTCGCCGCCTGGGATCAGCTGCCGTTCGATCCGGCCGCGTGGCTCGCCGAGTTCCGCCGCGTCCTGAAGCCGACCGGCACGCTGTTCGCGTTCACCTCGTACAACCTGCTCGGGCGTTGGCACGAGGTGTTCGATCCGGCGTTCGACACGTTCCAGTTCGTCGTCTGGCACAAGACGAACCCGCCACCGAAGCTGCGGCGCGCCGGGTTCCTCAACTCCTGCGAGCTGATCGTCGCGTGCTGGGACAAGGGCCACACCTGGAACTTCGGCCGCCAGCGCGACATGCACAACTTCATCGAGGCGCCGATCTGCGGCGGCCGCGAGCGGGTCAAGGATCCCGTCCACCCCACCCAGAAGCCGCTCCGCGTCCTGCGCCAGCTCATCGAATGGGGATCGCGGCCCGGCGACCTCGTCCTCGATCCGTTCATGGGGGTCGGTTCGACCGGGATGGCGGCCCTCGAGCTGGGACGGCGCTTCATCGGGATCGAGCTCGACGAGGCGTATGCCGCCGCCGCCGTTCGACGGATCGAGGCGGCCGACGGTGGACTGGATGCAACACAAGCGCCGGGCGAGCGGGTCGGTCCCTTCGACGTCTCGGGCTAGACTTCCCGAATGCCTCGCTACTCCTACGGCGGCCAGGCGCTCATCGAGGGCGTCCTCATGCGGGGCCGCGACGCGATCGCGGTCGCGATGCGCCACCCCGACGGGCGAATCGTCTTTGCGACCGAGCGGCTCGACAGCGGCGTCCACGGGACCGGCTGGTCGAAGCTGCCGCTGCTCCGCGGGCTGATCGTCCTCTACGAGACGCTGTTCGTCGGCACCCGCTGGCTCGTCCGCAGCGCCACGCTCCAGGCCGCCGGCACCGGCGAGGAAGGCGACGAGGGCGTCGAGCTCGGCAAGGGCTCGATCGCGCTGATGCTCGGGCTGACGCTCCTGTTCGGCGTCGGGATCTTCTTCCTCCTGCCCCTGCTGATCGCCAGCGCGACGACGTCGAACATCCAGAACGGTCTCGTCCAGCATCTCGTCGAAGGCCTGATCCGGGTCGCGATCTTCCTCGGCTACCTCCTGCTGATCGCCCGTGCCGAGGACGTTCGTCGCGTCTTCCAGTACCACGGTGCGGAGCACATGACCATCCACGCGCTGGAGGCGGGCGATCCGCTCGTCGTGGACGCGGTCCGCAAGTACCCGACGGCGCATCCGCGCTGCGGCACGGAGTTCCTCGTCGTCGTCATCGCCCTCTCGATCGTCGCGTTCAGCCTCGTCGGGCGGCAGGAGCCGCTCGTGATGATCGGCAGCCGGATCGCGCTGATCCCGGTGATCGCTGCCGTCGGCTACGAGATCCTCAAGTGGGGCGCGAAGCACCGCGGCAACGCGATCGTCCGGGCGATCATGTATCCCGGGATCCTTGTCCAGAAGATCACGACGCGACAGCCGACGACCGACATGATCGAGGTGGCCATCGTCTCGATGGAGCAGGCCCTCAAGGCAGACGGCGAGACGCTCCCCGCAGGCTCCGGCACGCTTCCACGCGATCCGCTGGTCCTCGGCGGCTTGAGCGAGACCGGCGCGGACGCCGGCGCGCCCGCGGGCACGGGCCAGAGCACGGCGACGGTCGAGACGGCCGGGGAGACGGTCGTGACGCTCGATCCGCCGCTCCCCGGAGCATGAGCGGGGACGCAGATCGAACCGGGCTCGACGCCCGGTTGACGGAGGTCGCCGAGCAGTACGACGCCGTCCAGGCGCAACTCGCCGACCCGACCGTCACGAGCGACCACGACGCCCTTCGCCGGCTCGGCCAGGAGCTCGCCCGGCTCGAGCCAGTCGTCGAGGCCTTTCGATCCCTCGAGGCGACGCGTCACGAGCTCGCCGGCGCCCGTGAGCTGCGCGACGCGGGTGACGCCGACCCGGAGCTCCGGGCCATGGCCGCCAGCGAGATCGACCGCCTGACCTCCGACGAGGCGCGGCTCCTCGACGAGCTCAAGGTCCTGCTCCTGCCGCGCGACCCGAACGACGACCGCGACGTGATCCTCGAGATCCGGGCCGGAGCCGGCGGGGAGGAGGCGGCGCTGTTCGCAGCGGAGCTCCTCCGGATGTACCTCCGCTACGCCGATACGCATCGCTTCCGGCCGGAGATCCTCACCCTGAACGAGACGGGGATCGGCGGGCTCAAGGAGGCGATCGTCCAGATCCACGGCGACGGTGCGTACAGCCGCCTCAAGTTCGAGGGCGGCGTCCACCGCGTCCAGCGGATCCCGGCGACCGAGTCGTCCGGCCGGATCCACACCTCGACCGCGACCGTCGTCGTCATGCCCGAGGCCGACGAGATCGAGATCCCGATCGACGAGGACCGTGACCTCCGGATCGAGGTGAAGCGATCCTCCGGCCCGGGCGGCCAGTCCGTGAACACGACGGACTCGGCCGTCCGAATCACCCACCTGCCGACGGGCCTCGTCGTCGAGATCCAGGACGAGAAGAGACAGCACAAGAACAAGGCAAAGGCGATGTCGGTGCTCCGGTCGCGCCTCTACGAGCGGGAGCTCGCCGAGCGTCGCGAGGCCGACTCCGCGGCGCGGCGGTCGATGGTCGGCGGCGGCGATCGCTCGGACAAGATCCGGACCTACAACTTCCCCCAGGACCGCGTCACGGATCACCGGATCGGCCTGGACCTGTCCGCGCTGCCGCGGGTCATGGATGGCGAGATCGATCGCCTGATCGATGCGCTCGTGATGGCCGATCAGGCGGATCGGCTCGCGGCGATCACGGGAGGGTCCGATGGCCAAGCGGCCTGACGCCACGGGGAAGATGGTCGAGGGCGGCGCCGGCGCGGTCGAGGGCGCCGCCGCCCAGACCGCCGTCGAGACCGGCGCCGGCGAGGTCGACGCCGAGAGCCACGCCGCGGAGACCGGCGTCGCGTTCATCGAGCCGCGCGACGTCGCGATCGAGCGGGCGACGGACCTCGGAAGCGTGCAGGTCCTCAAGCACGGCAACCTCTACCTGCTCACCGACCCGTTCGGAGACATCCACCCGGACTCCCGCGGCCTCGGGCTGTACCTGTCGGACACGAGGCTGCTCTCGTGCCTCTGGCTTCGCGTCGACGGCGCGCGCCCCGTGCTGCTCCAGGGCTCGATGGGCGCGAACTATCGCGGGTCGATCCAGCTCACGAACCCGAGCGCCGACCGCAATCCAGACGACAAGACCCATCGCGACGAGGACCTCGTCGCCGGGCGGACGCTCGGCATCTCCCGCGATCGCCTGATCGGCGTCGACGGGATGGAGGAGCGGCTCCGGATCGTGAACCACTCCGGCAAGAAGCTGACGGTCCCGATCGAGCTCGAGCTCGGCGCCGACGACGCGGACATCTTCGAGGTCCGCGGCTACCAGCGGCCGAAGCGCGGCTCGCTGCTGCCGATCGCGGTGACGCCGAGCCGGGTGACGTTCCGCTACGACGGGCTCGACGATCGGCGCCGGTCCACCCACGTCGCCTTCTCGGAGCCGGCCCAGGCGTTCGGGCCGATCGATGTCCACGCCGCCGAGCAGGTCCTCGGCGGCGGCTCCGTCCGGTTCCGTTGGGACGTCCACCTCGATGCCGGGGCAAGCCGGGAGCTCGTCTGGACGATCTGGCCGTCGATCTCTCCGACGGGCGCTGGGCCCGGCGCCAGCGCCCCGGCCGCGCGAAACGGGTCGCCGCGGGCCACGGCCCCGGCCACGCTCTTCCCGGAGCCGCCGCGGATCACGGCGGACGAAGGCGCCGGTGCCTACCACGCCTGGGGCCGAGGGACGACCTCGATCCAGACCGACCATGAGCTGTTCAACCTCACGCTGAACCGCTCGCTCGCCGACCTGCGCCTCCTCATCAACGACGGGCCGGGCGAGGGCCAGCGCTATGTCGCTGCCGGCGTCCCCTGGTTCACGACGCTCTTCGGCCGGGACGCGCTGATCGCCTCGTTCCAGTCCCTCGCCTTCCGGCCCCAGATCGCGATGGAGACGCTCGAGGTGCTCGCCGCGTACCAGGCGTCCGAGGTCGACGACTGGCGCGACGCCGAGCCGGGCAAGATCCTGCACGAGCTGCGGACCGGCGAGATGGCCGGCGCCGGCGAGATCCCCCACACGCCGTATTACGGCTCGATCGATTCGACGCCGCTCTGGCTGATCCTCTTCGCGGCAACCTTCGACTGGACCGGCGATCGCGCCTTCGTCGACCGGCTGTGGCCGAACGCGATCCGCGCCCTCGAGTGGATCGACCGGTACGGCGATCGCGACGGCGACGGCTTCGTCGAGTACGAGCGCCGATCGACCCGCGGGCTGATGAACCAGGGCTGGAAGGATTCGGGCGACGCGATCCGCGATCGGACCGGCCGCTTCCCGACGATGCCGATCGCACTCGCCGAGGTCCAGGGCTACGTCTTCGACGCGAAGCGACGGATCGCGCGACTCGCCGAGATCCGCGGCGACCACGAGCACGCCGGGCGCCTCCGCGGCGAGGCCGAGACGCTCCGGGGCCGGTTCGAGGACGCGTTCTGGGTCGAGGACCAGCGCTACTACGCGATGGCGCTCGATGGCCAGAAGAAGCATCTCGATGCGATCGGCTCGAATGCCGGGCAGTGCCTCTGGTCCGGGCTCGTGTCGGACGCCCGCGCCCGAGACGTGGCGGACCGGCTGATGAGCAAGTCGATGTTCAGCGGCTGGGGGATCCGGACGTATGCCGCCGAGCAGCCGGCGTTCAACCCGATCGGCTACCACACCGGCTCCGTCTGGCCGCACGACACCTCGCTGATCGCGGCCGGCCTGAAGCGCTACGGGTTCGACGACGAATCGAACCGGCTCGTCGGGCACGTGTTCCAGGCCGCCCAGCATTTCCCGGACTACCGCCTGCCCGAGCTGTTCTGCGGGTTCGATCGGGACGAGTCGTCGCTGCCCGTGCCGTATCCGGTCGCGTGCTCGCCGCAGGCGTGGGCAGCCGGCGCCTCGTTCCTGTTCGTCGAGACGATGCTCGGCCTGCGGGCGAACGCGGGTCAGGGCGAGCTGGAGCTCCGCCATCCGAACCTGCCGGACTGGATCGGCAAGGTGACGCTGACGAACCTGCGGATCGGCGAGGCGTCGGTCGACCTCCTGTTCCATCGGTGGCGGGGGACGACGAGTGCCGAGGTGCTGCGCAAGGTCGGCGACCTGTCCGTCACGATCCGGCTGTGACGACGATCGGCGAGGCGCTTGCCGCGGCCGGTCAGCGACTCCGCGAGGCCGGCTCCGAGACGGCCCGACTGGACGCCGAGCTGTTGCTCGGCTGGGCGATCGGTGCCGACCGGACCGCCGTCCTGGCGCATCCCGACGCACCAGTCGGGGCGGACGCGGCGGCTCGCTTCGCGACCGCGGTCGACCGTCGTGCCGCCGGCGAGCCCGTCGCCTACGTCCGCGGCTTCAAGGAGTTCCATGGCCTCGCGTTCGCCGTCGATCGGCGGGCGCTGATCCCGCGGCCGGAGACCGAGACGCTCGTCGATGAGGCGGTCGCGGACGTCATGGCACGGCTCGCGGCGAGACCGGGTGAAGCCGGCGTCGACGCGCGTGGCGGCGATCCGATCCGGGTCGCGGACATCGGGACCGGCAGCGGCGTGATCGCCGTGACGACGGCCGTCGTCCTCCGCTCGCGACGGGTCGCGATGGGCGTGAATGTCTGGATCCTCGCCACGGACGTCTCCGCCGAGGCGCTCGACCTCGCCCGCGAGAATGCGGTGGGCCACGCGGCCGCGGACGGGATGCGGTTCGTCGAGGCGGATCTGCTCCCGCCGGTCCTGCCCGATGGAAGCGCGCCCTTCGACCTGATCGTCGCGAACCTGCCGTACGTCCGCACGGACGCGATCGCGGGCCTGCCGGTTGCGGCGTCGTTCGAGCCGCGGATCGCGCTGGACGGGGGACCGGACGGCCTGGACGCGATCCGCGCCCTCGCGAGCTGCCTCCCGGAGGTTCTTGGCCCGGATGGCGCCGCGCTGCTCGAGATCGGCGGCGACCAGGGGGAGCTCGCGCCGCAGGCCGTCGCGGCGATCCTGCCGGGCTGGCGAACGACCGTGTCGAATGATCTTGCGGGGCTGCCGCGCGTGCTGCGGGTCGAGCGTGGCTGAGGGCAGCGTGCGCGGAGAGCGGCGCGCAACCGGGCGGCGCCGCGCAACCGGGGACCTTCGCGCAGCGGCCGAGCGGCCCGGCGATCGCCCGGCGGCGGAGCTCCCGATCGGCCTCGTCGCCCTCGACATCGACGGGACGCTCATCGGCGACGATCTCGCCCTTCGGCCGCGCACGATCGCGGCGGTCGCGTCCGCCCGCGAGCGCGGCGTCCACGTCTCCCTCGTCACGGGCCGGATGACGTCCAGCGCGATCGTGTTCGCCCGCCAGCTCGGTCTCGTCGATCCGATCGTCGCGTTCCAGGGTGCGCTCGTCCGCGAGCTGCCGCCGCCAGAGCGCGACCCGCGGCTCGGTCGGATCCTCGACCATCGCCCGCTTCCGGCCGTGCCGGCGCGCGAGGTCGTCACGTGGGCGCGATCGGTCGGGCTCGAGCCGCACGTCAACCACCTGGAGCGGTTCGTCATCCAGGCGGACGACCCCCGGGCCGAGGACTACTCCTCGTTCCTGGGCGCGCGGGCGACGCTCGTTCCGGATCTGATCGCGTGGATCGACCACCCCGTCTCGAAGGTCCTTGCCGTCTCCGCCGAGCCGATCCCGGAGTCGATCCTCGATGACGCCCGGCGTCGGTTCGCCGGCCGGGCCGCCGTCACGATCAGCCATCCACGCTTCCTCGAGTTCCTGGCTCTCGGGGTGTCGAAGGCGGTCGGCGTCCGGCACCTCGCCCGGCGAGCCCACGTGCCGATGTCGCGGGTCCTCGCGATCGGCGACCAGTTCAACGACCTCGAGATGCTCGCGGAGGTCGGCCACGGAGCGGCCATGCCGAGTGCGCCGCTGCCGGTTCGCCTGGCCGCCCGTTACGTGGCGCCGTCGCTCGCGGACGAGGGTGCAGCGCAGCTGATCGAGCAGCTCGTCCTCGCGGACGCCGACGAGGCCCGCGGAGCCGCCAAGCGCTTGGCCGAGGAGCACGACCGGATTCGGGCCGCCGCGGAGCGCCATGGCGAGCACGCGGCCGCCGCGCCCCACGACGCGGCCACTGTCGCGGACGCGGGCACGGACGAGCCCCGGCGCCACGAGGGCTCCGCTGCGTGACCGCCCGCGTCGTTCGCGACGACGACGACGGCCGGGAGGAGGCAGTTCGCGTCCTGCGAGCCGGCGGCATCGTCGCGCTGCCGACCGACACGGTCTACGGCATCGCCGTCTCCCTCGAGACGCCGGGCGGGATCGAGGCGCTGTTCGCGGCGAAGGAGCGACCGCCGGATCGCGGGGTCATGCTGCTCCTCGCGGACGCGGCCCAGGCGCCCTCGATCGGGCAGTGGCCCGTCGCCGCGGCCACGCTCGCCGACGCCTTCTGGCCGGGCGGCCTCACGCTCGTCGTCCCGCAACGGCCGGATGTGCCGCTGCCCGCGGCGCTGACCGGCGGCGCGCCCACGATCGGGCTCCGCGTCCCCGATCACCCCGCGCCACGCGCCCTCGCGGCGTCCGTCGGGCCACTGCCGACGACATCGGCGAACCGGAGCGGCGTGCCGGAGGCGAGCGACGCGGCCGCGTTCGTCGACCAGCTCGGTCACGCGATCGCGCTCGTCCTCGATGGCGGGCCCGCGCACGGCGGCTCGCCATCGACCGTCGTGGACTGCACC
The DNA here is from genome assembly GCA_042408445.1 of Chloroflexota bacterium. Lineage (GTDB taxonomy): Bacteria > Chloroflexota > Limnocylindria > Limnocylindrales > CSP1-4 > CF-46. Next base: position 31,525 of record JBHORC010000039.1, read on the forward strand.
GTCGACCCGCCGCGGATCCTCCGCGAGGGCGCGATCGCGACATCGGCGATCGAGACCGCGCTGGGTCGGCCCGCCGCCTCGTCCTGAGACGGCGCGGCGTGGGAAGATAGGCCGACATCGACGGCCGCGGCGCCCGCAGGTGCGCGCCTCGATGGTCACCTGGCAGGCAGACGTGAGGAGGCGCGCGATGGCGATCACGGACGAGGTTCGCCTGGGCGACGCCTCGATCGCGGCGATCGATCCGGAGCTCTGGTCGGCGATGGAGGGCGAGCGCCGGCGGCAGCACGACAAGATCGAGCTGATCGCGTCGGAGAACTACACGGCGGCCGCCGTCATGGAGGCCCAGGGCAGCTGGCTCACGAACAAGTACGCCGAGGGGCTGCCGGGCAAGCGCTACTACGGTGGCTGCGAGTTCGTCGACGTGGCCGAGGAGCTCGCCCGCGATCGGGCGCTTCGGCTGTTCCCGGGCGCGGAGCACGTCAACGTCCAGCCGCACTCCGGTGCCCAGGCGAACATGGCCGCCTACTTCAGCGTGATCGAGCCGGGCGACCGGATCCTCGGCATGAAGCTGGACCAGGGCGGCCACCTCACCCACGGGATGAAGCTCAACTTCTCGGGGCGGCTGTACGAGGTCCACGCGTACGGCGTTCGCGAGGACACCGAGCGGATCGACTACGACGCCCTCGAGGCGCAGGCCGCCGAGGTCCGCCCGAAGGTCATCGTCGCCGGCGCGTCCGCCTACCCCCGCATCTTCGACTTCGAGCGGATGGCGGCGATCGCCCATGGTGTCGGCGCGCTGCTGTTCGTGGACATGGCCCACATCGCCGGGCTCGTCGCGGCGGGCGTCCATCCCTCGCCGTTCCCGCACGCCGACATCGTCACGACGACGACCCACAAGACGCTCCGCGGGCCGCGCGGCGGGATGATCTTCAGCCGGCGCGACCTGCCCGACGGGATCGACCGGGCCGCCTTCCCGAACGTGAAGCCGGGCCCCGGTGCAACCGACGGCGCGCTGGCGGCGACGATCGATCGGACCGTCTTTCCCGGCGTCCAGGGCGGTCCGCTCATGCACGTCATCGCCGGCAAGGCCGTGGCGTTCCAGCTCGCGCTGGGTGACGAGTTCCGGCGCGATCAGCAGCGGACGATCGACAACGCCGCGACGATCGCGGGCGTCCTCGCGCAGCGCGGGCTCCGGGTCGTCTCGGGCGGGACGGACAACCACCTGATGCTCGTCGACGTCACCTCGCGCGGCGTCACCGGCAAGGACGCCGAGCGGCTGCTCGACGACATCGGGATCACGGTCAACAAGAACCAGATCCCGTTCGACCGGAACCCGCCGAACACCTCGTCCGGGATCCGGGTCGGGACGCCGGCCGTCACGTCGCGCGGGATGGGCGCAGAGGAGATGCGCGAGATCGCCACGATCATCGCCGATGCGCTCGAGCGCCACGACGAGGCCGACCTGCGGCCGCTAGCTCAGCGCGTCGCCGCGATCGCGAATCGATTCCCGGTGCCGGGTCTCCGCCGCCCCGCGTGACCTTCATCCAGAGCGCCGGCGGCGCCGTTCCGTTTCTCCTCATCGTCCTGGCCGCCGCGGCGGTCCTCTCGTTCGTCCTCACCCCGTGGGTTCGGCGCTACGCGGTCCGCTTCGACGCCGTGGACCGCCCGGATCACCGCCGCGTCAACACCTCGCCCGTGCCACGCGGCGGCGGACTCGCCGTGGCGGCCTCGTTCATCGTCGTCGCGACGGTCGCCCTCGTGGTGAATGGGCTCTTCCAGATCGTGCCGGTGCCCGGATCCATCCAGCCGGGCGACCTCGTCGGCCTGCTGCTCGGCGGCGCCCTCGCCGCGCTCTTCGGCGTCGTGGACGACTACCTGGACCTGCGCGCCAGGTGGCAGTTCCTCGCCCAGCTCGGCCTCGCCGGCGTCGCGGTCGCGTCCGGCTTCACCGTGGACTTCATCGCGAACCCGTTCGGCTCGCCGGCCCGGCTCGTCTTCGAGGGGCCCGTCGCGATCGGGTTCACGGTGCTGTGGGTGGCGGGAATGATCAACGCGATCAACTTCATCGACGGCCTGGACGGGCTGTCCTCGGGCATCGGGCTCATCGCGGCGCTGACGCTCGGCGCGATCAGCCTCTCCACGCAGGTCGGCGTCGGCGGTCAGCCGCTCGTCACGCTGTTGTGCGTGATCCTCGCGGGGGCGCTCCTGGGGTTCCTGCGCTGGAACTTCCACCCCGCGACGATCTTCACCGGGACGAGCGGCGTGATGTTCCTCGGCTACACGCTCGCCGTGCTGTCGATCCTCGGCACGGCGAAGGTCGCGGTCGCGATGCTGATCCTCGGTGTGCCGATCATCGATGCGTTCTGGATCATCGTTCGGCGGCTCGCCCAGGGCCGCTCGCCGTTCACGCCGGACCGCGGCCATCTCCACCACCGGCTCCTCGACGTCGGCCTGTCCCACCGCCAGACCGTGCTGCTCATCTACGCGATCTGCATCGCGCTGGCGCTGCTCGCCATGCTCCTGTCCGGCGCGACCCAGCTCTACGCGTTCATCGGCGTGTTCTTCGCCAGTGGCTTCGTCCTGTTCATCCTCGCCCGCGGCGGCCTCGAGCCCGACGAGCCCGATTTCGAGGACTGACTCAACGTCGACGGTCCGGATGCTTCGGGCCGGTGGAAGGCCGGTGCTAGCATCGGCGTCCGTCCGGTGGCCGATCGCCACCGGTTCGGTGGCACTCCGCAGTCGTGAGTCCATCGCGTGGAATTGATCGTCGCGGCCCTGATCATCTTCGGCCTCCTCGCCATCGGCATCCGCCTCGCGCCGCGGAGCGCCGAGGGCCGTCTCGCCCTGCCGCGGATCGTCGACGAGTCCGTCGGGATGTATGTCCTGCGGCGGTTGACGGGCCGACCGACCGACACCGCAGCCGATCGATCGTCGCGGGAGGTCGGCGAAGCGCTCGTCGCCCGGCTCGACGGGATCCATCCGCCCGCAGGGGCGGCCGAGGCGGGAACGGAGGCGATCGGACGCCGGCGCGCGACCGCGTCCTCGTCGGCCGGGACCGCCGCTCTCGGCGCACCTGCCCCCGCTGCCGACGTTGCGGTCGCCGGACCTGCCCCGTCGCCGGGTGCCACCTCCGCATCTGGTGCACCGGCCGGTGTGTCGCCGGCCCCGGTCGTCGGTCCGCCGCGTCGCGCCGCGATCCTTCCGACCCGCTACGCCGCGCACGGTCCGCAACCGCGGCCGCGGATGATCCCGGACCCACCGGACGACGAGCTCGATGACGGACGCGGCGACACCCTCCGCGACGGCGGCGAGGCCTCCAACCAGGTTCTCGGACCGGAGCGGGATGCCGCTCCAACCCAGAACGGCGACCTGCCGAACGGCCGGAACGACGACGACGGCCCGGACGACCGCGGCGGACCGGACGGCGGCGGTGGCGGTGGCGGTGTCAGCGGCACGTCCGGCGGCGGTGATTCCGGCCCAGGTGGCGAGCAGGCGGAGGCACCGGCACCCGCCTCGCCGGTCGGGGCCCGTGCCGTCGCCGGCCCTTCCGTGGGAGCGGCATCGGCCGGCTTTGCCCACCCGATCAGCACATCGATGCAGTTCACCGGCCGCTCCGCAGAGATGACCCGCCGGGGGGAGATCCGCCGGCCGCCGGATCCGTCGACCGGTCCGGGGGTCGTGCTGCGACCGTCCGTCGTCACCGTGTCGACGGCCGCAGCTCGACGACGCGCTCCCACGCTCGTGGACCGGGCCGACGAACGCCGGGCCGTCGACGGACTGTGGCGCCGTCGTGCCGCCAGTCTCGTCGCCATCGTGGCCGCGGTCCTGATCGTCACCGTCGCCCTTGCCGCGGCGTTCCTCCCGTCGGTTCCAGCCGGCGCCGTCCTCGCCGCCACCGCGACGCCGGACCTGCCCGTGCCCGGCGACAGCGAGGGGATGGCGTTCGGCGAGAGCCCCCTCGTCGGGCTCGGTGCCGGCGGCCTCGGCCTCGGCGCGGGATCGCCGGATCCGGCAGCGCTCGGCCCGTCTGCTGGCACCTCGTCCGGCTCGAGCGCGCCATCCCCCTCGACCGCGTCGCCCGCACCGCGTCTGCCAACGGCCACCGCGCCGCCTGCGCCGCGCCGAACGGCGACGCCGACGCGACAGCCCACGCCTCGCCCGACCCCCGCCCCGACCCCCGTCGTCACGCCCGCGCCGACCCCCGCGCCGACGCCGAAGCCCACGCCGAACCCGACACCGACGCGCGCCCCGACGCCAACACCGACGCCGGTCCCCACCCCCACGCCCACGCCGATGCCCATCCCGTCGGCGTCCGACGCAGGGGCCTGAGCCCGCGTCTCGACTCCCGGGCCGCTCGACTGTCGGGCGCGCGCGGACCGCCCATCAGCCTTCGTCCGGTCCCTCCCAGGAGAGGGCGGCCGTGACGCCCTCTGCTATACTCCGCGCGCCTTGGTAGGTGAGCGATGATCGAGCCCGGACGAGGCATGGCGTATGCCGCGCTCTTCTCCGAGATCGGCCTCTCGCTTCTGGTCACCACCCTCGCCGGCGTGCTCATCGGCCACTGGGCGGACGGGCAGCTGGGCCTGACACTCCCGGTCTTCGCGATCCTCGGGTTCCTCCTCGGGGCCGGGTCGGGGACGGTGATGATCTACCGGTTGGTGACGCGGTTTCTCAAGACGATCGACTGAGGCGGCTGCGACGGCAGCGATGACGGAATCGAGCGCGGCGGTGCCGCGCTCGCCTTGTGTGGAGGGAGCGTGACGAGCGAGCAGGACGCGACCGGATCGGTCGCGCCGGCCCAGACGCCCGAGCCGGCCAGGCGCCGGAGCGTGGCCAGCGTCCTCACCTCGCGCTGGCTGCTGCTCGTCGGGCTCGTGCTCGTCCTCGACATCTTCGCGTTCGTCGCCTTCCCGCAGTCCCCCAAGGACCCGGCGACGGGCACGGAATGCGCCTTCCCCGCCTGCTTCATCGAGAACTCGCTGGAGTTCCCCGCGCCGCACAACGTCATCGACCTCGCCCCCGGCTCGCCCGTCGCGGCCGGAGACCTCGTGACGTTCCACCCGAGCATCAGCAACACGATCCTGACGATGTGGGTCGTCATGGCCGTCGTGCTCGTCGCGATCATCCTGATGGTCCGCGCTCCGAAGCTCCTGCCGGGCCGGGCCCAGAATGTCGTCGAGACCGTCTACGAGTTCCTGAGCGACTTCGGGATCGGCATCGCCGGGCCGGCCGCGGCCCCGTACATCCCGATCTTCATCGCCTACTTCCTGCTGATCCTCTTCGACAACTGGGTGGGCCTCGTCCCGCCGGTCGGCAAGCTCGAGTTCCTGCGCGCGCCGTCGAGCGACGTGAACATCACGATCGGCATGGCGCTCGTCAGCTTCGTCATCTTCGAGGCCGAAGGGTTCCGCAAGCTCGGCTTCGGCGGCTACCTCGGCAAGTTCTTCCCGCTCTACGAGTTCAAGAAGGGGATCGGGGCGGGGATCATCGCCCTGTTCGTCGGTCTGATCGAGCTGATGCTCGAGTTCGTCAAGCCGGTCACGCTCTCGATGCGGTTGTTCGGCAACATCTACGGCGGCGAGGTCGCCCTCGGCGTGATCACGACCCTCACCGTGTTCCTCATCCCGGTCGGCCTCATCGGCCTGGAGCTGATGCTCAACGCGATCCAGGCACTGATCTTCAGCGTGCTCACGCTGATCTTCATCGTCCTGGCCATCGAGAGCCATCACGACGAGGAGGGGCATCTCGCCGAAGAGGTCATCGATGAGGCAACCGGGAGGGAGCAGTCGCTCCAGCCCGCCCACTGACGCGCCGCCCAAGGCGCACGCTGCCCACCCAACGGTCCACGGACCCGAGCCGTCGCGCTCGGGCCACAGGAGGAGTTCTCGAATGGAGCACATCGGCGCCGGTCTCGCGGCCCTCGGGGTCATCGGCCCCGGCATCGGCATCGGCATCCTCGCCGGCCTCTCCGCGCAGGCGATCGGCCGCAACCCCGACGCAGCCGGCCAGGTCCGCGGCATCGCGATCATCCTGGCGGCGTTCGCCGAAGGCCTCGGCGTCCTGGCGATCGTCGTCGGCCTGCTCGCGATCTTCATCAAGTAGCCGGTCGCGATCGGAGAAGCCATCGTGGACCTGCTGGCGATCGCGTCCGGGATCGGGCACGAAGCCGTCCGGCTGACCGCCAATGCGGAGGCCGAGCCGCTGTTCCAGATCAACCTGTTCCAGGTGATCATCGCAGCGGCCAACTTCCTCGTGTTCCTCGTGATCATCTGGACGTTCGCGTTCAAGCCCGTCTCGAACATGCTCAGTGAGCGCAAGGCGCGCATCGAGGAGGGTCTTCGGGACGCGGAGGAGGCGCGCAAGGCCCGGGAATCGGCCGAGACCGAGCGGCTCGCGGCGCTCCAGGAGGCGCGGCGCGAGTCGAACGAGATCCTCGCCCGTGCCCAGCGGGTCGCGGACGAGTCGCGGGAGCGTGACCTCGCGGCGACGCGCGAGGAGCTCGAGCGGATCCGGTCGCGAGCGGCCGCGGACCTCGAGGCGGAGAAGCAGCGTGCGATCGGCGAGCTGCGGGCGGAGGTCGCGGATCTCGCGCTCCAGGCCGCCGGCCGCGTCGTCGGCGAGACGATGACGGGCGAACGCCAGCGGCGGCTCGTCGAGGAGTTCCTCAGCGAGTCCGGCACCGCGCCCGGCGGTGACGGTGGGGCACGACCCGGACCGGCAGCGGCACCGGAGCGGCCCGCCTGATGGCCAAGCGCGACAGCGCGCCCCGTCGCTACGCGGATGCCGCGTTCGAGCTTGCGTCCCGCGACGGCTCGTTCGAGACGTGGCGGCGCGACCTGGACGGGGCGGCGAAGCTGTTCGCGGACGAGGCGCTCGCGGCGGTCCTCGCCAACCCGGCGCTGCCGCTCAAGGAGCGCCACACCCTGGCGGAGCGCGTCTTCACCGGGCTCTCGACGCCGGCCCGCAACCTCATCTTCGTGCTGATCCAGCGTGGCCGGATCGAGCAGCTGCCGCGCGTCGCCGCAGCCTTCGCAGAGCGCGACGACAAGCGGCAGGGGATCGTCCACGCCACCGCGACGGCGGCCGCGCCGCTGACCGACACGGAGATCCGCGCGCTCACCGCGCGGCTGGAACAGATGACGGGCGGCCGAGTCGCCCTCGAGACCGATGTCGACGAGAGCCTGCTCGGCGGGCTGATCGTCCGGGTCGGTGACCGATTGATCGACGGGAGCGTCCGGGGCCGCCTCGAGCGACTGCGGAGCCAGCTCGCCTCTGGCGCTCTGTAGGAGACCCTGCGCAATGGCCATTCGTTCGGACGAGATCACCAGCATCATCAGGTCGTCGATCGATTCGTTCGACGCGGCGACGGAGACCCGGAGCGTCGGCACGGTCGTCGAGGTCGGCGACGGGATCGCCCAGATCTACGGGCTCGACAATGCCCTCGCGTCGGAGATGCTCGAGTTTCCCGACGGGGTGATGGGCATGGCCCTGAACCTCGAGGAGGAGACGGTCGGCGCCGTCATCCTCGGCGACGCCCGGGCGATCAAGGAAGGCGACACTGTCAAGACGACGGGCCGCGTCGTCGAGGTGCCCGTCGGCCAGGCGCTGCTGGGCCGGGTCGTGAACCCGCTCGGCCAGCCGCTGGACGACAAGGGCCCGATCCAGTCGACGAAGACCCGCCCCGTCGAACGGATCGCCCCGGGCGTCATCGTCCGGAAGTCGGTCGACACGCCCGTCCAGACGGGCATCAAGGCGATCGATGCCCTGATCCCGATCGGCCGCGGCCAGCGCGAGCTGATCATCGGCGACCGCCAGACCGGCAAGACCGCGATCGCGATCGACACGATCATCAACCAGAAGGGCAAGAACCTCGTCTGCATCTACGTCGCGATCGGCCAGAAGCTCTCGACGGTCGCCCAGACGGTCGCGGTGCTGGAGCAGCACGGCGCGCTCGCCCACACGATCGTCGTCGTGGCCGGCGCCGAGGATCCGGCACCTCTCCAGTACCTCGCCCCGTACGCGGGCGTCGCGATGGGCGAGGAGGTCATGGAGAACGGCGTCGAGGTCGAGGGCCAGGGCCTCGTGAAGGACGCCCTGTGCGTCTACGACGACCTCAGCAAGCACGCCTGGGCGTATCGCGAGATGTCGCTCCTCCTGCGGCGGCCGCCCGGCCGCGAGGCCTACCCCGGCGACGTCTTCTATCTCCACTCCCGGCTGCTGGAGCGAGCGGCGCGGCTGAACGACGACAACGGCGGCGGCTCGCTGACCGCACTGCCGATCATCGAGACGCAGGCCGGCGACGTCTCGGCCTACATCCCGACGAACGTGATCTCGATCACGGACGGCCAGATCTTCCTCGAGACGGACCTGTTCAATGCCGGCCAGCGGCCCGCGCTGAACATCGGCATCTCGGTGTCCCGCGTCGGCTCGGCCGCGCAGACGAAGGCGATGAAGTCCGTCGCCGCGCCACTCAAGCTGGACCTCGCGCAGTACCGGAGCCTCGCCGCGTTCGCCCAGTTCGCGTCGGACCTGGACAAGGCGACCCGCGATCAGCTGACCCGCGGCGAGAAGCTCTCGGAGATCACGAAGCAGCCGCAGTACCAGCCGCTCGCGGTGGAGAAGCAGGTGGCGATCCTGTACGCCGCGACGAAGGGCAAGCTCGACGACATTCCGACGCCGCGGGTGAAGGACTTCGAGACCGGCTTCTACCGGTTCCTCGAGACCGAGCACCCGAACATCCTCCAGGAGCTCGGCGAGACGAAGGCACTGTCGTCGGAGCTGGCGACCGCGCTCGACCAGGCGCTCGACGAGTTCCGCCAGAGCTTCAACGCCTAGATGACGCCGCTCGTCCGAGGGCAGCTCGATGGCTAGTCAGCGGGATATCCGCCGGCGGATCCAGTCGTCCCGCAACATCAAGCAGATCACGCGGGCGATGCAGTTCGTGGCCGCCTCGAAGCTGAAGCGCGCGCAGGAGGCGACCCTCGCCGCCCGGCCCTACGCGGACAAGCTGGACGAGGTCCTCGCCGACGTGGCGAGCGTCCTGGACGCGGACGACCATCCGCTGCTGCAGCGGCGCGACACCGGGAAGCGGCTCGTGATCCTCGTGACCACGGACCGCGGTCTCGCGGGCGCGCTGAACACGAACACGATCCGGTTCGCCGCCCAGCAGATCACGTCGACGACCGGCGACCTCACCGTCGTCACGGTCGGCCGCAAGGGCCGCGACGCCATGCGCCGCTCGCGCGTGCCGCTCGAGGCCCACTTCGACGGGTTCCGGGAGCGACCGTCCTTCGCGGACATCCTGCCGCTCGCCCGCCTCGTCACGGACGGCTACCTCGACGGGACGTTCGGCCGGGTCGACCTGATCTACAGCAAGTTCGTATCGACGCTGGTCCAACGGGCCGTCGTCGACACGCTGCTGCCGATCGAGCCCGGCGAGGACACGAAGGGCATCCCCGGCAACCAGTTCATCTTCGAGCCCAATGCGGGCGCGGTCCTCGAGCAGCTCCTGCCACGCTACGTGGCAACCCGCCTCTTCCAGTCGGCGCTCGAGACGACGGCGAGCTTCTTCTCGAGCCAGATGGTCGCGATGAAGAACGCCACCGAGAACGCCGAGGAGCTCATCGAGGACCTGACCCTCGCCTACAACAAGGTCCGCCAGTCCAACATCACCCGCGAGATGATCGAGATCGCGTCCGGCGCACAGGCCGGCTAGCGCGACCAGGAGGCTTCATTCCCCATGGCGACTGCTGCGCCCGCCGCGACCGGCCACGTCATCCAGATCACCGGCCCGGTGGTCGACATCGAGTTCCCGCCCGGCCAGCTGCCGGCGATCTACAACGCCGTCGCGATCAAGCGCGAGGGGCAGAGCGACCTCGTCTGCGAGGTCCAGCAGCACCTCGGCAACAACTGGGTCCGCGCGGTGGCGATGACGACGACCGACGGGCTCGCCCGCGGCGTGGAAGTGCACGACACGGGCGCACCGATCTCGGTGCCGGTCGGCGAGGTCACGCTCGGCCGCGTGTTCGACGTCCTGGGCAACGCGATCGACGGCAAGGAGCCGGTGTCGCGCGAGAAGACGCTGCCGATCCACCGCAGCGCTCCCGCGTTCGACCAGCAGACGACCGAGATCGAGCTCTTCGAGACGGGCCTGAAGGTCATCGACCTGATCTGCCCCTTCAAGAAGGGCGGCAAGATCGGGATCTTCGGTGGGGCCGGCGTCGGCAAGACGGTCATCATTCAGGAGCTGATCAACAACGTCGCGACGAAGCACTCCGGCGTGTCCGTCTTCGCCGGTGTCGGCGAGCGCAGCCGCGAGGGCAACGACCTCATCGCCGAGATGACGGAGTCCGGCGTCATCAAGAGCACGGCGTTCGTCTTCGGCCAGATGAACGAGCCGCCCGGTGCCCGCCAGCGGGTGGGGCTGAGCGGCCTGACGATGGCCGAGTACTTCCGTGACGAGGAGGGCCGCGACGTCCTCCTCTTCATCGACAACATCTTCCGCTTCACGCAGGCGGGATCCGAAGTCTCGGCGCTCCTCGGCCGGATGCCGTCCGCGGTCGGCTACCAGCCGAACCTCGCGACGGAGATGGCCGGTCTCCAGGAGCGGATCACGTCGACGAAGAACGGCTCGATCACGAGCCTCCAGGCGGTGTTCGTCCCGGCGGACGACTACACGGACCCGGCTCCGGCGACGACCTTCGCCCACCTCGACTCGACGATCCGGCTGGAGCGCTCGATCGCGGAGCTCGGGATCTATCCCGCGGTGGACCCGCTCACCTCGACGTCGACCGTGCTGGACCCGAACGTCGTCGGCCAGGAGCACTACGACGTCGCGCAGGAGACGAAGCGCGTCCTCCAGCGCTACCGGGACCTCCAGGACATCATCGCGATCCTCGGGATCGACGAGCTGTCCGCGGAGGACAAGGCGGTCGTCGGACGCGCCCGGCGGCTCCAGCGGTTCAAGAGCCAGCCGTTCACCGTCGCCCAGGTGTTCACTGGGCGCGAGGGCAAGTACGTCACGATCAAGGACACCGTCGCGAGCTTCAAGGAGATCCTCGAGGGCAAGGTCGACGACCTGCCGGAGCAGGCCTTCTTCCTGGCGGGCACGATCGACGACGTCCGCGAGAACGCGACGAAGCTGGCGGGCTGACAACGTGCCGATCCAGCTCGAGATCGTCACGCCGGAGAAGCTCGCCTATTCCGACGAGGTGGACGCCGTCGTCCTCCCCGGCAGCGAGGGCGAGCTCGGCATCCTGCCCCACCACGCCCCTCTGATCTCGACGCTCGGCGCGGGCGAGCTGCGGCTCCGGAAGGGTGGCCAGGAGGAGTACTTCGCGATCGTCGGCGGCTTCGTCCAGGTCCTCCCGGACAAGGTCGTCGTGATGGCGGAGACCGCCGACATCGCCTCGGAGATCGATCTCCAACGGGCCGAGGAGGCCCGGCGACAGGCGGAGCAGGCGCTCGAGGGCGGCTATGTCGAGGGCGCCGACCTGGCTGCGGCGCGAGCGGCGCTGGAGCGGGCGCTCACCCGGATCCGCGTCGCGGAGCGGCGTCATCGCGAGGGGCCGCGACATCGCGCGTAGCCCCGACGAGGGCGGCGGCGGGGGCACTCCGCGACGTCCCGGGACACGAGACCGATGAGCAGGCGACATGGCTGACGCCCGTCCCTTCCACTGGGAGTACACGCCCGAGCCGGTGACCCGCGAGGTCTTCCGGATCGATGGCGGCGTGCCGCTGCGCGGCGAGGTGCCGATCAGCGGGTCGAAGAACGCGGCGCTGAAGATGTTCGCCGCGGCCACCCTGACCGGCGAGCGCTGCCGGTTCACGAACGTCCCGGAGATCGAGGACGTGCGGGTCATGGCGGACACGCTGCGCGACCTCGGCGTCGTCGTCGACCATCCCGAGGCGAATGTCTACGAGATCGCCTCCGGCGACGTGGAGTGGCTGTTCGTGCCGCTCGAGGCGGCGGCGAAGATGCGGGCGTCGTTCATCCTGCTCGGCCCGCTCCTCGCCCGGTTCGGCCGGGTGATCATCAGCAACCCCGGTGGCGATCGGATCGGTCGGCGGCCCGTGGACCTCCACGTCGAATCGATGCGGACGCTCGGCGCGACGATCGAGTACCGGAACGGCTACTACTTCGCGACGTCGCCGGGCCGGCTGCGCGGGACCGAGGTCCGGTTCCCGTTCGTCTCCGTGATGGGCACGGAGAACGCGATGCTCGCCGCGACCCTCGCCGACGGCCACACCGTGATCCGGCCGGCCGCTCGGGAGCCGGAGGTCGATGACCTGATCGTGTTCCTCCAGAAGATGGGCGCCCAGATCGAGCGGACCTATCCGGACACGATCGAGGTCCAGGGTCGTCGTCGCCTCCGGGGCGCCGAGCACCGGGTGATGCCGGACCGGATCGAGGCGGGCACGTTCGCCGTCGCCGGCGCGGTGACCGGCGGGCGCGTCACCCTCACCGGCGCGCCGTGCGACCAGATGACGGCCTTCCTCGACGTCCTTGCCCGGGCAGGCGTGGACGCCCAGTGCGCGGGCGACCGGATCGAGATCGACGGCAGCGCGCTCGGCGACGGCGGGTACCGCGCGGTCAGCGTCGAGACGGCGCCGTATCCCGGGCTCGCCACGGACATCCAGCCGCCGACGTGCGTCCTGCTGACCCAGGCGAGCGGCGACTCGCGGATCCACGAGGCGATCTTCGAGGACCGCCTGGAGTGGCTTTCCGAGCTCCGCAAGATGGGCGCCAAGGTCCGCATCGCCGACAAGCACCACGCCGTCATCCACGGCCCGACGCCGCTCCGCGGCGCCGTCGTCGACATCTCCGACCTGCGAGCCGGCGCCTCGCTGATCCTCGCGGCGCTCGCCGCGAAGGGCCAGTCCGTCATCCACGGCGCTCACCACGTGGAGCGGGGGTATGAGAACATCGAACGCAAGTTCGCCGATCTGGGCGCCCGGATCGCGCGCCTCGAAGAAGGGATTGCTTCCACCTCCTCATGAAGATCGGTATCGACCTCGGCACGGCCAACGTCCTCGTCTACGTGAAGGGCAAGGGCGTCGTGATCACGGAACCGTCCGTCGTTGCGGTGTCCGACGACAACCGCATCGTGGCCGTCGGCGAGGAAGCCCGCGAGATGATCGGCCGGACCCCCGGCAACATCCAGGCGATCCGGCCGATGAAGGACGGCGTCATCGCGGACTACGTGATCACCGAGGCGATGCTCCGCTTCTTCATCGCCAAGGCCCGCAAGGGCCGCATCGGGCTGTCGCGGCCGGAGGTGATGATCAGCGTCCCCGCCGGCGTCACGTCCGTCGAGAAGCGGGCCGTCCGCGACGCCGCCCTGAAGGCCGGCGCGAAGGAGGCGTACCTCATCGAGGAGCCGCTGGCGGCGGCGATCGGCGCGAACGTTCCGATCAGCGGGCCGTCCGGAAACATGGTCATCGACATCGGCGGCGGGACGAGCGAGATCGCCGTGATCGCGCTCGGCGGGATCGTCGTTTCGACATCTCTCCGCGTGGGCGGCAACAAGTTCGACGAGCACATCGCCACGTACATCCGCAAGAAGTACAACCTGATGATCGGCGAGCGGACGGCCGAGGAGGTCAAGATCCAGATCGGGACCGCCCTCCCGCTCGAGCGCGAGCTCCAGATGGAGGTTCGCGGACGGGACCTGATCGCCGGCCTGCCGCGGACGATCCCGATCACCTCGTCGGAGGTGATGGAGGCGATCGAGGCGCCGCTCCAGCAGCTCGTGGCCGCCGTCCGGACCGTCCTCGAGCAGACGCCGCCGGAGCTGTCCTCGGACATCATCGACAAGGGCATGGTGATGTCCGGCGGCGGCTCGCTCCTCCGCAACATCGACAAGCTCCTCACCCAGGTGACCGGGGTGCCGTGCCACGTTGCGGAGAACGCGCTCAACTGCGTCGCGCTCGGCACCGGGCTGGCGCTGGAGCACTTCGACTTCTTCAAGAAGTCGCTCGTGTCCCAGATCTGAGGCGTGGCTCTCGGCGGCGTCGCCGGTCCTGAGGCGGCGTCGGGTCGCCGGTTCTTCGCCGACCTCCACACGCACTCGAACGCCTCGTTCGACTCCCTCGCGTCGCCGTCGGCGCTCGTCCGGACCGCCGCCCAGCGCGGGCTGACCCACCTCGCGATCACGGATCACGACCGGATCGAGGGGGCGCTCGCGGGCCGCGAGATTGCCCGCGAGGTCGCGCCGGAGCTCACGGTGATCGTCGGCGAGGAGATCCGGACGGCGGACGGCGATCTGATCGCCCTGTTCCTCGAGTCCGCGGTGCCGCCCGGGCTCCCGGCTGCCGCGACGATCGCCGCCGTTCGCGAGCAGGGCGGCCTCGTCGGGATCCCGCACCCGTTCGACCGGTTCCGTGGGTCGCTGCTCCGGGACGCCGGTCTCGAGACGCTCGTGGACGAGGTCGACTGGATCGAGACGCACAATGCGCGGATCGCCGTCGGCAACGGCAATCTCCGCGCCGCCGAGCTGGCTCACGCGGCGGGTCGCCCGGGGATCGGCGTGTCCGATGCCCACACGGCATTCGAGGTGGGTGTGGCGTACACGACCTTCGCACGGGATCCCTCGACCGCGGCCGGACTCCTGGCCGCGCTCCAGACCGCTGAGGTCGTCGGCGGCCGCGCCTCCCTCTATGCCCGGCTCGTGACGCCCGTCGCGAAGGTGATCCAGCGGTCGCGAGGCAACCGCCGGGTGGCGATCGGGCGTCCGGGCGAGCGCGCGGAGGTGCGGCGATGAGCGGCCAGGGATCCGGCGGATCCTTCCGGTCGCCGGGCTCGTCACCGTCCGCCGGCGGCGACCGTGGCTACGACGGCGCCGAGCGCCGGAGTGGAGAGGACCGCCGGAGCGGCGACGACCGTCGGCTGGACGAATCCGGGGAGCCCGTCGACGAGCGTCGCTCCGGGATCGAGCGGCGGGCCGGGGAGGAGCGCCGGTCGGAGGTCACCGCGGATCAGCTGTCGCTCGGTCGCCGGCTCCGTCAGCGCCGGACGATCATCTCGCTCGTCCTGCCGCTGATTCTCCTGGTGTTCTTCGCCCGGGCGCTGCCCGGCTTCCACCTCGAGGATCTGCCGGCCCTGATCCTCCACGCGAACCCACTGCTCCTGCTCGCGGCGTTCGCGATCTTCTACCTCGGGTTCCCGCTGCGGGGGCTCCGCTGGGCGATCCTCATCCGTGGCACCGGCTTCCGTCTGGGGATTCGCGACGCGACGGAGATCATCTTCATCAGCTGGCTGGTCAACTGCCTCGTCCCGGCCAAGCTCGGCGACCTCTACCGCGCCTACCTGCTGAAGATCAACAGCCCGGTGTCGCTGTCCCGGACCTTCGGCACGGTGTTCATCGAGCGGATCCTCGACCTGTTCGCGATCGTCGTCCTGGGCCTTGCGGCCGGCTACTGGTCGTTCCGGGGCCGCCTTCCGAACGAGGTCCAGCTCGTCTTCGCGATCGGCGTCGCGGTCGTCGTGATCCTGGCCGCCGGTCTGCTGACCATGCGCAACTTCGGGCGGCGGCTGATCGTGGCGCTGCCCCTGCCGCACTCCGTCCTGGACCTGTACGACCGCTTCGAGGAGGGCGTGTTCTCGGCGGTCGGCCTGCGGGCGCTGCCCCGGCTCGTCATGGTCACCGGGCTCGTCTGGGCCACGGAGGCGATCCGCCTGTTCCTGGTCGTCGAGGCGCTCGGGTTCAACGATGTCCATCTCGGCATCAGCGGCGCGTTCTTCGTCGCGCTGACGGGGTCGCTCCTCACGGCCGTGCCCCTGACGCCGGCCGGGATCGGGATCGTCGAGGCCGGCGTCGTCGGGGTGCTCACGTTCGTCTACGGGATCGGCCAGACCGAGGCGCTGGCGATCACCCTCGTGGACCGGACGATCAGCGTCCTGTCGATCATCGTGCTCGGCTCGATCGCCTACTCTGTGTCTCCGAAGCGGCGCGGGCTGGGCGTGCGCGAGGTCAACCGATCGGATCCCACGAGTCTGCCCGCCTGAGGGCAGAAGCGGCACACCGCCTGCCGCCACGGACCACAAGCCCATCGCAACGTTTCGGTCTGCCCGTTCCCACCGGTTGCAGCCCTCCGCGGGCGATCGTTGCCGCCATGCCCACCGCGAACGCTGGTCGGGCACGTTGGCTCCACGCCCGCCCCACGCTCCCGCGACGTGGATCCGACCTGCTCACCGCGACGAATCCCCGAGGAGGACGAAGGTCCCATCTCCCAATCGTCCCGATCCGCTCCGGACCGGCCTGCACCCCGCCGCGCGAACTGTCGGCAGGACGGACCGAACCGGTACCAACGGGTGATACAGGGAGGTCGGAGCCGACCCGGATCATTCGGGCATCGCGTCACCTGCCGCGTGCTCGAGACACGGAGCGCCCAACGACCTCATGACCACACAGAACGGTCGCGCGTTCAACGAATGGCTGCGGGCTCAGCTCAAGGCCAAGAAGATGTCGCAGCGCCAGCTTGCCCAGCAGTCCGGGGTCGACCATTCGACGATCTCGCGGCTGATCCGCGGTGACCGCATGCCGTCGCTCGGGACCGCCACGAAGCTGGCTCGCGGCCTCCGTGAGCTGCGCGATGACGCCGACACGCCGCAGTACCTCGGCCTGGTCGCGTCGGGGGCCACGAACCCCACGGCGCGCGTCGAATACGCCCTCCGGGCCGACGAGCTCCTGAGCGAGCCGCAGGTGCGGCAGATCATGGAGTACTACCTCGCCGTCCGGATGCGTCGCTTCGGCCGCACCTTCCAGCCCTCCGATCCTTCGACCAACCGCCGGCCGGACCGCCCCATCGCGCGGTCCGCAACGGTCGGCGGAGGACCGGTGATCGCAGGCGTCGGCACGGTCGCGACGAGCCGGATGGGCGACAGCCGCCCCGTCGGGCGGTCGATGGGCCGGCCGGGCCGGCCCTAGGAGGCAGCGCTCCGCCCCTCGCGGCAGAGCCCACCACATCCTTTTCCAGGGCACGATCCGGACGCCCTCCACGTCCGGGTCTCGGGGACAGCGAACGCCGGCGTCTGGGGCGCCGGCGTTCGCGATTCAGCCGGCCGGCGCGGTCGAGCGGTAGATCGAGATCCAGCGGCCCGGTGCGGCCTCGAAGCGGTCGACGAGGCCGACCGACCCGATCCGTGTCGCGAGGCTCTGCATCAGCGCCGTCTCGGCGGGACCGCCACAATCCGCACCGATCGTTTCGCGGAACAGCTCGTCGCAGAGGGTCACCCAGGACGTCGCGACGGCCGATGCCCCTCCCGCCTCACTCACCACCGATCCCGGAGCGATCTGCTCGAGCGGGAAGCGGACGGCATCCGCGGACTTGACTGCCGGGAGGCTCGACAGGACCAGCGAACCGACGCCCTGCGCGAGGACGCGTTCGGCGGCCGCCCGACCCGCCGGCCAACCACCGTCGGCAGCGACTCGCGGAGGCTGACGGAGCAGGTTCCAGGAGGCCAGTGCGGCCACGATGACCGCCGCCGCCGCGACGGGGATGAGGCGGGCCGGCGGAGAAGCCGTCGCGAGCATCGTCCGGCCCGTTCGCGCGATGATCGCGATCCCGACGCCGACGAGGACGAAGACGATCGGGTCCGCGAAGGCGTGGTAGTGGTCGTTCGGGAGACCGGGCACGACCGTCGCGAGGCTCGCCGCGGCGAGCGTGAGCGCCACGATCGTCCAGGCGAGCGCGAGGCCGAGCCAGCGCGCTCCCGCGCGGCGACGGTCGTCGGCGGGATCGCCGGACGCCTCGGGGTGTGCCGGATCGAAGCGGCCACGACGCGCCGGGAGGGCTGCGAGCGCGGTCAGCGTGACCACGAGGACCGAAGCGATGAGCGCTGCGCGGGGCGCCTCGGTCACGAGCCCGACAAGCGGCCACGAGATCACGCGGAGCCCGACGATCGGCAGACGCGCCAGGACGCCCGGCGCCGCCGGATCCGCTCCGCCCGAGACCCACGCGAGCGCCGCGCGCAGCTCCGAGCCGGACGTCTGTGCCTCGTGGACCACGAGGGGCACGTAGCTGAGGACGAGCAGCAGCAGCCACCACCCGGCGGCCGTGATCACGGCCGCCGCGCCGCGGCGGTCGCCGGCCTGGCGTCGGCGCCACCAGTCGGCGACGAGCAGCGCGGCGACGACCGGGCTCAGGATCACGCCCAGGACGTGGCACTGCATCGTCACGACGGCACCAGCGCCCGCCAGCACCCACCAGCCGGGGCGGCCCGTTGTCCAGGCACGCCACGCCGCGGCGAGCGCGATCGAGGACGAGAGCGCGATCAGGTTCGGGTTCCAGATGAAGGTCGATTCGTCGACCGCGCTTGCGGAGACCGCCATGAGACCCGCCGCGACGAGGCCGGCAATCGGGCCGCCGACCGAACGGGCCAGCCAGCCCGTGACGACGACGGCGGCAACGCCCCCTGCGGCGATGCAGGCGGTTACGGCCGTCGGATCAGCATGCGAGAACAGGGCGGCCGGAGCGAGGAGCAGGTAATAGAGCATCCCGTGGTGGAAGTCGCCGATCGACGTCGGCGGGCCCAGGAGCGGCACGACGCCGCGCTCGACCAGGTCGCGGAGGACGAGCATGTCGTGGCCCTGGTCCGCGTCCCACGTGCCGCGCGTCGCCAGGTCGACGAATCGCAGGGCGATGGCCACGGCGACGATCGCTGCGAACGCCGCCAGCTCTGCGGCTCGCGCGCCGACGGCCGCGGTTCGTGCCGCCGCTTGGGCGGAGACGGGAGGCGCCTCGACGACGACGGGTCCCATGTCCGTCATCGTGACGTCACTCGCCCTCGCGAGTCGAGGATGGGATCGGTCGGACGCGGGCCGAACGGCGTCGCGCGGCGTCCGGGCGGCCGTCCGGAGTGCCCGGGCCGGCCGCGGGTCTGGCGTTTCGCGGGGTGACCGCCGTCCTGCCCTCGGCGCCGCTGGCGGGTGTCGGCCGTCCCTCCGGCGGCGATGCCGCCTTCGCCCGGTTGCCGCGGAGGGTCAGGGCACCCGGTGGGAGTGGTGCCAGTGGCTCGCCGCGGGCGAGCGCGACCGCGCGGGCGAGGTTGATCGCGTCGAAGCCCTCCTCCATTCCCGGCGTCTCGATGACGTAGGTCGCGTCCCGGAGCCGCGGCTCGCGGAGGATCGCTGCAATCCCGTCGGGACCGATCCGCCCCGCCCCGAGGTGTTCGTGCCGATCGTTCCGCGACCCGAGCTCGGCCTTCGTGTCGTTGAGGTGGATGAGCGGCAGGCGGTCGAGCCCGATCTCGTCGGCAAACGCGGAGACGAGACGGTCGACGACGGCGGGTTCCCGGAGATCCGTGCCAGCGCCCCAGAGATGGGCCGTGTCGAGGCAGAAGGCGACGCGCGCCCGCGGCAGGCCGGCGGCGTCGAGGGCCGCGGCGATCTGCGCGAGCTGGGCGACGTCGACGCCGAGTCCCCAGCCGCCGCCGGCGGAGTTCTCCAGGGTGATGACCGGGTCGATCGACGACGCGTCGTCGGCGATGCTCGCCGCGTGGCTCGTTGCGGCGTCACCTGGCTCAGCGGTCTCCGTCGCCGCGTCCGTCGCGAGTGCCCGCCGAACACCTTCGACGAGTCGCTCGATGCCCACCTCGACCCCGGCGCCTCGATGCGACCCGATGTGGATGTTCACGAACCGCGCCCCGAAGCGCCGGGCCGCAGCGAGCTCGGCGGCCAGCAGCCCGACCGAGCCGTCGTGGAATGCCGTGTCGGCGCCGGCAAGGTTGATGAGGTAGGAGCCGTGGATCGCGAGCGGCGCGATCGCGTGCCGATCGAGAACGGCCCGAAACGGCTCGATCTCCGCGGACGGCTCGGCCCGACGCTCCCAGGCGGTCGGGTTGTCGCTGAAGATCTGCAGGGCTTCGGCCCCGATGGCCGCGGCGCGCTCCGCGGCCTTGACCATCCCGGTGGCGAGCGCGAGATGGGCGCCGAGCCGCCGGCCGTCGGGAAGCATCGCGGTCATCGTACCGAACGGGGATTCTGCTAGCGTCCGGCGATGACCGACGAACACGAGGTGGGGGGCCCGGGGACGAGCGGTCGCGGCGGCCAGGCGGCCCGACGCGACCGTGCTGGCGCGCGCGACGGAGCCGAAGATGTCGGCCCGCGCCGGCGGCTGACCGAGGAGGAGAAGGTCGTTCGGGCGTTTCTCCGCGACGGCCGGCTCGTCTCGATCCCGGCGAAGCCCCGGAAGCGCGAGCTGCTGCTGCCGGTGATCCTCGACCGCGCCTTCCCCGAGGACCGCGACTACGAGGAGAAGGAGGTCAACATGCGCCTCGCGCTCCTCCACCCGGACGTCGCCGCGCTTCGCCGATACCTCGTCGACGGCGGACTGATGACGCGCTCCGGAGGGATCTACCGGCGGGCGACGGGCCCGCGAACCGCGGAGTCCGAGGGGGAGTAGCGTCGCGGGCGCCCGAGACGACCCTTGGGGACTCCTCCGGGAGCGCTACCCGCGCCGGCCCGAGCTCCGGCCGCCGCAGCTCAGTGGCGGGCGTTCGCCCGGCCGTTCGCCCGTGCCCGCCCAGTGGTGTAGTCGCCGCCGACCACCGGCTCGATCAGCCCGAGATCGCCGTCGTTGCGTCGATACAGCACCTGGACCCGCTCGGTCTCGGCGTCGACGTAGACGAAGAACTGGTGGCCGAGCTCCTCCATCCGGGCCGCGGCATCCTCCTCGAACATCGGCTCGATCGCGAACCGCTTCGTCTTCACGATCCGTCGCTCGCGAGCAGGCCCGGGAGTGCCGTCGGCGAGCCGGCGCAGGATCGCCTTCTCCTCGTCCGGACGGGCGCGCATCCGCGGCTTCTCGAGATGATCCACCGCCCGCCGCTCGACCTTGTCGACGACATCGTCCACGCCGGCGCGATGCGTGGCCGCGGCCGCGCGGCTTCGGAGCGTGTGTCCGTCGATCACGAGCGTGACCTCGACGATGTGCGAATCGGCCAGGCTTCGGTGGCGTTCGACCGAGAGCTCGACCAGCGCATCGCTGCGGTCATCGAGAAGGCGCTCGAGGCGGCCGAGCTTGCGCTCCGCGTACTCCCGGACGTCGTCAGGAACGTCCAGGTTCTTCCCCTTGACGATCGTCCTCACGAGCACCTCCCGAGGCCATTCCGGCCTCTTCCAGCGTGGCGTGCGACTGTCCTGGGGCGCCTCCGGCGGGCTGATTGCCGGCTCGTCCGAGTCTACACCGGCTCCGGCCGGCGACCGCTCCGACCGCTCAGCGCTCGCGTGCGACGGTGATCGCCGACACGCAGACGGCGCCGGAATCGAGCAGAACGTCGGCACAGGCGGACAGCGTCGCGCCGGTCGTCACGACGTCGTCGATCAGGATGACCCAGCGACCGGCAAGTGGTCGCGGCCGGCCCGGCGGTGGGCTCCGGAGGCAGAATGCCCCCGAGACGTTCGTTGCCCGCGTCGCGCGGTCGAGGTCGAACTGGGCGGTCGTCGCCCGGCTCCGCTCGAGGAGCGCCGCCGTCGGCAGGTCGAGGTCGAGGGCGGCGGCCGACGCAATCAGCTCCGCCTGGTCGTAGCCGCGCCGCCGCCGTCGATCCGCGTGGACCGGCACCGGGACGAGCAGGTCGCCGCCCGCTCCGGCGCGCCGCCAGCGCCGCGCGATCGCGCTGCCGAGCGGCTTCGCCAGCCGTGTCTCGCCGGTGTACTTCAGCTCGTGGAGGGCGCGCCGGACCAGCCCGCCGAACGGTGCGCACCACTCCAGCTGGACGAGCGGCGGCGGGATGTCCGAGGGCAGCCCGATCGGGATCCCGGCCGGTCGCTCGAGCCGCGCGTCCAGGGCGGGCAGGCAGCTCCCGCAGATTGGCGACCCTTCCGTACCGCAACCCGGACAGCGTGGTGGGAAGGCCAGATCGAGGATCCCGCCGGAAAGGCGGCTCGCGAGCGCCATCCCCGAATGATGGTGATCCCGGCTTGCCGCGCGACCACCGCGCCGTCACCCCGGACTCACCGCCGGATCACCGCCGGATCACCGTCGCGACATCGCCGGATCACCCCGCGATCGTCAGCCGATCACCACGAGGTCGCCGACGACGGTCCCGCTCGCCGCGATCGCCCCCACGGGCAGCTCCAGCACCCCGTGCGCCCCGCGGATCAGCGGCACGAGCCCGCGCCAGGCGGGCAGCGCGGGGTGGACGGACAGCACCGGCCGCGACCCGTCGGCGGCATCCGGCCGGCCCACGAACACGGCGTCGATCGCGAACTTCATGAACATCATGTGGATGCCGTTGCTGTCGGGCAGCCACAGACCGTGGCCTTCGGGCAGGCTCGGCCGGCCCATGAGCCCCATGAACTTGGCCCAGAGGCTGGCCGCCGTCTCGAGCTCCCCCGCGAGCACGGTGCCGCGGGTCGTGTTGCGCGCGGTCGTCATCGTCCTGGTGGTCGGTCCGGTCCGGCGCCCCGGAGGGACGCCGGCCGAGCCTTCCCTCAGCCGCCGGTGGTCTGGCTGCCGAGGTTGACCATGATCAGGATGATCGCCGGCCCGAGGATGACGATGAACAGCGACGGGAAGATGCACCCGACGAGCGGGAACAGCATCTTGATCGGCGCCTTCGCCGCCTGCTCCTCGGCGCGCTGGCGGCGCTCGATCCGGAGCTGCTCCGACTGGACCTGCAGCACCTTGCTGATCGAGACGCCGAGCTGCTCGGCCTGGATGATCGCGCCGATGAAGTTCGTCAGCGGCGGGACCTCGGTGCGCGGGACGATGTCGCGGAGCGCGTCCCGGCGCGCCTTGCCGACCCGGACCTCGGCCAGCGCCCGACGGAACTCGTCGATGAGCGGACCTTCCATCTTCTCGACGACCTTGCCGAGCGCCGCGTCGAAGCCGAGACCGGCCCGGACGGAGATCGTCAGGAGGTCCAGGCAGTCCGGGATCAGCAGCAGGATCGCGTGCTGGCGCTTCTTCACCCGACCACCGAGCCAGAACTCGGGGATCGTGTAGCCGAAGGCCAGGCCGATCGCGCCCATCGCGAGCCGAAGGGCGGCCGGCAGGGTGAGCAGGCCGACGACACCGAAGAGCACGAGGAACAGCGCCGCGCCGACGACGGCCGCCACGACCTTGATCCCGAGCCAGTCGGCGACGCGCAGGTTGCCGGGGTTGCCGGCGAGCGCGAGCCGCTTCTCGGTGCGTTCCTGGAAGGACGAGCTGGCGATTCGCGACATCCGGCCCGACACGCGGGCGGCGATCGGGCGCAGGGTCCGTTCGAGGAACGGCGCCTGGAGCTCGAGCTCCTCGAGGTTCTTCGCCTGCATCGTGCCCAGCTGCGTGAGCCGGGCCTGGACGGGATCGACCGGCGAGCTGCCGGCGAGGCCGAAGGCGATGAGCAGGATCGCGCCCGCCGCTGCGGCCGCGATGAGGATCGGGATGAAGGGGGGCATCGGCTAGACCTCGATGTCGACGATCTTGCGGATCAGCATGAAGCCGATGAACATCATGAACCCGCCGACGAAGAGGATGACGACGCCGAGCGGCAGCCCGAAGGCGTCCGGCGGCTTGGCGAACATCGGGTCCATGAAGTGCGGCGCCGCCACGAACAGGAAGCCGGCAAGGCCGATCGGCAGGAAGCCGACGACATAGCCCGACATGCGCTGCTGCGCGGTGAGCGTCCGGATCTCGCCCTTGATGCGGACCCGCTCGCGGATCGTGAACGCGATCGAGTCGAGGATCTCGGCAAGGTTGCCGCCGACCGTGTGCTGGATGTTGATCGCGGTCGCCATCAGCTCGAGGTCGTCCGAGCGGACGCGGCGAACCATGTTCTCCATCGCCTGTTCGAACGGCAGGCCGAGGTTCACCTCGCGGATGACGCGGCTGAACTCGGTCGACATCGGCGGCCGCGATTCGCGGACGACGAGCTCGACGGCCTGGAGGAACGACGAGCCGGCGCGGAGGCCGTTCGCCAGCAGCATGATCGTGTCCGGGAGCTGCTTGTTGAAGGAATTGAGCCGTCCGGCCTTGCGGCGAGCGAGCCAGAACCGCGGCAGCAGGAACCCGACGAACACCCCGACAAGGAGCGCGATCGGGGTCCCGAGCGCCGGCAGGCCCAGCGACAGGGCGAGGAACAGCAGCGGGACGCCGACGATCGAGCCTGCCCAGATGGCGAGGAACTCCGACGGCTTCAGGCGAAGGTCGGCGCGGGCGATGTCACGGGCGAGGTTCGCCCCGAAGTCGCGCTGCTCGACGACCCGGTTGAGGTTCGCGAGCGCGACGCTCTGGGCGAGCAGGTCCGCGATCGCGCCCTGACCCGAGGGTTCCGGCTTGCCCGACTGGCGCGCCGATGCGTAGCGCTCCAGGCGAGCGCTCACACCGGACCCGCGGCCGGACGTCGCGATGCCGATGGCGATCAGGAAGATCGCGGCGGCCGCCACGCCGGCGACGGCGAGCGTCATGGGTGTCACAGGCAGGCCTCCTCGGTGCTCAGTAGCTGAAGCCGAAGAGGTTCGGAGGCAGGTGGATCCCCATCACCTCGAACTTCTCGACGAACTTCGGACGGATGCCGGTCGCCTTGAGGCGGCCCTGGATCTTGCCTTCGACGACCCCGGTCTGCTCGAAGACGAAGACATCCTGCATGACGATGACGTCGCCTTCCATGCCCTGGACCTCGGTGATGTTGACGATCTTCCGGGTCCCGTCCTTCAGGCGGCTCTGCTGGACGATCAGGTCGACGGCGGACGCGACCTGCTCGCGGATGGCCCGGACCGGAAGGTCCACGCCGGCCATGAGCACCATCGTCTCGAGCCGGGCGAGCATGTCGCGAGGGCTGTTGGCGTGGCCGGTCGACATCGATCCGTCGTGGCCCGTGTTCATCGCCTGGAGCATGTCCAGCGCCTCACCGGCGCGGCACTCTCCGACGATGATCCGGTCGGGCCGCATCCGGAGCGAGTTCCGGACGAGCTCGCGGATCGGGATCGCACCCTTGCCTTCGATGTTCGGCGGGCGCGACTCGAGGGTCACGACGTGCTCCTGGCGGAGCTGGAGCTCGGCCGCGTCCTCGATCGTCACGATCCGCTCGTCGTTCGGGATGAACGACGAGAGGACGTTGAGGGTCGTGGTCTTGCCGGAGCCGGTGCCGCCGGAGACGAAGATGTTCAGCCGGGCCTCCACGCAGGCGCGGAGGAAGTCGAACATGTCGGCGGTGGCGGTGCCGAACCGGACCAGGTCGTCGACCGTGAAGGGCGACGCCGAGAACTTCCGGATCGTGATCACGGGGCCGACGAGCGACAGCGGCGGAATGATCGCGTTGACGCGGGAGCCGTCGGTCAGGCGGGCGTCGACCATCGGCGAGGACTCGTCCACGCGGCGACCGATCGGGGCGATGATCCGGTCGATGATCCGCATGACGTGGTCGTCGTTCTGGAAGACGACGTTCGTCAGCTCGAGCTTGCCCGACCGCTCGATGTAGACCTGGCGGGGGCCGTTGACCATGACCTCCGAGATCGACTCGTCGCGGAGGAGCGGCTCCAACGGTCCGAGGCCGATGATCTCGTCGGTGATCTGCTCGAGCATCCGGACGCGCTCGGCACGGGTCAGGGCGAGGCCTTCCTCGTCGATGACCTTGCCGAAGATCTCCTCGATCTGGCGCCGGACCTCGACCTGGTTCGACAGGTCGAGCTTCGGGTCCAGGTCCTGGATGACCCGGCTCTGGATGCGGAACTTGACGTCGCGGAAGGACTCGCGGACGGGTCCCTGGGTCATCAGCCGCTGCGGCGCCGCGGCCGGCGGCGCTGCAGGGCCGGCCGGGCCGCCTGGAGCCGCCGGCACACCCGGTGTGGCCGGACCCGGTCCGGTGCCCGGACGGGCACTCTCGATCCGCTTCAGCAGTGACATGTCAGCAACCCCTTATCGCCCCTCGGGCTCACTTCGACCGACGACGTCATCGGAATGAGAACAGTGACTTCTTCTGGACCGCCTTGCGCACATCTTCCCCCGGCACTGCAACAGGCTCGCCGGTGAGGGATTCCGCCAGGCGGAGGACATCCTGGGAGACCTGCGCCTCCCGGTTCGAAAGGAAGAACGGAACCCCCCGGTTCAGCGCGTACACGACGGACCGACCGTCGCTCACGATCGTGTGGTCGACCTTGCGGCCGATCGAGCTCTCGACGTCCGACACGCGGATGCCCAGGCTCGAGTCCGCCCGGTTCAGCACGAGCTGGACCTTGTCCTCGTAGCCGAGCTGGGCGGCCACCTCGAGGAAGAGCCGCATGTTCTTGATGCTCGTGATCTCGAGGCTGAGCATCGTGAGGATCACGTCGGCGGCATCGAGGATCGTCAGCGTCGTCTCGTTGAACCACGAGGTGCAGTCGACGATCACGAGGTCGTGGCCGCGCCGGAGCGCCTCCAGGACGCGCCGCACGGCGGCCGGCGTCACGAGCTCCGCCATCTCGGGCGAGGGCGGGGCGAGGAGGACGCGGATCCCGGCGGAGTGGTTGATGACGAATGTGTCGAGCGACTCGGGCTCCCCGGCTTCGAGCTCGGGAACGAGGTCCGCGATCGACTTGTTCTTCGGGTTCAGGTTCAGGAGGACGCCGACGTCCCCGAACTGGAACGAGCCGTCCACGAGGACGACCGACTTGCCGAGGTCCGTCGCGGCCGCGACCGCGAGGTTCACCGCGACCGTCGTCCGGCCCACGCCGCCCTTCGGGCTGAACACCGCGACGACGCGTCCCTCGTTGCCGCCGGTCTCTTGGCCGGCGGAGCTCCCGCCGGCGCCACTGCCCGCGACCGGGACGGTGGCCATCCGGCTGAGCTTCTCCTGCTCCCGGGTGTGGACCTGGCGGATGGAGGCGGTGAGCTCGTCGCTGCTGAACGGCTTCACGAGGAACTCGCGAGCGCCGGCGAGCATCGAGCGGCGGAGGTAGTCCGCCTCGCCCTGGACCGACATCATCACGACGGCGGCGGTCGGCGCCGCGGCGGCGAGCCGCTCGGTGGTCGTGATGCCGTCCATGTCCGGCATGTTGATGTCCATCAGGACGACATCCGGGCTGAGCTCGGCTGCGAGGCGGAGCGCCTCCGTGCCGGACGCGGCCGACCCGACCACCTCGATATCGCTCTCGAACCCGAGCAGCTTCGTGAGGTGGTCGCGGGTCTCGGAGATGTCGTCCACGATCAGGACGCGGATCTGGTCGGCCATGTCGTCAGGGGGTCCGATTCATCTCGTAACGGGTCGGGGATGGAGGGCCGTCCGGCCCGGAGAAGTGGACGGGCGCGGGACCGGTGGTCCGACGCGCCCGTCGCGCTGCCAGGATGGGTGGGCCGTCACACGGCCGGGTTGACGGTGGTTCGGGCTACTTGCCCTGTGCCGGGAGGATCGCTTCGACGAGCTCCGGGATCGGAACCGCGAAGTCGGTGGTGAGCTTCTTCAGCGTCACGCCCTCCGTGCCCGCGGGGGCCGGGATGGCGCCGTCCTTGAAGTCCGCGGCGGACCGGAGGATCAGGCTGATCGAGCCGTCGAGCTGGGCGAACTTCAGGATCTCGGCCTGGGCCGGGGTGACCGCCAGGATGACGATCTCCTGCTGGCCGTTGAGCGACACCTGAGGCTGCTCACTGCCGCCGTTGCCGGCGTCGCCACCGGTCGAGGTCTGCTGGCCGTTGGCCGTCGTGGTCGGCGGCGGGAGCTGCCGGCACAGAACCTGCATGCCCTCGACGAGGAGCTTGACGCTCGTGCTGTTGACGCCGGCGACGACGGTGATCGAGTTGTCCTGGGGGTTGAGGGTGACGACCGGGAACTTGTCACCGGTGAAGCCCACGACCGCATCCGTGTAGTCGCCTGCGTTGATGACGGTGCCGACGCCGGACACCTGGTCGACCTGGACCGACATGGCCCGGAGACCGGTCGGGACGTCGATGGTGCCGCAGCCGGTGCTGGCGGTGTCGAAGTCGGCGCTCACGAGCTGGGAGCCCGTGCCGATCTTCCGCCGGGCAACCTGGCCGATGACCAGCTTGTCGGAGGTGAAGGCATCCGTGCGCCGCTCGGTGGCAACATCCAACTCTTGGACTGCGACCATCGATCCAGTGATCGTCGTACCGAGAGGGATGTCCTGTGTCGCGAGGACCGTTGGTTCCTTCGAGACGATCTGGTCGGGCGGCTTCGTCGTCGGGTTCAGCAGCAATGCGATTCCGACGAACGCGACGACCGCCAGGAACACCCCGACGAGCAGGACAAGGCGATTAGAACGCTTCAAGTTGATCTCCCCAGGCCGTGTGACAGGTGGCAACACTGTAGCACCGGCCAAAGGGCCCGCGACTATACGAAAGGCCTAGGACTACTGGGAGGATTCGGCAGGAAATCACGCGTCGAGCAAGGTGATTCGCAAGGTGAGGGCTCGCCGCGCGCACCGCTCCGGACCGCTCCCCGGCGAGGCAACGAACGGCCCGTCCGGAGGCCGGACGGGCCGAGGCGATGAGATCGCGTGGTGAACTACTGGACGGACTGGATCGTGCTCCCGACGACGCTGAGCTTGCTGCTGACCTGTTGCCCCATGAAGAGCAACGCGACGATGGCGACGATGGCGATGAGTCCGAGGATGAGTGCGTATTCAGCGAGGCCTTGGCCGTCGACTGCGTTCCACCACTGGCGCATCCTGGCGGAGATCCGCCGGAGCTGGGACACCTGATTCACCTCCTTCCCGAAGGTACGTGACGGGCCCGGGCGACGATGACGAACCCCGGCCCCCCGGAACGCCACGGTAGGCTGCCCGCCGGGCCTGTCAATAGGCCCGTTCGTACAGCCCGGCGCGGTCGTGCACCGGAGGCGAGATCCGGCGCAGAACGCCCGGATCGGTTGATCGGAGATCGCCGGGAGCGATACCGCCCTCGTTGCCTCCGGTTCGTTGAGGATCGGCCCCTCGCCGACCCCGTCGCGATCGTGGCGACGCGCAGGGCACGGGTCAAGGCCTCGACGGCGATTGTGTTGACGCCGGGCGAACCCGCCGGAGACGCGAAGACCGCCGGCGCGAGCTGCGCCGGCGGTCCCGGATCCACGGGTGACGCGCGTCAGACGGACGCGCCGACCTTCGACAGGATCGTGCTGACCTGCTGGCCGAGGAAGATGAGGGCGATGATCGCGACGATCGCGATCAGGGCGAGGATCAGCGCATATTCCGCGAGACCCTGGCCGTCCTCATCCCGACGAATACGTGCGATGAGTCCTGAAATCAATGACATCTGGGGACCTCCTTTCCTCAAAAGCTCCCGGCCGGGCCGAGGCGGGCGCCACGCTACGGGGTCCGGAAGCCCGGTGTCAATGCGGAGCAGGCCGCATTCGTGGTCGAGTCGCACCACACAGCGAGGACCGAGGGCACGGTCGGGGACATGAAAAAGCCGCCGGAGCCTTTCGGCTCCGGCGGCTCGATCGTCGTGTTGCGAGTCGGCTAGACCGACGCGCCGACCTTCGACAGGATCGTGCTGACCTGGCTCCCAAGGAAGATGAGAGCGATGATCGCGACGATCGCGATGAGGGCGAGGATCAGCGCGTACTCCGCGAGACCCTGGCCGTCCTCGTCGCTGCGGTTGAGCTTCGCGAGGAACTGGTGAACGAGCGCCATTGAGGCAGCCTCCTGGATGAGTACTCAGCCCTCAATCGAGGGCGGCGCCATGATGGCAAACGGGAGCGGTGAACTCCACTAGGCAATTCGTACCAGTGGACCCGGCCGGATTCCGCGAACCGGACGGGGGCCGGATCTCCGTCACGTTGCCGCGTCGATCGCGTCCCCGACGGCCTCCAGCACCGCGCTCAGCGTCGACCCGAACACGACGAGCAGCACGACGGCGAGCAGCGCGGAGAGCGAGAGGATCAGGCCGTACTCGACGATGCCCTGGCCGCGGGCCGACAGGCCACGGTCCGCGAGGCGACCGGCCGCGAGGCGACGGGCCGCGAGGCGGCCGGGACCAGACAGGAGGTCGAGGAGCTCAGCCGGCCGCGACAGCGGCATCGACGACCGCACGATCGGCAGCGCCGTCCTCGGCCGGCGCTTCGGCTTCGACCCGCAGATGCAGCCGGCCGCCGCCCTCGGCGAGCTCGACCTGGATGCCGGTCGTCGCGGCCCGCTGCTGGATCTCCCGCCACGTTGCAGGGGGCAGGTTGATCGCGGCGGACCCGCGGGCCGAGGTGGCTGCCGCCTCGGCCTGCTCGCGCCGCTCGACGAGCATCGCGCCGAGCGCCGGTGGCAGATCGCCGCCCGCCGAGTTCTCGGCGTTGGTCGCCTCCTGGACCTGGCGGTCCGCGGCGGCCATCGCGGCGGTCGGGCGACGAGTCGCGCGCAGCTCCGCGTCGACGGTCGTCTCCGTCCAGTCGAGACGGATCCCGACCGAATCCGGCCGCGCCGCGAGATAGGCGGCGAGCGCCTCGTCGAGGATCCGGAAGAGGCTGCTCTCGAGGTCGACCGTCAGGCGACGATCCTGGCCGACGGAGTCGAACTCGACGGCGAGGCCCGCCCGGCGGCCGCGTTCGCGGGCCGTCCGGCGGAGCGTGGGAACGAGCCCCAGGTCGTCGAGGACCATCGGCCGGACGTCGAAGATGAACGTCTTCGTCGCCTCCAGCGTCTGCTGGACCATCTGGACGAGCAGCTGGAGCTCGGATCGCGCGCCGGTGAGGTCGCGGCCGAGCAGCCGCTCCACGATCTGCGCCTGCAGGACGATGTTCGTGAGGCTCTGGGCGGGACCGTCATGCATCGCCCTGGCGATCTCGCGGCGGAGATCCTCCTGGGCATTGAGGACGATCCGCGACATCGGTGGCGGCGCGTCGGCACCTTCAGCGTCTGCGGGCGTGTCCGCTCCGCCGGACCGGGCAGCGGGCCCGGGCGAGGCCGCGGTGTCGCCGTAGCGGTCCGTCACGTCCACGAGCGAGTCCCGGAACCGGGCGAGCGTCTTGCGCTTGCCCTCGAGCACGTCGACCTGGGCCTCCATGACGGCGGCCCGACGGGTCAGCGTCACGAGCTGGGCGTTCAGCGCCGCGAGATCCTCGGGGGGCAGCGCGGCGGAGGCGGCCAGGCGATCGGCCGCCTGGACACGCTTCTGCTCGTGGCGGCTCGCCTCGGTCCGCGCCTGCGAGACGAGCATCTCGATCTCGGCCAGCTCGCGGTCCAGACCCTGGACCTCGAAGGCGAGACGGGTGGCGAGATCACCGACGGAGGCGGGAGCCTCGTCGGCCGGTTCGCGCTGTGCTGAGGACACGGGTGCCGATCAGTCCTCCGGCATCCGGATCCAGCCCTGGCGCATCGCGTAGACGACGGCCTGGGTCCGGTCGTTGACCGAGAGCTTCCGGAGGATCGAGCTCATGTGGTTCTTGACGGTCTGCTCGCTGATCGACAGGGCGTAGGCGACCTGCTTGTTCGTCATGCCCTGGGCGATGTTGTCGAGAATCTCGACCTCGCGCGGCGAAAGCGGGGCGAAGATCGGCGCGGCTTCCTGGCCGTAGACCGCCAGCTCGCGGAACTCCTTCAGGACGCGCGACGCAACGGCCGGCTTGCTGAAGACCTTGTCGTTGATCAGGTACTCACCCGTCACGACCCGGCGGATGATCGTGACGAGATCGTCGGGACCGACATCCTTCAGGATGAATGCCGCCGCGCCCGCCTTGATCGAGTCGAATAGCGCGTCCTCGTCCTCGGTCGCCGCGAGCACGATGATCCCGGTGGACGGGAGCTCGCGCTTGATGCGCTGGGTTGTCTCGATGCCACCCGGTGACGGCAGCGAGAGATCCATGAGGATGATGTCCGGCGACGTCTCGAGCGCCCGGTCGACAGCCGACCGGCTGTCGTCGGCCTCGCCGACGACCTCGAAGTCCGGCTCGCGCTCCAGGATGTTGCTGATTCCCACACGGAACAGCGCGTGGTCGTCGACGATGAGGATCCTCGTCCGCTCGTCTTCGCCGCGGCGATCCGGTCCGCCTCGGCGGCGTTCAGGTCCCGAGTAAGCCATCAGGCCGTCTCCTCTCATCCCACCGGGATCGCCAGCCGCACCAGCGTGCCGCCGTCCGGTTGCGATTGCACCTCGAACTGGGCGCCGATCAGTTCCGCGCGCTCGCGCATGAATTGCAGACCGAAGTTTCGCCGACCCCGGGCCGCGACGGCACCGACATCGAACCCTCGGCCGTCATCACGGACGGTGAGCACCCAGTCGTCACCCTCGATCGCGCTGGCGACCGTGACGGCAGAGGCCGCGCCGTGCTTCCGCACATTCTGCAGTGCTTCCTGTGCCACGCGCAGCACCACTGTCTGCTGCAGACCGCTCAACCGATCCGTCGGAGCGGTCAGGGCGGCATCGATGGCGAGCCCGGTGAGGGCGTGCATCCGCTCGATCGCGTCGCCGATCGCCCCGTCGAGCCCGAGCTCGTCGAGGACCGGCGGTCGCAGCTGGCTGATGAAGGTTCGCACGGTGCCGAGCTCGCGCCGCAGCTGGTCGCGCAGGAATTGGAGCTCCGTCCGGGCGGTCCCGAGGTCGCTCTCGATCACCCGCTCGATGTACTCGACCTGGAAGATCGCGTTCGAGAGGACCTGCGCCGGGCCGTCATGGACCTCCTGCGCGAGCCGCGAGCGCTCCGATTCCTGGGCCTCGACGATCCGCATCTGGAATTCCGTCGGGACGGCGTCTCCGGCGTCGCCGACGAGGCTCGCGTCGCCGCGTTCGAGGAAGAGCCAGGTCGACTCGACGTGCTTCAGGGCCATCTCGAGCCTCGCCAGCTCGGTCTGCTGGAGCCCGAGCTCGCGGCCGAGCGCCTCGGCGTCGAGCTGCAGGGTGCGGATCCGATCGTTCTCCGCCCTGGCCTCCGCGGCGCCGATCGCGCTGCCCTCCCCGTCGGCCAGCCCACCGTCACGTCGGAAGCGCTCGGCCGCGTCGAGGTCGTCGCGGAGCGCCTGCCACCGGGTGATCTCGTCCGCATAGGCGACGCGATAGCGCTGGATGACGGTTCGGAGGGTGTTGGCGCCGGACGAGACGGCCTGCGAGGCCTCGGCGCGGAGCCCGTCGATCCGCGCGTCGCGGACCGGTCCCGAACCCGGATGTGGTGCGCGTACGCCCCGCTCACCGAGCGTGTCATCGCCGACCCCCGGCGTCGCGTCGCTCGTCTGGGCGGCGTCCATCCGTGCCGGAGTATACGGGTCGGTCATCGGCAGACCACCTCGAAGAGCCGGGTTCCGGCCATCGCGTCGGCGAGCGGCCGCTCGGCGGGCGTGCCGAGGTCGACCGGCCGGAAGCATTCCGAGCCCGGAGTTTCGGTAGCGAGAACGCCGGGCCAGAGGCCGTCCGGCCCGCCGCTCGTGACCAGCCAGCGGGAGCCGAAGGTCCTTGCCAGGTTGACGACGCTTTCGGGCGATTCGGCCGGGAGGGCGATCGCATCGACGCCGAGCGTGTCGGCGAGCCAGATCGGGAAGTCGCTGATCACCGGGCCGCCGCCGTCCAGCCGAACGCCGGCCGACGCGAGCTGCCCGTCGAGCGCGACGTAGCGATCGCGAATGTCCGCCGAGGACTGCCCGTACGACGGGAGGATCACGGTCGAGAACAGGGCGCAGCCGAAGATCGTCAGCGTCGCCCCGAGCCACGCGACCGGCCGTGTCCAGCCGCGGATCCGGCCGATCCAAACGATGAACGCGTCGAGCGCGACCATCGCGCCGACGATCAGCGCGGCGTGGGACGGCCCCGCGGCGTGCAGGAACGTGCCCCAGGTCGTCGAGACGGGGAACAGGAGGCTCGTCGCGAGGAACGTGATCGCGGCGACGAGGAGCGTCGGCCGCGCGGCGCGGACGCGGGCAAGGATCGGCAGCCCGAGCAGCCCGATGACCGCGGCCGGGAGCCCCGGCAGCAGCAGCACGCTGAGCAGGTTGTGGGCGATTCCTTGGACACGAAGCTCGAGGAGGCGGGCCGGCCCCAGGGCGAGGTACCGGGCGATCGTCGGCGGATCCTGCCACGCGAAGATGTCCGACCCGTCGATCGACAGCGCGTTCGAGAGCGCCTGGCCCGGAAATGGCGTCCCGAAGGTCTGCCAGTCGCGGATCGCCCACGGCGCGAAGACGAGCAGCGCGACGACCGCCGGCAGCGCGACGAGCTCCACGCCGCGGCGGAGCGGGACGGGCGTGGCGCGCCAGACGAGCAGCAGCCACGCCAGGCCGAGCCAGATCGCCTCGTTGCGGGTGAGCGCGGCGAGACCGATCAGGACGCCGAGACCGATCGCGCCCCGGACCGGCAGGACCTCGGGTCGTTCGCTGAGCGCCCGGATGAGACGCGCCATGAGCAGGCACGCACCGAGCGCGAGCGCCGCGAACAGCATCGTGGAATCGGGCAGGGCGGAGTGGAGGAGCAGGGGCAACGACACGGCGGCCGTCAGCCCGGAACCGAGGGCAAGCGTCCGGGCCCGGCCGGGCGGCAGCGCGAGCTCGTCGGCGACGTCCGCCCCGAGCCGCCAGATGAGGACGCAGGCCGCGGCGCCGGCCAGGATCGGGATCGCCTGCGCCGCCCGGAACGTCGCACCGGCGAGCGCCATCGGGATCGCCGCGAGCAGGGAGGGCAGCGGCAGCCAGACCTCGAACGCCGGCCGCGGGAACACGAGCGGCGGCGTCTGGAAGCTCCAGATCGCATCGGTGAACAGGCCGCGCCCCTCGACGAGGTTCCGGGCGACACCGACGTAGTAGGTCGTGTCCTCGGGGGTCGGGAAGACGATGATCGACGCGATCGCGACGCGCACGACGATCGCGGCGACGAAGACACCCGCGGCGGAGAGGAGCGCCTCGCGACGACTCATCCGCGACGTTCCGCGTTCGCGGCCCCGTCGGTTCGCGGGGCCAGGGCGAGCGTCGGGCCGCTCGCGCACCGCTCATCGGTGTCGTCGAGGCAGATCGGATACATCGCCAGGCGGGCGACGCCACCGTCCGTCGCGGGAACGACAAACACGGGCGAGCCGATCCAACCGGGGCGCGGACCGCCGGCAAGGATCGGCTGGAGCGACCGGACGATGTCGTCGCGCTCGAGCACGAGCCAGCGGGTCCGGTAGGCGCGGGCGACCTGCTCGACGGTCTCGATCGGGTCGTCCGGCGTCACGATCCCCGGCCGGCCGGTGTAGTACTTGAACCCGGCGCTGTCGATGACGAGCAGACGATCGTCCGCGGCAACGCCGAGGTCCGCCATGTTGTGGGCGAGGGCGACCCGCGGCGCCTGGCTCTCGGTCCACGCCGATCGCAGGGCGAGCGCGTAGAGCGGCGCCGTGGCGACCGTGAACGCGACGACCGCCCCGACGAACAGCGGGACGGCGGTCCGCGGATCCCACGCCGGACGGCGCCGAGCGATCCAGGCGACCATCCCCGCGACCCCCTCGAGGGCAAGGATGTAGGCGTGTGCCTCGAGACCCACCGCGGAGTGGATGAACGCGCCGCCGGGGACGTGCAGCGGGTAGAGGAACGTCGCGCCGGCGAACACGAGGATCGCGTAGAGGAACCACGGCCCGAAGTCGATCGAGCGGCGGCGGAGCCACGCGCCGATCAGCAGGAACGGGACGAGGACGACCGAGCAGATGATCACGGCGAAGTTCCCGATCGCCGAGAGCAGCCCGCCGACGCGCGAGGCGATGATCGGGCCGGGGCCCTGGGCGAGGAACTTCGCGAGGGACGGGTCGGCGGTGATGCTGTTCCACTCCTGGATCGTCCGGATCCACAGCGCGCTGCCGCCGGACGTGGTCGGCGAGATCGAGCCGAACGTCAGGAGCTGGCGGGCGAACCACGGGCCCATCACGACGAGGTAGAGCGCGACGCAGCCGACGGCCGCCCGGACGGGGAGGCGTGGGCGCTCCGCGCCGCGAGAGTGCCAGGCGCGCAGGCGATCCCAGACGAAGACGAGACCGACGGCCAGCCCAAGGATGAAGCCGTCATTGCGGGCGAGGGACGCGAGGCCGACGAGAAATCCGGCTGCCATGTACGCCTTCGGGCGGCCCTTCAGCCCGAGGACCGTCAGCCAGATCGTCGCCGCGACGAGCGGCTGGAGGATCGCGAAGTTCTCCGGCTGGGCCATGAAGACGGCCCCGGCCGCAGGGATCGCGGCGAGGACGCCCGCCCCGATCGCGATCGATCGGCGCGTCCCGGCGTCGCGAGCGATGAACCACGTGAGCGGAGCGGTGATCGAGCCGACGAGGACCGTCGGGATCGCCGATGCGACCACCGTCGGCCCGAGCAACGCGATGAACGGCGCCTGCAGGAACGAGGCGAGCGGCAGCCAATGGGCATTGCCGGGGATGGGCAGGGTCGGGTTCGCGGGGATCCGGTTCCCGACCTCGGCGAAGATCCAGACGAAGTCGAGGTTCAGCCCGTGGCCCGCGGCGAGGGCTCGCGCGACATCGACGTAGTAGTACGAATCGGGGTACGCGGGGTCGGGAAAGAGGGCGACGAGCCCGATCCGGACGACGAGCGCGAGCAGGTACAGGAGGATCGGGATCCGCACGGCCGGTGCAGCCTAGCACCGGGTCCCGGGCGACCAGCCCCGTACGAAGGGACCACCGCGGACGCGTCGATTGGTCCCCTCCGGGCCGGCAGCCGGTGGCTAGGATGGCCCGGTGACGAGCGACAGCCCAGCCGTCCCATCGGCCTGGTGGGCGACGCCGCGCATCCGCCTCGTGCTCCGCGTCGCGATGCTCGTCGGGCTCGGGCTCGGCATCGAGACGGCCGTGCTGCACCTCCTGATGGACCCGCTTGCGGACGTCCATGCCTACTACGACGCGGGGGCGCGGCTCAACGCCGGCCAGCCGCTGTACGACCAGCCGGCCGGCGTGGACCAGGCGGCGTTCTACCGCTATCCGCCGCTCCTCGCGATCCTGTTCCGTCCGCTTGCCCTGCTGCCCTTCGGGCTCGCTGCCGCGATCTGGATGGTCGCGATCGCGTTGATGCTCGTGGCGACGCTGATCCGGATCGACGTCCGCCGACCGATCCCCCTGTTCGCCGTCTGCGCCCTCGCGCTGCCGACGGCATGGAGCGTCGTGATCGGGCAGGCGCAGGTCGCGGTGACGTTGCTCCTGGCCATCGCGGCTCCGTGGTCCGTCGCCCTCGCGACGAACCTCAAGCTCTTCCCGGTCCTCGTCGCCGTCTGGTGGCTCGGCAGGCGGCGCTGGCGCGCGCTCGGCGAGCTCGTCGTCTGGCTCATCGCCCTGGCTGTGGTGCAGCTCGTCCTCGAGCCGGCCGGGACCCTCGCCTATCCGTCGTTCCTGCGGCTCGACCAGGTCGGGAACGTCGTCTCGCTCTCGCCCTACGCCGTCTCGCCATGGCTCTGGGCGGTGCTCGTGGTGGCGGGCGGCGCACTCGCGCTGTGGGCCGCGCCGCGGCGATGGGGCTGGGCGGCCGCGGTCGCGCTGTCCGTCCTCGCGTCACCGCGGCTGCTGCTGTACCAGATCTCGAGCCTCGTGGCCGCGACCCGTGAGCCGGACGCGGAATGACGGCGCCAGCCAGGTCCTCGGCCCCCGGTGGGTCCACCGCCTCGACGGCCTCCGCGGACTCCACCGCAGCTCGTCCGCGCCGCCGCCCGCCGATCTCACGCGCCATCGTCGCGGTCGTCGGCGTTGTTGCCTGGCTCGGGCTGATCTGGATCGGCATCACGCTGTACGCAGCGACTCCGCCGCGGGCGGGCTTCGACCTGGAGCTCCTCGTCGGGGCCGGTCGAGACGTGGCCGCCGGTCGATCGCCATACGACCCGGCGCTCGTCGCCGGCTCCGCGCCGGTCGCCGAGAGCCTCTTCTATTCGTACCCGCCGGTCGTCGCCCAGGTGATGGCGCTCGTCGCGTGGCTGCCGTCGCCGATCGTGCTCGTCGGGTGGAGCGTCGCCGCTGTTGCGGGGCTGGCCGCGGTCACGGTCGCGCTCACGCGCCGATTTGCGCCCGAACGCTCCGCGGCCTCGGTCGCCGTCCCGGTCGTCGCGCTGGCGCCGCTGTGCTTCCCGTTCGCGATCGGGCTCCTGTTCGGCAACCTGGACGTCTTCTTCCCGCTGCTCTACGGCGTGATGCTCCTGGCCGTGGCGCCGGGTGCTGCCGTCGCGACCCAGCGACTCGGCGGCGTCTCCCTCGCGGTCGCCTCGGTGGCCAAGCTCCATCCCGCGTCGCTCGTCGCGTGGTTCGCGGCCCGCGCGGTCGGCGATCGCCGCGGCGCGGCGGCACGCATCCTGATGCTGACCGTCGTCGCGGGGCTGGTCCTCGTCGCCGCGAGCGTCCTCGTGGGCGGGCTCGACCGGTGGCGGGAGTACGTCGCCGTCGTCCGAGCCGGGAGCAACGCGGATCTCGTCGATCCCCGGAACGCGGGACCTGCGGCCCAGATCGCTTTGCTGCTAGGGGCGAACGACGCGGTCGCCCGGACGCTCCATCTCGGGGTTGCCGTCGCGGTCCTTGCCGTCACGGTGATGGCCGCCCGCCGGATCGCCGACCCCGTCACCGCGCTCGCGGTCGCCGCCGCCGCGTCGCTCGCGACCCTGCCCGTCACCTGGTACCACTACCCGTCGGCGCTCATCCCGTTCGCCCTCGTCGCGCTCCTCCGCGCGGCGTCGCCGGACGCGCGCGCGGTCGTCGCCCGGCTGGTGGCCGCTGCACTCGTGATCGCGGCAGTCGCGATCGCGTTCCTGCCGCTGATCTGGGTCGCGATCGGCCTCGTCCTCGTGGCGGTGCAGCGAAGCGAGCCGAGCCGGGGTGTCCGGGAAGCCGCCGGCCTGCGAGCGGCGTGATGAGCGCGGACCCGGCGACCCACACGGCGACCCACACGACGGTCCACCAGAGGACGCGACCCGGACGATCGCGCGCCTTGACGCGGGCGCTCGCGGCCTAGACTGCGGCGATGCCTCCGACCGCGTCGTTGACGATCGTCCTGCCCGCCTTCAACGAGGCGGCCCGGATCGAGCCCGCGCTCGACGAGCTGTTCGGCTATCTCCGACGCCGCGGCGAATCCGCCCGAGACGGCGCGCCCGGCGCGGCTCGCCTCCCCGCGCGAATTGACGTGCTCGTCGTCGACGACGGCAGCACGGACGGAACGGCCGATCTCGTCCGTGCCCGTCCGGAGTTCGGCTCGGAGTCCGGTGGTGCCGGCCTCTCCGTCATCACGGTCCCACACGGCGGGAAGGGCGCTGCGGTCCGAGCCGGAATGCTCCATGCCCAGGCCGAGACGATCGTCTTCGCCGACGCCGACATGGCGACGCCGCCGGACATGCTCGTTCCCCTCGTCGGCGCCCTGGCGACCGCCGACGTCGCGCTCGGCAGCCGGATCCAGCCCGACGGGACCGACATGCGCAAATCGCAGCCGCCATACCGTCGGCTCCTCGGCAAGGCGTTCCACCTGCTCGCGTCGGTCTGGGTCGTGGGTCCGGTCCAGGACACCCAGTGCGGGTTCAAGGGCTTCCGTCGGGCCGCCGCCCAGGACCTGTTCGCGCGCCAGCGGGTGACGAGCATCGTGTTCGATGTCGAGCTCATCTACCTCGCCCGGCGGCGTGGCTACACGATGACCGTCGTCCCGATCACGTGGTCGGATCGGCGTGGGTCGCGGATGCGGGCCCGGCCCGGCCTCGCCGCGCGGGTCGCGTGGGACCTGATCCGGATCCCGTTCCTCCACCGCGGGCTCGGCCGCGTGACGACCCCCGCCGAGGGATGACGGCGGGCGGGGCCACGCGCGAGGCACGGCCCGGAGACGTGCCTTCGGGCGACGCGCGGCAGCCCGATGGAGACGTGCCGGCCCGCGCGTCGCTCCACCGCGAGGACGGCGTCATTGCGGCGCTGGCCGCGCGCCTGGGCCGGCCGCGGATCCGCGCGATCCGGGACGCGCTGATCCTCGTCGGGCTCATCTCGCTGCCGTACATCGTCGCGATCAACGCGGCGACGTCGCTGTTCGGCTTCGATGCCCACGCCTACTGGAACGTCAACCTCGCGAACCTGTACGGCTCGGCGACCGGCAACACGTCGGACCTGGACGCGTTCCGCTACACGCCGGCCGCGGGACAGCTGTTCGCGGTCTTCCACGCGGTGCCCTGGGAGATGTTCTTCGCGATCTGGTTCGCGGCGATGATCGGCGCGCTGATCTGGTTGACCGGCTGGACGAGCCTCGTCAGCCTCGCCTTCCCGCCGATCCCGCTCGAGCTGTACCACGGCAACATCCACCTCTTCATCGCCGTGGCGATCGTCGTCGGGTTCCGCTACCCGGCGGCCTGGGCGTTCGTGGTCCTGACGAAGGTCTCGCCCGGGGTCGGCGCGCTCTGGTTCGCCTTCCGTGGTGAGTGGCGGAAGTTCGCGATTGCCGTCGGCGCGACGGTCGCGATCGCCGCGGTGAGCTTCGTCGTCGCGCCGGACCTCTGGCGTCAGTACGTCTCGACGATGGTCGACAACCTCGATTACGACCCCGGCCACCCGTATCCGATCCCGATCCCGCTGCCGATCCGGATGCTGGCGTCGGCGGCCGTCGTCGCGTGGGGCGCGCGGACGGACCGCCGCTGGACCGTGCCCGTCGCGGCGACCCTCAGCCTGCCGATCATCTGGTTCCACGGCTTCGCGGTGCTTGTCGCCGCGATCCCGCTCTGGCGCGAGGACCGGGCGCGGGCCCGGGAGCGCGAGGGTCAGACCGTGGGGACGGTGAGCGGTGATCCCGACCGGCCGGCGGACCGGCGCCGCGTCGACGTCGCCCAGGCCGCGAGCGGCAGGAACAGCATCGGCGCCTGACCGATCGAGTAGAAGATTCCGCCGCCGCCCCGGGCGTTCAGCGTCGCGCGGACGAAGTCCGGCCACATCGGCAGGAACGCGAGCGACACCGCCGCGAACACGGCGAGGCCGATCCACCATGGCCGGCGGTTGGCGCCGAAGAACGCGAAGGGTGCCAGGGTCGGCTTGACGAAGACGAGCACGGACAGCGGTCGCCAGAGGCAGCCGAGCGCCATGAACGCCATGAACCAGATCCCGGGGTTGCCGCCGGCGATCACGACGATCGTCGTCGGCCAGGCGAGGCAGAACAGGATCGCCGGCCAGCCCAGCACCGAGGGCCGCAGCCAGGCGACCACCGCGGCCGTGATCCCGAGCGGGATCGCGTAGTAGAGGAACGCATCGAGCGGCGCCGGCAACAGGGCGAGCGGCGTGAAGACGAGGAGCATCGGCGGCGGGTAGAGGATGTCGCCGGAGGCGACGTCGTAGGGTCCCGCGAGCTGGTACGGATGGTAGAAGCCGGTCCCGGCGACCCAGCTCCGGGCGGCATTCGCGTAGAGGACGCGATCGCCATCGATCGGGAAGGCGAGCCGGCCGAGGTTCGTGACGATCTCGATGACCTCGCTCGCGATGAAGACGAGCAGCCCGACCGAGAGAGCCGTGGCAACGACCCGGACGACGACATTCGCGTCGAGGGCCCTGGTGCTCGCGGCCCGCATCGGGCGGTCCCGGCTCATCGTCCGACGCTGTCGCCGGCGCCGGCTGGCACCGGCACGACGGGCGGCGCTGCCCGGACGAGCCCTCGCCACGGCCCCGGATCGCCCGGCCGTCGGAGCCACGGAGCGGCCGCCGCCGCCGCGATCCCGAGCGTACCGAGATACAGCGCGGGAGAGGCGAGGGCCGCCGCAACGATGGCAACGCTGAAGCCGATCCGATCGTTCACGAGCAGCCCGACCGCGATGGCAACCGCCGCGCAGACGAGCAGAACTGCCGTCGACGGGATTCCGAGCAGACCGGCCACGGACGTCGGCGAGGGCGCGGATCCCGGAACGGACGCGAGCCAGTCGAGGTGGTTCTGGAGCCCACCGCCGACCAGCGAGACGACGCCGATCACGACGAGGCCGGCCAGCGTTCCGCCGACCAGCGGCCACCGGCGGGCGGCGATCGCCCAGAGCAGGACGATCACGGGCGTGAGCTTGATGGCGATCGCGATCGCGAGCAGTCCGCCGGCGATCGCCGGGCGGTCCCGGAGGAGCCAGACGAGGACCAGCGCGGCGAGGAGGAAGCCGTTCACGTTGCCGGCCAGCGCCTGGACCGCGAGGGACGCGCTCATCACGGCGAGGATCGCGGCGACGACCAGGCCGCCCCGGATCAGCAGCGGGATCGTCACCGCGACCGTGGCGACGAGGGCGCCGACCCCCCACACGACCATCGCCCGCTCGCCGAGCAGCGCGAGCGGCCGCCAGGTGACGGCCACGGGCGGCGGGGCGAGGAGCGGAACCGTCCAGTACGGCGGAGCGAGGAACACGGCGCGATCGCCCGGCGACAGCGCGTAGAGCGCGTGGCCGGCGTTCAGCCGCTCCCCGGCCGCGAGGTAGTTCCACGCGTCGCTGCCCTCCGTCGTCGGCGCGAACCCGAGCGCACGGAACACGATCGCCCAGACGACGATCGAGACGGCGACGAGAACGACCCAGACGGCGGCGCGGAGCATCGAGGCCACCCTAAACGATCCCGGTGCCGGATCGACGACCCGGACGGTTCAGGACGACAGGACCATCCGGTCGCTGCCTCCCCCGGAATCGCGCGGCTAGACTTCGGCCGCCGAGCGGTGCAGCCGAGCACCGACCGCAGCAGGAGATCATCCGACGGCCGAGCGAACCGCTCCAACCGGGCTCGATGGCAGCACGCTCGCCCGTGCCGCCCTGCCGATCCTCGCGATCGCGTCCCTCGTCGTGGTCTCCGGCCTGGTCGTGATGGCGGCTGTTGCCGCGGGCACATTCGGGTTCGACTTCCTCGCCTATCACCAGGCAGCGACGCGCGTCCTCGACGGCCAGCGCCTCTATGACCCGTCCGTCCAGCAGACCGGCGGCTTCGGGCTGTTCTACTACCCGCCGCCGTTCGTGTTCCTCGTCCTGCCGTTTGCGCTCCTGCCGGCGGCCGCCGCGACGTGGCTCTGGCTGGCCGTCTCGGTCGCGATGCTCGTGGCGGCGATCGCCATCCTGCCGGTCCGAGCGGAGGTTCGCTGGGGCGTGCTCCTGCTCGGCGGCCTCTCCTGGCCGGTCGCCTACGCGCTCAAGCTGGGCCAAGTCGGGCCGCTCCTGCTCCTCCTGTTCGCGATCGCGTGGCGGACAATCGATCGACCCGTCGCGTTCGGCCTGGCGGGCGCGCTCGGCGCGATCGTGAAGATCCAGCCCGGCCTGATCGTCGCGTGGGCCCTCCTGACGCGACGCATTGCCGCCGTCCTCGTCGCCGCGGTGACGCTCCTCATCGTCGCGATCGGCACGACCGCGCTCCTCGGCGGGGTCGCTGTGTGGCAGGACTACCTCGCGTTGCTCCGGAACGTCAGCGACCCGATCACGACGCCGCACAACTTCACGCCCGGCGCCGCCGCGTTCCAGGCCGGCTTCGGCACCGGAACGGCAACGATCATCCAGCTGGCGAGCTCCGCGCTCGTTGTCGTAGCCGTCGTGTTCGCGGCGGTCCGGACGCGCCCGGACGCCTCGCTGCTCGTCGCGATCGTCGCCAGCCAGCTGCTGTCGCCCGTGCTCTGGGACCATTACGCGATGCTCCTGCTCCTGCCGACCGCCTGGCTTCTCGAGCGGCGGCAGTGGTGGGCGATCGCGATCCCGCTCGTCACCTCCGCGGCGACGCTCGTCGTCAACCTTCCGCCCGCGATCTACCCCGTCGTGTTCTGGGTCGCGCTGCTCGGCGTGCTCGCTGTCGGCCTGGCGGAAGGACGCCGGGACGGAGCCGGCGGCCGGGCGGACGCGATCGCCACCGCCCCGTGAGCGCTCGAACGCCCAGCGTCGTCCGCGTCCGGCCGGCGAGCGCCATTCCCCAGGGATTCGACCGCAGCGTCCTGGTCGGGCTCGCCGTGATGGTCGTCGCGGCCCTTGTCTATTGGCTGTCGAACCGCTTCTACGACGCGATGCGGGGCGACTTCTTCTACCTCGCCGACGCGTTCCTCCACGGCCGCGCCTGGCTCGATGTCCGGCTCGGGCCGCAGGACGTGATCCTCCGCGACGGCCGGATCTACGTGCCGTTCGCCCCGTTCCCGGCGATGGCCCTGATGCCGATCGTCGCGTTGACCGGGCCCGTGGTGGCCGATCAGTGGGAGACCGGCATCAACGCCGCCCTCGCCGCGGCGACGGTCGGCCTCGGCTGGTGGTTCGCCGGCCGCGCCGGCGTTCGGTCCCTCGTCGACCGGATCCTGCTCGTCGTCCTGTTCGGCTTCTCCACCCAGATCTGGTGGATCACGACTCGCGGCGGTGTCTGGCACACCGGCCAGCTGATCGCGACGATCCTGACCCTCGCGATCCTCATCGAGCTGTGGGGCAAGCAGCGCGGCTTCCTCGTGGGCCTGCTCGCGGGTGCCGCGTTCCTGAGCCGCGCGCCCCTCGCGTTCGCGATCCCGTTCTACGCGCTGCTGATGGCCGGTCCGCTCGTCTGGGAGCCGCGCCGCTGGCCGTGGCGGCGGTGGCTGGCC
Organism: Chloroflexota bacterium; assembly: GCA_042408445.1. Classification (GTDB taxonomy): domain Bacteria; phylum Chloroflexota; class Limnocylindria; order Limnocylindrales; family CSP1-4; genus CF-46. Next base: position 75,861 of record JBHORC010000039.1, read on the forward strand.
CTCGTGATTGGCGTGCTGCCGTCGATCCTGTTCTTCTTCTGGTACAACGCCGTCCGGTTCGGGTCGCCGCTGGAGTCCGGCTACGCCCTCGCCGTCCTGCCGCCGTTCCTCGAGGCGCAGCGGCAGCTCGGGCTCTTCTCCACGGCCCACATCGGCATGAACATCGACTATCTCTTCACGAAGCTGCCGCAGTTCGTGCCGGAGTTCCCGTTCCTCGTGCCGGACGGCCTCGGCATGTCGATCCTGCTCACCAGCCCCGGCCTGCTCTATGCGGTCCGCGCCCCGTGGCGCGCGTCCAGGGCGTGGTGGCTGCTCGGCGCGGCGCTGCTCGTCCTGGTGCCGACGCTCCTCTACTACGGCGGCGGATGGCTGCAGTTCGGCTATCGCTACGCGCTCGACTCGATCCCGTTCGTCTGGGCGCTGTGCGTCCTCGCGGCTGCTCGGGACGAAGGCCTCCGTGAACGGGTGGGCCGGGCCGGCGTGGCGATCGGCTGGGGTTGGCGGCTGCTGATCGTCGGCGGCGTCCTCGTCATGGCGGACAGCGTCTACTGGGCGTACCACATGTGAGCCGGCTCGCATGACGACCAGCACGGGCGCCGGACGCGGTAACGAGCCGGAGCGTACGCGGACGCCGGGGGCGGGAGCGTTGCGAACCGGCCTCTCCGGCGACGGCATCGTCCGCCTGCTGCCGCTCGTCCTCGCGGCGTGGTTCGTCGCGATCTCCGCGATGCGGCTCGCCCTGATCGTTCCGGGCGGGGCCGGCTTCGACGGTCGCCTGTATCGGGCGGCCACGGTGGCCTGGCTGAACGGCGGCGATCCGTGGGCGGTCTCGCAGGGCGGGGTCTACTTCGCGGCGCCACCCCCGTCACTGATCCCGATGATCCCGTTCGCCCTCCTGCCGGAGGGCGTCGCCACCGGCCTGCTCCTCGTCCTGGCCGTCGGGGCGTCGATCTGGGCGATCCGTCGCCTCCGGGCGCCGATCTGGTGGCTCGCCTTTCCGCCCCTCGTCGACGGGATCTGGAACGCGAACCCGCACGTGTTCGTGGTCCCGCTCGTGCTGGCCGGTCTCGGGCCGCTTGCGGTCGTCGTCAAGGTCTACGCCGGCGTCCCGCTCCTCGGCCTGCTGCGGCTCCGCGCGCTGATGGTGGCCGCGGCCCTGATCGCGATCACGGCTCCGTTCCTGCCGTGGGGCCGCTTCGTGAACGAGCTGCCGACGATCCTGCTCCAGCTCCGCCTCCAGTCGGACGGCGGCCTGAGCATCACCGCCCTGCCGATGCCGTGGCTTCTTGTCGCCGGAGCCGCCGCGGTCGCGGCGCTCGTCGTGATCGGCCGCGAGCGAGCGGCCTGGCTCGCGGTCCCGGTGCTCTGGCCGTCCACGCAGTGGTACTACGCGTCCGTCGCGATCCCCGGTCTTGTCCGGCCGGCGACGTCACTCATCGCCGGCGCGATCCTTGCGGTTCCCCTGAGCCAGGGCCCGCTGATCGCGGTCGTGGTGCTCGCCACGGTCGAGCTGGGGGCCCGGGCTCGTCGCCCGATCGCGCTCCGAAACGCCATCGCCGGCGAACCGCCGAGGCGGACGATCGAGTCAGGCGATGTCCCCTGACGACCGGGTCATCGACCCATCCCGGGGCGCCGCTAGCCTCGCCGTCACGAGAGCCGCCGGCACCCGGCGGGCATCAATCGCGAGCGCAGGAGCCGTGGCGACACCGATCGAGCTGACAAAGGGCGTGGGCTGGCGCAGAGGCGTCCGGTCCGGTCACGCATTTCGCCTCGTCGCGACCGGCAGCGTCGCCCTCGTCGTTCTCCGCGCCGTCATCTACTACCTCCGGATCCCGGATTCGGCCGGCTCGGTCGGCGTCGATTTCCGGCTCTACGTCGGTGCGGCCTCCCGCTGGCTTCAGACGGGCGTCTTCTATGAGCCGGCGCAGGTCGCCGGCCCGTACCACGTCCACTCCCTGCCGGCGATCCTCTACCCGCCCGTCATCCTCCCGATGCTCCTCCCGTTCACCGTGCTCCCCGCCGTCCTTTTCTGGCTCATTCCCGCGGCGCTGACGCTCGCCGCGTTCGTCCGGATGCGACCGGCGGCCTGGAGCATCTGGGTCATGGCGGTGCTCGGCGCCACGGACTTCGTCCAGGGTCCGATCTTCTGGGGCACGCCCGTCTTCTGGCTGATGCCGGTCGTCGCGTGGGGGTTCCTGCTCGGCTGGCCGGCCCCGATCGTGTTCCTGAAGCCGACCCTGGCGCCCTTCGCGCTCGCGGGCCTCACCCGGCCACGCGCCTTCGTCGCGGGACTCATCGGCCTCGCCCTCGTGTCGATCCCGTTCTGGCCCCTGTGGCTCGACTGGCTCGCGGTGATCCGGAACTCCGATCTCGACTGGACCTACGGCCTCTCACAGGTCGCCCTCCTCCTCGTTCCGACCGTCGCCTGGCTCGGGCGGACGCGATCGCGGGGAGCCACGCCCGCCTGATCGGCGTGCGTGGGCACGCGGACTTCAAGCGCCGCCCGCGCGTGCTCCGCCCTCGCGACTGCCACTCAGTCGAAAGGCGCGCGACGCGCCACGGGCTGCGTCCTCTCGACGGCCGTGGGAAACTGCCCGCCACTGCCCTTCCTTCCCGCGTCCCCCAGAGGCAACGGTGCGGCGACCCAACCTCGTCCTGGCGATCTTCATCCTGTCCGGCGCGGCCGGCCTCGTGTACGAGGTCGTCTGGTCACGCCAGCTCGTCCTCGTCTTCGGGAACACGACGCAGGCTGTCGCCACGATCCTGACCGGCTTCTTCGGCGGCATGGCCGTCGGCTCGTTCGTCGGCGGGCGGCTTGCCGATCGAGTGAAATCGTCGCTCCGGCTGTACGGCATCCTCGAGCTCGTCCTCGTGGTGGTCGTGATCCTCACCCCGGTCACGTTCCGCTTCCTCCACGAGATCTATCGGGCCGCGTTCCCGACCCTCGAGAGCCAGCCGGGTGTCCTCGCGCTCCTGCGGTTCGGCCTGGCGATCCTCGCTCTCGCTCCGGCGACGGTCCTCATGGGCGCCACGCTCCCGACCCTCACCCGACACCTCTCGGGCGACGAGCACCTCTCAGGCGCCTTCGCGCGCCTCTATGCCGCGAACACCTTCGGGGCGATCCTCGGGACGGTCGCGGCCGGCTTCTTCCTGATCGAGATCCTCGGCCTGACGAACACGCTGCTGGTCGGCGCCGCCTGCTCGGCGATCGCGGGCGTCGCCGCGTTGGCCATGGCCCGATCGTGGCCGGCGCCGGACGCCGCTCCGACGGGTGGCGAGGCCGTCGCCGCCGCGGCCCTGGCATCCACCGATGGCGGAGCCAGACCGACGGACGACGGCCGAGGCGTGCCGCGTCCCCGCCTCGCCCTGACGGTCGCGTTCGTGTCCGGGCTGACCTCGCTCGGGTACCAGACGCTGTGGAACCGGCTCCTCTCGTCGGGGACCGGCAACAGCACGTACGTCTTCAGCTCGATCCTCGCGATCTTCCTGATCGGCCTCGTGCTCGGGGCGACCGCGTTCGCCGTGCTTCGACCGCGGCTCCGCCGTCCGGTGCTGTTCCTCGCCTTCACCCAGCTGGCAGTGGCGCTGATCAGCCTCGCCGGTCTCGTCTTCGTGATCGCCGTCCCGGCGAAGATCGATCCCTCCCGGGCGCTCGATGCCCTTCGGGCCATCTTCCAGCCCGCGCTCCTCGTGATCCTGCCGGCCACGTTCGTCATGGGCCTGAGCTTCCCGGCGTCGTCGAGCCTGCTCGCGGACGACCCGCGAAGGATCGCCACCTTCGCCGGTCGCCTCCTCGCGGCGAACACCGCGGGTGCGATCGTCGGCACGTTCGTGATCCCGTTCTTCCTGATCCCGGCCATCGGCTCGCCGTCCGCGGTCGCGGTGATCGCGCTGATCAACCTGGGGCTCGCGGTCACGCTCGCCGCGGCAACGCTCGACGCCTCGCGCGCGGCCCGCCTCACGGTGACGATCGGCTCGGTGGCCGTCGCCGTCGCGGTGCTTGCGTCGCTGCTCCGACCGGGCGCGTCAGCCTTCGTCGACCCGTCCGTCGCCCGGATCGCGAAGAACGGCGGCGAGATGTTCGAATCCCGCGAGGACGAGATCGCGTCCGTCCAGGCCGGCCGCACCTCGGGAGCGCAGCTCTGGGTCACGGGCACGGCGATGACGCTTCTCACCGTCGACGCGAAGATGATGCCGATCCTGCCGCTGATGCTGCGACCCCAATCGACATCGGCAGCGACGGTTGCATTCGGGATGGGTTCCGCGTTCCGTGCAGCGGTCATCGCCGGGCTGGAGACCGACGCCGTCGAGCTCGTCCCCTCCGTGCCGAAGATGTTCCACTGGTTCTATCCGGACGCGGACGCGATCCTCGCCCGGCCGAACGCCCACGTGATCGTCACGGACGGACGCAACCACCTCGAGCTCACGCCGAAGCGCTACGACATCATCGTCACGGATCCGCCGCCACCGATCGAGAGCTCCGGCGCCGCCGTCATCTCGTCGCTCGAGTACTACCAGGCGGGGGCGGCGCACCTGAATCCCGGCGGCGTGATGATGCAGTGGACGCCGTACGGCGGCTCCGTGGATGAGTTCCTCGACCACATCCGGACCTTTCGGGCCGTGTTTCCGAACGTGATCGTCGCCTTCGGTCCCGGCGGCTACGGGTTCTTCCTGATCGGCAGCCAGCAGCCCCTCGCGTTCACCGAAGCGAACATGCGCGACGTGCTCAGCCGACCGGGGATCCTGCAGGACATCTCGTCGGCCTACGACTCCCCGGAGAAGACCGCCGACGGCTGGGTCCGCAAGATCCAGTCCCTCGTCTGGATCCAGGGGACCGAGGTCGATCGGGTGGTCGGATCGGGGCCGCTGATCACGGACGACCATCCGTTGCCCGAGTACTGGCTGCTTCGCCGCCTGTTCGGCGACCACTCGCCGCGTCTCTCGCCGTCGGAGCTTCTCAGGCTGGCTCCGCAGAGCGGGGCGCCGGGCTGACCCCTTCGCTCGGAGTCCCGCGCGGCCGCCATTGCCGGACGCCGGGCGCAAGCGCGAGCCCACCGTCCGGATCGCGTTGGGCCCACGGACCGGCGAATGCAAGCGCGCCGAGCCAGATCGTCAGGAACGACCACTCGTACAGGGCGAACGAGGCGATCCCGCAGGCGATCGGGAGCGTCCACGGCCGGTCCGTCCGGGCGCCCCAGACGATGAGCGCGATCGCCGCCGGGAACCGGATCCAGGCGGGGATCGGCACGACCGGCACCGGGCTGGGCGTCGCGACATTCGCGGTGAGGAACCGGATCCAGTCCGCCCAGTCGCGCGGATTCAGCAGGACGGACACCCCGACGATCGCGGCCGTGGTGCCGAGCGCGATCGCCAGGTTCCGCCATTCGCGACGAACGGCGAACCACAGGATCCCGATTCCCGGACCGATCTTCGTCAGGATCGGGATCGCCCAGAGCGCGGGGTAGCGGAGTCCCAGCACGACCGCCGCGAGGAGCAGCGGCTGGACATTGCCGATCGTGAGGTGGTTGGCGGGCTCGGAGATCGGCTTGAAGTTGTCGACGAACAGCCGCAGCCCGAAGCCGGCAAGGACGGCCGCCACGCCGACCCAGCGAACGACCGCGAACGAGACGGCAAGGACCACGGTCCAGAGCACCAGCCACTGGCCCCAGCCGCCGATCGAGAGGACGCGGACGATCGTCGCGAACGGCGGCGGGTACACGTACCAGGCGTCCGGGCCGGTCCCGACGCCCCACACGGTCCCGTAGAGCTGATCGCTCTGCCCGGTCTGGAAGTAGTGGAGCGTGTCGACGGGCGCGAGGTGGTTGGCGTAGAACCCGGCCGCGAGCAGCACGCCGACGAGCCCCAGGACGAACACCGGCATCGCCCGCGCCCAATGCTCGCGCCGACCGCCGACACGCGCGGCGGCCGGGCGCGAACGGCGCGGGCGAACCGCGAGCCGCACGAACGGAAGACGCTGGACGACGCTCGTCGTGGAACCCTCCAGGGGACCGAAACCGGGCCGAACCGTAGCATCGGGACAACGCCCGTCGATCCCCCAATCCGATGACCTGTCCCGTACCGTTGCCCGGACAATCAGTTCCGCCGGACCCGGTGCTACCCTTCGGCCGTGACCACGCTCGCTCCCACGGAGCCTGCCTGTCCGGGCTCGACTGACGCCGACAGGCACACCCCGAACCGCTCATCGCCACCGCCGGCGGCCGGCGATCTCCGCGTCATCCGGACCTCCTTTTCCGACGTCCCGCGCGCGACGTGGGACCGCCTTGCCGCGGCAAATCCGTGGGCGACGCCGTTCAGTGGCTGGGCCTTCCAGCGGGCTTGGTGGGATGCGTATGGCGAGAGTGCCCACGACCAGACAACCGTCGTGTGCCGCGCGACCCCGAATGGCGCAGCGCCCGCGGACGACCCGATCGCCATCGTCCCGCTGATGCACCGCCACGAGGTGGAGCCCGGCGACGTCGACCAGGCGACGAAGATCCGGCATGGGGATGCGGCGCCGATGACGGCCGTCGCGGCCGGGGCGAAGGCGATCTTCTTCGGCGCCTCGTATCACGCGGACTACGCCACGATTCTCGGCGCGCCGGGTGACCTTGCGGCGGTGAGCGCCGCCCTCGCCGGCGACCTTGCCGACGTCGTCCGCGACGCCTCGCGGCCGGGACCGATCCCGTGGGACGTCGTCGACCTTCGTCGGCTCCGTTGCGGCGACCCGTCGGCGGACGCGCTCGCGGCGGCGTTCGGCCGTCACGAGGCGGACGAGGGCTGGCGCCTGGACGTGGAGCGGGAGGACGTCTGCCCCGTCGTGACGTTCCCCGAGGGCGGGTCGTTCGACGACTACCTCTCGACCCTCGACAAGAAGGCCCGCCACGAGATCCGCCGCAAGATCCGCCGGGCCGAAGGGGCGGGCGACGTCCGCCTCGTCCCGTCGACGGACCCGCTCACGGATCTCGAGGTCTTCATCGACCTCCACCAGAAGCGCTGGGGCGCGGACGGCCTCTTCCCGCCGACGCCGGGTGGGGACGCCTCGCGCGTGTTCATCCGGCGGCTGTTCGAGGAATGCGGCGGGGACGGGCCAGTTCGGCTGAGCTTCCTGCACGTCGGCGACCGGCGGATCGCAGCCGGGATCCACGTCGAGACCGCGGACACGTGGATGTTCTACAACGCCGGGATCGATCCGGACGCCCGCGACCTCTCGCCCGGCGTGCTCCTCGCCGCGAAGTACGTCGAGTCGGCGCTGGACGCCGGCGCGCGGCGGTTCGACTTCCTCCGTGGCAACGAGCCGTACAAGTACGAGTGGGGCGCCGTCGACGAGCCGATCCAGCGGCTGCTGGTCCGTCGCGACGGGGCGGATCGCGGCGACGCCGATCCGATGGACCACCGCGAGGGAGCCGGCTGATGGGCGGCGCGCCGGCCTGGGACCCGTGCCTCGTCCCGATCGAACACCTTGCCATGCCCGGCCCTCGCCGCGTCCGCGTGGTCGAGATCCTCGCGACCGGGAGCAACGGCGGCGCCCAGGAGCACCTGTTCTCCTTGATGACCCGCCTCGATCGGGCGTGGTACGACGCCTCCGTCGTCTCCCTCAGCCCGGGACCCGCCGTCCGGAAGCTCGAGCGGAACGGCATCGACGTCACCGTCATCGAAGAGCCGGACGACGAGGCCGCCGTCCGGAGGCTGACCGCTTACCTGGAGCGCGTCAAGCCGGACGTGATCCATACCCACATGTATCGGGCGGACATTGTCGGGACTCAGGCGGCGATGGCACTCGCCGCCGCAGGCCGGCGGCGGCCGTACGTCGTCTCGACCGTGCATTCGTCCCGTGTCCGGTCCGCGGCCGATCGCGAGTTCCTCCGCCAGCTGACCCCGCACATGGACCAGCTGATCGCGGTGAGCCAGTCGATCGAGCGCAAGATCGCCGACGAGCACCGCACCGGCGCTCCCGTCCGCCTGATCTACAACGGCGTCGACCTGGAGCGGTACGACCACCAGGAGCCCTGCTGCACCCTCCGCGACGAGTTCGGGATGGAGCCGGGCTCGCAGATCGTCGGCGTCGTCGCCCGGCTGGAGCCCGAGAAGGGCCATCAGACGCTCATCGAGGCGTGGCCGCATGTCCTGCGGGAGGTCCCGGACGCGTACCTCCTGATCGTCGGCGAGGGGTCGCGCCGCGACTTCCTCGAAGAGTGGGCCGCGGCTCACAAGGTCGCGCATCGCGTGATCTTCACGGGGCGTCGGGACGATATCCCGGCCGTGACGGCTGCCCTCGATGTAGCCGTGCTGCCGTCGTGGCGGGAGGCGCAGGGCCTCTCGATCCTCGAGGCGATGGCGCTTTCGCGGCCGGTCGTGGCATCCGCCGTCGGCGGGATCCCGGAGATGATCGAGGACGGCGTGACCGGTCTCCTCGTGGAGCAGGACAACCCCGTCGCGCTCGCCGCCGCGATCGTCCGGCTGCTACAGGACCACGCGTTTGCCGACACGATCGCCCGAGCCGGCCACGACCTGGTCCACGAGCGCTTCTGCGTGGAGCTGATGGTCAAGTCGATCGAGGAGATCTACGACGAGGGCGCCCGAGCCGTCCGGCTCGCGGAGTCCGCCGCGAGCTGAGAGGGCCCCCTAGGGCGCGGCGACCCGGCCCGAGGTCCAACCGGGACCTTCGTCGCGGTGCGGAGCAGCAACAGCGCCCTCTAGCATCCCGACGTGAGCTTCAGCCGGTTCTGGGCGTTCCTCGCCGTCGGCCTACCCGCCCTCGCCGCGGTCATCGCGCCGTTCCCATCGGTCGACCTTGCCTACCACCTGCCGGCCGGCGGGATCTTCCTCGACACCGGCGCGATCCCTCGCGTCGACACGTTCACGTTCACCGCCGCCGGCCACCCGTGGCTCAACCAGCAGTGGCTCGCCGAGGTCGTTCTCGCGGCCGCGTTCCGGATCGGCGGCTGGACCGGGCTCGTCGTCCTACGTGCAGCCCTCGTCGCGGTTGCCTTCGGGCTGCTGTTCGACGTCTGCCGGGAGCGCGCCTCCTCCGTTCGAACCGCCGCCCTGCTGACGCTCGCTGCATTTGTCTGCGCCGCGATCACGCTGGGGCTGCGGCCGCAGCTGTTCGGGGTCACCCTGTTCGCGGCCGTCCTCTGGCTCCTGGCATCGCGGGACCGGCATCCCCGCGGCATCTGGCTGGTCATCCCGATCGTCGCGCTCTGGTCGAACCTCCACGGGAGCTTCGTCCTGGGGCCAGCCGTGGTCGCAATCGCCCTCCTCGAGGACGTCATCACTCGTCGCCGCGGACGAGCTGTCGAGTCCGCGATCGTCCTGGTTGCGAGCACCGCGGCGTCGCTGGTCAACCCGTTCAGCCTGGACGTGTGGACCTATGCCGTCCGGATCTCCACGAACAGCGTCATCACGAGCCGCATCACCGAGTGGCAACGGACCTCGATCCTCTCGGCCGAGGGGGCGATCTTCTACGCGTCCCTGATCGTCGCGGCCGTCGTGGTCGTCGGCGCTGCCCAGCGCTCGCGCGCGGCCTCCGCGGCGGCACCGGCGGCGCCGCGCGCCGGACTGGCCACCACGTTGATCTGGCTCGTCCCGTTCGCCGTCCTGGCGATCTGGGCCGTTCGGGGACTCGCCTGGTGGCCATTCGTCGCGGCGATGACGCTCGCGCCGTTCGCCCGGGGTCCGCAACGCGACCCGCGGGAGGCCCGCCGCCGGGAACCCGCCTTCGTGCGGCGAACGAATGGGATTCTCGCCGGCGGCCTCGTCCTCGCCGGGATCGCTGGCCTGCCCGTCTGGCGCCCGCTCGACCGCGGCTTGCAGGCGCCCGTGCTCGTCGTCGGAACCGCGCCATCAGGGATCACGGCCGCGCTCCGTGACCTCGTCCGGCCAGGAGACCGCCTCCTCGCCCCGCAGCCATGGGGCTCCTGGTTCGAGTTCGCGATCCCGCAAGCACAGGTCGCGGTCGATTCCCGGATCGAGCTGTTCTCGAATGACACCTGGGACACGGTCGACCGGATCGAGACCGGCGGCGCCGGCTGGCAGGCGGACCTCGCGCGGTGGGATGTCGCGATCGTCGTGGCCCCGCCGCGCGGCGACCTCGCAGAGCGGCTCGTCGCGGCCGGCTGGCGGCTGGCGCACCGCGACGACGACGGGAGCGTCCTCGTTCGACCGGCCTAGAGGCGGCGCGGCTTGCACGAGTACCACGTACGGGTTGGGACGAATGGTGCGTGGTGATCGCGTGCACCGCGCTGCTACCCTGCCAGCGTGTCTGCAGACCTCGACGTCGTCGTCCTGGGGGGCGCCGGCCACGTCGGACTTCCGCTGAGCCTGACGTTCGCCGACGCCGGCCTCCGGACGGGCATCTACGACATCAGCCAGCCGACGCTCGACCGGATTGCCGCCGGCGAGATGCCGTTCCTCGAGAACGGCGCCGACGAGCTGTTGGCGAAAGTCCTGAAGACCGGCCGGCTCGAGCTGAGCGCGGACGGCTCGATCCTCGAGCGGACGAACCAGATCGTCGTCGTGATTGGCACGCCGGTCGACGAATTCCTCGGGCCGTCGATGACGGTCTTCGAGCGGGCGGTCCAGCAGATCTCGCCACACCTCCGTCGCGGCGCGCTCGTCGTCCTCCGCAGCACCGTCTATCCCGGCACGACGGGGTACGTGACGCAGCGCCTCAACGCCATCGGCTGTGAGGTCGACGTCGCCTTCTGCCCGGAACGGATCGCCGAGGGTCACGCCCTCGAGGAGCTGACGACGTTGCCCCAGATCGTGGGCGCCGACCACGCGCCGGCAGCCGCCCGTGCGGCTGCCCTGTTCGAGCGTCTCGGCCTGCGGACGATCCGGACCACATCGAAGGAAGCCGAGCTCGCCAAGCTCTTCACGAACACCTGGCGGTACATGAAGTTCGCCGTTGCGAACCAGTTCTTCATGATCGCGGACCAAGCCGGCGTGGACTACACGAACGTCCTGAACGCGATCCGGACGGACTATCCGCGGGCCCAGGACCTGCCGGGCCCGGGCTTTGCCGCCGGGCCGTGCCTGTTCAAGGACACGATGCAGCTCGCGGCCTTCACGAGCGACCACTTCCCGCTCGGTCAGGCTGCGATGCAGGTCAACGAGGGACTGCCGGCGTACATCGTCAGTGCGCTCGAGCGGCGGTACGGCGGCTTGAGCGGCAAGACGGTCGGGATCCTGGGGATGGCGTTCAAGGCCGAATCGGACGACACGCGGGCCTCGCTCAGCTACAAGCTCCGCAAGCTCCTCGCCTGGTCCGGCGCGCGGGTCGTGTGCACGGATCCGTACGTCGCCGACGAGCGGTTGACGACGCTCGACTGCGTCCTCGAGGAGAGCGAGATCCTCGTGCTCGGCGTCCCGCACCGCGCCTATCGCGGCCTCAACGTCGGCGGCAAGGACGTGGTCGATGTCTGGGGAGCGCTCGGCAGCGGCATCTCCCTTTGAACGGACACCTGCCGGAGATCTACGCCCGGCGGTTCAGCGACGCGGATTCGCCCCGAAAGGGGGCAGTCTGGCACGAGATCACCCGGTTCCTCGAGCGCTACATCGCCCCGGACGCGACGGTATTGGACCTCGCCTGTGACCGCGGCGCATTCATCAACGTGGTCCATGCCGGCGAGCGCATCGCGGTCGACGTCCGGGACGTCCGGCGACACCTCGAGCCCAACGTCCGGTTCGTCCAGAGCGACGGCCTGAGCCTCCTCGATGTCCTCCCGGAATCGTCGGTCGACGTGCTGTTCATGAGCAACTACCTCGAGCACCTGCCGTCAGCCGACGCCGTGATCGAGCAGCTCAAGGTCGCGAGCTGTCTGGTTCGACCGGGCGGACGGGTGATCGTTCTCCAGCCGAACATCCGGCTCACCGGTGGGTCGTACTGGGATTTCCTCGACCACAAGACCGCTCTCACGGAGAAGAGCCTCGTCGAGGCGTCGGAAACGGCGGGGCTCGAGACCGAGCACCTCATCGTCCGATTCCTGCCGTTCACGACGAAGAGCCGGTTCCCCCAGAACCCGTGGCTCGTCCGCGCCTACCTCGCGTTCCCACCGGCGTGGTGGCTGCTCGGGCGGCAGACGCTGCTGGTCGCCCGCCGGCCGCGGAGGCCGGGATGAGGATCCTCGTCACCGGCGCCGCCGGGTTCATCAACGGCTACCTCGTCCCCGAGCTGCTCGAGGCGGGCCACGAGGTGATCGGTGTCGACGACTTCAGCAAGTACGGCCGCCTCGCGAAGTCCTACGACGACCATCCCCGCTATCGCTTCGTGGAGGGTGACGCCAAGGACGTCCGCCTGATGACCGAGCTCGCTGCCGACGTCGACCAGGTGGTCGCGGCCGCGGCGATGATCGGCGGCATCAGCTACTTCCACGAGTTCGCCTACGACCTCATCGCCGAGAACGAGCGGATCCTCGCGTCCACGTTCGATGCGGCGATCGCGGCCCACCGCGGTGGGCACCTCGAGCGAATCGTCGTCGTGAGCAGCTCGATGGTCTACGAGTCGGCGACGGTCTTCCCGACGCCGGAGGGCGCGCAGCTCACCTCGCCGCCACCGGTGTCGACCTACGGCTTCCAGAAGCTGGCGTCCGAGTACTTTGCCCGCGGGGCGTGGGAGCAGTACAGGCTGCCGTACACGATCGTCCGGCCATTCAACTGTGTCGGCATCGGCGAGCGGCGGGCACTCCGCGACAGCGACGTGATGTCCGGCAATGTGAAGCTCGCGCTGAGCCACGTCGTCCCGGACCTCGTCCTGAAGGTGCTCAAGGACCAGGACCCGCTCCACATCCTCGGCGACGGGTCGCAGGTTCGGCACTACACCTACGGCGGCGACCTTGCCCATGGCGTCCGGCTGGCGATGGAGTCGCCGGCCGCCGTGAACGAGGACTTCAACCTTTCGACGGCGCGATCCACAACGGTCCTAGAGCTCGCCGAGTGCATCTGGTCGAGGATCCACATGGACGGTCGACCGTTCCGATTCGTCTCGGATCCGCCGTTCGAGCACGACGTCCAGCTGCGCGTCCCGGAGACCGGGAAGGCGAAGGACGTTCTCCGCTACGAGGCGACGACCTCGCTCGAGTCGATGCTCGACGAGGTCATCCCGTGGATCCGCGCCGAGGTCGAGGCGGGCCGGCTCTAGGAAGACGTCGCGCGACGCGGTCAGCAGTTGATCGCGGTCCGCCGATACAGGTAGAGCTGTTCAGTTGGCCCACCGACCAGGAACAAATTCCATGGCACGGCCCCGACCACCACCGCCCCCTGAGGATCCGGACTGCCGGCGACAATGCCGCAGGCGAGGCGGCCCGGCCACCAGTACTCGTAGAAGATGGTGTTCCCGATCGGCGGGTTCGGAAGGGGCAACTCGGGCTGGTGCTGGCCGACCCACTCATAGCCGGCGTCCACTTCCTGCGCTGGAATCCCAAGGCCCACGAGCTGTTCGCCGCCCCGCCATCGGGCGGCGTCGAAGGCGAGCGAGTTCAGCATGAACAGGAGGCTCATCGTCAACAGGACAACCCACGCGCCGGTCGCGACAGCGGTCCAGCCTCGAGGTGTCGACGAAGACGGCCTGGCATTCGGTCCAGAACGAGCGCGATACATCAGCAGCACAGCGAGCGGCGGGAGAAGGGGCCAGAAGTAGCGGTCGAACAAGGCGTACTTCGCCCCGTAAATCGCCAATCCTCCCAACGTCGCGGAGGCGAACAGAAGAAGGATCCCGGCCGGTCGTCCGACGACGGACATCGGGTTCCGGCCCGACTGACGACACCGCCGAAGGTAGGCGCCGACCACGCCTGCCGTGACCGATGAGGTCAGGACGGTCGCTCCGAGCGCAAGGACATTGAGGCCGATCCAGACGGGGTCGGCAAACACCATCGGCCGCCCGCCGATGATGTATGCGCCGGTCGGAACGCCGTACTGCGAGACGAGATCACCTAGGAATGCGTTCACGATGGTTCCGTCACGAACGGACATGAACGCGAGAAATCCAACGATCGTGAGACCCACTTCCGCTCCGAGCGCAAGGTCGAACCGGCTCCACGCGCCGATGTGACGTCGCGCCGCGATCGCCGCGGCGGGCGACACCACGAGACAGATCGTCGTGATCGCGGGCAGGATATTTGCCAAGGTGCCCGTGCCAACGCCGCCACTGACCACCTGTCCCGGCGCTGTCAGCTTGATTGCGTAAAGACCGGCGCATCCGAGCGCGAATCCGACTGCGATCGTCCACACGCCGATCCGGCGCGGCTGGCTCCAGACGGCCGAAGCGAGGACCGCGAATGGGGCGGCGATCGCGAACTCCCGGATGCTGAATCCAAGAAATCCGACTAGAGCCGCCAACGCGAGAAGGCGAAGGCGAACGGGACCGGCGCGGAGTGCGCGGACGCCGAGGGCGAGACAGACGAGTTGCGCCGCGAGTGCCGGCGCGTCCGTCATGAACGACGTCGCATACGCGAGGTAACCCGGAAAGATGGCCACGAGCGAAGCCACGAGGGCTGCAGGCCACACGCCGAGGAATTGTCGAGCGAGGCTGAACGCGCCAACGACCGCCGCACAGGCGAAGCCGAGGCCGGCTATGGCAAAAGCTGTGGAGGATTCACCCGTCAGCCGAAGCAGCGGCTGGGCCGCGACGATCATTCCAACCATCATCGTCGTGACGCTGTGAAGTCCGAGGTTTCCCGTCGTAGCAAAGTCAACCGCGATGCGCCGATAGACCCAGTCGTCGACCCTGGGGATTTCGGCGACGCCCGATGCGATCGCGAACGCGCCCGGGATGCCGACGCCGAGGAGGGCGAGCATCCCGAGCGCGACCCAGGCCCCACGGCGGTCATTCGTGCTGGAATGCGCGGCTCCGAGGGTCACAGCGCGGGCGTCGATCTCAAGGGAGCTCTCCTTCGAAGGTCAGGAGACGTTCGCCGATCGGCCACGCACGGACGACCCTGACTTTCGAGGGATGGGAGGGCCCGGACGCGCGCTTAGTATCGGCGGTGCGTCTCGGCACCATACTCGAGCGTTGGAGGGTGGATGGAACTGCCCGTCGGACTGCAGAGCCGGGCGGAAATGGATGATCGCCGAGCTCGACCCGCCGATGCGTCGCACCGTTCGCGTGACGAACGGTCACGACGGGTCCGGTTCCTTGCGGTCGGCGTCTGGAACACGGTGTTCGCCTACAGCGTGTGGGCGATCCTTCAGGTCCTGCTCGCCGACCGGCTTCACTATCTCGTGATCCTGGTCATGGCGTGGCCAATCGCGGTCCTGAACGCGTACCTCTTCCAGCGGCGACTTGTGTTCCGAAGCTCAGGAAGGATCCGGAGCGAGCTGCCGCGGTTCTCGGCCGTCTATGTGCTCACCCTCGCGGCCAGCCTCGTCCTGCTGCCGATCCTGCTCGAGATCCTGCCCCTCAACATCTACGCGATCCAGGCCGGGTTTACGGCCGCAGTCGTTGTCCTGAGCTATGTCGCGCATCGATCGTTCAGCTTTCGACAGCCGTCTGGTCGGTCACGATCGAGATTCACAGGGGGGACTGATGAACGCTGACGACATCCCGGTTACGCGGCCCCTCGTGCCGCCGCTCGCCGAGTTCCTTCCGTATCTCGAGCGGATCTGGGCGAGCGGTTGGCTCACGAACGGAGGTCCGTACCACCAGGAGTTCGAGTCAGCTCTGGCCGACTACCTGGGCGTCGATCAACTGTCCCTGTTCACCAACGGAACGATCGCTCTGGTCACGGCGCTCCAGACGCTCAGGATCACCGGCGAGGTCATCACCACCCCGTATTCGTTCGTCGCGACGGCCCATTCGCTGCTGTGGAACGCGATCACGCCGGTCTTTGTCGATGTCAGACCCGACACCTTGAACCTGGATCCAGAGAAGATCGTCGAGGCGATCACCCCGAGGACCACGGCGATCATGCCCGTCCACTGCTATGGCTCGCCCTGCGACGTGGATCGGATCCAGGAAATTGCCGATCTGTACGGCCTGAAGGTGATCTACGACGCGGCGCACGCATTCGGCGTCCAGTACCGCGGGGACACCCTGCTCAGGCACGGCGACCTGTCGATGCTCAGCTTCCACGCCACCAAGGTCTTCAATACGTTTGAAGGCGGAGCACTCATTTGTCCCGACCCAAAGACGAAGCAGCGCGTCGACTTCCTGAAGAACTTCGGGCACTCAGGCGAGGTCTCGGTCGTCGCGCCCGGGATCAACGGGAAGATGAGTGAGTTCCAGGCCGCGTTCGGTCTGCTGCAACTCGAACATGTCGATCTCGCGATCCAGAAGCGCGCCGTGATCGATGCCTTGTATCGACGATGCCTCAGTGGGATCGCCGGGATCGACCCGCTCGAGGTTCCGCCGGACACCGTGAGCAATCACGGCTACTTCCCCATCATGGTCGGCCCCGAATACCCCTTGTCCCGGGACGAGCTGTACGCGCGTCTTCGGGAGCACGGAATTCTGGCCCGCCGGTATTTCTATCCGCTGATCTCGGAGTTCCCGATGTATCGCGGCTTTCCTTCGGCGGCGGCACGCAACCTGCCGAACGCGATGCAGGCGTCTCGGCGGGTGTTGTGCCTTCCCATCTATCCCGACCTCGATCTCGAGGCGGTTGAGCGGATCAGCTGCGTGGTGGCAAGCCCGAGTTGAGGTCCGACCACGCCTCGCCGACTGCAGCGCGGGCGGCGATCATGCAGCCCTACTTCCTCCCATACATCGGCTACTTCCAGTTGATCCATGCCGTCGACGTCTTCGTGGTCTACGACGACATCCAGTACACGAAGAAGGGCTGGATCAATCGCAACCGGATCCTTCGGTCCGGGAGCCCGGTGTCCTTCGGCGTACCCCTGAAGTCAGCCTCGGACTACCTGGACGTCCGGGACCGAAATCTGGCCGACGACTTCGAGCCGGAGCGCCTCATCCGGCAGATCGCCGCCGCCTACCGACACGCTCCGCACCTCGCCGAAACGATGGGATTCGTCGAGCGGGTCATGGCCTGTCCGGACCGCAATCTCTTCGCCTTCCTTGAACATTCGCTGATCGAGGCCTGCCGATATCTCGGACTCTCGACTCCGCTGGTCCGCTCGTCTTCGCTCGCGCTGGACCACGAGCTCCGACATCAGGATCGAGTCATTGCGATGTGCGAGGCGCTCGGAGCCGTGACGTACATCAATGCGCCGGGAGGCGTCGACCTCTACGATCCAGTGGCATTCAGGGATCGAGGCATCGACCTCAAATTCATCCGCCCGACTCCGTTCGAGTATCGGCAGTTCGACGGGCCGTTCGTCGGGTCGCTGTCGATTGTCGACGTCCTGATGTTCAATGCCTTGCCCGCCGTTCGAAGTCGCGTCGCCTCGGGCTACGGGCTCACCTGAGGGCCGGCATGAACAGGTGGAGGAAGCTCGGTCTCGTCTTCTCGCCCCAGACGGAGTCTGATCGCCCATGGATGCGCGCGTTCGCCCAGGCTCCGAGCGCGTTGCTTCTCGACGACGTCATTCGCGTGTATTTCTCGTGCCGACCCGATCCGGACGCCAACGGTCAATACGTCAGCTACTCGAGCTTCGTCGATCTCCTCCGACGCGATCCGACGCACATCGTCCGCCTTGCGGACCGCCCCATCCTCGATCTCGGCACCACTGGAACGTTTGATGAGTTCGGCACGTACCCCGTCTCGGTGATTCGCGACGGCACGAACGTCGTCGCCTATTACGGCGGCTGGACTCGATGCGAGTCGGTCCCGTTCGACGTCGCGATTGGACGTGCGACCAGCACCGACGGGGGCGAAACGTTCGAGCGGGCGGGTCCAGGTCCCGTTCTTGGTCGGTCGACCGATGAGCCGTTTGTCGTCAGCGGACCCAAGATCCGACGCTTCGACGGACGTTGGCACCTCTTCTACATCGCCGGCCGCACGTGGAAGGTCGTCGCAGGCAAGCCGGAACCGGTCTACCGGATCCGCTCCGCTACCTCGAGCGACGGACTCGAGTGGACCCGGGTCGGGCGGGACCTCATCGAGCCGCGGATCGAAGACGACGAGGCCCAGGCCAGTCCCGACGTGTTCTTCGCCGGCGGCCGATTTCACATGTACTTCTGTTACCGCCGAAGCGCTGACTACCGGGGCAAGGAAGGCGGCTACCGGATCGGGTATGCCTCGAGCATGGATCTCGTTCACTGGGATCGAGATGATTCGCTGGCCGGAATCGATGTCTCAGGCGATGGCTGGGACGACGAGATGGTTAGCTACCCGCACGTCTTCGAAGCCGATGGTCGATGGTTCATGGCGTACCTGGGCAATCAGGTTGGCCGCTTCGGCTTCGGACTCGCCCAGCTGGACGGCGGCTTCACGTGACCGCGGTCGCCGCGATGCGCTGGCGAAGACTGGGTCTCCTGTTCGACGCAGGAAAGATGCTCCCTCCAGGCTACGTCGGCTTTGCCCAGGCGCCCCAGGCTGTCGTGCTTGACGACGTTGTCCGGGTCTTCTTCTCTTCCCGGACTGCAGACGTCGAGACGAATGCCTACCGCAGTCACGTCCTCTTCGCCGACTTCACTCCGGCCATGGACCGCGTCCTGTCCGTCTCGTCTCGCCCGGTCCTCCCACTCGGTGACCTCGGCTGCTTCGACGAACACGGGATCTTTCCGATGGGAATGGTTCGCGTGGGCGAGGACCTCTACGGCTACACCTGCGGGTGGAGCCGGCGGGTCTCCGTCCCGGTGGAGACCGCGATCGGTCTCGCGATCAGCCACGACCAGGGACGCACGTTCGAACGGGTCGGAAAGGGCCCAATCCTTGGCGCGACCCTCCACGAGCCGTTTCTTGTCGGCGACGGACACGTTCGGCTCGTCGAAGGCCTCTTTCACATGTGGTACATCTTCGGGACCGCCTGGAAGCGGTACCCGGGGATCGAGGCGGCGGAGCGGACGTACAAGATCGGTCACGCCACCTCGGCCGACGGACGATCCTGGAAGAAGGACGAGGGCGTCCAGGTCATCCCCGATCGGCTTGGACCGGACGAATCGCAGGCGTTGCCGTCCGTGATCGAGATCGATGGCCTCTTCCATATGTTCTTCTGCTTCCGGGAGTCAGCGGACTTTCGAACCAATCCAGCCCGTGGATATCGTCTCGGCCATGCCACGTCGACGGACTTGACGTCCTGGATCAGAAGCGACGGGACGGCGACTCTGGACGTAGATCGCGATGCCTGGGACTCGAGCATGCAGTGCTACCCGAATGCGTTCGAGAGCGAGGGGAAGATCTATCTCCTCTACAACGGGAACGAATTCGGCCGTCACGGCTTCGGCGCCGCGGTCCTCGTCCGGTGACCTTGTTCCGGACGGATTCAGCGACGGTGGACGAGCTTGTCGCCCACCTCGAGGAATGCGATGACGCCTTCGTGCCGCCCCTTAGCGAGCGCGTCGCGATTCCCGACTACGCCATAAAGCTGGCCGAGCGAGCCACCCGGTTCGAGGCCTGGTCCGACGGCCGCCTGGTCGGCCTTGTCGCGACCTACTGGCCCCAATCTCCGGAGGGTCCGGCGTTCATCACGAACGTTTCCCTGTCGGCCGACTCACGTGGACATGGGCTCGCCACGACCCTGCTCGAGCGGTGCGCCGCTGCCGCGCAGGAGCGCGCAATCTCACACGTACGGCTTGAGGTCGAGCGCGACAACGCCCGGGCGATCAGGCTCTACACCGCCATGCGCTTTCGGCTGATCGAACAAACCGGGTCGACATTGACGATGGAGCGGGCGACCGCGGCAGGTGAGGACCAATGACGACGCGACGCGACCACGACGCCGAGATTGTCGACACCGCCGCGCGCCGCTATGCCTACGACTTCGATCTCGGCGTCATGGACCCGTACAAGATTCGGTCGTTCGAGCCGTTCTTCCGTGGCGGCAGGGCGCTGGAGCTCGGGAGCTACACGGGCTCGTTCACCGAGCGGCTCCTGCCGTATTTCGACCACGTCACGTGCCTCGAGGCGTCGGATGTCGCGATCGGTCAGGCGAAGGCGAGATTGGGTGAGCGGGTCACGTTCGTCCCTGGCCTCATCGAGGAGGCGGCGCTTCCGGAGCGCTACGACGCAGTCATCCTGACGCACGTCCTCGAGCATCTCGACGATCCCGTTGCAGCACTCAAGCGCATCAACGACGAGTGGCTCGCCCCTGCCGGCCGCGTCTTCGTGGTCGTGCCCAACGCGAACGCGCCGTCACGTCAGATCGCGGTCCTGATGGGCCTGATCTCGCACAACGCCGCTGTCACTCCTGGCGAGGCCGAGCATGGTCACCGCCGAACCTATTCGCTCGATACCCTCGAGCGAGACATCGAGCAGTCGGGGCTTTCCGTCGTACATCGATCGGGGATCTTCTTCAAGGCGCTCGCGAACTTCCAGTGGGATCGGCTCCTGAAGACAGACATCATCTCGTCCGAATACCTCGACGGCTGTTACGAGCTGGGCCAGCGCTACCCCGATCTCTGCTCGAGCATCTTCGTCGTGTGCGAGCGCGGAGACGCACGGTGAAGATCTCGATCGTGGTCGCCGTGTATCACAACGAAGGGTCGATCACCAAGACCCACGAGGGCATTCAGCACGTCTTCGCGCAACTCCCCCAGCACGAGTACGAGCTCGTGTTCGTGGACGACGGATCGAAGGACGGGTCCCTTCAGGAGATCCTTCGTCTGCGCGAGCAGGACCACCGCGTCAAGGCCATCACGTTCACCAGGAATTTCGGCCAGATGGCGGCGATGCTTGCCGGGTTCAAGGAAGCGACCGGCGATGCGGTCATCAACATGTCCGCCGACCTCCAGGACCCCGTGGATCTGATCCCACAGATGATCGAGAAGTGGGAAGCCGGGTCCGAATTGGTCGTGTGCTTTCGCATCGAGCGCGCCGACAGTCTCTCTGCTCGGACCGTGTCTCGACTGGCGTACGGACTGCTCCGGCTGTCGCTTCCAGAGATTCCAAAGGGCGGCTTCGACTTCGTCCTGATGGATCGAGTCGTGATGGACTCGTTCAACGCCATTGACGTCCGCCACCGCTTCTTCCAGGGCGATCTCCTGTGGGCGGGCTATCGAACCGCCTTCATTCCCTACCAGCGCCAGAAGCGGACGATCGGCCGGTCGCAATACAACTTCGGCAAGAAGCTGAAGAACTTCCTCGACGCATTCCTCGACGCGTCGTACCTGCCGATCCGGTTCATCTCATTGCTCGGCTTCCTCACCGCAGGTCTCGGATTCATCTACTCCGTCACCGTCGTCATCAGCTGGATGGCCGGCGACACACCATTCACCGGTTGGGCGCCCCTGATGATCGTGATCCTCTTCGTCGGTGGCCTGATCATGATCATGCTCGGCGTCATCGGGGAATACGTCTGGCGGATCAACGAAGAGGTCCGGAAGAGACCGAACTACGTCGTCCGTGACAAGTATCTCTAGGCTCCTCCGGAACCTGGCGAGTCCTCGGGCGCGGCTTGGGCTGCCAGCTGATCGCGTCCTACCGCTCTGGTTCCTGGGTTGGAGCGCCATCCGGATCCAGCAGCTCGGATGGACTGGCCTTTCGTGGGACCTCTCCTTCATCGGCCGCGACTTCTGGATCTATCGGAACGCGGCCCTCAACCTGATCAGCGGGGTCGATCCGTGGCAGGCCAGTTCGTCATGGAACGGCGCGAACTGGCACTTCGCCGCCCTGCCGACTGCGGCTCAGGTGTTCGTCCCGTTCGCGTGGCTCGAACCGTCCGTCGCGATCGCAATCTTCGTGGTCCTCACCGTTGTCACGCTCGTCGCCGGTCTGAGGACCCTTGGATTGCCGATCTGGTGGCTGCTGTTCCCGCCCACGATGGAAGGCCTCGTCGCAGGAAACCCGCAGATCCTGGTGATCGGACTCCTCCTCGTCGCCGCCGGCCCCATCCGAACGCGGGCGGCTGCAATCGCAGTTCCGGTCGCGCGCGCCGTGGCGATCGCGCTGAAGGTGTATGCGCTCGTGCCGACGATCGCCCGAATGGAGAAGCGGTCGCTCGTCGCGGGCGGCTTGTTTCTCGCGATCTCTATCGGCCTAGCGGCGGGCGTCTGGCAGTCGTACCTGGCCCAGTTCGGAATGATCAGCACGCGCGTGGTCACGGAGTCGAATGGAGGCCTTTCCGCCGCGCTCTTCCTCCGGCCTAGCGTGTTCGGAACGGCTCTGCCCGCGGACGAGACACTCCGGCAGGCGACCGGGCTCGCGGTGTACGGCCTGATCGCGCTGCTCGTCCTCATCGTTGCGATCCGCGACGTCCGCTCCGCGGGATGGCTTGCCGCTCCGCTGCTCTGGCCGGCGGCGGAGTACCACCTCGCGACGATGGCGATCCCCGTCGCGCGCCGGGCGTCAATCTGGCTCATCGCCGTTCCGACGGTCCCGACGTACCTCTTCGGCTTGATCGTTCTCGCCTACGAAATCACCGCGGGCCGCAGGGCAATCAGCCGGCAATCGGCGCCCGTTCCACTTGCCTCGTGGTTGAGGTCCGCCGTGGTGGCTACCCGGGTCGGCAAGGGTGAATCGGGAGGTACTGGTGGGGGGTTGCTCGCTGGCACCGTCAGCTCGGAACATGGGCCGAACATTCACGAACCCACGGGGTAGCCAATCCTTGTCGTCGACGCAGCCTCCGACCGTCGCCGTCGTCATTCCCGCCCTCAACGAGGCCGGGAAGATCGGCCGCGTCCTGGACAAGCTTCCGAAGGACGGTCGGTTCGAGGCGATCGTCGTGGATGACGGGTCGACCGATGGAACCGGCGACGAGGCGCGCGCGCATGGCGCCGCGGTCGTCATCCGCCACGAGCAGCGGGGTGGCGTCGGGGCGGCCATTCGCCACGGCTGGAAGGAGGGCCTTCGCCGAGAGCGGCCATATCTCGCCCTCCTCTCCGGCGATGACCAGCACGAACCGGGCGAGCTCGTCCGCGCGCTCGAAGCGCTCGAAGCAACTGGCGCTGACTACGTCCAGGGATCTCGCTGGCGCCCCGGCGGCAGGGTCGAGGGAGCGATCGGCAGCCGCGGCTTCGGGACGCGGCTCTATTCGCTCGTCTTCTCCGTCCTCGCGCTCCGTCGGGTGACCGACGCGACGAACGGCTTCCGGGTCTTCAAGGCAGACATCCTTCGCGACCCGAAGATCGACCTGGACCAGGAGTGGCTCACGAGCTACGACCTGGAGCCGTACGTCCTGTACAAGGCGATCCGGCGGGGGTATCGCGTGATCGAGGTTCCCTGTACGGTCCGGTACCACGCGACCGAGGGCTACACGAAGATGCGCGGGATCAAGGACTGGTGGCGGCTCTTCCGGCCCGCCGTGCTGCTTCGGACGGGGGTGAAGCGATGACCGAGATGCAGCCGATGGCCGACCAGATCGCCCGTGCCTTCTCGGGTCGCCGCGTGCTCGTGACCGGCGGAGCCGGCTTCGTCGCCGGGTCGCTCGTCCGGCGCCTGGTCTCGGCCGGAGCTCGTGTCACCGTCCTGGACGACCTCTTCACGGGCCGGGCCGAGGTCGTCCCGACCGGCGCGGAGCTCGTCGTCGGGTCCGTCGTCGACGAGCCGCTCGTCCGGGACCTCGTGGGAAACGCGTCGGTGGTCTTCCACATGGCGGCGCGGAACATCATCGCCAGCACCAAGGATCCCCGCGAGGACTTCGCCACGAACATCGGCGGAACGCTCAACGTCCTCCTCGCCGCCCGCGACCTCAAAGTGGACCGCGTCGTCTACACCGGTTCCACCTCGATCTACGGCAACCCCCGCACGATCCCGATCAACGAGGACGATCCGCCCGTGGCGCTCTCGCCGTACGCCGTGAGCAAGCTCGGCGGCGAGCTGTACTGCAACGCCTTCTACGAGAACTACGGCGTTCCGGTGTCGGTCGTCCGGTATTCGAACGTCTTCGGGATCGGCCAGCGGCCGGACAACCCGTATTGCGGCGTCATCGGCAAGTTCTTCGCGGCGGCGTTCGAAGGCCGCCCGCTGCAGATCCATGGCGATGGCGAGCAGACCCGCGACTACACGTACATCGACGATGCCGTCGACGCGACGCTGCTGGCCGCGATCCGGCCGCGCGCCGAGGGCGAGGTCTTCAATGTCGGGACCGGCATCGAGACGTCCGTCAACGAGCTGGCCCTGAAGATCGGGCGGGCGATCGGCGTCGACGTCGAGCTGATCCACATCGACCGCCGCGACATCGACAACATCCGCCGTCGAGTGGTGAACATCGAGAAGGCGCGCCGCATGCTTCGATGGGCGCCGCAGGTCACGCTTCTCTCGGGCCTCGAGCGCACCGCGCAGTGGATGCGCTCCGCGTCCTTCGAGCCGGTCGCCGAGCAGAGCCCAGCGCCGGTCAGCGCACCGTCGAGGTGACCCAGGCGGGTCCGGAGCTCTCGATCGTCGTCCCGGTCTACAACGAGGGCGAAGCGGTCGAGCCTGTCCTTCGGGCGCTCGACGCTGGCGTCTCGACCCCGCACGAGATCGTCGTCGTCTACGACTTCGATGGCGACACCACCGTCCCGGTCGTTGCGCGCCTCGCCGGCGAGATTCCGGGCCTGCGCGGGCTGCGGAATGACCTCGGTCGCGGCGTCCTGAACGCGATGCGGGCCGGGATCGCCGGCACGTCCGCGCCCTACGTCCTGATCTCGATGGCGGACGGCTCGGACGAGCCCCACATCGTCGACTCGATGGTCGCCCTCGCCCGGAACGGTGCCGACGTCGTCGCGGCCAGCCGGTACATGCGCGGCGGTCGCCAGATCGGCGGCCCGATCATCAAGCGGCTGATGAGCCGGGCGGCCGGCCTGAGCCTCCACTGGGTCGCGGGCGTGCCGACCCACGACCCGACGAACAACTTCAAGCTCTACCGCCGCTCCTTCCTCGACGCCACCCCGATCGAGAGCACGGCAGGCTTCGAGCTTGCCCTCGAGCTCACGGTCAAGGCGACGCTCGACGGCCGGCGGGTCGAGGAGGTCCCGACGACGTGGCGCGACCGAACCGCCGGCGAGAGCAACTTCAAGCTCCGGAAGTGGCTACCCCACTACCTGCGGTGGTACGTCGCGGCGCTGCGCGGCCGGCTGCGGCGGCGACCAGCTCGGCCGGCGGACGCCGGTTAGCCAGGCGACGAGCGGCGCGACCATCAGGGGCAGCGTCGGCAGGTTGTAGATCAGGCTGACGTTCGAGTTCCGGACGACGGCGAACCAGTCGAGCCAGACCCGGGCGAACGGGATCGACGCGACGACGAGGATCGCGAGCGCGATCCACCACGACCGGTGACGGATGCCGAGCAGGGCGATCGGCGCGAACGTCGGCTTCGCGACGACAAGCACGAACGGCCACGCGAACACCGTGCCCGCGGCGATCGCTGCGACGACCCACATCGACGGGTTGCCGAACACGAAGACGTTCAGCGACTTCTCGAACGCAACGATCGCCCCGATCACGACCCACGCCCAGAGCGGCGGTCGATGGACGGCCATCGCGCCGACAAGGATCGCGATGGGGACGGCCCACCAGAGGATGGCCGGCAGCCAGATGAACGGGATGAACAGGAGGAACGCCGTCGGCGGGTAGAGGATGGCGCCGTCGCTGATCTCGTACGGCCGGGCGATCTGCCACGGCCAGTACGGCGTGCCCGTGTCGAGCAGGCGTCGCGCGGCGTCGACGTGCCACCGATAGTCCAGCCCGAAGGCCGGATTCGTGAGCGCCTGCTGGACGAAGACGAAGGCGATCCAGACGAGCTCGAGCCCGAGGATCGTGGCAAGGACGACACGAACGCCGCGACCGAGCGTCATGTCGGCAACGGTTCCGCGCGACCCTCACTCGATCCGCGTCCGGGTTCGAGCGACTCGCTTCGCAGCAGGGTGGCCGTCACGCTCAGGATGGCCAGCATGGCGATCGATCCGAGGATCCCGACGCTCCCGCCGAACGGGAGGACGTTCCGGATCGCCGGGGTCGGCGGCACAGCAGCGAGGACATTGAGCGTGAACACGGCACCGAAGGCGAGGGTCGCGACGAGGGCGCGGAGATCCGGAAACGCGAGGGGAAGGAACGCAAGCACGGCGTAGGCGTACCGCTCGTGCATCGACGTCAGGAGCGCGAAGGCGACCAGCGCGGAGGCCGCCAGTCCATAGGCGAGCGCTCGCGGCGATCGGGATCGGAACACCATCGCGAAGACGGCGACCTCGCCAATCAGCGCGAGGACGTATCCGACATGTCGGAGCGTGATCGGACCGAAAACCCTTGCGTTATCGGACACGAAGGCGTCGCCGGCGAAGAACCCCTGGACGAGCCACCACAGGTTCCACGCGCGGATCGAGAGGATCGCAAAGACGTCGCTCTGGTAGGCGGCGACGTTTGCCGAGTAGTGCTGGATTCCTGCGGCCGGGATGAATGGCAGCCACACGACCACGATCACGGCCGCACCGACGGCCGCCGCCCGTACCGCGCCGCGAAGTCCGTCGCGCGCCAGGAACCACGCGGCAAACGGCACCGCGAGCGGGAACGCCTGCGGCTTCGTCATCAGGCTGATCGCGAGGAACGCCGCGGCGGCGAGCGAGTGGCCGCGGACGGCGAGGACGAACGCGGCGACGGCCGGCGCAACGAAGAGCGACTCGTACTGGCCCCACCAAGCGCTCGTGTTGACGACCGCGGGGTGCAGCACGATCACGAGCGCACCGACGACTGCCCACCGGGGCGTCGCCCGCAGATGCCACGCGACGAGTGCGCCGATCGCGAGGTCGGCGAGGCTCGCCGGCGCCTTCATGACCGCCCGGATCGCCGGGTCCGCCGAGGTGGTCACCGTCCGCAGCGCGGGCTCGATGGCGCCGAGCGTGGCCCAGAGATAGACCATCACCGGCGGAAACGAGATGTCCTGGTCGTACGCGTGGCCGATCGGGCCTACGGCCACGCCATGCGCCCACAGCACGAACTGGTCCAGATCGCCGACGAGACCGGGCGTCGGCAGGAGCGCGATCCGCACGATGAGCCCGACGATCATGATCGCGGCGAGAGCGACAAGGGCGAGCCAGCGCTCGCGGGTCGGGTCGATCGAGCGCGCGGCCGTCGGTCGAAGGTGCGTGCGCGCGGCGGTCATCCTGCCGGTCGATCAGCGTGTCGAGCCACGGCGAGATCATCCCAGCCGCGTCGAGTGGCCAGACTGGGTCGATCGTACGGGCGGCGTGCCACCCCTCGCCCAGGGAGACTGATCAGGCCGGGCGCGTCGACCAGTAGCGTTCGGCCGCCCCGCCCCAGCCGTTCAGGAGCGCCGTCTTGCGCCCGTGGGCGCGGACCTGTCGAGCCATCTCCTTCGTCGACGTGAAGAGTCGATCGATCTGGCTCGCGTAGATGTTGATGCCCGTGATCTTCCGCTCGAGCTGGTCGCCGATGTCGGCGTACTCGGGCGCGAGCGACACGTCGGCCGGCAGGTTCGCGAAGGCACGCGGCGGCAGATCGTCGATGCGGGTGAAGTCGTTCCACCACGCGTACGGGAAGTCCTCGTAGAACGACACAATCCCGGCGTACTCGGGCCCGGGCATCACCCAGCGCCGGCCTTCGTCGAGCAGCCGGACACCGACCTCCCGACACAGCTGATGGTCCACATGGTTGCCGATCCCCAGCGGGACATACAGCTTTTGTGGCTCGAGCCGGGTGATCTCGCGGCGAAGGATCTCGAACGGCGCCGAATCGTCGTCGCGGGGCGCGTTCAGGAGCTCCTCGTCGTTGGCGTAGCCCCGGAACACGGCGTCGGGCAGGTCGAGGAAGACGATCGAGGCCTCCGCGAAGGCGGCGTACATCTCATCTTCGAGCCGGCGCTGGGCCATCACCTCGCCCGCGTCGGCCGCCTCGACCAGCTCATCGGTCGCAACCGCGCCCTGCGTGCTGACCTCGTCCATGAGCCGTTGCCCGGCGAGGGGTTCGCTGCGGATGCTCGCGCGCCGATACCACGATGAGCGCTGCCAGAAGCGCTTGGCGGCCGCGTCGGCGTCCGCCTGGGTCGCATCGAGTCGCTCGTCCGTTGCCGCCCATGCCGGGAGGGTGTCCGCGTCGCCGTAGACCGGGAAATCGGCGCCGATATGCGCCCGGTTGAACGCCTCCGTCACCGGCCACATCGTCTTCGTGCCGAAGCCGAGCGCCTCGCGCTGATACGTCGTCAGGTCGAGCGGTCCGTTGCCGTTTCCGGCGCCCGCGCCGTTGCCGCCCGCGGAGCCCGCGCCGGAGAACACGGTGAGGATCGTGACGTTCTGGCCGAGCTCGCGGAGGCTCGCGATCAGCCCGCCGCACGAGAGGGCGACGTCGTCGGGATGGGGCGCGACGAAGACATGCGTCATGGCCGGCCGAGTATACCGAGCGGGGGCTTTGCCTCGGCGTGATGGCACGAGTGCCATCGCGAACGGATGGTGTGGTGCGCCGGAGCAAGCGCGCTCGGCGCCCTATCGGCCGAAGCCCGCCTCGCCGATCAACGGCACGAAGGCGACGGGTCCGTCGCTCAGCTCCTCCCATCGATCGCCGTGCCGGATCACGACGATCAGCTCCTGGTGATCCCGCGGGCCGACCGGGATCACGAGCCGTCCGCTGTCCGGCTCGAGCTGCTGCCGAAGGGGTTCGGGGATCACGGGCGCCGCCGCCGCGACGAGGATCCCGCGCCATGGCGCCCCATCCGCGGCCCCGACGCTCCCATCCCCGACGCGGACCTCCACTTGGTCACCGAACCCGAGCGTCGCGAGCCGGCGCCGGGCGTCGTCCGCGAGCCCGGGATGCCGCTCGATCGTCGTCACCCGGCAGCCCAGCTGCGCCAGGACGGCGGCCTGGTAGCCCGAGCCGGTCCCGATCTCCAGGACGCGATCGCCGGGGCCCACCGCGAGCAGCTCGGTCATCCGGGCAACGATGTAGGGCTGGCTGATCGTCTGGCCGGATGGGATCGGGAGCGCCTCGTCCGCGTACGCGGCTCGCTGCTGCTCGGGATCCAGGAAGACTTCCCGGGGGACCGCCGCCATCGCCGCGAGGACGCGCTCGTCGGCGACGCCGCGTCGCCGGAGCTGATGCTCGACCATCGCGGCGCGGTCCTCGGCAGGCGAGGGTCCCTCGCCGAGCTGCCGGCTCGATCCGCCCATTCCACCGAGGATCGCACGGACGAGCCGACCGAGCATCTCGTCCCGCGGCGGCTCAGGAGGGAGCGGCGGACGCCGAGGCGGCTGGGGTCGATGCGCTCGGGGCGAGCGAACCGGACGCGGCGGGCGCGGCCGAACCGGACGGTGCGGGCGCCGAACCCGATGGCGCGACGGACGGACTGACTGAGGTGGACGGCGCGACCGAAGCGCTGGGCGTCGGGGCGGGAGACGGCGATACGTACGGCCGGAACAGGCCACCCGTGCCGAGGAGCATCCCGTTGAGGAAGATCAGGGCAAACACGAGCACGGTGCCGATCACGAACGCCTTCGAGGCGTTGTCGCGGACACGGATCGACGGGTCGACCGGGACCTGGGCCGCGGACGCCGCTCCTCGCGTCCCCGGTGCCCCTCCGCGGCGTCCCCGCTGAGCGGCAGCACCCGCGGCACTGGCGGCACCGCCGGCGCCCATCGCGCCGGCTCCCGCCGCGCCGGCTCCCGCCGCCGCCCCGTCGTCGAAGTCGTCGTCGTCCTCGTCGAGCGCCTGATCGTCAGTCGCGGCGGCCGCGTCGTCATCGGCGGCGTCGTCGTCCTCGTCATCATCGGGATCGACGGGAGCGTCGCCAGCTTCGTCCGCGTCCGCGCCGGACGCGTCCAGGACCGTCTCGTCGGGCAGCGCCGCGCCGCCATCGGCCGCCACCGGCTCGACCGCGGTCGCCTCATCGCCGCCAGCGGCGCCCGTCGGGTCAGCCGCGCCGGTCGTGTCGGCCGAGCCAGCTGCGCCGGCCTGCGGATCCGCGTCGCTCGGGTCGCCGGACGCGCCGTCCCTCGGTTCGGTCATGCCGTCGTGTCACTCCTGTGGCGGCCACTCGACGTCGTCGGCGGCTTCCCGGCGCTCGGCTGCGGAGACGGGCGCGTGAACGCCGGTCGATCGCGCTGGACGCGGCCGCCAGTGTAGCGAAGGTCAGGCGTCACGCATCTCCGGGACGAACAGGCCCGCGAGTCCCGCGAGGATTGTCACGATCCCGCTCGCGATCAGGACGATCGGCACGCCGATCGACTGCGCGAGGAGCCCGCCGAGCGCCATCGCCAGCGTCATCGACCCGAAGACGAGCGAGAACCGGAAGCCGACGACGCGGCCGATCATCTCGGGCGGCGTCCGCTCCTGGAAGAGCACCTGGCTCGGGATCACGAAGATCATGTTGGCGACGCCCGCACCGAACAGGATCCCGAACGCGATCGCGAGGTTGCCGACCATCGCGAAGGCAATGATCGAGACGCCCCACAGGACGTAGCCGACGATCACGGTTCGGCCCTTCGCGAGCCTGGCGCCGACCAGCCCGAGAGCGAACCCACCGATCAGGTTGCCGAGCCCGATCGCGGTCTCGAGGAAGGCGTAGGCCGCCTTCGGATCCGTCGTCGGGCCGGCGAGGACGTCCTGGACGAGGATCGGCGTCAGCGCCGTGAGCGAGCCGATCGCGAACTGGGCGAAGGCCGCCTGGATCGTGTTCGCGAACAGGACACGCTCCCCGCGCAGGAAGCGGAACCCTTCCCGCATCTCGGCGAGGACGCCGCTCGCCACGCCCGTCGCAGCCGTCGCCGCGTCACCGGCCGCACGGCGAGCGGTCTTCACGGCAGGGATCGAGATCGACGCGATGAGGATCGCCGACGCCGCATACGTCGCGGCATCGATCCAGAAGGCGAGCGGCAGCGCGGAGCCGAGGAAGGCGACGAAGATGCCGGCGAGCGGGTAGCCGATGACGTCGGCGAATGTCTCGCCCGCCCACATCGCCGAGTTCGCGGTGACGAGCTCATCTTCCCGGACGATCCGTGGCAGGGCGGCGACCCGAGCGGGCCGGAAGAAGATCGAGATCGAGGTGATCACGAGGATCAGTGGATAGACGAGGAACACGTTGACGCTTGCCGCGATCGGCATCGCGAGGACGACTGCGGCGCGGAGCAGATCGCTCACGATCATCACGTCGCGCTGGTTCCAGCGATCGACGTAGGTGCCCGCGATCGGCGAGAGCAGCAGGTTCGGCAGCGTGGCCGCGACGAAGACGAACGCGACCGCCAGCGGCGACTGCGTGACACCGGCGACGAGGAACGTCAGTGCCAGCTGATGCACCCGATCGCCGAACAGGCTGATCAGCTGACCCGTCCAGAGTGCCGAGAACGACCCGTTCAGCGCGAGCCGAACGTACGGATGGCGGCGGACCCGTTGTCCGACCTCGATCCGTGGCCGCGCCGGCGCCGCGATGCCGACGTCCGACGGGACCGTGCCCGCGACAGGCACGGGTGCCAGGGCGATCGCCGCGAGCCCCGGACCGGGCGAGCCGAGGACGAGTGGACGGTCCAGCGCCGCGGTTTCGGAGAGACCGTGCGCCAGTCCGGTGCCCGGTCGGACGCGCTGACCGCCCATGGCGCTCGAGAGGCTTCGCGTGAGGCGGCTCGTCGCGGCGAGCCCGGCAAGGCTCGGTGCCTGTCCATCGCTCTCGTCCCGTGCTTCGTCGTCCCGCGAGCGGACGACCGTGGCGAACAGGAAGAACGCGAGACCGGCCGTCAGGAACACGTCCCCGATCGAGGCGACGTTCCGGATCAGCGGGACCGGGATCGGGAGGATGTCGGCGAGCGGCCCCGCGTTCGACAGGAAGCCCGAGGTGAGGCCGGGGTCGAGGAGCACATGGAACGGCGTCACGTCGCCCGGCGTGAAGCCGGCCGCGATCAGGCTCGGCTGCCAGATCGGCATGTGGCCGGCGTTCGCGAGGATCGCGATCGTGTTCAGCAGGGTGCCGACGAAGGCGAGGCCGAGCCCGGCATGGGCGCGGTTGACCCACAGCGCGGCGAGGAGGAGCCCGAAGGACGTCACGAACAGCGGAAGGCGGAGGAGCTCCACCGTCGCGTTGCCCTGGACGAGGAGGTATTCGGTCGCGAACCGGACGATCACCGCGAGGAGCAGGACCGCAATCCAGCGCAGGCGGACGCTGGCGAGGTTCCACAGGGATCCCCCGCCGACGATGCCGAGGAACACGCCGAGGAGGATTCCGGTGATCAGCATCGAGCCGGGTCGGGTGACGGGTTCATGCCGCGGAGATCATGCGACGCCGGGCACGGGCGGTGGCGGCGGTCCCGTGGAACGGATGAGGCAGAAGGCGGGAAGTGCAGCGCCGATCGTACCGACGGCGGGACGAACGTCAGGCCGGGTCCGAGCTGCCGGTGGACGAACCACCGCCGCTGGTGCCGGCGTTCGCCTGTGCCATCCGGCCTGCGACCTGGCCGAGCAGCGGGATCTGACGCGGCTCCTCGCGTCGACCCGGGTCCGGGACGCCGTGGACCCACGGGGTGCGGACGAAGGCGTCGACGACGGCCGGGTCGAACTGGATGCCGGCGAACTTCCGCAGCTCGCCGAGCGCCTGCTCCGGCGTCAGGGGCGTCATCCGGTAAGGCCGCTGAGCGGTCATCGCCTCGAAGGCATCGGCGACGTGCAGGATCCGCGCGAGCTTGGGGATCTCGTCGCCGATCAGGCGGTCCGGATAGCCGGAGCCGTTGTACCACTCGTGGTGGTGACGAATGATCGGCAGCTCCGGGGCGAGCTTCGTGACCGGCGCGATGATCTGGGCGCCGAGCACCGGATGGGCGTTCATCGTCATGCGCTCGTCGCGGGTGAGGCGGTCCGTCTTCAGGAGAACGTTGTCCGGCACGCCGATCTTGCCCACGTCGTGGAGCAGGCCGCCCCACTCGAGCGCCTCCAGCTCCTGGGCGTTGACCCGCATCTCCCGCCCGATGTCGACGGCGATCTGCTTGACCCGATGGCTGTGCTTGCTCGTGAACGGATCCCGCTTGTCGACGGCCTCGGCCAGGGCGCCGATGGTCTGCGTGAACATGTCGCGCATCTCGACAAAGCGGTGGTAGGCGACACGAGTCGTATATAGGGGAAGGGCAAACAGCATTGATGCCCAAAAGGCGACGGAATACATCTCCGCCATTAGCCAGGCGAGAGGTGCTAGGGCGACTGCGTTCCCCGAGATGCCCCGCCAATCTCCCATTGCGACAACCCGAGTCGACTGATTCGACCGGAGAGCGACGACGACAGACGTCGCAGCCAGGTTCAGCACAAAGAGAACGGCGGCACCAAACATCGTCGCGATAAACGTGACGATTGGGAGGTCGCTCGATCCTCTTAGAAGATCTGCGACGAGACCGCCGATCACAGCTGGCAAAACGACGCCGGCGTGATTCGCAGCCGTTCCGTACCAAGGAATGCGTCCCCTGACCTCGCGAACTTCGGTGGTCCCGATCAGAGCCACGAGACCGGCCGCGACCGCACCGCCCAGGGCCATGGAGGCGACGATTGGAGCCATCGCGACGGACACCATCGTTCCGCGAGGCATTCGCACCGGCATTGCGCCCGCGAAGAGCGTGAGGCCTGTCCAGAAGGCGAGGCCGAGCAAAACTTCGACCTGGATCGGCTGGCCGATGTCCGGGGCGATTTGGCGACGCATACCGAATACGAGATCCGGAGGATGCGCGAACACAAGGTTCGGGTACGCCGCAAACACAAAGCTCGTGAGAATCAGCGCGATTACGCTGAGACCCACGAGCCCCGTGATATAGAGCTTCAGGGACCTAACCATTGGTTCCCCGTACGTGGAAATCTGGCGGCCACTCTAATGCTTGAGAGTGATCACCGGATCGAGCCAAACGTACTAGAAGCCCTTTAGCGATGCCCCTCCGGCAATTGCCATTGCGGCAATCGCGCCCATCGCTGTGATGAGCCGAATCAATCGATTCCTCATCGATTCGACTCCTGACTACCAGCCCTTGCCGATGGCCTGTGGCTCCACGCTCGTTCCTCCTTCCGGCCTTCGCGTCGCAACGCGAAAACCGACCTGACACGATGGTCGGTCGGTTGCACTAGTCGCTCAGCTTCACCCTAAGTGCCCATTTCAGGTGAGGCTTCAGCGCGTCCGAGCGTCTTAACTGTTCTTCCTAGTACCTCCGTACCAGGAAGCAGGCCGGACTATAGGTAGGCCCAACCAAACCGGTCAATACGTCAACGTACCTATCCTCACACGGCATCGAAGGCCGGAGGATCGACGCCAAGGTCGGACCGGAGAACGGTCGCGTAACGCGAATACTGCTCCGCGGCGGCGGAGTGGGCACCGCTCCGGCGAAGCAATCGCAGGAGGGACAGCTCGAGCTCCTCGTTCCGCGGCTCAATCTCAAGGGCGCTTCTGGCCAGGCGGATTCCCCGTTGGTATTCACCCCGATCGAGATCGCTTCTGATCTGGCTCTCCAAGACGTGCAGGTAGGCGACATGAAGCCATTCGCGGTAGTCCGTCGCCCATTCCTCATACGCGAAGTCGAGTGCAAATCGCCCGCGATATTGGTCCGCCAAGCTGACCGCAGAGCGAGGGTCCTGTGACTTGTCGTAGTCGGCGACTAGGGCAGCGCACCGAGCACTCGCGGCGCGCACGAGATCTCGGTCGAGCCACAGAAGGTCTGAATCTTGGTGAACGTAGCCGGCCGTCGTGTCGTCCGAATACTCGCTTTCGAAGATTCGACGCAGGAAGTAGACGGACTGGTTGAGTGAGTTGGCGGCGGAACCCGGGTTCATCTCCGGCCACATCGCTTCAAGTACTTCCTCGCGAGTGGCCTCCCATCGTGGTCGAGCGAGCAGAAAGCACAACAGCGCTAGAACTTTTCGGCGTATCTCGCCTCCGGAAATCACCCGACCGCCGATTTCGACATTGACGCGGCCCAAGTCGTTGATAGTGACGAGCGGAGCGAGTCGGCGTGCGAGTCCGCGACCGAGACTACGGTCCTGGCCGTATAGCCGCGGCTCGCGCCCGATTTGTCGAAGGGCTGGGACATCTGACCTCTCGCCGATCAGATCCAGAAGCCGAGCGGACGGCAATCGGTTCGCTGCACGGGCGGAGGCCATCTCGGCGCGAAGCGCTGGGCGCCAGCGCTCGGGTGCGGCTTCAGCCACGGAGCGAACACGGTCCAAGGGACCCGGCTCAAGGTCGCCCAGTTGACGAACGATTAGTTCGGCCGCGAACGAGGCGACATAGTCCAGGCCGTCCGGCAGGGCGCTAATTGCTGGGTTGCATGTGCCAGAAGCACACGCGAGAGCAATTTCCCCGAGGGCGCGCCAAGTTCTTGCGCCCTGTTGCTCAGCAAACTGGACGGCCGTTGATGCAAGCGTTCTCGCCTCTGGTCGATCGCACACCGAAGCCATCAACGCTCGCGTTGCGCGAAGCCGACTTTGGAAGCCGGGATTCAGCGAGGGACGGTCCAGGGGGATCGACATGACCAGAGCAAACGCTTGGTCGAGATGACCGCTTCGAAGCAGGGTGACGGAATCGACAATTTCGACGAGTTCGCTTGACGAGTTTCGGACGCTCCGATCTCGACCTTCAAGAAGAAGGACGGCTCTATCACCGTCGCCGACGAGCGCCTCAATCTCGGCGTACTCGCTGAGGACCTCGGCTCGAGTGTCTCCGACTGCATCCGACACGGCTCTTGAAAACCGCTCGCGTGCCTCGGGAAGCCGGCCCGAAAGCCCGAGGACGGCGGCGTCAAGCGATCGTGCCGCGGCGAGCTCGGCTCGCGACGAACTCGCAGAAAGGGCTTCAAGCGCTCGGGCCGCGAACATCGCCGCGCGGTCCAAGTGGCCGGTGGCAACACTGGCGAGACCTGCGTTGAGCCAGCTGACGCCTTCAGCGTGGTGAAGGGAATCCGCGGCGGATCGATTCGCGAGTGACTCGCAAGTCTGAACGGCTTCCTCGAGACTGCCGCTCAGCGACGACTCGACGATGGAGTTGAACGCTTTCGCGATGTCGCGCTGGAGCCCGGTGCTCATCAGAGCTACCCGACCGGCCAGGGCCGTCGCCACATCAACGGATCCGGCGAGCACCTTTGCCGCGATTAGGTTGGTGATCACGACGTCGCGATCTGGGGCGAGATTTGCTGCCAGTTCAGCGTGCGCGTTTGCGTTCGAGAAATCGCCGACGGCGCTTGCGGCTCGAGACAGGATCACGTGGCAGGCGGCAGAAACATCGGCATTCGAGAGACTTGGAACGAACGCAGCGGCCGCTGAAGAAGCTCCCGAGGCGACGATCGTTTCTAGGTGATCGTTCAAGACCCGGTGGACATCGTCCCAGCGGTTGGCCGACGCGAAGTGGTGCGTGGACGTCTGCCAGTCGGACGGTTCTGCCCAGGTCGCGACGGTGATGTGGAGCGCGTTCAGGCCTTCCGGGCCGACGTCGCGCCGGAGTCGATCCTCGAGGAACTCGCGGACGAGCGGGTGATATCGCTGCTCGGCTGATCGCCGGCTCGGTCGGCGCCCGAGCAGGCCGAGGCGTTCGGACTCCAGGACGAGCGACTGCACCTCGACGGCCGACAGCCCTGTCGCGACCTGCGCGAGCTCCGGGGTCACGACCTGGAGCACCGACGTCCGCATCAGGAACTGCTGATGGATCGCCGGCAGGTCGCCCACGACCTCCTCGGCGAGGTAGTCGTGGAGCTCATCCCGCGCTCCGGAGAGCCCGCGGATGAACGATCTGGTTTCGGCGGCCGATCGCTCGCGAAGAGCGGCCTGGACGAGGGTGAGGGAGGCCGCCCAGCCTTCGGTTCGCTGCGAGAGCTCGCTGAGCATGTCCGGCTCGAGGGGCCGACCGTACGTCTCGCGAAAGAGCTGCTCGACTTCGCTGTCCGAGAACCGCAGGTCCGTGATCCCGAGCTCGGCAACCTCGCCGAGGGCTCGCAGCTTCGAGACCGGAATCGGCGGCGTTCGCCGGCTCGCGAACACGATCGAGAGGCGCTCGGGTCCGCGCGTGAGAATCTCCCGGACGATGTGGCGGATGTCGGCGACCTCGTCGGCGAGATGGAAGTCGTCGAAGATGAGCGCGGCGCCTTCCGCGGCGATGCTCGGGAGCTCTGCGAGGAACGCCTCGACGACGTCATCGCGCGTCGGGCCACCCGGCTCCAGCGAGCCCAGGAGGCTCGCCGTTCGTGACGCGAAGTCCGGCTGATGCTCGCGACCCGCGGCGACCAGATGCGACAGGAAGCCGACCCAGTCCCGGTCGTCCTCCTCCAGCCGATACCACAGCGTCCGGTGCCGGGTCCGGCGCGAGAAGTCGGCGAGCAGCGTCGTCTTGCCGTAGCCGGCGTCGGCGATGATGAACACGACCCGGCTGTGGATCTTCGTCTCGAGCCAGTCGAGCAGGCGCGTCCGAGCCAGCGTCTCGTCGCGCAACGCCGGCGCCTGGACCTTGCCGGGCTGAATCGGATAGCTCACGCCGACCCCTGCCTCGGCGCGGGCGCGGTTGGGCGCCGCGGTGACCGCGCGGCCCGGGCCGACCGCGATCGGCGCACGCGTGGACGTCCTCCCTCGTGGACCGAGCGTGACCGGATCGGGCGGCGCGAAATCTACGGGCGCGGTTCGCGGGCTGTCAACGAGGCGGAGCGTGGGCCGGTCGGACATGGGCCGCATGGTGCCGACCGCCTCTCACCGGGCGCTTATCGGGAGAGGTCCAGCCAGCGGCGGCGCGGTCGACCGCCGCGGTCCCCGGCCGGGCGCGCGGGACGGACCCGCCGAGCCCGAGGCGCCCTACGCCGCCTCGTCCGCGAGCAGCGGCCGGACGATCAGCCCGTACGTCTTCCCGTCCGGGCCCTTCACGACGACACCCTGGAGGACGCCGGCCGTTTCGGACAGCCCGAGCGCATCGACGTCGGCCTTCGGTCCGACCCTGTGCGGAAGGGCGATCCCGCCGCTTCCGTCATTGGCTCCTGGCCTGAAGTCGGACACCTTCACCGTCGGCCAGGGCCAGGCGAGCGGCTTGTCAGTTGGCTGCGGATCGCGCTCCGTCAGCACGAACCGGTAGCGGTCGGCGCCGTACTCGTCGGTGGATACCGTCCCGCCCTGATCGAAGTCGCTCAGCCGCTCAGCGACCTTCTGGAAGGCCACTCGCGCCGCGTCGTCCGGCCCGGGTTGGCCACCGCCGCCGAGCGCGTTGACCACGACCGTCTTGTCGAGCCCGCCGGCGCGGATCGTGAAGATGGTGTCCGGGGCGTCGGCGATGCCGCCGGCGATGTACGCGTCCCGAGCCGTTCCGAGCCCGCCGGGTCCGAGCACGAACTCGAGGAGCTCCTGGATCTGGCCTTCGTCGAGCTTGGCCGTGCGCCAGGGGATGCCGTGGACGACGCCGGATGGATCGGGCTGCGGATAGACCTCGACCTTCGGCTGGAAGACGACGACGCCGTTCCCGTAGAGCGTGAAGGTCGGCGCCTGACTCGCGAGGAAATCGATCGGAACGAACCCGCCGCCCTGTTCGAGTCGGAGGACGACGTCGTCGGCGGCGGTGGAGTGGTCGATCCCGGCGATGGTCGGTGCCGGGCTGGTCGACGGGACCGCCGACTGAGAGCCGGCCGGTGCCGAAGGCGACGGAGCGGCCGAGCCGGACGCTGACGGCGAGGGACCCGCAGCGGCGCACGCGGCAAGCAGCGCGATGAGGCCGGCGATGGCCGGGATTCGGGGGTCGACGGGCAGGTGAAGCAGGCGGTCTGGCATGGCGCCCCCGACGGCGGAGGCCCCGGAGCGGTTCCCGCGAACGTCAGAAGTGCTTGACGGCGCCGCTATTCTCCGCGACATGAGTTCCGGGACCGATCCCGGGATCGACCTGTCGGGGCGTGCCTCCTGTCGGCACCGATGGGCGACCCGGGTCGGCGCGGGGGGAACCGCGACGCAGACCGGGGCGACGGCGCCACATCAGGAGGACAACCACGCGTGTTCCAGGATCGGACGCTCACCTGTCGCGATTGCGCTGGTGAATTCGTGTTCTCGAGTGGCGAACAGGCCTTCTTCTCGAGCAAGGGCCTTCTGAACGACCCGCAGCGCTGCCCGTCGTGCCGGGCGGTCGCGAAGCGAGCCCGGACCGTCGGCGGTCCGCGGGAGTTCCACGCCGCGATCTGCGGGAGCTGCGGCGGCCAGGCCGTCGTCCCGTTCGCGCCCCGGAACGATCGGCCGGTGTACTGCAGCACCTGCTTCGACAAGGTGAAGGCGTCGACGCAGCCAGCACCCGCGGGGGTCTGACCCGTCACGAGGCGCGACGCCTGGTGCGCGGGCGTCGCTCACGCGGCGCTCGACGCGCCGTTCCGTCACAGATCGAACGTCGAGGGCCGGTCCACGGGGGCCGGCCCCGTCGTTTCGGCGACTAGACTCGGGGCCCACCGAGCAGAGGAGGCGCGAGGCGCATGGGCGTCATCATCATCCGAGAGATGGTCGGCCGGAGCCCGAACTCCTGGAGCGACGCGGCCCGCCGCGCGGTGGAGACCGCCGCGAAGACCGTTCGGAACATCCAGACGGTCGAGGTGCTCCGATCGACTGCCGAGGTTCGCGACGGCGAGATCGTGGAGTACCGCGTCGACCTGAAGATCGGCTTCGAATACGAGGGCTAGGCGCCTCGACGGCTCGCTCGGCCCGCTCGGCTCCGCGGCTCAGCCGGCCTCGGCGTAGCGCTCGCCCGCATAGGACACGAACCGGGTCTGGCGCTTCTTGAACCAGAGCTGGACTTCGCCGGTGGGGCCGTTGCGGTGCTTCGCGAGCTTCAGGTTGATGATCTCGCCTTCCTGATCCTGGTCGTCCGAGCCGCGCTCCTTCTCGCGCCAGAGGAAGCAGACGAGATCCGCGTCCTGCTCGATCGCCCCCGACTCGCGAAGGTCCGACAGCCGCGGTTCCTTCGACTCGCGCATCTCCGGCTGCCGACTCAGCTGGGACAGGGCGATGACCGGGACGCTCAGCTCCCGGGCAAGTGCCTTGAGCCCGCGCGAGATCTCCGACACCTCCTGGACGCGGTTCGCGTCGCGGCTCGTCGTCTGGGCCTGCATGAGCTGGAGGTAGTCCACGATCACGAGGTCCAGCCCGGCCTCCGCCTGGAGCCGGCGGGCCTTCGTCCGGAGCTCCATGGTGCTGATGTTCGGGGTGTCATCGATGTAGACCGGCGCCTCCGAGAGGGCGTTCATCGCCGGCGCGATCCGGGCGAAATCCAGCTCCTCCAGGAAGCCGGTCCGAAGCCGCTGGCTGTCGATGTTCGCGACGCTGGAGAGCAGGCGCAGGACGAGCTGCTCCTTGCTCATCTCGAGGCTGAAGACGCCGACGCTGCGCTTGTCGCGAACGGCCGCGTGCTCCGCGATGTTCAGGGCGAAGCTCGTCTTTCCGACGCTGGGCCGCGCCGCGATGATCACGAGGTCGCTCTTCTGGAGACCCGTCGTCAGTGCGTCCAGGTCCGTGAAGCCCGTGCGGATGCCGCTGATCTCGCCGCGGTGGGCGTGCAGGTAGTCGAGCCGGTCGTAGGCCTGGTGCAGGAGCGAGTCCAGCTTCGAGAAGCCGACGTCCATCCGCTTCTGGCTGACCGCGAACAGCTCCGCCTCCGCGCGATCGATCGCCTCCTGGATCTCTGCGGGATCCTCGTAGCCGATCCCGGCGATCCGCCCGGCCGCTCCGATCAGGTTCCGGAGGACCGCCTTCCGCTCGACGATCCGGGCGTACTGGACGGCGTGGACGGCGGTTGGCGTGGAGTTCGAGAGGCTGGAGAGATAGGCGCGCCCGCCGACGCCCTCCAGCTCGTCCTTCCGCTCGAGCTCCTCCGCGACGGTGACGATGTCGATCGGCTCGCGCCGCTCGAACAGGTCCAGCACGGCCTCGAAGATCTTGCCGTTCGCCTGCCGATAGAAGTCCGCCGGCCGAAGGAACTCGGCGACCTCCACGACCGCATCACGGTCGATGAGGATCGCGCCGAGCACCGATTGCTCGGCCTCGAGACTCTGGGGCGGCAGGCGATCGATCACGGGCACCTCGAACGGTGACGGCAGGACGTGTCACCTCGAGTGTCACGCCGGGGCCGGGGTGGTCGATAGGGATTTGTCCCCGAACTTCGTCCACCGTTTCCGGGCGTCCCGTTGGCGGGATGTGGAAACCGTGTGGACGGGCGATTCCGCGCCGACGGGGAACGCCGAGCGTGGTTCAGGCCCGAACGGTCAGTCCAGGCGCCGGATGACCCCGATGAGCTTGCCCTGGATTCGAACGTCGTCGTAGAACATCGCCGGATAGGCGGGATTCGCGGGCTGGAGGCGGATCTTGTCCTTCTCCTTGAAGAACCGCTTCAGCGTGACGGCGTTCTCCTCCACCTGGGCCACGACGATGTCGCCGTTCCGAGCGGTGGACTGCGGCCGGATCAGGACGAAGTCGCCGTCCGCGATGTGGGCCTCGATCATCGAGTCGCCGCGGACCTTCAGGACGTACGCATCACCGGACGGGGCCAGCATGTCCGGGATCCCGACCGTCTCCGACGCGTCCTGGTAGGCCTCGATCGGCCCGCCGGCCGCGATCTCACCGACGACCGGGAGGACGTGTGCCTCCATCGCGACGGACTGCGGCACGAGCTCCGCGGCGAGGCCGAGCCGGATCGCCGCATAGGGCGTCAGACGGATCGCCCGCGACTGGGCGGCTCCGCGCTCCAGGTAGCCGTCGCGCTCCAGGATCTGGAGATGGTGATGGACGGCCGATGTGGAGGCGAGCCCAACGGCCTTCGCGATCTCGCGGACCGACGGCGGAAATCCCCGCGCTCGCAGCGTCGCCGCGATGTAATCGAGGATCCGGGCTTTCCGGTCAGCATCGTGCTTGGTCACCGAGGCGCCTCCATGTGTTGACGGCATCATACCGAACGGGTGTTCGATGTCAAGACGGCGTCGACGGCTGATCGCGGTCGGCTGATAGACTCTCCCGCCCCGGGACCCGCGCACGCGAAGCGTCCCGACGAAAGGGAGCCGATGGCGCGAGCCGCGAACGGTCGTCAGCAGAAGAGCCGGACCTCGGGCGCGCTCGGTCGGGCGATGGGCCTCATGGCCTTCGTGCCCCTGGCCAGCCGGGCACCGCAGTACGCGCGCCTGATGCTCGCCCTGCTCCTCGACGAGCGGACACCCGTCCAGCGCAAGGCGCTGCTGGCGGGAGCGGTCGGCTACCTCCTCGTCGGTCGCGATCTCGTTCCGGACGACGTGCCGCTGCTCGGCGGCCTCGACGATCTCGTCGTCGTCGTCCTCGCCGTGGACCTGTTCCTCGACGGCGTCCCGGAGGATCTCCTTGCGGAGAAGCTGGCCGATCTCGAGATCGATCGAACGGCCTTCGATCAGGACATCGCCCGGATCCGGCGGTTGACGCCCGGTCCGGTTCGCAAGACCATCCGGCGCGTCCCCGAGCTCCTCGGCCAGGCGGGCGCCGCATTCCAGCAGACGGGGCTCGGACCGCGGGTCCGGCACTGGATCAACAGGGAGGAACCAATCGGGTGAAGGTCATCCTGACCAGGGACGTCGCCAAGCTCGGCAAGAGCGGCGAGATGAAGCAGGTGGCCGACGGCTACGCCACCAATTTCCTGATTCCGCAGGGCGTCGCCGTGCCGGCCGCCGGCGGGGCGTATCGCGCCTGGCAGCACGACATCGCGAGTCGCGAGGACAAGCGGATCCGCGAGCGCGCCGACGCCGAGATCGCGGCCACGCGGATCGGTTCGACGACCCTGACGATGGGCGTGAAGGTGGGCGAGGGCGGCAAGCTGTACGGCTCGATCACCTCGAAGGACATCGCCGACGCGCTGGCCCGCCGCGGGATCGAGATCGATCGCCACAAGATCGACCTGGACGAGCCGCTGAAGTCGCTCGGCACGTACAAGGTCGCCATCAAGGTCTTCGCCGGGCTCGCCCCGGAGGTCACCGTCGTCGTCGAGCCGAAGGGCTGACGTACCGCCGAGCGGCCGCTGCCGCCGCGGGCGGCCGCTTCGGCTGGACGACCTCCGAGCGTCGCCGGCCGCCTGACCCGGCCGCGTTGCGAGGGGGGCTCGACACGGGCGCCAGAATCGCGTCGATGCCGGACCGGACGATCCTCCACGTCGACCTGGATGCGTTCTTCGCGGCGGTCGAGCAGCGCGACCGGCCGGAGCTTCGCGGGAAGCCGGTGATCGTCGGCGGTGGCGGACCGAACGACCGCGGCGTCGTCAGCACCGCGAGCTACGAGGCGCGGGCGTTCGGTGTCCATTCGGCGATGCCGCTGCGGACGGCCGGCCGCCTCTGCCCCCACGGGATCTTCCTCCCGGTCGACGGCACGAAGTACCTGGCCGTCAGTCGTGACGTCATGGCCGTGCTCCGGACCTTCACCCCGCTCGTCGAACCGATCTCGATCGACGAGGCGTTCCTGGACGTCACCGGCTCGAGCCGGCTCTTCGGGACGGGGGAGGCGATCGGCCGCCGGATCAAGGACGAGATCCGCGCCGCCGTCGGCCTCACGATCTCCGTTGGCGTGGCGCGAACCAAGCTCGTCGCGAAGATCGCCTCCGACCTCCAGAAGCCGGACGGGCTCGTCGTCGTCCCGCCCGGAACCGAGGCGGAGTTCCTTGCGCCGCTCGAGATCTCGCGCCTGTGGGGGGTCGGCGCGAAGTCCGCCGCGGTGCTGCGTGAGTACGGCGTGCGGACGATCGGCGACCTCGCCGCGCTCCCGTCGGACCTGCTGGTTCGACGCTTCGGCAAGCACGGCGCGTCGCTGGGCGAACGGGCGCGGGGCATGGACGCCGACCCGGTCGGCGATCGTGATGCCGCGAAGTCGGTCGGTCACGAGCACACGTTCGATGTCGACACGTCGGACCCCGAGGTGATCGAGCGGACGCTCCTGGGCATGAGCGAGGGTGTCGCCGGGCGGCTGCGCGACAGCGGCGTCCGGGCCACGACGATCACCGTGAAGATCCGCGACACCGCGTTCCGGACGATCACCCGCCAGCGGACGCTGCCCGAGCCGACGGATCTCACCGAGCCGATCTTCCGGACGGCGATGGACCTTGCCCGAGCGGAGACGCGCGGCGTCCGGATTCGACTCCTCGGGGTGACCGCGAGCGGGCTCGGCGAGCGCGAGCAGCTGTCGCTCTTCGAAACCGACGATCGCCGCCGACGCCGGGTCGTCGAGGCCGCGGACGCTGTGCGGCACCGATACGGCGAGCGCGCGATCACGCGCGCACGGCTGGTCGGCGCCCGCCTTCCCGCGCCGTTCGAGCGCGATCCGATGAGTCCGGCCGAGGCGCGGGCCGGGGGGAGTGGCGGGTCCGGTGCGGCGGCGGCCGAGCGGCTCGGGGAACGCGCGGAGGGCTCGGACGGCGGTGAAGGCCGTGACAGCCTAGGTGACAACGAGGCGGTCGAGGATCTGTCCGACGACGCTTGACATCGAACAGGTGTTCGATGCAGAGTGGCGTCAGAAGCGAACAGACGTTCCAGTCGGACCGAGTGCCCCGGACGACGGACGGAGATTTCATCCGGGACATCCCGGACCGCCCGAAGGAGCCCAGGAATGGCAATGATCCGAGTCGACCCCGTCGAGGTCCACGTCCGGACCGGATGGTTCGATGGCAGCCCGCGCGAGATCACGTGGGGCGAGGAGCGCCTCGCGGTGACGCGGCTTTCCGCGGTTCGCGAGGAGGCCGCCGCGTTCCCCGTCATCACCGGACCGCGGACGCTGTTCGAGGTCGAGACGCCTCGGGCGAAGCTCGCCCTGACGTACCAGCACCGGTCGCGGCGGTGGACGATCACGGCGCTGGATGCGGAGCGTCGCGCGGCCGCCTGACGGACAAACGGGGCGAACGCGCCGGGCCTTACGGCGCGACCCCCGGCGGCTCGTGGGGGAGCCGCACGCCGGAGGCGGGGCGGGTGCGCCGGTACCGCGCTCGCCCCGTGCCGGTCCTGCGCTGTTGGCGGCCGTCGGCAACCGGTTCGCAACCTACAATCGGCGTCATGCCCGATCGAGCGACCGTCACCTCG
The DNA here is from genome assembly GCA_042408445.1 of Chloroflexota bacterium. Classification (GTDB taxonomy): domain Bacteria; phylum Chloroflexota; class Limnocylindria; order Limnocylindrales; family CSP1-4; genus CF-46. Next base: position 120,784 of record JBHORC010000039.1, read on the forward strand.
TTCCAGGACCTGACGCTGCGGGCGTTCGTCGACCAGCTCGCGTCCTCTGCGCCCGTTCCCGGCGGAGGCAGCGCTTCCGCAGTCGCCGCGTCCCTTGGCGCGGCGCTCGTGGCAATGGTCGGCTCGCTCTCCGAGGGACGGCCGAAGTACGCGGACCACGCCAGGCTTCACGCGGCCTCGGTCGAGACGGGTCGGCGGTTGGCGGATCGCTTCCTGCAGCTCGCCGACGATGATGCGAGCGCCTACGACGCGTTCGCGCGGGCGATGAAGCTCCCCAAGGAGTCGGACGCGGACCGCGAGACTCGTCGCGGAGCGCTGAGTGAGGCGGCGCGCCGCGCGTCGGAGGTGCCGCTCGCGACCGTCGAGGCGTGCCTCGAGCTCGTGTCCGCGGCCGAGTCACTCGCCGGCCGCAGCAACGTCAACGCCGCGAGCGACCTGGATGTCGCCGCGCTGCTGGCCGAGGCCGCTGCTCGTGGAGCCGCGGCGAATGTGCTGATCAATCTCCCGGCCGTCGGCGACGAGTCCTACGTCGGCGAGACGACCGCACGGGTGATGGCGCTGCTCGCAAGTGTCGAGGAGCAGGCGTCGGCAACGCACAGCGCCGTCCGGAGCGGCGAGCCGCGCGAACCGCTCTCCGCGTGAGGAGCTGATCCGCGTGTCCGAGGCGCGCCTCCTCGAGGGCGGTCCGATCGCGGCCGAGATCCGCCAGGCCGTCGGCGAGGACGTCGCCGCGTACCGCGCGCGACGCGGCCACGAGCCCGGCCTCGCGGTGGTCATCTGCGGTCGAGACGCGCCGTCGATGGTCTACCTGCATCAGATCCTGCGGAGCTGCGAGAAGGTCGGCATCGCGGGCCGGCTCGTCGAGGTCGACGGAGAGGCGTCTGAGGCGAGGGTGATCGACGCGATCCGGGGACTCAACGACGACCCCCGGGTGAACGGGATCATCGTGCAGATGCCGCTCCCGCCGACGATCCGCCTCCGGGCCGTCGTCGACGCGATCGATCCCGTGAAGGACATCGACGGGATCCACCCGCTGAACGCCGGTCTGCTGCGGCTCGGCTACGACGGGTTCCTGCCGGCGACGGCTCATGCCGCGGTCGAGATCCTTCGGCGATCGGCGATCCCGATCGAGGGGCGACGGGCGGTCGTCGTCGGCCGTTCGGCGGTCGTCGGCATGCCGGCCGCGTTCCTCCTCGTCTCCGAGAACGCCACCGTCACCGTCTGCCATTCCCGAACGGTCGACCTTGCGCGGGAGGTCCGGGACGCGGAGATCCTCGTCGTGGCCGCCGGTCATCCCGGCCTGATTCGCGGCGACATGCTGACCCCGGGCGTCGTGATCGTCGACGTCGGGATCAACGTGGTCGACGGATCGCTCGTCGGCGACGTCGATTTCGAATCGGCCCGTTCGGTGGCCTCGGCGATCACCCCGGTGCCGGGCGGGGTGGGCCCGCTGACGAATGCACTCCTGCTCGCCCACCTCGTGCGGGCGGCCGTTGCCCAGGAGTCGCCGGGAAACCGCTCCGCCGCCGGCTCCGTCGGCGCAGCCCGCCCATCCACCACACGCGAACCGTCGACAGCCGCCGATGGCGGCGACTCCACCACGGACGTTCCGCCGCTCGCGGCCGTCCCCACCCGAGGCGCTTGATGAGCTTCCCGTCGGACCTGGACATCGCGCGATCCGTCACCCCGCGCCCGATCATCGACGTCGCCCACGACCTCGGGCTCCGCGACGAGGAGATCGAGCCGTACGGGCACACGAAGGCGAAGGTCACCCTCGCCGGGATCGAGCGGGTCGAGGCCGAGAACCCGCGGGGCAAGTACGTCGTCGTCACGGCGATCAGCCCCACACCGCTCGGCGAGGGCAAGTCGACGACGACCGTCGGGCTCGCGCAGGGGCTGAACCGGATCGGTCGTCGCGCCGCGGTCTGCATCCGCCAGCCATCGCTCGGGCCCGTGTTCGGGATCAAGGGCGGTGCGGCCGGCGGCGGCTACAGCCAGGTCATCCCGATGGCCGACTTCAACCTCCATCTGACCGGCGACGTGCACGCAATCGGCGCGGCCCACAATCTCGCGGCCGCCTTCATCGACAACCATCTCCATCACGGCAACGCGCTCGGGATCGACCCGTTCTCGATCCTCTGGCCGCGGGTGATGGACATCAGCGACCGGGCCGTCCGACGCGTGATCGTCGGCCTCGGTGGCAAGGAGAACGGCTACCCACGCGAGACCGAGTTCGTGATCACGGTCGCGTCCGAGGTGATGGCGGTCCTCGCCCTGGCCCGTGACCTCCAGGACCTCCGGGCACGTCTCGGCCGGATGGTCTTCGCCACCCGCAAGGACGGCTCCGCGGTGACGGCGGAGGATCTCAAGGTCGCCGGCGCCATGACCGCGCTGCTCACCGATGCGATCAAGCCGAACCTGCTCCAGACGCTCGAGGGCGGGCCGGCCTTCGTCCACTGTGGCCCGTTCGCGAACATCGCCCACGGCAACAACTCGATCATCGCGGATCGGCTGGCGCTCGCAACGAACGAGATCGTCTGCACGGAGGCGGGCTTCGGGGCGGACATGGGCGCCGAGAAGTTCTTCGACATCAAGTGCCGCGCCTCGGGTCTGACGCCGGACGCGGCCGTCGTCGTGGCAACGGTTCGGGCGCTGAAGATGCACGGCGGCGTCGGGAAGATCGTTGCCGGCAAGCCGCTGGATCCCGCTCTGCTCGAGGAGAACGTCGAGGCGGTCCGGACCGGCGCGGCGAACCTCGCGAAGCAGATCGAGAACGTCCGGATGTTCGGCGTTCCGGCGGTGGTCGCAATCAACTCGTTCCCGACGGACACGCCGGCGGAGGTCGAGGCGATCCGCGAGGTCGCACTCGCGGCCGGGGCGCGGGCTGCCGTTGTCGCGACGCATTTCGTCGACGGCGGAGATGGCGCGGCGGACCTCGCGTCAGCGGTGTGGGACGCGGCGTCGAGCCGCGAGGCCGACTTCCGGCTGCTCTATCCGGACGACGCGCCGCTCGGCGAGAAGATCCTGACGATCGCCCAGCGCATCTACGGTGCGGACGGGATCGAGCTCGCGCCCGCGGCGAAGAAGGCGTTGAAGCTCTACGAGGATCTCGGGATGGGCCGGCTCCCGGTCTGCATGGCGAAGACCCAGTACTCGCTCAGCCACGACGCGAGCCTGAAGGGACGTCCGAGCGGCTTCACCGTGCCGATCCGGGACATCCGTCTGTCGGCTGGCGCCGGCTTCATCACGCCGCTGGTCGGCGAGATGCGGACGATGCCCGGGCTGCCGTCTCGGCCCGGCGGCGAGAACATCGATATCGACGCGGACGGGAACGTCGTCGGTCTGTTCTAGAGCGGTCGCCCCCGGTTCGGCGGCTGCCAGCCTGCCGGCGGCTCCGGCTACCGCGCAAACGGAGACGATCGGCAACAGCCTCGCCTGATCACCGCGGCCGATGGCGCCGCCTGCTCCCGACCGGTCATCCACGACCCTGCCCGACTCGAATCCCCGGGCATGACCTCCATCGATTCGTCGTCCGACCTTGCCGGCCACCTGCCCACCGCACCGGTGAGCATGCGGGCGGTGCCATCCGCCATTTCTGGCGTCCTCGCCGCTGCGACATCCCTCGCTGTCGGCCACCTCGTCGCCGGCCTCTTGGCGCCAGCGGCGTCACCGCTGTTGGCCGTCGGATCGACGCTCGTCGACCTCGCACCGCAGCCCGTGAAGGCGATCGCCATCGACACGTTCGGCGAGAACGACAAGGCGGCCCTGCTCATCGCAATCAGCCTCGTCCTGGTCGTGATCGCCGCGGCGATCGGACTCGTCGCCTCGCGCCGTCTGGCCGTTGGCGTCGGCGCCGTTGCTGGCGTTGGTGCGATCGGCGCCGTGGCCGCGCTGGCGCGACCCGTCGCGGTCCCGACTGATGCGCTGCCTTCACTGTTCGGCGCGGCGATCGGCGTGCTGGTCCTGGTGCTCCTCATTGCGCCGGAGCGCCTGGGGCGGGTCGGGCGAGTCCTGCTCGATCCCGGGCTCGCCGACGCACCTCGACCGGAACGCAGGCGGTTCCTCGTCGCGGCCGGCGCCGCGGTCGGACTGACCCTCGTCGCCGGGGGCCTCGGGGCCATCCTCGCCAGCGCCCGGCGGACCGCCATCGGCAGGATTGCGGTTCCCGTTGCAACTGATCCGGCGCCGGTCCTGCCCGCGGGCGCCGCGCTGAAGATCCCCGGAATCGCGCCCTTCTACACCCCGAACGCCGACTTCTACCGCGTCGACACCGCGCTGGACGTCCCGGTTGTCGACCCGGCGACGTGGCGACTCCGCGTCCACGGGATGGTGGATCGCGAGATCGACCTGACCTTCGACGACCTGCTGCAGCTCCCGACGATCGAGCGTGACATCACCCTCACCTGTGTCTCGAACCAGGTGGGCGGGGGCTACGTCGGAACCGCGCGCTGGATCGGGGTGCCGCTCCGGACGATCCTCGACATGGCCGGGGTCCGGCCTGGCGCCGACCAGATCGTTTCGCGGTCGGTGGACGGGATGACGATCGGTACCCCGACCGCAGTCGCGCTCGACGGCAGGGACGCGATGCTGGCGCTGGCCATGAACGGTGAGCCATTGCCCGCCGTGCACGGCTTCCCGGTTCGGATGCTGGTCCCGGGTCTCTACGGATACGTGTCCGCGACCAAGTGGCTCGTGGACATCGAGCTGACGACGTTTGCGGCCTACGACCCGTACTGGGTGCAACGCGGCTGGGCGCCGCGCGGACCGATCAAGACGATGGCACGGATCGACACGCCGCGACCGCTGACGCCCGCCGCCGCCGGCGCCGTGATGGTGGGTGGCGTCGCGTGGGCGCAGCACCGCGGAGTCGAGCGCGTCGAGGTGCGAATCGACGAGGGCGACTGGCATGAGGCGACTCTGTCGAAGGTCGACACGGTCGATACCTGGCGGCAGTGGACGTTCGCCTGGACGGCCACGCCGGGCCGGCATCTCATCGAGGCACGGGCCACCGACGGGACCGGAATGATCCAAACGGGCGACCGCGCCGAACCCTTTCCTGACGGCGCCACCGGTTGGCATTCGATCCTCGTCCCGGTGGCCTGACCCACACCCCCACCCCTTGGCCGCGGAATCGTGCGGCCTTCGAACGGCGACAAGCGACCCACGACCAACGTGCGGTCAGACAAGGAGAACGCGCACATGAAGGTTCAAGGAATGGCCAGGGCCATGACCGGTCTGGCACTCGCAGGGATGGTGTTCGCCGCCTGCAGCGGCAATGGCGCCGCGACGAGCGCGCCGACGTCCGCCCCATCCGCAATGACCGAGCCGTCGGCGATGACCGAGCCGTCGGCGATGACGGAGCCGTCGGCGATGGCAGCCGGGCAGCCGTTCGGGCCCGCGTGCTCTGCCGTTCCGAGCAGTGGCGCCGGCAGCTTCTCGGGCATGGCCCAGGACCCGGTCGCGACCGCCGCCTCGAACAACCCCGTTCTCTCGACGCTCGTGACCGCCGTCACCGCGGCGAAGCTGGGCGACACGCTCAACACGAGCAAGGACATCACGGTCTTCGCGCCGACGAACGATGCCTTCGGGAAGCTCGACAAGGCCACCCTGGACAAGGCCATGGCCGATCCGTCCGGGCTCCTGACAACCGTCCTCACGTATCACGTCGTTGCCGGCCGGCTGACGCCGGACCAGCTCGCCGGAACCCACATGACCCTTCAGGGCAAGACCCTGTCGGTCGAGGGCAGCGGCGACAGCTTCACGGTCAACGGAACGGCGAAGATCGTCTGCGGCAACGTCCAGACGGCGAACGCCACGGTGTACATCATCGACGGCGTCCTGCTCCCGCCGGCGAACTGAGCGAACGTCGACCACTCCGAACGGGACCACGTCCCGCGGCCGGATCGGACCAATCGGTCCGATCCGGCCGATTCATGTCCTGGACGTCAACGGGATCAGCCGGCGACCGCGCTCCCGCTGATCGCGACCGTCATCACGAGGCCGCCGGCGACGAGCAGGCCGGCCGCGATCCCGACGACGAGGGCTGCCCAAGCGGGCCAGTTCACGGGGCCGAGCGTCTCCTCGGCGTGACCGTGGTCGCCGTGTCCATGGTCGTCGCCGTGGTCGCCGATTCCGTGTGCTTCACCCGGGATGTCCCCGGGGTGCTGCGCGGCGGGGCCGCCTACGTCCGCCCGAACAACGTCGTCGGGCGTGGGCTCGCGGTGCGTTTCGGTAGGACCGGTCATCGTGGGCGCAATCCTCGGGCGAGTCGTCGGCGGGATTTTCGCACGTGCGGGACTCGTAGACTCCGCGAGTGACCGCCGCCCCGACCGACCCCGCGATCGACGCCGGGCTCGTCGCCAGCCTGCGCGGCCTCGACCGCGACGGGCGCCTCCTGTTCCTCACCCGTGTCCTCCGGATGTTCGGCTACGGGTTCCTGGCGGTCGTCCTCGTCCTGTACCTCGCCGCTGTCGGGCTGGACGCGCCATCGATCGGGCTGCTGCTGACGCTCACCCTGCTCGGCGACACCGTGATCTCCCTCTGGCTCACGACCCACGCGGATCGGCTTGGCCGCCGTCGTGTGCTCATCGCTGGATCGCTGCTCATGGCCGTGGCCGGCATCGTCTTCGCCCTCACGAACTCAGTCCCGTTGTTGATCCTCGCCGCGACGATCGGGGTGATCAGCCCCACGGGCAACGAGGTCGGGCCGTTCCTCGCGGTGGAGCAGGCCGCACTCAGCCAGGCCACCCCGGACCGGCGCCGAACGCCCGTCTTTGCCTGGTACAACCTCGCCGGCTATGTCGCGACGGCCGTCGGCGCGCTCGCCGCGGGGATCGTGGGCCAGCTGCTGATTGCGGGCGGCGCGACGGCCGCGGACGCCTACCGCGCGGTCGTCGTCGCGTATGCGGCCGTCGGCATCCTCATGGCAATCGTCTTCTGGCGCGTGGGGAGCGCGGTCGAGCTGCCGACGGCGACCGTGGCGCCGAACGACGGGATCGCCCGCCGGCTCGGGCTCGGCCGGTCGAAGGGGATCGTCGCCCGGCTGTCGGTCCTCTTCTCGCTCGACGCGTTCGGCGGCGGCTTCATCCCCCAGAGCCTGATGGCGTACTGGTTCCACCTCCGATTCGGCGTCGACCCGGCGGTCCTCGGCGGGATCTTCTTCGCGGCGAACCTCCTGGCAGCGGTGTCGTCGCTGTCGGCGTCCCGGATCGCCTCCCGGATCGGCCTGATCAACACGATGGTCTTCACCCATCTGCCGTCGAACATCCTGCTGATCCTCGTCCCGCTCATGCCGAACGTCGGGCTCGCGATCGCGGTGCTGCTGCTCCGGTTCAGCCTCAGCCAGATGGACGTGCCGACGCGCCAGTCGTACGTGATGGCCGTCGTCGACCCCGACGAGCGTTCGGCGGCGGCCGGGGTGACGGGCATCGCCCGGACGACGGGCGCGGCGCTGTCACCGGCGCTCTCGACCCCGTTGGTCGCGTCCGCGGGCCTGGCTTCGGTGCCGTTCTTCCTCGCCGGTGGGCTGAAGATCGTCTACGACCTGCTGCTGTACCGGGCGTTCACGTCCGGCCGTGCTCCGGACGAGCGGGACCGAACGAGCCCCGCCTGACCGGGCGGTCCGCGGCGGGCGGTCAGCTGGCCCGGCGCCGTCGGCCCGGCATCCCGAGCCGCCACCAGATGAACAGCGCGACCGCAGCGACGACGAGCACCGCGATCAGCAGGTCGAACGGCTGGAGCGCGTGCCGGATGTCCGCCCACCGTGAGCCGAGAACGGTGCCCGCGTAGACGAGCAGGATGGACCAGAGGAACGCGCCGGCGGTCGAGTAGGCGATGAACCGGCCGAGCGGCATCCGGGCGACGCCGGCCGGGAACGAGATGAACGTCCGGACGATCGGCAGGAGCCGGCTGAAGAACGCCGTCGCCGCGCCGTACCGGTCGAAGAAGTGCTCGGCGAGCTCGATCTCGTGCTGGCGGATCAGGAGATATCGACCCCAGCGTTCCAGGAACGGGCGGCCGCCCCACGCGCCGATCGCGTACGCGATCAGCGAGCCGAGCGTGTTCCCGATCGTCGCCGCGATCACGACGAGCCAGAACCCCCACGGCCCCTTCGTGAGCGGCTCGAGCTGACTCGGGTCGGAGACGAGAAACCCGGCATACGGGAGGATCAGCTCCGACGGCAGCGGGATCATCGCCGACTCGATGCCCATGGCCAGCATCACGCCCAGGTACCCGACCGCGCCGTACAGCGAGTTCAGGAACGGGATGACGATCTGGTCGATGAAGGCGAGCACGGCGGCCTCGTCGTCGCGGAGTCAGGGTCGGCGTGGACGGCCGCCGTCGACTCGGGGCGGAACCCGGGCGGAGGATAGCCGACTATCCTGCCCATCGTGACCGAGACGAGGGGTGACGGGCAGGATGCAGGCGCGGCCAGTGGCGCCGACGCCGGCGGGGCCGCGCCGCGCGCCGAGGGGCGGTCGCCGATCCGCCTGACCGGGGCGGATCTCACCGTCGCCGACGTCGAGCTCGTCGCCCGCGGCGGGGGTCGTGCCGTCCTGGACGACGACGCGCGGGCACGGATGCAGGAGTCCCGCGACCTCATCGACGCGCTCGTCGCCCGTGGCGAGGTCGTCTACGGCGTGACGACCGGGTTCGGGGCCCTCGCCACGCGGTTCATCGACCCCGCGGATGCGTCCCGCCTCCAGGAGAACCTCCTGATGAGCCACGCGGCGGGCGTCGGCGAGCCGCTGCCGCGCGACATCGTGCGGGCGATGCTTCTCCTCCGCGCGAACACGCTGGCCCTCGGGCACAGCGGCTGTCGCCCGCTCCTCGTCGATCGGCTCCTCGCGTTCCTCGAGCAAGGGATCCACCCGGTCGTGCCGTCCCAGGGCTCCGTCGGCGCATCCGGGGACCTCGCGCCGCTCGCCCATCTCGCGCTGCCGCTGATCGGCCGCGGTCAGGTGGAGCTGAACGGCAACGTCGTCCCCGCGCTCGTCGCGCTCCGCGAGGTCGGCCTCGAGCCGCTGACGCTCGGTGCCAAGGAGGGCCTTGCCCTTCTGAACGGCACGCAGCTGATGACGGCGCTCGGTGCGCTCCTGCTCGCGGACGCGGATCGGCTCGTCCGCTCGGCGAGCGTCGCCGCAGCGGTGTCCGTGGAGGCGCTCCTCGGCACGGACGTCGCATTCGCCGCTGCGTATCAGCTCGCCCGGCCGCATCCGGGCCAGATCGCGGTCGCCGGCGAGATGCGGCACCTGCTGCGCGACTCGGGCTTCCAGTCGGCCCACCGATCGACCGCTCACAAGGTCCAGGATCCGTACTCGCTTCGGTGCATCCCGCAGGTCCACGGCGCCGTCCGCGATGCCCTGGACTACCTCCGCCGCGTCCTCGACATCGAGATGAACAGCGCGACCGACAACCCGCTCGTCTTTCCCGAGGGCGGTGTGGCTGCCGAGGATGCGCTCGCGACGGGCGGTGGCCGGGTGATCAGCGGCGGCAACTTCCACGGCGAGCCGATTGCCCTCGCCCTCGACTTCGCCAAGATCGCCCTGGCCGAGCTCGGCTCGATCAGTGAGCGCCGGACGGCGCTCCTCGTCGATCCGCGGCTGAACGGCGGGCTGTCCGCGTTCCTCGCGGCGGACAGCGGCCTGAACAGCGGGCTGATGATCGTCCAGTACACGGCCGCCAGCCTTGCGTCCGAGAACAAGGTCCTCGCCCACCCTGCGTCCGTGGATTCGATCCCGACGAGCGCCAACCAGGAGGACCACGTCTCGATGGGGCCGATCGCCGGACGGCACGCTCGTCGCGTTCTCGAGCATGTCGAGCGGATCGTGGCGATCGAGCTCCTCGTCGCCGGCGAGGCGCTCGACCAGCGCCGCCGGCTCCTCGCCGACGCTGCCGATGAGGCTGCCGCGGCGGTCGCCGGGGCCGGCGAGCGCGGCGGTGCACGCGACGCCCCGGTCGCCGATCCAGGGGTCGTTCGACCCCCGCAGCCCGGAGCCGGTGTCGCCGACGCGCACGCCCGACTGCGGAGCGTCGTCGCGCCCCTCGCCGGCGACCGCGAGCCCGGTCCGGACCTGGCGGCCGCGACCCGGCTCGTTCATTCCGGCGCCCTCGTCGACCTCGTCCAGGGCCTTGGCGAGGACCATCCGGCCGAGCTTCGGCCGTGACGGTCGTTCGAATTGTCGATGTGACCGACGAGCCGTCGTTCCGCCTGATCCTGCCCTGCGCCGACCCCGGCTTCGACCACCGGAGCTGCGACTACTGGGAGGATGCGGACCGAGGCTCGAAGGCGGCGCGGCTCTCGTGGCTGGAGGCGTCCGCGCCGGCTCCGGCGGCGGTTCGCTCCGGCGCGGCCGACAACCCGTTCGCCCCGCCGTCGAGGGAACCGGCGTTCAACCCCTTCGCCCCCACGGATCGATCGTCGCGGCCGGCCTTCAACCCGTTCGGCGACGAGGACGAGGAGCCCGCCGCGAACCCGTTCGCGCCAGCGCCACGAGCGAAGCTGGCGGTCGATCCGTCCGGGCCGCGGAAGCTCGCGCTCCTCGCCCGTGGCCTCGCGGTCTTCGGCAGCTACGCGAAGGTGCTGCTCGTCGACGAGCAAGCGGTCGCCTACACCCAGTTCGGGCCGCTGTCCGCGTATCCGCGCGCGCAACGGCTTCGCGATCTCTACCCACAGCTCCCCGAGGCGCCACTTCCAGCGGTGATCACCTGCATCGCGTCGACGGCGGAAGCTCGGCACGAGGGACACGCGCGAGCGCTGGTCGCTGCGGTTTGCGACGACCTCGCCGCCCGCGGCTTCGCGGCGGTCGAGGCGTATCCGGAGCGCGACGTCCGACCGGACTCCACGAGCGCGGCGACGCCGGAGTTCTGGCTCACGGTCGGCTTCGCGGTGGCCGTCGATGACGAGCGCTTTCCCGTGGTCCGGAAGGAGCTGGGCTGAGGGCGGGGGCGCTGCTCCGCGGGCGCCGGTCGTCGCGCCGCCGATGCGGGTTGCGGCGCCTCTGGCGGATCGCCGCGGGCACGGCCGCCGTCGCGCTCCTCCTCGCGGCGTGCGGCTCGCCGGCCCCGTCGTCGCCGGTTCCCTCCGGTGGCGCGATTCCGTCGCCGCTGACCGAACCTCCCACCGCGACCGGATCCGCGCCCGCGACCGCGTCGCCGCACACGTCGCCCACCGCCAGCCCGGGCGCGGCGTCCGGCGTCCCGTCGTCCTCGGGCACTGCCACAGACCCGTCCCTGCTCGACCTCATCCCGGCCGCGGCCGCGGGACTGACGCTCACGTTCGATCCGGACACGACGGCGACCGTCGCGGCGGATCCGGGACTCGCCGGTGACGCGGCGGCGGTCGCCACGGGACTGGCGACGCCGGCCGGTCAGGCGACGCCAAACGAGTTCGTGATCGTCAACGTCGTCCGCCTCCGGGACCCGTCGCGGGGCGACGAATGGTTCCGGTCGTGGCGCGACTCCTACGACCAGGCGGCGTGCGAACGGGCGGGCGGCGTCGTCCGCCATGCCGAGTCGCAGGCCGGCAATCGGACCGTGTTCATCGGCTCGTGCGCGCAGGGCGTGTTCACCTACCACGTCCGGATCGGCGGCGGCGGGATCGTCCTGTCGATGACCTCGATCGGCCCGGGGCGGCTCGGCCAGCGGCTGATCGACAACCTGCCGGCGTGACGCTCGTGCCGATTCCGCGCCGGGCAACGAATCGCCGCCGACCGGCGCTCGCTACGATCCGGACATGACGACCTTCTCCTCCGATCGAGCTGTTAGCGGTCCCCGCCTCGTCCGCGCCCCGCACGGCACGGAGCTGACCTGCCGCGGCTGGCAGCAGGAAGCCGCGCTGCGGATGTTGATGAACAACCTCGACCCGGAGGTGGCCGAGAACCCCGACGCGCTCGTCGTCTACGGCGGCACCGGGCGCGCGGCCCGGAGCTGGGAGGCATTCGACGCGATCGTCCGCGAGCTGCGCGCGCTCGCCGATGACGAGACGCTCCTGATCCAGTCCGGCAAGCCGGTTGCCGTGTTCCGGACGCACGAGTGGGCGCCGCGCGTCCTGATCGCGAACTCGAATCTGGTCGGGAGGTGGGCGACGTGGGACGTCTTCCGGGACCTCGAGCGCCGCGGCCTGATGATGTACGGCCAGATGACGGCGGGCTCCTGGATCTACATCGGGACCCAGGGGATCCTCCAGGGCACCTACGAGACATTTGCCGAGCTGGCTCGCCAGCACTTCGGCGGCACCCTGGCCGGTCGAGTCGTGCTCACGGCGGGGCTCGGCGGCATGGGCGGCGCGCAGCCGCTCGCAGTGACGATGAACGACGGGGTCTGCCTCGCGATCGAGGTCGACGAATCGCGCGCCCGACGGCGCCTGGACATCGGCTACGTCGACCGGCTGAGCGTCGACCCCGCCGAGGCGCTCGGTTGGGCGCGTGACGCGGCCGCGGCCGGCCGCGCCGAGTCCATCGCCCTCGTCGGGAACGCCGCGGAGATCGAACCGGCGTGGGCCCGGGCCGGCGAGCGGTTCGATGTCGTCACGGATCAGACCTCCGCCCACGACGCGCTTGTCGGGTACGTGCCCGCCGAGATCTCCCTCGCCGATGCCGAGATCCTGCGGAGGACCCAGCCGGACGAGTACGTCCGCCGCTCGATGGCCGCGATGGCCGACCACGTCCGCGCGATGCTCGCGTTCAAGGCAGCAGGCTCGGTCGTGTTCGACTACGGCAACAACCTCCGGGCCCAGGCGCGCGAGGCGGGCGTGGAGAACGCCTTCGACTATCCCGGCTTCGTGCCCGCGTTCGTTCGCCCGCTGTTCTGCGAGGGCCGCGGCCCGTTCCGGTGGGCGGCGCTCAGCGGCGACCCGGCGGACATCGCTCGGACGGACGAGGCGATCCTGGAGCTGTTCCCCGAGGACGCCGGTCTGCGGCGCTGGCTGACGATGGCGAAGGCGAAGGTGCCGTTCCAGGGCCTGCCGGCCCGGATCTGCTGGCTCGGCTACGGCGAGCGGGCGAAGGCCGGGCTGGCGTTCAACGAGCTGGTCCGTACCGGCGCCGTGAGCGCTCCGATCGTGATCGGCCGGGACCACCTCGACGCCGGGTCCGTCGCGTCGCCGAACCGCGAGACGGAGTCGATGGCCGATGGCTCCGACGCGGTCGCCGACTGGCCGCTCCTCAACGCCCTCGTCAACACCGCGGCCGGGGCGACCTGGGTCTCGATCCATCACGGCGGCGGCGTCGGGATCGGCTTCAGCCAGCACGCGGGGATGGTCGTGGTCGCCGATGGCACCGAGCTGGCGGCGCAGAAGCTGGACCGCGTCCTCACGACCGATCCGGGGATGGGCGTCGTCCGCCACGTGGACGCGGGCTACGACCGGGCGATCGAGGTCGCCCGCGAGCGCGGCGTTCGGGTCCCGATGCTCGACCGCTGATGCGGAGGCGATCGGCGGCGAACGGGCCGGGCGTCAGGCGGCCGTGGAGCCCTCTGCGGTGGGGTCGTCCGTCGGGATTGTCCGGACTCTCCCCACCGACGAGAGCAGCACCGGCAGGAACGTGAACATCCCGAGGATCGCCGAGATCCAGACGGTGGTCGTGACCCCGACGACCTCCGACAGGCCGGCGCCGATCAGCGATCCGATCGGGATGGTCCCCCAGACGAGGAACCGCATCGTCGCGTTCATTCGGCCGAGGAAGTGCTCGGGCGTGATCGCCTGCCTCAGGCTGACCTGGGAGACGTTGTAGACGACGTTGTTCACGCTGCCGAGAAAGAACGACACCGAGAGCAGCCAGAAGGCGGTGTCCGGGTTCGCGATCGGCACGAGGAGCCCGATCGGTCCGAACGTCAGGGACGCCAGGACGATCGTCCGACCGACGCCGAGCCGCTTCTGGATCCGGCTGGTCACGAGCGCACCGACGAGGACGCCGGCGCCGCCGAGCCCACCCATCGTGCCGACCGCGGCGGGCGTCAGCAGCAGGATCTTGTAGGCGTACACCGGGAAGATCGCGAACCCGATGTTCGTGAACAGGTTCGAGGTCGCGGTCGTGGCGGCGATGTTGCCCAGGTACTCGTGGCGAAGGATGTAGCGGAGGCCTTCCTGGATCTGCTGCCGCATGCCGGCGACCTCGGTCGGCAGCGAGGTGGCGCCGGCCTCGTCCGCCGCGACCGTGCGTTCGGCGACGAGCGTTCCCGCGTCCTGGGGTGAGGAGGCCGGGTCCCCGGCCGCCGCCGCGACCGCGTCCCCGCCCGGCGGATCGTCCGCCGCGGCAGCGGCGGACCGCGTCCCCGCCCGGACCCGCTCCCGGATCGAGACGATCAACCCGGCCGAGGCGAGGTAGCTCACCGCGTCGATCAGCACCGCGACCGGCGCGGAGAGCAGCGCGACGAACCCGCCACCGACCGGCTGACCGAGGATCTGCGCCGCCGATTGGCTCAGCTGCAGCTTCGAGTTGCCCTCGACGAGTTCGTCGCGCTCCAGAATCGTCGGCAGGTAGGACTGGTCGGCAACGTCGAAGAAGACCGTCATCAGCCCGTTCACGAAGCCCACGACATACAGCTGCCAGATCGTGAGGGCGCCGAAGGCGTAGGCGATCGGGATCGATGCGAGCATCACCGCTCGCCCGAGGTCGCCGATCACGAGGATTCGCTTCTTCGGGAACCGATCGACCCAGACGCCGGCCGGAAGCGTGAACAGGAGGAACGGCAGGAATTCGATCGTCGTGAGGAGACCGACCTCGCCCGCCGGTGCGTTCAGGACGACGGCGGCGATGAACGGGATCGCAATCTGGCTGACCTGGGTCCCGAACAGCGAGACCGACGCCGCGGTCCACAGCCGGAGATAGTTTCCGTGCCGGAAGAGGCTGGCTCGCGAGCCGGGCGACGAGGCCAAGCGACTCTCCTCGAGTGTGTCAGGGGATCGGTGGGAGCGGCGCTGCGCCCGAGTTCGACGAGGGGCGGCGTTAGTTTATCGTCTAACAGGAGTTAGTCAACGGCGACGACCGGCGCGGGGCGCACGGGAATCGGCAGCCCCGCACGCCGTCATTGCGCCCGCGGCGCACCCCCGTCGCGCCGAGTCGAACGTGGCACGATGACGTCGATGTCCAGCGTGCTCGAGGAGCTCGGCGACCGTCTCGTCGAATCCGTTCCCAACGTGTCGGAGGGCCGTCGGCTCGAGGTCGTCGACCGCCTCGCCGCCGCGATCGAAGCCGTGCCCAGCGTGCACCTGCTCGATCGGACGAGCGATGCCAGCCACAACCGTTCCGTGTTCACGCTGGCCGGCCCGGCCGCGGCGGTGTCCGAGGCGCTCGAGGCGCTCGTCGCCGGCGCCGTCCGCGACATCGACATGGACGAACACTCCGGGGAGCACCCGCGCATCGGAGCGGTCGACGTGATCCCGTTCGTGCCGCTCGCCGACACCACGATGGACGAGGCGGTCGAGCTCGCCCGCGCGTTCGCGGCCCGGATCGCCGACCGCTTCGACCTTCCCGTCTACCTCTACGCCCAGGCCGCGCGGCGGTCCGATCGCGTCAAGCTCGCGGACGTCCGGCGGGGTCAGTACGAGGGCCTCAAGGCGGAGATCGCGCAGCACGGTCGCGAGCCGGATGTCGGTCCGGCCCGGATGCATCCGTCAGCGGGCGCGGTTGCGGTCGGCGCCCGGCCGTTCCTGATCGCCTACAACATCAACCTCGACTCGGACGACGTCGAGCTGGCGAAGCGGATCGCCCGGCGGGTTCGCGAGTCCGGCGGCGGCCTCCCGAAGCTGCAGGCGAACGGATTCGCGGTGGAGGTTGCCGGGCCCGATGGCGAAACGCTGCATCGCGCGCAGGTCTCCATGAACGTCCTCGACTTCCGGGTCACGCCGCTCTGGCGCGTCTGGCAGGCGGTCCGATCGGAGGCTGCCGACGACGGCATCGAGCTCGCCGAGTCGGAGCTGATCGGCCTCGCGCCGATCGCGGCGTTCCTCGACGTCGCCGACCACCTCGATGCGGGCGAGGACCGGCCGGTCGAGGAGCGGCCGGTCGAGGAGCGGCTCGCCGCCGCCGCCGCGTATCTGAAGCTGCGTGACTTCGACCCGCTCCAGGCGCTCGAGTTGCGGCTGGCCGCCGCCCAGGGCGCGGCGAGGTGACGAGCTGATTCCGTGACGCTCCGACTCATCTCCGGTGGGCTCGACGCGGAGCGCGATCGGCCGGCCGAGCCGGGGCTGCTCGTCGTCGGGGCACGGGAGGTCGTGACGGTTGCGGGCGGGGTCCGGATGGGGACGTCGCAGGGAGAGGTCGATCGGCGCGAGGCCGATCCGGACGGCCGCGATGGGCCCGCGGTCGCCGTCTGGGAGGGCACGATCCTGGGGGTCGGAAGCCGGGCGGAGCTCGAGCGAGCGCTCACCGCCGAGGGCTACGCCGTCGACCAGTTCGTCCTGCTCGACGCGCGTGGCGGGACGGTCACGCCGGGGCTCGTCGACCCCCACACCCATCTCCTGTTCGCGGGAAGCCGGGAAGGGGAGCTGGAGCTCCGACAGCGCGGTGCCGCCTATCTCGAGATCCTCGCCGCGGGCGGCGGGATCCTCTCGACGGTCGCCGCGACCCGCGCCGCTTCCGAGGATGAGCTCGCGGCGCACGGTCGTCGGTGGCTCGCCGAGATGCTCCGCCACGGCGTCACGACGGTGGAGGCAAAGTCCGGCTACGGGCTGGATCTGGCCACCGAGCTGCGTCTGCTCGAGGTCGCCCACACGCTCGGTCACGAGGGGCCGATCGAGGTCGTGCCGACCTGGCTCGGTGCGCACGCCGTTCCGCCGGAGCTCCGCGGTCGCCCGGACGCCACCGAGACGTACGTCGCCCAGCTGATCGCCGAGCAGCTCCCCGGCGTCGCGGCGCAGGGTCGCGCGGTGGCAGCCGACGTGTTCTGCGAGGAGGGCGTCTTCAGCGCCGATCAGTCACGGCGGATCCTCGAGGCCGCGGCAGGGTACGGGCTCCGCCCGCGGCTGCATGCCGACGAGCTGGCACCGAGCGGCGGCGCGGAGCTCGCGGCGGAGATCGGGGCGACGACGGCGGACCATCTCGCGACCCCGTCACCGGCCGGAATCGACGCCATGGCCCTTGCGGCTGCCGAAGGGCATCCGGTCGTGGCGACGCTCCTCCCCGCGACGACGTGGTTCCTCATGAAGGACCATCACGCCCCCGCCCGGACCTTCATCGACCGAGGCGTGCCGATCGCGATCGGCACGGACTTCAACCCCGGCACGTCACCGACGCCGAGCCTGCCGCTCGCGATGACCGCGGCGTGCCTGAACCTCCGGATGACGCCCGACGAGGTGCTCGCGGCCGTGACGATCAATGCGGCGCAGGCGTTGGGACTGGCGGATCGGATCGGCTCGCTGGAGGCGGGCAAGCAGGCCGACCTCGTGATCTGGAACGTGCCGACGTCTCGCCAGATTCCCTACTGGCCGGCCGCGGATCTCGTTCGAACGGTCGTGAAGAAGGGCCGCGTCGTTTACGAATCGGCGTAGGGCCCCCGGCCGCGGCTGGGCGTGCCCCGCTGGCCGCGTCTGGCGCGCCCGGCGGCCTGGCCGCGTCCCGCCCGTCGC
>JBHORC010000007.1:0-66105 GCA_042408445.1 Chloroflexota bacterium
CTCGCGGTGGGCCGAGCGCCTCGCCGTGGGCCGAGCGCCTCGCCGTGGGCCGAGCGCCTCGCGGTGGCCCGAGCGGCGCGCCGGGGCCGAGCGCCCCGCCCTGACCCGCCGCCGCTGTTCGATCGCCGCACCCTGACCTGACCCGCCGGCCCAGGCCCGACCGCCCGCTACCATCGGCCGATGGACCACACCGCCGGGCCCATCCTCGAGATCGGGGTGCTGCTGCTCGGCGCCGTCGTCGCCGGCTGGATCGCCCGGCGGATCGGCCTGCCGGCGGTCGTCGGCTACCTCGTCCTCGGGATCGTCGTCTCACCGTTCACGCCGGGCTACGTCGCCGACCGCGAGCAGCTCCAGCTCCTCGCCGACCTGGGCGTCGTCCTCCTCCTGTTCGAGGTCGGCATCGAGGTCGACATCCTCCGGATCCGCAGCGAGCAGCGCGGCCTCGTCGTCGCGGCCCCGGTCCAGACGATCGTCTCGACCGTCCTCGCGGGCGGCGTTCTGGCGGTCCTCGGGCTCGCCCCGATCCCGGCGGCCCTGCTCGGTCTGTCGATCGCCCTCTCGTCGTCCGTCGTCATCGTCAACATCACGCGGAGCCGACGCCGGACGACTGATCGGCCGACCGAGGAGGCGCTCCTCGGCTGGAGCGCGCTCCAGGACACGACGGGCGTCGCCATCGCGGCGGTGCTCCTGGCGCTGCTCGGGGAATCGTCCCGGCCGATCGGACTGGCACTGCTCGGTCTCGTCCTGTTCGTCCTGCTTGCGATCGCGGTGGCCCGCCTCCTGCCGACCGTCCTTCGCGCCCTTCGCGCCGAGCACGATCTGTTCCTGATCGTCTCGGTCGCGAGCGGGCTGACGCTGGCGGGCGTCGGATCGGCGGTGTTCGGCGTTCCGCTTGCCCTGGCGGCGTTCGTCGGCGGGCTCGCCGTGACCGAAAGCGCAGAGGCCGCGGAAGCTCGTCGCCGGTTGCTCCCGTTCCGCGACCTGTTCGCCGTGCTGTTCTTCGTCGCGATCGGGACCCTGATCCAGCCCGAGGCGCTGGCCCGCGGCGCGGGCTGGCTCGCGACGTTCCTCGTCCTGATCGTCGTGGCGAAGGTGGCCGTCGCCTGGGCGCTCGCGCGGGTGGCCGGGCTGTCGGTCCGGCCGACCCAGCTCGCAGTCGGGCTCGGCCAGGTCGGCGAGTTCTCGTTCGTGTTGGGGTCGGCGGCGATCGCCGCGGGGGCGATCAGCGAGGAGGTCTACGTCGCGCTGGTCGGTGCCGTCGCGGTGAGCATCGCGGTCAGCACGGTCGTGGTCCGGTTCGTCGCCGGTGGGGATGGCCGATCACCGTCGGCTCCGATCGGAAGAGAGCCGGCGGCGCCCGCCTGATCGTTCGTCGCGGGACGTCAACTTGATCACACAATCGCCGCCGGACTGCTGGCAGGAATTCACGGCCGAATCTCGTCGTCTCCGCACCCGCTGTTAGCAGTCGCACGCTAACTCCGATGCTCAAAAGCGTCGCTCACGCAAGCGCTCGCCGCCGCAGCCGATCCAACAGTCTCCGGGTGACTGTTTGAGCACCTGGAGCGCGGACCGCTTCACGCCCGCGCCCGGTGAACGCGCGCGCACGTCGAACGCGCGCGCACGTCGCGCCAAACCCTGTGCGCCTTCCAAGCGCGGTTCCGCGGCGAACGAGCGTGATCGGGCACGACTTCCCGCACCCGATGTCGATCTGAGCGATGAGCCGTGCACGTTCATCCCGGTATCGCGCTTGTCACGCGCGCCCGCTCGCGGGGGTCGCGGTACCGCGCGACTCGCGTGGGCAGCGGTTCCGGCCGACTCGCGGCCGCTCGCGCGCGCAGCGGTTCCGGGCCACGCGCCCGCTCGCGCGGCAGCGGTTCCGGGCGACGCGCGGCCGCTTCCGGGCGACACGCCGCCGCTCGCGCACGCAGCGGTTCCCGGGCGACCGGAGCGTGGCTTCGGCTGGCCGGCCCGCCAACCCGGGACCCCCCTTGAGCGGCAAAGGTTTCGAAACAGTCTTGACAACGCCGTTGTCAGGGTTCTAGCCTTCTCGGTATCCACCAGCGGGGCCCGTTCACGGCCCCTTCGAGACCATTCACCAAGGAGGTTCACGAGATGACGATCGTGCGCCGACCCTCCCCGTTCGGGGAGCTGATGTCGCTTCGCTCGGCGATGGACCGGCTGTTCGAGGACAGCTTCGTCCGTCACCCGTTCGCTGGCGGCCTGGACCAGCTGACCACCCTTCCGCTGGACGTCACGAGCACCGCTGATGCGCTCGTCGTCGAGGCGGCCATGCCCGGCATCAAGCCGGAGGACGTCGAGATCACCGTCGAGAACGGCACCCTGTCGATCCGCGGCGAGATGCGCCAGGAGCGGCGGGAAGGCGAGGGCGAGAGCCTCGTGTCGGAGATCCGTCGCAGCTCGGTCAGCCGGACGGTGAGCCTGCCGTCGGGCCTCGAGCCGGACAAGGCCACGGCCTCGTTCGAGCACGGCATGTTGAAGCTCCGCATCCCGCAGGCCGAAGAGGTCAAGCCGCGCCAGATCCGGATCACGCCGACCGTCGAAGGTTCGGCGACGAACCGGAGTGACGCGCAGCTCAACGGCCACGGCGCCGGCGAGTCCACGTCGGACACGACCGCGGTCGGGGCCGGTGCGGGCAGCGGAGCCAGCGGTAGCGGAGCGAGCGGCAGCGGAGCCAGCGGCACCGGCACAACCCGGACCACGGGCAACACCGGCAACACCGGAACCGCAGGAGCCTGAACCAGATGGCCGAGCGGATCGAGCGCGACTCGCGTCGCCCGGTCTACGTGATCAGCGTCGCGGCGAGCATCGTCGCGGCGCACCCGCGGACCCTCCGGATCTATGAGGACGAAGGTCTGATCTGTCCGGCGAGGACGCCGACCAACATCCGACTCTACAGCGACGAGGACATCCGTCGAATCACCTGGATCCGCCACCTGACCCGCGAGCGAGGCGTGAACCTCGCCGGCATCCGGCTCCTGTTCGAGTTGGAGGAGCGGCTCGGGGCCCGGATCCTCGAAGCCCTCTACGACGAAGGCACACGCAACGCAGCCAAGGCGGCGAATGCCGCGAAGGCCGCGGATGCCGAAGCCACCAGCCGACGATCCCGGGCGACCTCCCCGACGGAGGCCAGCCCGGACGATCGGTGACCGGAAACCACCCGAACCCCTACTTCCCGAGCCGCCTCACGAGGGCGGAAGATCACGAGACCTTCACAGGAGAACCCGATGGCCAAGCGCCCGACTGAACGGGACGATCAGCCGAAGACAACAGAACCCACCGGCGGTCCGCGCGAGCTGCCGCTCGTCGCCCTCCGCGAGACCGTCATCTTCCCCGAGATGATCGTTCCGCTCCAGGTCGGCCGCGAGAAGTCGGTCAACGCCCTCAACGCGGCCGTCGCCGAGGGTGGCCCGATCGCGCTCGTCACCCAGCGCCACGCGGAGCAGGAGGACATCGAGTCCGCCGAGGAGCTCTACACCGTCGGGACACTCGCCAAGATCGCCCAGGTTGTCCAGCTCCAGGACGGCACCGTCCGGGCGATCGTCCAGGGCCAGACCCGGCTTCGCCTGCACGGCTTCGTCTCGAACGAGCCGTACCTCCGGGCGACCGTCGAGGAGATCCCGGACGCCGAAGGCGCGAGCCTCGAGGTCCAGGCGCTCATGCGGACGGTCCAGGCCCAGATCGAGCAGTACGTCGCGAACGGCGCTCCGGTCCCGCCGGAGGCCGCGGTCGCGGCCCGCAACATCACGGAGCCCGGGCTCCTCGCCGACATGGTCGCGTACAGCCCGGACATGTCCACGGAGCAGCGTCAGGAGCTGCTGGAGACCGTCGAGGTCACCGAGCGCCTGAAGCTCGTCAGCAACTTCCTCGCCCGCCAGATCGAGATCCTCGAGCTGAAGGGCCGGATCCAGAGCGAAGTCAAGTCCGAGATGGACAAGACGCAGCGGGAGTACATCCTCCGCGAGCAGCTCAAGGCGATCCAGCGCGAGCTCGGCGAGGACGATCCGCAGCAGGCGGAGATCAACGAGCTGCGCGACAAGGTCGAAGCGGCCGGCATGCCGGACGAGATCAAGGCCCGCGCGGTCAAGGAGATCGACCGGATGAGCCGGATTCCGTCCGCCTCTCCCGAGGTCGGCGTGATCCGCACCTACGTCGACTGGCTCGTCGGCCTGCCGTGGAACGTCGCGACGGACGATCAGCTCGACATCAAGGAGGCCGCCCGGATCCTCGACGAGGACCACTACGGCCTGGAGAAGATCAAGGAGCGGATCCTCGAGTACCTCGCGGTCCGCACCCTCGCGGACGAGATCCGCAGCCCGATCCTCGCGTTCGTCGGACCGCCCGGCGTCGGCAAGACGTCGCTCGGCAAGTCGATCGCGCGGGCGATGGGTCGCAAGTTCGTCCGGATGAGCCTCGGCGGCATCCACGACGAGGCCGAGATCCGTGGCCATCGGCGCACCTACATCGGGGCGCTGCCCGGTCGGATCATCCAGAACATCAAGACGGCCGGCTCGAACAATCCGGTCTTCATGCTCGACGAGGTCGACAAGATCGGCATGGACTTCCGGGGTGACCCGTCGTCCGCGCTCCTCGAGGTCCTCGATCCGGAGCAGAACAACTCATTCCAGGACAACTACCTGGAGGTGCCGTTCGACCTGAGCAAGGTGCTCTTCGTCGCCACGGCCAACCTCCTCGACCCGATCCCGGCGGCGCTCCGCGACCGGATGGAGATCGTCCAGCTGCCCGGCTACACCGAGCAGGAGAAGATCGAGATCGGCAAGCGGTTCCTCATCCCCAAGCAGATGAAGAACCACGGTCTCACCGCCAAGCACGTCGAGATCCCCGGCGAGACGATGGTCGAGCTCGTCCGCTCGTACACCCACGAGGCGGGCGTCCGGAACCTCGAGCGCGAGATCGCGAACGTCATGCGGAAGGTCGCCCGGCAGGTCGCCGAGGGCCGGAAGCGGAAGACGACGGTCGACCTCAAGAAGCTGCACGAGTACCTCGGTCCGCCGCGGTTCGAGTATGGCGAGCTCGAGGCCGAGGACCAGACCGGGTCGGCGACCGGCCTCGTCGTGACCGAGGTGGGCGGCGATGTCGTCGCGATCGAAGTCACGAAGATGGAAGGCAAGGAGGACTTCATCCTCACCGGCCAGCTCGGCGAGGTCATGCGCGAGTCCGCTCGGGCTGGGCTGTCCTGGACGCGAGCCCACGCTCGTGAGCTCGGCATCCCGCGCGAGACGTTCGAGAAGAACACGCTTCACATCCACGTGCCGGCAGGCGGCATCCCCAAGGACGGGCCTTCGGCGGGCATCACGATGGCGCTTGCCATCGTCAGCGCCCTCACCGGGATCCCGGTCCGCAAGGACGTCGCGATGACCGGGGAGATCACCCTCCGCGGTCGGGTCCTCCCGATCGGCGGGCTGAAGAGCAAGATCCTCGCCGCCCACCTCGCTGGGGCGAAGATGATCATCCTCCCCCGCAAGAACGAGAAGGACCTCCGGGACATCCCCGAGGAGATCCGGAAGAGCATGAAGCTCGTCCTCGTCGACTCGATGGACCAGGTCCTCGAGGCAGGGCTCCGGCGGAAGCCGAAGGCCCTCGTCGTCGAGGAGCCGCCGAAGGTCGTCAAGCCCGGCGACGCGCCGTCCGAGGACCCCGAGCGGCAGGATCGCGTCCGTCGGACGCCGTTCCCGCCGACGGACCAGACGCCCGTCGTCGTGCAGGACATCCGCAACAACCGCTGAACGAGGATCGATCGCCGGAGCGGGCAACGTGTCCGCTCCGGCGGCACCCTCAGAGTCCCTGACATGGACTACCAGGACTACTACCAGACACTCGGGGTCCCGCGAACCGCCAGCCAGGCCGAGATCAAGAAGGCCTTCCGCAAGCTCGCGCGCGAGAACCACCCCGACAAGAAGCCCGGCGACCAGACCGCCGAGCGGCGCTTCAAGGCGGTCAACGAGGCCCACGCGGTCCTCTCGGATCCGGACAAGCGCAAGAAGTACGACCGCCTCGGCAAGGACTGGGAGGCGTACGCCCGGGCGGGCGTCGATCCCGATGCGGCCGGCGGGCCCTTCGGCGGCCGTGGCCCGTTCGCGGGCGGAGCGGCCGGCGGGGGCAGCACGAGCGGCCGCGGTGGCGGCATCCGCTACGAATTCCGATCGAATGGTGATCCGGGCGAGTTCTCGGACTTCTTCCGCGTCTTCTTCGGCGGCGACGCGGACGAATCCACCAGCGGCGGCGGCACCCGGTCGGGACGCCGCCGGACCGCCGCGGGCCCGTCGTTCGAGGACATCCTCGCGGGGATGGGCCTCAACGGCACGGGCTCAGGGTCCGGCGCCGGCGCAGCCGGCGGACCCTCCGGCGCGCCGGGAGCATCCGGCGGAGGGCGGGCCGGCGGCGCCGGCCGTGGCGGCACGGCCACCCAGCAGGTCGCCGGCGCCACGGCCGAGGCGATCGCCGAGATCGACCTCGAAGAGGCGTTCCACGGCACGACCCGCCGGGTGGAGGTCGACGGCCGGCGGCTCGACGTGACGATCCCGCGCGGCGCGGAGGACGGCACGAACATCCGCCTCACCGGCCAGGGGCCGCACGGCGGCGACCTCATCGTCCGGACCCGCATCCGGCCGCATCCCGTGTTCACGAGGACGGGCGCGGACCTCGAGCGCGAGCTGCCGCTGCGCCTCGGCGAGGCGTTGCTCGGCGCCGAGGTGCCGGTCGCGACGCTGAAGGGCCGCGTGCTCCTCCGGATCCCCGCCGGCACCCAGAACGGCCACCGGTTCCGGCTGAAGGGCCAGGGCATGCCCCGCCTGCGCGGCGAGGGTCACGGCGACCTCTACGCCCGGGCGCGGGTGGTGCTGCCGACGGATCTCGACGCGGAGGCCGAGGCCGCGGCACGAGCCTTCGTCGAGAAGGCCGACCAACCGGACCCCCGAACCACATGACCAGAGATCTCACCCCGGGCCCGGCCGCCGATCAACGGGCGGAACCAGCCCCGAACGAGCCCCGAACCCGAACCTGACCCTGACCCCGACCCCGACCCCGACCCCGGAGAACCGATGCAACTCGACCGATACACCCAGAAAGCCCAGGAGACGATCGCCGCCGCGCAGCGGACCGCCGAAGGCCTCCACTCGCCCGTGCTCGATGCCGAGCACCTGCTCGCCGCGCTCGTCGAGCCGGATGACGGCGTCCCCGCCGAGACGCTTCGCCGGCTCGGTGTCGACCTGCCCGCCTTCCGCGGGGAGCTGGCGGCGATCCTCGGCCGCCGCGCCCGGATCCAGGGCGGCTCGCTGTCGCTCGATCCGCGTGCGAAGCGCGTTTTGGAGCTGGCGGAGGGGGAGGCGCGACGCCTCGGCGACGAGTACGTCTCGACCGAGCACCTGATGCTCGGCGTCCTCGAGGTGGGTGGCGAGGGTCGCAGCCTGCTCGAGCGTCACGGCGCGAACCGCGAGGCGCTCCTCGGCGCGCTCCAGAGCGTGCGTGGGGGTCAGCGCGTGACGTCGCCGAACCCCGAGGGCACGTACGCCGCGCTGGAGAAGTACGGCCGCGACCTCACGACGGAGGCGCGGGCCGGCAAGCTCGATCCCGTGATCGGCCGCGACGAGGAGGTTCGTCGCGTCGTTCAGGTCCTGAGCCGCCGGACGAAGAACAACCCGGTGCTGATCGGCGAGCCCGGCGTCGGCAAGACGGCGATCGTCGAGGGCCTCGCCCAGCGGATCGTCCGCGGCGACGTCCCCGAAGGGCTGAAGGACAAGCGGGTGATCTCGCTGGACCTGGGTGCGCTGATTGCCGGCGCGAAGTTCCGCGGCGAGTTCGAGGAGCGCCTCAAGGCCGTCCTGAAGGAGATCAAGGACAGCGAGGGCCAGATCATCCTGTTCATCGACGAGCTCCACACCGTCGTGGGTGCGGGCGCCGCCGAAGGCGCGATGGACGCGAGCAACCTGCTGAAGCCGATGCTCGCCCGTGGTGAGCTGCACACGATCGGCGCGACCACGCTGGACGAGTACCGCAAGCACATCGAGAAGGACGCAGCGCTGGAGCGGCGCTTCCAGCCGGTTCTCGTGGACGAGCCGACCGTCGAGGAGACGATCTCGATCCTGCGCGGCCTGCGCGAGCGCTACGAGGTCCATCACGGCGTCCGGATCACGGACTCCGCGCTCGTCGCCGCCGCGACGCTGAGCCAGCGCTACATCACCGAGCGGTTCCTGCCGGACAAGGCGATCGACCTCGTCGACGAGGCCGCCTCACGGCTGCGCATGGAGATCGACTCGATGCCCGTCGAGCTCGACGAGGCGGAGCGGCGCCGGATCCAGCTCGAGATCGAGCGGGAGGCGCTCCGCAAGGAGACCGACGACGCATCGAAGGCGCGCCTCGCGGCCCTCGAGCGGGAGCTGGCCGACCTCGAGGAGGAGTCCGGCGCGCTGAAGCAGCGCTGGCAGGCGGAGAAGGCGGCGATCGCGGCGATCCGCGCATCGAAGACCGAGCTCGAGCAGCTCCAGGTCCGGATCGAGCAGGCGCAGCGCGAGACCGATTACGAGACGGCGGCGAAGCTCCAGTACGAGACGCTGCCCCAGCTCCAGGCCCGGCTCAAGGAGCAGGAGGCCGCGCTCGCGGCGCTCCAGGGTCCCGGCTCGCTCCTCCGCGAGGAGGTCACCGCGGACAACATCGCCGAGATCGTCGCCGCGTGGACCGGGATCCCGGTCACGAGGCTGATGGAAGGCGAGCTCGAGAAGCTCGTGAAGATGGAGGAGCGCCTCCACCAGCGAGTCGTTGGCCAGGACGAGGCGATCGAGGCGGTGTCCGACGCCGTCAGACGGGCCCGGGCGGGTCTGGGCGATCCGCGCCGGCCGCTGGGATCGTTCCTGTTCCTCGGCCCGACGGGGGTCGGCAAGACCGAGCTGGCGCGCGCGCTGGCCGAGTTCCTGTTCGACGACGACGCCGCGATGACCCGGATCGACATGAGCGAGTACATGGAGAAGTTCTCCGTGTCACGGCTGATCGGGGCGCCACCCGGCTACGTCGGCTACGAGGAGGGCGGCCAGCTGACCGAGGTCGTCCGGCGGCGGCCGTACCAGGTGATCCTGCTCGACGAGATCGAGAAGGCCCACCCGGACGTGTTCAACATCCTCCTCCAGGTGCTCGACGACGGGCGGCTGACGGACGGCCAGGGCCGGACCGTCGACTTCCGGAACAGCGTCGTGATCATGACGAGCAACGTCGGGTCGCAGCTGATCTCGGCGGTCGGTGGCGGCGGTCGCGGCGAGAGCGACGCGGCCTACGAGGCGATGAAGCGTCAGGTCACCGATGCGCTCCGGGCCCAGTTCCGGCCGGAGTTCCTCAACCGGATCGACGAGATCATCGTGTTCCACGCGCTGTCCGAGGCAGACCTCGAGCAGATCGTCGAGCTGCTCCTCAAGGGGCTGGAACGACGGCTGCTCGAGCAGGATCTGCACGTCGAGCTGACGCCGGCCGCGCGGCAGCTCATCGTCCGCGAGGGCACGGACCCGGCGTTCGGTGCTCGGCCGCTCAAGCGGACGATCCAGCGGCTCGTCGAGAACCCGCTCGCGCGGGCGCTGCTCAAGGGCGAGTTCTCGCCCGGCGACATGATCCGGATCGACGCGGACCCGGTCTCGAGCACGCTCGTGTTCTCGAGCGAGCGCTCCACGGTCGTCGCGGACGCAGCGTCGCGCCGGGACGCGCGGGCCCGCGGCGACGCCAACGGATCGGGCGAACCAGTAGCGACGCCGGCGGGCGCAGGCGCGCGGGGCGATCGCGGTTCCGTCCTCGACCTGCCGGACATCGATCGACCGAAGCGGAATCGGGACGACGGCGGGCTCGTCAACTGACGGGCCCGGCCGGCCGCGTTCCGCGGTGAGGTTCGAGGAGGCGGCCGCGCGCCTCGGCCGCCTGCCTGACCCGTTGCCGAACGCGCCACTGGAGCTGATGCCGGTCCTCACTGACGGCCGGCTCCGCCCACGCATGTCCTCGCCCGGTGCGACCGCGCGGCCCGCCGCGGTCCTCGCCCTCGTCTTTCCCGACGCCGAGGGTGAGGCGCGGATCGTCCTGACGGAGCGAGTCAGCTATGACGGCCACCACAGCGGCGAGGTGAGCCTGCCCGGCGGCAAGGCGGAGCCCGACGACGCGGACGTCGCGGCCACGGCGCTCCGCGAGGCGCACGAGGAGATCGGGCTCGATGCCGACGCCGCTGACGTCGTCATCATCGGCGTGCTCGACGAGGTCTTCATCCCGGTCAGCGACTTCCGGATCACGCCAGTCGTCGCCGTGGCGCGGCGGACGCCGCGCCTGGAGCCGAACCCGGCCGAGGTCGCCTCGATCCTGACCCCGCCCGTGAGCGTCTTCCTCCCCGATGCCCCGATCGAGATCGTCGAACGGACGATCCGCGATTGGCCGCTCCGCTACGGCGGCTACCGGATCGACGGCCTCCACGTCTGGGGCGCGACGGGCCGGATCCTCGGCCAGCTGGGCGCGGTGCTTGGCGACGCGTCGAGCGGTGAACGGAGTCCTGCCCCCGCCGGTTGAGGAGCCGTCAGTGGGGCTCGCCGGCCTCCGGGTCGTGGAGCGGCTCGGGGCCTGGCCCGCGAAGCGCTCCGATCGCGCGCGGCACGGCGGCGTCATGGCCCTGGCTGGCCGCCAGCGCCCTCGCCGCCGCGCCCTCGATGATTCCGCGCGCCACCGAGTCATCCGCGCCGGACAGCTCGACGACAAGCGCGCGCATCGGGCCGTGATCCGCCCAGGCGCCGTGCGGGATGCCGGCCGGCCACAGCACCGCTTCGCCCGCCGCGATCCGTGTCCGCTCGCTGTCCACGACCACCCAGCCGCCGCCCTCGATCACGATGAACCACGTCGTGTTCGGGTTGGAGTGCGGCTCGACCCGGCCGTTCCGCGAGAACGCGAGCTCGCTGATCACCCCGCGGGCGTCGCTGTGGATCACCTGGCCGGTGACGCCGGTCGTGCCCGGCGGCCCGTCCTTGCGGCGATGCCCGACGCCGAACCGGCGGATCTCGATCGGCATCGGTCAGCCGTCAGCGCGGCGCCGCCGCCTCACCGTCGCCGGCGACGGGAGGCACGGGCGCGCTGCGCTCCGGCCCGGTTCGGACTGGCCCGGCCGCCCTTCGGCCGGATCGTCGACTCCGGGTGGGCGAACTTCGAGCGGGTGAAGTAGCGCTGCTTCGCGAGCTTCTGCTCGTAGATCTCGAAGTAGGGCGGGAACCGGACGAAGCGGACCCAGAGCATCACCGCGAGCCCGGTGACGAGGATGACGAGCAGGACGATCAGGTAGAAGTTGAAGACCGCGGCGACGAGCACGAGCCCGAAGAGCGTGATCCCGGTCCAGAGCAGCCACTCCCACATGTCGAGGTACGGGGCGTGGCGATGGAGCGCCTTCGTCCGGACGTTGTAGAGCACGACGAGCGCGATCAGCAGCGCCAGCGACGCGACCCACATCGGGGTGTAGAGGTCCGGGAACGTGTGGACGTTGAACCGGGTGAAGAGATACTCCCAGGGAAGCAGCCGCACGCTCGGTCCTCGCTTCGATCGCCCACGTGGATCCGGTCATTGCCGCGGCCTTCGGCCCGCTCGCGTCCGCGTGCAACGATGCCGCGCGGAGGCGGTGCGACCGGTCGCCGGTCCCGGAGTATGCCATGGCCCGCGCTATACTCGGCCGGACGAGGAGCGGCTGCGTCTGCGGCAGGCGTGGGAGGAGGAACACCCGGGTGCGAGCCCTGCTGTCGGTGGCGAACCGCGACGGGATCGCGGGCCTCGCCAGGGACCTCCTCGCGCTCGATGTCGAGGTCTACGCCACCGACGGGACCCGCGAGCACCTCGCCGCCGACGGGATCGAGGTCGGCTCCGTCTCGGACCTGACCGGTCTCCCCCAGCTGATCGGTGGCCAGGTCAAGACGTTCCATCCGGCCATCTACGCCGGGATCCTGGCCCGCCGCGACGTCGAGGCCCAGATGGCGGAGCTCGCGGAGCAGGGCATCGGCCCGATCGACCTCGTCGTCGTGAACGTGAGTCCCTTCGCGCCGGCCGTGGGCGCGCAGCTCGTCGGCCTCGACGAGGCGATCGAGATGATCGACGTCGGCGGGGCGGCGCTACTCGGCGCGGCGGCCCGCAACGGTGCCGGCGTGGCCGCGGTCGGCAGCCCGGAGCACTACCCGAAGGTCATCGCCGAGCTGAAGCGCCATCACGTGATCAGCGCGGAGCTGCGGGCCAAGCTGGCGGCGGAGGCGTTCGGGCTCCTCGCCGCCTACTACGCGGAGATCGCGGCCTACCTGAACCAGATCACGAACACGACGTTCCCGACCCGGCTCGCGGTCGTCCTGGAGAAGGTCGACGACCTGCGCTACGGAGAGAACCCGCATCAGCGGGCGGCGTTCTACCGCGAGACGACCCACCGGAGCGGCACGCTCGCGGACGCGACCCAGATCCGCGGCGAGCGGCCATCGTTCAACAACTACCTCGATCTCGACACGGCCTACCGGATCGCCCAGGACTTCACCGCACCGACGGTGGCGATCGTGAAGCACACGGACCCGGTGGGGATTGCGTCAGCGGACGAGCTCGTGGAGGCCTATCGCCACGCCCTCGAGACGGACGCCGTATCGGCGTTCGGTGGCATCGTCGGCGTCAACCGCGAGCTGGACGGCGCGACGGCTCGCGAGATCGCGGCGAACAGCTACGAGGCGGTCGTCGCCCCGGCCTACAGCCAGTCCGCGCTCGGCATCCTGAAGGCCAAGGCCGGTCTCGAGATCCTCGCCGTTCCGCCGGACCCGACCGAGGGAATGCGCGACTACGGCATCGCCCGGCTCGACTTCAAGCGGGTCGCCGGGGGCGTCCTCGTCGAGACGCTCGACGAGGTGGGGCTGGACCGCGGCCGGCTCCAGGTGGTGACGCGGCGCCGGCCGACGCTGGATGAGCTGAACGACCTCCTCTTCGCGTGGCGGACGGTCTGCCACGTCCGCTCGAATGCCATCGTCCTCGCGCGCAACGGCGCCACGATCGGGATCGGAGCCGCCCAGGCGAGCCGACAGGTGTCCGTCGAGATCGCGCTGCGGCGGGCCGGCGACCGGGCCCGGACCGCGGTCATGGCGAGCGATGCCTACTTCCCGTTCCCGGACGGGATCCAGATGGCGGCGACCGCGGGCGTGACCGCGATCGTCCAGCCGGGCGGGTCGATCCGGGACGAGATGGCGATTGAGGTCGCCGACCGCCATCACCTCGCGATGGTGTTCACGGGCACGCGTCACTTCCGGCATTGACCGCGACCGAATTGACCACCGCCGCCGATCCGCTGGAGCAGCTCCTCGCGCTGGACATGGTCCGCGTGACGGAGGCCGCGGCGCTCGCGAGCGCCCGGTTCATGGGACGCGGCCAGAAGGATGAGGCGGACCGCGCCGCCGTCGAGGCGATGCGCCGGACGATGGACGAGATCGAGTTCGCCGGGACGATCGTCATCGGCGAGGGCGAGCGGGACGAGGCGCCGATGCTCTGGATCGGCGAGCCCGTCGGGCGGCGGACGCCGGCCGGGGTCGAGGACAACCCCGAGATCGACATTGCCGTCGATCCGCTGGAGGGGACGAACCTCGTCGCTCACGGCCAGGCCGGGGCGATCACCGTGCTCGCAGCATCCGAGAAGGGCGGCCTCGTTCACGCCCCGGACACGTACCTCGAGAAGCTCTGCGTGGGACCGGTGGCGGCCGGTCGTGTCGACATCCGCCTGCCACCCCGCGAGAACCTGAACCGGATCGCGACCGAGCTTCGCCGGAGCATCGGGGACATCACGGTGGTGATCCTGGAGCGGCCGCGCCACGAGGCGCTGATCGAGGAGGTCCGCGCGACCGGCGCCCGGATCAAGCTCATCTCCGACGGCGACCTCTCGGCGGCGATCAGCTGCGCCGTCCAGGGCACGGGCGTTCACGCCGTCATGGGGATCGGCGGCGCGCCGGAAGGCGTCCTGACCGCGGCCGCGCTCCGATGTCTGGGCGGCGAGATCCAGGCGCGGTTCCGGTATCGAAGCGACGAGGAGCGGGCGCGCGGCGCGGCGATGGGCCACGGCGACGAGGAGCGCGTCTACACGACCGAGGAGCTGGCGTCCGGCGACTCGCTCGTCTTCGCCGCGACCGGGGTGACGGCGGGCGACCTGCTGCAGGGTGTTCGCTTCTTCGGCGGCGGCGCCCGGACGCATTCGCTCGTCATGGCCTACCAGGCCAAGCAGGTCCGGTTCGTCGACACCGTCCACATGTTCAACCGGGACCGGCCGCCGTCGGTTCGGCTCTGAGCCGCGCCGGCGGCGCGGCGACGGTCACCCGCACGATCGTCGCGATGGGCGGTGGCGGTTTCCAGATGGAGGCCGGCCGGTCGCCGCTCGACACGTTCCTCGTGGAGCTGGTCCGCGAGCGATCCGGTCGCGACCGGCCGCGGATCTGCCTGATCCCGACGGCCGCCGCGGACGACCCCGCGCTGATCGCGTCCTTCGAGGCGCGCTTCGGAAGCGAGGCCGAACCGTCCGTGCTCCGGCTCTTCGCCCGCTCGGACGACGACCCCGAACAGGTCCTCCTGGGCCAGGACGCGGTGTACGTCGCCGGCGGGAACACCGCGAACCTGCTCGAGCTCTGGCGCCTCCATGGGATCGACCGGGTCCTTCGCGCGGGCTGGCGCCGCGGCGTCGTGCTCGCGGGGATGTCGGCCGGGGCGATCTGCTGGTTCGAGTCGTGCACGACGGACTCGTTCGGCCCGACGCTTCGCCCGCTCCACGGCGGTCTCGGGATCCTCGACGGCAGCCTCTGTCCGCACTACCACGGGGAGCCGCAGCGACGACCGCTCTACCTGGGCCTCGTCGCCGATGGAACCCTGCCCGCCGGGTACGCCGTCGACGACGGCGCGGCGCTCGTCTTCGAGGATCGCCAACTGGCCGAGGTCGTCACCGCGTCGAGCGATGCCGGCGCGTGGTGGGTGGAGGCCGATGGCGCGCGCGGGGCGAGCGAGCGACCACTGCCCTCACGGCGCCTCCCCGGCTGACCCTCAGCCCGTCGCGAGGTCCAGCCAGCGGCGCTCGCCTGCGTCCCAGGTCGCGATCGGGCGAACGCTGTCCGTGGCCTCGACCGCGCGGCGACGCCGCGCTGCGGTCCCGACCGTCTCGTGCCAGCCCGGCGGCACCAGTCCGCGGGCGAGGTCCGACCACGGGGCGAGGACGAACAGCCGCTCGGCGGCCTCGGGATGCGGCACGACGAGGAGGCGATCCGCCTTGCCGGGGTCGAGCGACACGCCGGCCGGAGGACGCTCGACCGACAGGCGGGCACGGCCGAAGACGAGCAGGTCGAGGTCGAGCTCGCGCGGGCCCCAGCGCTCGCGGTCCTGTCGCCCGAATGCCCGCTCGAGGCCCTTGAGAGCCACGAGCAGGGCGATCGCGCCGGTCGCGGGGTCCGGGCCGGCCGGCACGTCCAACGAGACGACCGCATTCCGGAACGGCGGCTGGTCAAGGACTCCGACGGGCGTCGTCGCGTAGAGCCGCGAGACCCCACGGAGCCGCGCCCCGGGAAGGGCGGCGAGCGCGCGGACGCCGCCGGCCAGCGTCGCCCCGGCGTCGCCGAGGTTCCCGCCAAGCCCGACGTATGCCCGGACGACCGACACGGACCGCCTCACCCCGCTCGCTAGACTCGACGCGTGCCCCGCGTCGTCGCCCTGATTCTCCACGCTCCGGCCGCGCCCGACGCCGGGCCCCTGGAGCGGACGTTCGAGATCATCCGCCGCGCGAATGGTGAGCGTCACGCTGCGGGTTTCGCGGCCGCCGGCGCCGAGGCACGGATCGAGGATGACGCGGCGTCCGCCTCGTTCGGCGAGCGCGTTCGCCGTGTGATCGCCAACACGAAGCCGGACGGGATCGTCGTCCTCGGGTCCGGCAGCCTGCCGATCACGAACCTCGCGGACTGGCGCCAGTTCGTTGCCGTGGCGGCCGGTCCGGCCGGACGCGCGCTCGCGAACAACCGCTACTCGGCCGACGCGATCGCGATCGGCGGCGCGTCCGTCCTCGCCGACCTTCCGGATCTGCCGTCGGACAACGCGCTGCCGCGCTGGCTCGCCGACCACGGGTTCGTCGTGAAGGATCTCCGCGATCGCTGGCGGCTCCAGCCGGATCTCGACACGCCGCTGGACGCCCTCCTCGTGTCCCCCGATGCGACGACGAGCAGCCTTGCCGCTGCCGGGATCGACGCCGGCCCAATCCGGGCCGCGCTCGCCGCCGTCTCGACCGCATCCCGGGACGCGACCTGCGAGCTCGTCGTGGCCGGCCGGGCGTCGGCGAGCGGGCTCCTCTGGCTGGAGCGGCGGACGGCGTCCCGAACAAGAGCCCTGATCGAGGAGCGCGGCTTCCGGACGCGACGAGCCGGCCAGCGACCCGTCCGCTCGGCGCTCGGCCTCCTGCTCGACCGCGACGGGCCCGAGGCGATCGGCGATCGGCTCGCCGAGCTCGGTGACGTGGCGCTGGTCGACGCGCGGGTTCTCCTGGCCCACCGGTTCGGCGCGGACGAACGCCGCTGGCCGCGACCCGAGGACCGCTTCGCCTCCGATCTGCTGCTCGCCGACCGGATCGGCGATCCGTGGCTCCGCGCGCTGACGACCGCCGCCCGCGACGCCCCGATGCCGATCGTCCTCGGTGGCCACACGCTCGTCGGCCCCGGCCTTCGACTCGCGCTCCGCAAGCCCGCCGCATGGACCTGAGGCGGATCCCGCGGCCGGAGACGTCCGACGAGTCAGACCCGGCGCTGCTCGACGCGATCCGGGACGAGATCCGGCGGGACGGCCCGATGACGTTCGCCCGGTTCATGGAGATCGCGCTGTACGACCCGGCGCGCGGGTACTACCGGGGAACCGAGGCGCGGCCCGGCCGCGCGGGCGACTTCCTGACCTCGCCCGAGGCGCATCCGCTCTTCGGCCGGGCGATCGGCCGGTTCGCAGGCGCGGTGCATGCCTCGATCGGGGCGCCTGCGACGTTCGCGATCCGCGAATCCGGAGCCGGCACGGGCGCACTCGCCAGACCGCTCGTCGAGACCCTCGCGGCGGCGGACCGCCCGCCCGAGACGATCCGCTACGTCGTCGACGAGATCGAACCGGCTCGGGTGGACGCGGTCTCCGCTCGTCTGGCAACGGCGGCCGTACCCCCGCGCGTCCGCGTCGACACGATCGCCGATGACGCCACGCCGATCGACGGACTGCACATCGTGAACGAGGTCCTGGACGCCCTGCCGACGCATCGTGTCGTGCAGCGCGGCGACACGCTCCGCGAGGTGCGCGTCGGGACCGGGACGGGCGACACGCTCGTCGACGTCGAGACGGAGCCATCAGCAAGGCTCGCCGAGCGACTCGCCGCCGAGGAGATCCGCCTCGGTGACGGCCAGCACGCCGAGATCTGCCTCGGGACCGATGGCTGGATCGCGAGCGCCGCCGCGGGGCTGCGAACCGGCGTCCTGCTCGTCATCGACTACGGCCACCCGGCCGCGGAGCTCTACGACGAGCGTCGCCGCCGCGACGGAACCCTCGCCACCTATCGCGGCCACGCGTTTGGCAGCGACCCGTATGTCGCGATCGGACGCCAGGACATCACCGCGCACGTGGATCTCACGGCCGTCGAACGCGCCGCCGACGCCGCGGGCCTGACGCAGCTCGGTGCGACGACGCAGGGACCGTTCCTGGCCGGGCTCGGCATCGGCGATCTGCTCGTCGCGGAGCAGACCGCGCCGGGCCACTCGCTGCAGGGCTATCTGGAGGCCCGCTCGGCGCTCGTCCGGATGATCGACCCCGCGGCGATGGGCGGATTCCGGGTCCTCGCGTTCGGCCGCGGGATGCCCGACGATGCGGCGCTGCCCGGCTTCGCGCCGTTGCCGCGCGGCGGCTGAGCGCACGTCGGCGGGGCTCCCTCAGGCCAGATTCGCACGAGCGAATCGGATTACGGCGAACACCCTATTGCCGGGAACGGCCGCGGACCGCGAACCTGCGCCTCCCCGGGACGACCGGGACACCCGCCGGGGAGCGGGTCGCGAACTGGCACGCGCGCTCGGCGCGATCCGCTCCCCGATCCCGCCTCCCGGCGCGGCGACACCGACCGCGAGTACCCGGATGCGGCTCCCGTGACCGCCATTGACGGCACGGATCACCCTCACGGAACTGATCAGATCGCGCCCTGACCGCATGGTCCTGCCGCACGGACCCACGGGCGATTCCCGCCCCGGCAACTCCGCCGCCGGCCGCGCCTCGCCCCGACCTCGACGGCGTGGCTCCCTGAGAGCGACTGCTAGAATGATCGTGCGCGGCGGGCGCGTCCCAGAGCGTGCCGCGCGATGAGGGCCGATCGATCTCGTTGCCGCCCCGGCGGCCCGCGAGCGGTCGACCCGACAGCCCACCGGGAGTCGCCGTCAACGTGGCCGGAATCTGGTACATCGCGGGGTTCTTGTTCGCGGGCGTCTCGTTCGTGTTCGTCACGATCGGCGCCGCGTGGCTCATCTCCCACCGAAACCGGGGAGACGTCCACAAGGGCCTTCCGTACGAGTCGGGGATCGACACGTACGGCGACACCCACGGCCGGTTCGGCCTTTCGTTCTACATCTACGCGCTGCTCTTCGTCGCGTTCGACATCGAGGTGATCTTCATCTTTCTCTGGGCCATCGTCTTCCGTGATCTTCTGCTCGGCGGTTTCGTCTCCATGCTGATCTTTGTCTCGATCCTGCTCCTCGGCTTGGCCTATGCGTGGCGGAAGGGGGTCCTCGAATGGCGGTGAGCGAGGAGCCTCTCAGCAACGAGCCCGGCGCCGGGCTCGGCGTCGGACCGGCGGACGCCACCCAGAAGGCGTCCGATTCGGCCGGCAACAACCCGACGGAGCTCGTCCTCAGCCAGACGTCGGTCGCCAATCCGGTCATCGTCACGAACACGCTCTGGCAGTCCGTGGACCCGAACGCCTACCACGGCGGCCTCGAGCCGGAGGTCACCCACCTCCGCGAGTTCGAGGCGTCCGGCGCAGGCCGCCGCGACGATGCCCGGTGGTCCGGCGCGCTCGAGGTGATCCCGACGAAGGCGGACTACGTCCTGGACCTGATCCGCGCGAACAGCCTCTGGCCGCTCCTCTCGGGGCTGGCCTGCTGCGCGATGGAGATGATGTCGACGGCGACATCGCGGAACGACATCGACCGCTGGGGCATGTTCCCCTTCCGCGCGTCCCCGCGCCAGGCGGACGTCCTGATCGTCGCCGGCACGCTGACCACGAAGATGGCCGGCCCGCTCATCCGGCTCTGGGAGCAGATGCCAGAGCCGAAGTGGTGCGTCGCGATGGGCGACTGCACGTGCTCGGGTGGTCGCTACAAGCGGAGCTACTCGACGGTCGAGGGCATCGACCGGATCATGCCGGTCGACGTCTACGTCCCCGGTTGTCCGCCGCGTCCCGAGGGCCTCATCTACGGGATGATGAAGCTCCAGCAGCTCGTGAAGGACCGTCGCGGCCACTGGCCGGACCGGGCGATCGGCCCGACCATCCCGGCGGACGTCTGATGGACGCGGCCCTGAAGCGACGCCTGGAGGAGCGGTTCGGCGAGCGCCTCACGGCGCCGGTTCGCCAGCGCCACGACGAGACGGAGATCCGGATCGGCGCGGGTGAGGTGCCGGACGTGTGCCGGATCCTCCATGACGAGGTCGACTTCCGGTTCGTCGTCCTCGCCGACCTCGCCGGCGTCGACACGGGAACCGTCATGCAGGTCGTGTACCACCTCTGGAGCGACGCGACGCCGGACTGGCTTCGGGTGATCGCCGACGGGCTGTCCCGGGACGACCCCCGCGTTCCGTCGGTCACGTTCCTCTGGCCGGGCGCCGAGTGGATGGAGCGCGAGGCCTACGACATGTTCGGCATCACGTTCGAGGGCAACCGCGACCTGCGCCGGATCTACATGCCGCCGGACTACCAGAGCTTCCCGCTCCGCAAGGACTTCTTCCTGGCCGATGACGCCGCCCGCTCACCGGGTGCCGGCGTCCGCCACATGGAGCAGGTCCACGTCCCACGCAACGCGCGACCGGGCGAGACGATCCGGAAGGTGAACGCATGAGCGCCGCGCCGCCCCGGGGCGGCGGCAATCCGTCGGCGTACGACACGCTGGACGGCGGTCGGCCGCACGGCGACGACCCGCGCGGGCCGTCCGACGATCCGCGCGTCCGCCTCGAGGAGGATGCCGGCATCTTCGAGCCGGTCCCGCCGTATCCGCCCCGGACGGAGCGCGAAGCCGAGTTCTACACGCTCGGCGATGGCGAGATGTTCATCAACATGGGCCCGCAGCACCCCTCGACCCACGGTGTGCTCCGGATCGTCCTGAAGCTCGACGGCGAGAACGTCGTCGACCTGGACCCGGTCCTCGGCTACCTCCACCGGGGGGTCGAGAAGCTCTGCGAGAACGCGGACTACCACCAGACGATCAGCCAGGTGGACCCGCTCGAGTACATCAGCTCGCTCTTCATGGAATGGTCACCGGTCATGGCGTACGAGAAGCTGCTCGACGTCCAGGTCCCGCGCCGGGCGGAGTACATCCGCGTCCTCAGCAGCGAGCTGAACCGGATCCTGTCGCACTCGCTGTTCATGGGCTGGATGGCGCTCGATCTCGGCGGCCTCACGCCGATCCTCTGGAGCTTCATCGAGCGCGACGAGATCGCCGAGATGCTCGCCTCGCTCACGGGCCAGCGGCTGCTCTTCAACTACTTCCGGATCGGCGGCGTCAACGGCGACCTGAACCACGACTTCCTGAGCCGGCTCGGCGACTGGATGAGCCGGGCGACGAGCCAGATCGAGGCGAACCTCGGGCTGCTGAACGAGAACGAGATCTTCGTCCGCCGGATGCGGGGCCTCGGCGCGATCGACCGCGAGACCGCGCTCCGGATGTGCATGACCGGGCCGAACCTGCGGGCGACGGGCATTCCGTTCGACGTCCGCCGCGCCCACCCGTACAGCGTCTTTCCGGAGCTCGAGTTCGACATCCCGACCCGCGAGGAGGGCGACTGCCTCGCCCGCTACCTGGTCCGGATCGACGAGATCAAGCAGAGCCTCCGGATCATCGACCAGTGCCTGCACAACATGCCGGACGGTCCGGTGCTCGCGAAACTGCCGCGGCTCCTGCGGCCCCGGCCGGGCCGGGCGTACGCCGCGATCGAGGCGCCGCGCGGCCAGTACGGCGTCTATGCGATCAGCGACGGGACGGACCAGCCGTTCCGGCTCCGGATCCACGACCCGTCGTTCATCCATCTCCAGTCGGTCGGCGTGCTGATGCCCGGCCATCTGATCGCCGACGCCATGGCCGTCATGGCCTCCCTCGACCCGATCATGGGCGGGGTCGACAAGTGACGTCCTCAACGGCCGGCGCCGGGACGGCCCGCGCGTGCGTTGTCGCCTCCGCGCGCTCGCTCACGCACGCTGAAGTGCGCTCGCTCCCGTGCTCGGCTCCGCCTTCGGGGGGGCTCGCCCCAGCGCCGGCGAGGCAGCTCTCATGACGGCCGTGGCGCGGTCGTGGTCGCGGCTCACGCTGGCCGGGAAGATCCTCTTCACGGTCCTGCCGATCCTTGTCCTGCTGACCGCCGGGCTCGTCCTCGTCGTGCTGCTCTTCGGCAAGCCGGTCGTGGACTTCCTCGCCGCGAACATGTGGCTCGTTCGATTCGTCGTCGCGGCGACGGCGGTGCTCCTGATGAGCGTCCCGACCGCCTTCCTGATCATCTACATGGAGATGAAGGTCATCGCCCTGATGAACCTCCGGATCGGGCCGGACCGCGTCGGCCCGTACGGATCGCTCCTCTCGGTGGTCCACGGCCTCAAGGTCCTCATGAAGGAGGACTTCAGCCCGACCGGATCGGACCGAATCGTGTTCACGATCGCGCCGGTGGTCGTCTACATGGCCGCGGTGATGTCGCTGCTCGTCGTGCCCTTCGCGCCGAACATCTTCGGGGCCGACTTCAACATCGGCCTGCTGTACTTCTTCTCCGTGGGCGGGCTCACGGTCGTCGGGCTGCTGATGGCCGGCTGGTCGTCGTTCAACAAGTACTCGCTGCTCGGCGGGCTGCGGTCGGCTGCCCAGGTCGTGAGCTACGAGATCCCGCTGACGCTGTCCGTCGTCGGGCTGCTGATCCTCGCCGGGACGATGAGCCTCAACCAGCTCGCGATCAACCAGTCCGGCTGGTTCACGAACTGGTACGTCTTCCAGCAGCCGCTCGGTGCCCTGATCTTCTTCATCGCCGCCACCGCGGAGGCGAACCGGACGCCGTTCGACCTGACGGAGGCCGACAGCGAGATCGTCGCCGGCTTCGCGACCGAGTACTCCGGAATGCGGTTCGGCTTCTTCTTCTTTGCCGAGTACGTCGGAGTGTTCGTCGTCTCGGGCCTGATCGTGACCCTGTTCTTCGGCGGCTGGAACGCGCCGTTCCCATGGCCCGCGGCGTGGGCAATCCACCCGAACATCGACTTCGGGTCGATGGGGATGGGCCTGCTCTTCGCGCTGCTCCTCGTGCCGCCGCTCCTGATCCTCGCCCTCGCGGCGCCGTTCTACGTCGGCCGGAGCTCGCTGCGGTGGTGGCAGGCGCTGATCATCGGCTTCGTCCTGTTCAACCTGCTCGTGATCGTCGCGATCGGCGGCTGGGCGTTCATCAGCCTGGACTGGGTCGCCGGCCTGATGTGGTTCCTGCTGAAGAGCTACGTCTTCGTCTTCACGTTCGTCTGGATGCGCGGCACCCTGCCTCGCGTCCGGATCGACCAGCTCATGGGGTTTGCCTGGAAGTGGCTCCTGCCAGCGTCGTTGCTGAATCTGTTCGTCACCGCGCTCGCGGTGCTCGTCGTGAGCCCGCGATGACGCCGTCGCGCGTCCCCGCCGCGAGGATCGGGCGATGAGCCAGATCCCGGGCCTCGGCATCGTCCGCGGGATGGGTCTCACCCTGAAGCGGTTCTTCGAGCCGAAGGCGACGATCAAGTATCCGGAGGTCCGCGCCGACGTCGCGCCGAAATTCCGCGGCCGCCTGCAGCTCCTGTTCGATGAGTACGGGACGCTGAAGTGCGAGACGTGCTTCCAGTGCGCCCAGGCGTGCCCGATCGAGTGCATCGACATGGGCGGGGTCGACACGAAGGGTCGCTACCACATCCACTGGGGCGCGCCGGAGACCTACGGCGAGCGGCGGGACGAATCGGCGCTGCGGCGCTCGGGCCGGCCGGTACCGGACCAGGCGTACCAGCACTTCGACCCGATCCATCCGGAGGCGCTCGAGGCGATCCTGGAGCGATACGACCACGACCCGAAGCGGATGCTGGAGATCCTGGAGGCGACGCAGGCCGAGTACGGCCACCTGCCGGTCGCGGCCCTCAAGATGATCAGCCAGAAGACCGGCGCCTGGTACGCGATGATCTACGGCACCGCCTCGTACTACCGCCATCTGCGCTTCGAGCCGCCGGCCGCGGAGCCGCTCGCAGCCGCCACGGCGACGGCCCGGGCGACGCGCGAGACCTCGTTCCTCGCCGGGCTCGATTCGTCGCTGATGGGTCGCGCTGGAGGTGCGGCCGGCGCGTCCGGGAGCACCGCGGGAACGACCGCTTTCCCGGCTCCGGGCGCCGGTCCGGCGCGCGCATGATCGGAACGAACCGCCGATGACGACAATCCTCCGCACGCCCGCCGGCTGGCCGGCCGTCCTGCTGCCGCGCGATCGCCGCGACCCGCTGGACCTCGATGCTGCCCGCGCGGCCGGTGCGTTCACCGGACTGCGCCACGCGCTCGAGGACCTCGGGGCCCCGGGCACGATCGCGACCGTCGCCTCGTCCGGACTCCGCGGCCGTGGCG
This sequence comes from Chloroflexota bacterium, assembly GCA_042408445.1. Taxonomy (GTDB): domain Bacteria; phylum Chloroflexota; class Limnocylindria; order Limnocylindrales; family CSP1-4; genus CF-46. Next base: position 23,877 of record JBHORC010000007.1, read on the forward strand.
GCGCCGGCTTCCCGACGGCCGAGAAGTGGCGCGCGGCAGCGGCGGCCTCGCTCGGCGAGGCATCGGGGACCGGCATCGGCGCCGCGCGTGCCCGGCGCTACGTCGTCGCGAACGGCTACGGCGCGGACCCCTCGTCTGTGACGGACCGGACCCTGCTCGAGCAGAACCCGTACGCGGTCCTCGAGGGGGCGCTGATCGCCGCCGTCACGATCGCCGCGGACGAGGCGATCATCGCCGTCCGGGCGGAGGCGACCGATGCCATTGCCGCGCTCGAGACGGCGATCGGACGCCTTGCCGATGCCGGCCTCGCCGGCCAACGGATCCTCGGGACCGCGACATCGGTCGAGCTGTCCGTTCGCGCGGTGCAGGGCGCGTACATGCTCGGCGAGGAGACGGTCCTCCTCAAGGCGCTCGAGGGGCGGCGCGGCCAGCCGGAGCAGCGCCCGCCACAGCCCGCCACCCGCGGGCTCTTCGGCCGCCCGACCGTCGTCCAGAACGTCCAGACCCTCGCCTCGGTCGCGTGGATCCTGGCGAACGGCGCGGAGGCCTTCGCTGCGATCGGCTCGAAGGGCAGCCCGGGGACGATCCTCGTCTCGGTCCGCGCCCACAACGGCGCCGGCGTCGCGGAGGTCCCGATCGGGACGACGCTTCGCGACATCATCGGCCTGGTCGGCTCGGAGGCCGCGACGGACCTGAAGGCGATCCTCGTGGGCGGCCCCTCCGGTGGGATCCTGCCCGCCGAGCTGGGCGACACGCCGTACGAGTTCGATGCCCTGCGGGCCGTCGGCGGCCACATCGGCTCGGGCAGCATCGTCGCGGCGGACGTCCGCGCCTGCATCGTCGACCTCGCCCGCCTGCTGACCCGCTTCTGCGCGGACGAGGCCTGCGGCAAGACGATCCCCTGCCGGATCGGGCTCCGGCGCGTGACCGAGATCGGCGACCGGATCGCCACCGGGCTGCCGAAGCCGACGGACCTCCAGCTCCTGACCGACCTCTCCAGCGACATCGTGGGCTCCGCGCTGTGCGACCACGAGCGCCTCTCGACCCTCCCGTTCGCGACCGGAATGCGATACTTCCAGAGCGAGCTCGATGAGCACATCCTGCGGAGCTCGTGCCCGGCCGGCGTCTGCCGCCCGATCGCGGTCGCCGCGACAGCATCCCGTTGACGAGACGATGACCGACACCCTGCCGCGCCCCTACGCCGAGACCAACACGATCCAGCCGCTCGACGAGTCGCTCGCCGAGCGCCTGATCACGACCCAGGCGCCGCAGCGCCCGCAATCCACCCCGAAGATCCGGATCGAGGTGGACGGCCGGGTGGTCGAGGGCTTCGAGGGCCAGACGATCCTCGAGGTCTGTCGCGACAACGGGATCGAGATCCCGACGCTCTGCTACGAGCCGAAGCTGCCCGGGTTCGGGGCGTGCCGGATGTGCGTCGTCGAGGTGGAGGGCGAGGAGCATCCGCCGATCTCCTGCTCCCGGACGTGCGAGCCGGAGATGAAGGTCCAGACCCAGACCGAGGAGATCCGCCGGCTGCGCCGGACGAACCTCGAGCTGATCTTCTCGGACCACAACGCCTACTGCCTGCCGCCCTGCCAGAACAAATGCCCGAGCCATATCGACATCCCGGGCTTCCTCAAGGCGAACGCCGAGGCGAACTTCCGAGAGTCGACGCGGATCTTCAAGCGGACGATCCCCTTTCCGAGCGTGCTCGGCCGCGTCTGCCCCGCGCCGTGCGAGGAGCACTGCCGGCGGGACGAGGTGGACGAGGCGATCGCGATCCGCGATTCGCACCGCTACGCCGGCGACCAGGTCATCAAGGCGATGCTCGATGAGGGCCAGGATCCGCCGCTGCCGTTCGAGGTCCAGCCGAAGAGCGGTCGGAAGGCCGCGGTCATCGGCTCGGGGCCGGCCGGAATGGCGGCCGCCTACTACCTGCTGATCGCCGGCCACGACGTGACCGTCTTCGAGCGCGACCCGGCGCCGGGCGGGATGCTCCGCTATGGGATCCCCCAGTACCGCCTGCCCAAGGTGGAGGTCCTCGAGGCCGAATACGAGTCCGTGACCCGGCTCGGCGGCCGGATCGTCTGCAACGCGGGTCTGGGTCGCGACTTCGGGCTGGACGATCTCCAGAACCAGGGCTTCGACGCCGTCCTCGTCGCGATCGGCTGCTACGACACGAACAAGCTCGGCGTGCCCGGCGAGGACGCCGCCGAGGTGCTCGACGGCCTCGAATACCTGCGGACGGCAACACTCGGCCTTCCGTACCCCGGGCACGCCGGGAAGCGCGTCGTCGTCATCGGCGGCGGGTTCACGTCGATGGACTGCAGCCGGACGTCGATCCGCCAGGGGGCGGCCGAAGTGACGCTCGTCTATCGCCGCGACATGAAGGACATGCCTGCGTCGGGCGAGGTCCACGAGGCGATCGAGGAAGGCGTCACCGCGATCTTCCAGGCCGGACCGACGCGCGTCATCACCGACGATCAGGGCCGGGTCACCGGCGCCGAGTTCATCCGGATGAAGCCCGGCGAGCCGGACGCGTCCGGCCGCCGCCGGCCGGAGCCCGCGCCCGGCACCGAGTTCACGATCCCCTGCGACCGGGTCCTGCTGGCGATCGGCCAGGGACCGGACCTCACGTGGATCGGCCCGGGTTCAGAGGGGCCGGCCGCGAACAAGCAGCGCCGCCTCAAGGCCGACGCCGTGACGTTCCAGACGGATCGAGCCGGCGTGTTCGGGACGGGTGACGTCAGGATCGGCGCCGCGACCGTCGTCCAGGCGATCGCCGAGGGCCGACGCGCCGCCTACGCGGTCGATGCGTTCCTGAAGGGCCTCGACCTCACCGCGATCAAGACCCGCCAGCAGCTCGCCGAGCCGCAGCCGGAGTTCCTCTCGATCGTGCCGTTCACGAGCGAGCAGAAGGAGCCGCGCTACCGCCTGAAGGCGATGCCGGCGAGCGTCCGCAACGACAGCTACATCGAGTACGAGATCCCGTACACCCGCGAGGAGGTCGTCGCCGAGTCGACGCGCTGCCTCCAGTGCACCTGCGAGGCGATCGGGTTCTGCGACCTGCGCCGCCTCGGGATCGAGTACGGCACGACGCTCAAGACGCTGGAGCCGCAGTACCACCAGGGCGCGGGCTACCGGAGCGTGACGGAGAACCGGTTCACCGGCACGAACCACGACTACATCCGCGACGACAGCCACGCCTTCATCCTTCGCGAGCCGTCGCGCTGCATCGACTGCGGCCGGTGCGCGAACGTCTGCGCCGAGGTCGTCGGGGCGGCCTGCTACGACTTCATGCGGATCGGCTTCGACACGCTCGTGACGACACCGCTCGACATGAGCCTGAACGACACGCCGTGCGTGTCGTGCGGCCGCTGCGCCGAGACCTGCCCGACCGGCGCCCTGATGCCGAAGCCGCGCGTGCTCCAGAAGTACGAGGTGGACGAGAGCCGCTGCATCCTCTGCGGGATCTGCGTCGATGCGTGCCCGTACGACGCGCTCCGCGACGGCGCGGACTTCGAGCTCTCGCACACGTCCCGGGCGAACCCGATGATCGACCTGATCGCGCTCGCGGGCGTCGAGCAGGAGACCGAGATGACGTACATCCGGCGCGAGCGCGACTGGGCCGAACGAGCGGCTGCCGAAGGCCGGCCGCTCGTGCCGACGAGGCTCCTGCCGATGCTTCCGGCGTCGGTGGCGGCGCAGCTCCGGAGTGGCGAGGGCAACGGGAATGGCAATGGCCACGGCAACGGGAACGGGCACATCGCGGCGCTGACGGCCGGTCCGGGCGGAGGCCACGGCTCGGCGGGCGGCACCGGGGGTACGACCGACCACGCCGGCCACGGGCACGGCTGACCGCCCGTGCCCCTCCCGACGACGGTTCCGATCCTCGGCATTCCCTGGGACGACGTCCTGTTCGTCTTCCTCGCCGGGACGATGCTGCTGGCGGGGCTCGCCGTCGTGACGATGCGCGACATCATCCGCTGCGGCCTCGCGATGATGGTCTGCTTCGGAGCCCTCGCCGGCATCTACGTGATGGCCGGGGCACCGCTTGTTGCCGCCGCCCAGGTGCTCGTCTACATCGGCGCGATCAGCGTCCTCGTCCTGTTCGCGATCATGCTCACCCAGACGAAGTCCGCCCCGACGCGGCTCGTCTTCCAGACCCAGGCCGTGCCGGCCGCAGTGGCCGCCGTCGTCCTCGTGATCGTGCTGATCCTGACCGTCAGCGCGACGCAGTGGGGCGGCACCGGGCCGCGCGCCGACACGAACACGCAGGCCCTCGCGACCGCGCTGTTCCGCGACTGGGTCCTGCCGTTCGAGGTCGTCGGCGTGCTCCTCCTCGCGGCCGTGATCGGTGGAGTCTTCCTCGCGAAGCGCGACCGGTCGACGTCCGAGGACGACACCGAATGATCCGGGTCCTGATCGGGACGGTGCTCGCGATGACGTTCATCGTCGCGCTCGGCCTGATGAGCCTCCTGACCGGCGGCGCGCAGTCGCTGAACACCTACCTCGTGCTCGCCGGACTCCTCTTCGCGATCGGGATGTTCGGGTTCCTGGCCCGGCGCAACGCGATCAGCATGCTGATGTCGATCGAGCTGATGCTGAACGCGGTGAACCTCGCCATCGTCGCCTTCGGCTCGTTCATCCCGCGCCTCGGCAATGGCGGCTCGGTCATCGCCCTGATCGTCATGGCCGTCGCGGCGGCCGAGGCAACGGTGGGCCTGGCGATCGTGATCGCGATCTACCGCAACAAGAAGACACCGCTCGTCGACGAGTACGACGCGATGCGCCAGTGAGCTTCGATGTCCTGATCCCCGCGATCATCGCACTGCCGCTGGCCGGCTTCCTGTTCACGGCCGTCGTCGGCCGCCGGCTCGGCAAGCGGGCCCATCTCGTCCCGGTCGGGGCGATCGCGATCGCGTGGGGCATCGGGATGTGGGTCGCCTACAGCGCCCTGACCGGCGCGGAGCCGTTCGGCGAGCACGGCTACGGCCACTCGCTCTACACGTGGATCCCGTCGGGCTCGTTCCAGGTCCAGGCCGGCTTCTTCGTCGACCAGCTGACCGCCTGCCTCCTGATCGTCGTCCTGACGATCGGCCTGCTCGTGCACATCTACTCGATCGGCTACATGGGCCACGATCCGGGCTACTGGCGGTTCTTCGCCTACCTGAACCTGTTCATGGTCTCGATGCTGCTGCTCGTCCTGGCGGACAGCTTCCTCGTCGTGTTCGTCGCCTGGGAGCTGGTCGGCCTGTCGAGCTATCTCCTGATCGGCTTCTGGAAGCACAAGCCATCCGCGGCGCTCGCCGCGAAGAAGGCGTTCCTCGTGAACCGCGTCGGCGACGTCGGGTTCGCCCTCGGGATCATGGCCGTGTTCGTCGACACCGGGACGCTGAACATCCGCGACGCGATCGGCGCGCTGACCGGGCAGATCGCGACGTTCGGCCAGAACGGGCACCTGGTCACGGACGGCGCCTTCCCGATCCCGGTCTGGGTCGTCGCCCTGCTGATCTTCGCCGGGGCAATGGGCAAGAGCGCGCAGTTCCCGCTGCACGTCTGGCTGCCGGACGCGATGGAAGGCCCGACGCCCGTCTCCGCGCTCATCCATGCCGCGACGATGGTCAACGCCGGGGTCTACCTCGTCGCGCGCACGAACCCGATCTTCGCCAGCGCCCCGGACGCGATGGTCGTCGTCGCCGCGATCGGCATCTTCACCGCGATCTTCGCCGCCTCGATCGCGATGACCCAGACGGACATCAAGCGCGTTCTCGCCTACTCGACGCTGAGCCAGCTCGGCTACATGTTCGCGTCGCTCGGCGTCGGGGCGTTCACGGCGGCGATCTTCCACCTGATGACGCACGGCTTCTTCAAGGGTCTCCTGTTCCTCGGCTCGGGCTCCGTGATCCACGCCGTCCACGAGGAGCAGGACATGCGCCGCATGGGCGGTCTCGCGAAGAAGATCCCGACGACCTACCGGACGATGCTCATCGGCTCGATCGCGATCGCCGGCATCCCGCCGCTCGCCGGCTTCTTCAGCAAGGACGAGATCCTCGGCGAGGCGTTCAAGGCCGGCTTCCAGTGGGTCTGGCTCATCGGCATCATCGTCGCCGTCATGACGGCGTTCTACATGTTCCGGCTGATCGGCCTGACCTTCTGGGGCGACAGCCGCGTGGATCCGGCGGTCGAGCCCCGGATCCACGAGTCGCCGCGGGTGATGACCACGCCGCTCTGGCTGCTTGCGATCCCGTCGATCTTCCTCGGCCTCGTGCTCTCCCTGCCCGGACCGCCGCTCGGGCCGCTCCTCGGCTTCGCCGCCAACACGAAGGGTCTGCTCGCCAGCTGGCTCGAGCCGGTCTTCGCCCAGGGAACCGAGCTGCTCCACCGGACCGAATCGGACTTCACGATCCTCGGGGTCGACGGCGCGCTCCTCGGAGCGAGCGTCGCGGTCGCGGTCATCGGCGTCGTCGCCGCCTGGCGCCTGTTCGGCGTGAACCTCGGCAGCCTCCGCTGGCGACCGGACCCGGAGCGCGTCCGCGCCCTGTCCGCCCGAGCGCCGTTCCTCTATCGCGCGTCGCTGAACAAGTGGTGGTTCGACGACCTGTACCACCTCCTGTTCATCGTGATCGGCGGCCGGATCGCCGCGTTCCTCTGGTGGTTCGACCGGCGCGTCATCGACGACACCGTGAACGACGTTGCCGCGACCACCGTGGAGGCCGGCACGAGCCTCCGTCGCGTCCAGACGGGCCGCGTCCAGAACTACGCCCTCGGGATCGCCGTCGGCCTGATCGTCATGGCCGGCTCGTTCCTGTTCCTGGCGGCCCGATGACGATCAGCGAGCTCCCGATCCTGACGCTCACGGCGTTCACGCCGCTGGTCGGTGCGCTCCTCGTGGCCGCCGCGCCGTCGCGCTACGCCCGGCCGCTGGCCCTTGCCGCGAGCCTCGTCGCCTGGGCGATCTCGCTCCTGCTGCTCGTCGGCTTCGACGTCCATTCGTCCGAGTCGTTCCAGTTCGGGACCGCCGTCAACTGGATCCCCGTCTTCGGCATCCAGTACAAGGTCGGTGTCGACGGGCTGTCGCTCATCCTCGTCGTCCTGACGACGACGCTCACCTGGATCTCGATCCTCGCCTCGTTCGGACCGATCAAGGAGCGGATCAAGGAGTACCTGATCTCGTTCCTGATCCTCGAGGTCGGGATGATCGGCGTCTTCATCGCGCTCGACACGTTCCTCTTCTACATCTTCTGGGAGATCGTGCTCGTCCCGATGTACCTGATCATCGGGATCTGGGGTGGCGCGAACCGGATCTACGCCACGATCAAGTTCGTCCTCTACACGCTCGTCGGGTCGCTGCTGATGCTCGTCGCGATCCTGACGACCGCGTTCGCGTATCAGGCGGCGACCGGCAGCTGGACCGGGGCGTTCGACTTCGAGAAGCTGCGGACGTTCGGCTTCGACCCGACGCTCCAGCTCTTCGCGTTCCTCGCCTTCTTCCTCGCGTTCGCGATCAAGGTCCCGATGTTCCCGTTCCACACCTGGCTGCCCGACGCTCACGTCCAGGCGCCGACCGCCGGCTCGGTGATCCTCGCCGCGATCATGCTGAAGCTCGGCGCCTACGGGCTGATCCGGTTCACATTGCCGCTCTTCCCCGCGGCGGCCCATGCCTTCGCGCCGGCGATCATCGTCCTGAGCCTGATCGGGATCATCTACGGCGCGATCGTCGCGCTCGTCCAACCGGACCTGAAGAAGCTCGTCGCGTACAGCTCGGTCTCGCACATGGGCTTCGTCACGCTCGGGATCTTCGTGTTCAACACCCAGGGGATGGATGGCGCGATCCTCCAGATGGTCAACCACGGGCTGATCACGGGCGCCCTGTTCCTCCTCGTCGGCGTGATCTACGAACGGACCCACGATCGGACGATCGCGAAGATGGGCGGCCTCGCCGGCACGGTGCCGGTCTGGGCGGTCGCCCTCGGGTTCTTCTGCTTCGCCTCCGGCGGGCTGCCCGGGCTGTCCGGGTTCGTCGGCGAGTTCCTCGTGCTGCTCGGCGCGTTCGAGTTCTCGCCATGGGTCGCGTTCATCGCGACGATCTGCATGATCTTCGCGGCCGCCTACCTGCTCTGGATGTACCAGCGGCTGATCTTCGGTGAGCTGTCGAGCTTCCTGAAGGGCCTTGGCCACCACCTCACGGACATGACGCCGACGGAGGTCCTCACGATCGCCCCGCTCGCCGCGCTGACGGTCGTCTTCGGGCTCTTCCCCGGCCTGATCCTCGATCTCGTCCGCTCGTCCGTGACCGCGGCGCTCGGCGATGTCGGGCGCCAGCCGGCGGTCGTGGTTCCGCCCCAGGCCGCGCTGATCGCGATCGCCCTGCCGATCCTGTACGTCATCGCCCGCGTCGCCTGGGCCGCCCGGATCGACCTGTCCGGCGGCGGCCGCTCCGGCGGCGGAGCGGAGCCGGCGACCACGGCCGTGGGGCCTGTCGCATGACCGCGGCCGACGTCGCCGTCGTCTCACCGCTCATCGCGGCGATCCTGACCGCGATCGCGATCCTCCTCGTCGACCTTGCCCTGCCCGGGCGGTCATTCGCGGTGATCGGCACGGCGCTGCTGGGCCTCGCGATCACAGCCGCGGTGACGATCATCGCCGGCGCGAACGCGACGACCTCACCGACGACCGCCTTCGCCGGTGCCTACCGGCTCGACGCGCTCACGACGTTCCTGGACCTGCTGTTCATCTCGATCGTCGGCATGACGATCGTCTTCGCGCCGGACTACCTCGCGCCGCGGCGGCTGCCGGTCGCGGAGTTCGCGATGGTCCTCGTGTTCGCGATGTGCGGCGCGATGCTCATCGCCGCGTCGGCGGACCTGCTCGTCCTGTTCCTCGGCCTGGAGCTCATGGTCCTGCCGGGCTACCTGCTCGCCGGCTACCACAAGACGGACGGCAACTCGACCGAGGGCGCGATCAAGTACTTCCTCCTCGGCTCGTTCTCGAGCGCGATCTTCCTGTTCGGCCTTGCCTTCGTGTGGGGCCTCACGGGCTCGACCCGGATCGCGGACGTCGCGAGCACCCTCACCCAGGTCGCGGCCGGGCAGGCGGCGTTCAGCCCGGGCCTCGCGATGGGCTTCGCGTTCCTGACGACGGGCGTCGCGTTCAAGATCGCCGCCGTCCCGTTCCACTACTGGACCCCGGACGCGTACCAGGGCTCGCCGACGCCCGTGACCGGCTACCTGTCGGTCGGCCCGAAGGTCGGCGCGTTCGCGCTGATCCTGCGGCTGTTCGTCGAGGCGCTCGGGCCGATGAAGGCAGACTGGCTGCCGGTGGTCGTCGTCCTGGCCGCGGCGACGATGACGCTCGGCAACCTCGTCGCGCTGACGCAGGACAACGTCAAGCGGATGCTGGCCTACAGCTCGATCGCCCATACGGGCTACATGCTCGTCGGGCTGGCGGCCTACGCCGGTGGCCAGCGCTCCGGTCTCGAGGCGCTGCTCTTCTACGGCGCCGCGTATTCGTTCATGAACCTCGGCGCGTTCGCGGTGATCGCCGCGCTCCAGAAGCGGGCCGGCGTCACGTCGCAGCTGGCGACGTTCGCGGGCCTGATCCGACGCGAGCCGGTGCTCACGATCCTCATGACCCTGTTCCTGCTGTCGCTCATCGGGATCCCACCGACAGCGGGGTTCTTCGCCAAGGCGCTGATCATCATCTCGGCCGTCCAGGCCGGCGGCTGGGTCGCCTTCCTCGCGGTCCTCGTCGTCCTGAACGCCGCGGCCGCCGCGTTCTACTACCTCAGGGTCGTCGTGTACATGTACATGCGTGAGCCCGTCAGCGACGCGCCCGCGCTCCGCCACGGCCGGCTGCTCTGGGGCGGGCTCACCGCCGCGACGGTCCTGACGATCCTCTTCGGGTTCTTTCCGGGGATCATCCTCGGGATGATCGGCGACGCCGCGAAGGCGATCGCCGGCTGACGGTCGCGCGCGCGAAGGGTCATCGCCGCCCGTGCGCGCGCGTGGCGATCAGGACGTGGGCGTCAGGCCCGGGGTGAGTCGCTCTGCACAACCCGGAGGCTGATCTACGAGTCCGCGCTGCCGCTCGGGACTGCGCCGGACGCGGACGGCGACGCACCCCCCGAGGACGGCGACGCACCAGGTGCCAGGGTCGGCGAAGCGATCACGACCGAGGAGGACGGGGCCAGGGACGGACTCGGCGAGACGATCACGACCGGCGACGGCGCGAGGGACGGCCCCGGCGTCGATCGCAGCCCGGTGGGATCCGGGCCGACGAACACGAAGGCTGCGAGGACACCCGCCGCGACGAGCACTCCGGCCAGAAGCCCCGCCAGGATCGTGACCGCGGACCGCATCGCCCGCGAGGGTACCAGTACGGACGAGGCCGAGGCGGTCTCGAGACGTCGCTGCTAGGATGCCGCTCCCGTGACCTCCCTCTCGCTCGCACTCCGACACCGGCTCCTGCCGGCGGTCCTGACGGCGGCCGGCGTGACGCTGATTGCGGCCGGGCTCCTGAACTATTCGGGCAGTGCGATCGCCGGGAACGACGGCGAATCCCCGGCCGCGACGAGCGCCAGCGATGAGGTGGGCACGAGCCTCCCGGTCCCGACCCTCCCGCCACTCAGTGCGTCTGCAACCGCGCCCGGGCCGTCTCCAACGCCCAATGCGAGCCGCGTCGCGACCCGCGTCGTCATCGAGGCGCTCGGGATCGACCTCCCGGTCATCAAGCCGTCCGGCGACTCCACGACGTACCCGGCCTGCAACGTGGCGATGTACCTCCAGGACCCCCGGATCGGCCAGCCGGGCTGGGGCCGCGCGACGTACATCTACGCCCACGCCCGCGACGGGATGTTCGGGCCGATCTACGAGCGGGCGATCGAACGTCGGAGCGGCGGCCCGAACTCGCTGAAGGGCATGCTCGTCGAGGTGTACACGAACGACGACTACGTCTTCGAGTACCAGATCACCGAGGTCCGCCTCCACCAGACCTCGCTCGACGCCCCGCTCAACGCCACGACCGAGCAGCTCTGGCTGCAGACGTCGGAAGGGCCGAAGGGGACGAAGGGCAAGACGCAGGTCCTCGCGAAGCCGCTCGTCGTCCTGCCGGCGGACCACAAGGCGGCGAACCCGGTCCCGCATCCCGTCGTCTGCGGCTGATCCCCGAGATCAGATCCAGTCGAACCGCCGCAGGACCATCGCCGCGCCGACCGCCAGGAGCACGACGGCCATCGTGACGAGCCAGAAGCCGCCGGCCTCGGCGCCGTTGAACGCGGCACCCGCCTCGCTCATCCCGAAGATCCCGGCGACCGCGCCGATCCCCGCCAGGATCACCGTCACGCCCGTCAGTCGCTTCATGATCCGCGACAGGTCGTTGTTGACGATCGAGACGTAGATGTCGAGGGTGCCGGCAACGAGGTCGCGGTCGTTGTCGAGCTCGTCCGTGACGCGGATCAGGTGGTCGTACACGTCGCGGTAGTAGACGATGTGGCTCGGGTCGATCGTGTCGACCTCGCGGTTCGTCAGCTGGGCGAAGATCTCGCGCGCCGGCGACGTCGCGCGGCGGAGCGTCGCCAGCTCCCGCTTCAGCGAGAACAGCCGCTGGAGCGTCCAGTCCGAGGCGGTCTCCATGACCCGGTCCTGGAGCTCGTCGATGTCGTCGCCGATCCTGTCGAGCACCGGGAAGTAGGCATCGACGACGGCGTCGGCAAGCGCGTAGAGGAGGTAGTCGGCGCCCTTCTTGAGCGCGCGATCCACGCCGAGCCGGAGGGGCGCGGTGTCCTCGCGGCCGAGCGCGCCGTCATGGACGGTCAGCAGGTACTTGTGGCCGAGCACGAAGTCGATCTCGGCGGCGGTCGCCTCGCCGGCGTAGTGCAGCGCGAACAGGACGATGTGGACGACGCCCTCGTCGAACGTCTCCACCTTCGAGCGCTGGTCGCGCTCCGCGATGTCCTCCGCGATCAGCGGATGGAGGCCGAGCGCCTCGGCGACGATCCCGACGTCATCAGGCCCCGGCTCACAGAGGTCGATCCAGACCCGGGCATCCTCCGGCGCGAGCAGCCGGGCGATCTCCTTGACGTCCGTGGACTCCGTCGTTGTCTCGCCGTGCCAGGCGACGATGCGGACGCCACCGGGCGGCGCGCTCAGCTGCTTCGGCGGCGTCGGCGCGCCCGCGGAGCCGGTCTGATCCGACGTCGCGCGACCGTCCCCGGCGGGCCCGTTCGTCCCCGACTTCGCGGCCTCGCCCGCGGCGGCGCTGCCGCTCTTGCGCCGCGACGGCTTCGCGCTCTCAGCGTCGGCCTGTCGACCGGGTCGGCGACGCGGCGGATCAGAGCGTGATCGGCGACTCGAGCTCGTCTCGGCCATCGGGTCCGGGGGACCCTCCTGCTCGGCTGGCAGCCGCGTCGCTCGCGGCGTGTCCGGCCGTGAGTCTACGCGTCCGCCCGCCAAGGGCGAGTCCGGGCGGGATCGCGACGATCGTGACGACGCCGGCGGCCAGGAACATGCCGACCAGGATGTGCGACGCCTCGTTCGCCGCCCACGCCTCCAGGGCGTTCACGACGAGACCGTCGTGGAGACCCCGGTCGCGCAGCTCGGCCGGGATCACCGCCTTCCAGCCGTCGGGGTTGGCGGCAGAGAAGAGATTGCCGTACAGCCGGTCGATCTGGGTCGAGCCGTAGGCGGTCAGCACGGACACGCCGACCGCCATCCCGATCATCCGCGCGACGGTCACGATCGCGCTCGCCATCCCGAACGAGGCGCGACCGGCGCTCTCGACCGCCGCCGTGCTGCGTGGGGTCACGGTCAGGCCGAAGCCGAGCCCGAACACGGCGAGGACAGCGGCGACGGTCGTGATCGGGACCGCCGGCGTCCACTGGGCCATGACCGCCAGGGATGCGGCCGACAGCAGGAGCCCGACGAGCGTCACGACGCGCAGCGACACGATCCGGACCGCAAAACCGCTGACCAGCGCGCCGAGCGCTGTCGCGCCGGCGAGCGCGCCGAGCGCGAGTCGCTGATCGTCGGGGCCGCCGTAGAGGACGCGGTCGACGAACACGGCGCCGCCGATGATCGCGGTCGCGAACGCGTACCCGGTGAGCAGCGAGACGAGCGCAGCCGACGAGAACGCAGCGGTCCGGAACAGCCGCGGGTCCAGGAACGGGTCACGCCGGCGGAGGCCGCGGACGACGGTCACGACCGTTGCGACGATGGCGGCGACGGCCAGGGCGACACCCACGAGGAACGGGTCGAGACCACCCAGGTCGGAGACGCCGATCAGCGTCGTCGCACCGAGCGCGGCCGCGAGGCCCACGCTCCAGACCACGGCACCCAGGAGGTCGATTCCGGACGCTCGGCGCGGCGTCTCCCAGCCTTCGGACGCCGCCCAGGCGACGAGCAGGGCGATCAGCCCGATCGGGACGTTGACGTAGAACGCCCAGCGCCACGCCGGCGTGAGCGCGTCGTGGATCGCGGTCCCCTCGACGATCCCGGCCCGGTCCAGGCCCACGCTCATGTCGAGACCACCGAGGATCGCCGCCCCGAGGAACGGTCCGGCCGCCATGCCGAGGAACGTGAGAGCGCCGATGATCCCGAGCGCGCGGGGCCGTGCATGGCCCTCGAAGAGATGTGAGGCCGCGGCGGTCCCGACCGGGACGAGCACTCCGCCACCGATCCCCTGGATGACCCGGCCGACGATCAGCTCATCGAGCGTCTGGCCGCGACCGGCGACGAGGCTGCCCACGATGAAGACGACGAGCGCCGAGAGGAAGAGCCGTCTCGCGCCCCAGACGTCGGCCAGGCGACCCGCGAGCGGCATCGCCACGACGTAGGCCAGGAGATAGCCGTTGACGATCCACGAGGCGTGGCGGAGCTCGGAGAAGGCGGGCTTGCCGAGCTCATCGGTGAGGGCCAGGTCGAGCAGGATCGACGGCAGCGCCGTCGCGGTGATCATCAGCTCGAGCCCGGCGAGGAACACCCCGATCCCGAACACGGCGAGGAGGCTCGACGCGCTGAACCGGCTCACCGGGGGAGGGTACACGCCGTCGCGCGAGGAGCGGCTCGGCGGTCGTCGGGCGAGCGGCTCGGCGGTCGTGACGCGAGCGCGCTCCAGGTTGACGGGACGGCCGTTCTTGACATGCCGCTCGCCCGATGCCTAGGATCAACGCCGATTGATATAAACGGCGGTTGATCCGACCGCCGCCGGTGGCACGAGGGTCCCTGACGCTGAGTCCTTCCCGCGCCCACGTCCGCAGCACGATCGCCAACGCGGTTCTCCAACCGGAGGACCTCCGCGAGCTGCGGCTCGTCCACAAGGCGCTCGCCGACGTGAACCGGCTCCGGATCGTCCGGCGACTCGCCGACGCGGATGCGACGGTGGCGGACCTCGTCGCGCAGGTGGGGCTCTCGCAGCCGCTGGTGTCGTGGCACGTCGGGCGACTCCGTGCGGCCGGCCTCGTCACGACCCGACGGGCGGGCCGCGAGACGATCTGCCGGCTCCTCCCCGAGGCGTTCGGGGCGTTCGCACGACGGGAGGCCGAGGTCCTGGGGCTCGCCGACGACCCGACCGGCGATGACGCACCCTCGGCAACCGAATCGGGTCCGGTCGCCAATCGGGCGCACCGAGCGGTCTCGTGAGCGGTTCGGTGATCAGTCCGGCCCTTCGCGCCCGGGTTCGCGGCCTCGTCGTCCCGATCGCCCTCGCGTTCGGTCGGGTGGGCCTCACCCCGAATGCCCTGACGCTGATCGGGTTCGGCATCTCGGTCGTCGCCGGGGTCGCCGCTGCGCAGCAGGCGTGGGCCGCGGCCGGGCTGCTGGTGATCGTCGGCGGCGTCTTCGACCTCTTCGACGGGGCGCTCGCGCGGGCGACGAACACGGTCAGCCGTGTCGGCGGCTTCCTGGACTCGGTCTTCGATCGCGCCGGTGAGTCCGCCCTGCTCGTCGGGATCGCGATCGGGTGTCTCGAGCCGGGCGTCTACGCACCGGTCTTCGCGCTGGGCACGATCCTGGCCGCGACCGCATTGGCGGCGAGCTTCATGGTCAGCTACACCCGGGCCAAGTCCGAGAGCCTCGGGTTCACGCCCGGGACCGGGATGGCGAACGTGGGGCTCGCGCCGCGCGAGGTCCGACTTGTGCTACTCACCATCGGCCTGCTCCTGACGGCCGCCTTTGGTGGCGTCAATGTCCAGAGCCCGCTGCTCGAGCTGATCGAGGACATGTGGTACGGAGGCCGTCCCGTCCTCGCAGGGACCCTCGCCCTCATCACGATCCTCGCGACGATCACCACGATCCAGCGGATCCTCCACGTCGTCCGCCAGCCATCGGCCAACCCGGCGACTCCCGCCGCCTCCGCCGCACCAGAAGGAGACCAACCCGCATGACCCCGAACGGCAGCACCAATGGCACGAATGGCGCCGGCAGCAACGGCCACCGGCCGGGTCGCAGGATCCGCGTCGCGATCGTCGGCGTCGGCAACTGCGCGAGCAGCCTCGTCCAGGGGCGCACGTACTACGAGAACGCCAAGGACGACGAGTTCGTCCCCGGTCTCATGCACGTCAACCTCGGCGGCTACCACATCCGCGACATCGAGTTCGTGGCGGCGTTCGACATCGACAAGAACAAGGTCGGCAAGGACCTCTCCGAGGCGATCTACACGAAGCCGAACAACACCTACGTCTTCCAGCAGGTTCCGAAGCTCGACGTGAAGGTCGAGCGCGGGATGACCCATGACGGTCTCGGCAAGTACCTCAGCCAGATCATCGAGAAGGCGCCCGGTCCGACCGCGGACGTCGTCGGGATCCTCAAGGAGCGCCAGGTCGACGTCGTCGTCTCGTACCTCCCGGTGGGCTCCGAGGAGGCGACGAAGTGGTACGTCGAGCAGGCCCTGAAGGCCGGCGTCGGCTTCATCAACGCGATCCCGGTGTTCATCGGCCGGGAGGCCTACTGGCAGCGCCGGTTCGCCGAGGAGGGCCTCCCCGTCATCGGCGACGACATCAAGAGCCAGGTCGGCGCGACGATCAGCCACCGCGTCCTGACCCGGCTGTTCATGGACCGTGGCGTCCGGCTCGACCGGACGTACCAGCTGAACTTCGGCGGCAACACGGACTTCCTGAACATGCTCGAGCGCGAGCGACTCGAGAGCAAGAAGATCTCGAAGACGAACGCGGTCACGTCGATGCTCGACTACGAGATGAGCCCGGACGACGTCCACGTCGGGCCGAGCGACCACGTGCCGTGGCTCCAGGACCGGAAGTGGTGCTACATCCGGATGGAGGGCACGACGTACGGCGACGTGCCGCTCAACGCCGAGCTGAAGCTCGAGGTCTGGGACAGCCCGAACAGCGCCGGCGTGATCACGGACGCGATCCGCTGCCTGAAGCTCGGTCTGGATCGCGGCCTGAAGGGCACCCTCGTCGCGCCGTCCAGCTACTTCATGAAGAGCCCGCCGATCCAGATCCACGACGACGTCGCCCGCCAGCGGGTCGAGGCGTTCATCCGGGGCGAGGACAACGAGACGCTCGTCGGGACCGAGAACCTGACGAAGGCGCAGCTTCGCAAGCTGGCCTCGACGGCTCCGGCGGCGGCAACGGCTCCGGCGGCCCGGCGCGCGGCCAGGGCGGCCGCGCCCGCGCGTTGACGCTCGAGGCGCCGCACCGGCGGCGTGGACAGGGACCGCGGATCGTCGAGAAGACCGCGGTCCGGGCCTATGCGATCGCGGCCTGGGTCGTTGCCCACGTGCCGCCCGTGCTGGCCCGCTGGGTGATCGGGACGGCGAGCCAGCTCGGCTACCTGATCTGGCCGACGAAGCGGGCATGGTCGAATGCGAACTTCGCGCGCGTCGCGGGGCTGCCGCCTGGCGATCGTCGGGTGCGGCGGCTCGCCCTGTCCGCCTACCGCGAGTACGCCCGCTACCTCGTCGAGATCATGCGGCTGGAGTCCCTCCCGCAGGAGGAGGCGATCGGGCGCGTCGTCCAGACCGACCTCGACTACATCGAGGAGATGTGGCGGTCCTCGCCGGGCGGACTGATCTTCGTCCTCGGCCACGTCGGCAACAACGAGGCCGTCGCCGCCGGGGTCGCGAACCGCGGCTGGCCGATCAACGTCGTCGCGGACGACTCGTCGTTCCCGGAGATGTTCGAGCGGTTTCGGCGGCTGCGCGAGACCTGGGGTGTCCACGTGATCCCGTGGCGCAACCTCCGCGAGATCTACGCCGTGCTGAAGCGCCGGGAGATGCTCGCCCTCCTGATCGACTGGGGCTATCGCGCCGACGGCATCCCGGTCCGGCTCTTCGGCGAGTGGACGACCCTGCCGGCGGGCCCGGCGACCCTCGCGGCCAAGACCGGCTCTGTGATCCTGCCGGTCGCGATCCGGCGCGGCGACGACGCGATGTTCCACGTGAGCTTCTCGGATGTGATCCGGGTCGCATCGTCGTCCGACGCGGACATTGCCCGGGCGACGCAGCTCGTCGCCGAAGCCCTCCAGTCGACGATCGCGGCCGCCCCGAGCCAGTGGTACAGCTTCAAGCCGATCTGGCCACCGACGACCGAGGAGGCCGCGGGGCTCGCCGCCCGCGCGGCGCAGATGCTTCCGGAGCCGGCGACCTCGTGACCGTGTCGGGGACGGCGTCGAGCCGCGAGCGCGGCGACGGCACCGGGAGTTCCGGAGGTTCCGGGACCTTCGTGCAACGCAGTCGCGTGGCCCTGCTCCGTGCCGCTTCCTGGGTCGCGCGCCACGTGCCCGAACGGGTGGGGACCGCGGCGGCGGACGTCGCCGGTTGGATCTGGTACCGCGCCGCGCCGGCTCGCGCCGAGCAGGCGCGGCGAAACTTCGCCCGGGTCGCGGCGGAGCTCGCCGCCCGCGGGCACGGCACTCTGCTCGCGCGTGCCGCGGCGACGGACCCGCGTGCGCTCGAGCGACTCGTCCGGCTGGCGTTCCGCCACGATGCGCGCTACTACCTCGAGGTGCTCCGGGTTCCGGGTCTGACCGCGGCCGACTTCGACCGGCGCGTCGTCATCGAGACGCCGGACACCGTGGACGAGGCCTTCGCCGGCGGCCCGGTGATCTTCGTCGCGGCCCACTTCGGCCCGATCGAGCTGCCTGCGCTGTATCTCGCC
Source organism: Chloroflexota bacterium (assembly GCA_042408445.1). Taxonomy (GTDB): domain Bacteria; phylum Chloroflexota; class Limnocylindria; order Limnocylindrales; family CSP1-4; genus CF-46. The sequence goes on from JBHORC010000007.1 coordinate 41,989, forward strand.
CATCGGTCGGGGCGGACGTTCGTGGCGCCGATGGAGACCGTCGACGACCCGCCGCTCCAGGCCTGGTTCGAGCGAACCCGCGGGTCGCTCGGCGTCCGGATCGTCGGGTTGCGGGCGGCACGGCGCGCGCTCCAGGCCGAGCTTCGAGCCGGCGGCTCCGTGGGCATCGTCGCCGACCGTGACGTCGCCGGCGGCGGGATTCCCGTTCCCTTCTTCGGCTCGCCGGCGCCGTTCCCGATCGGGCCGGCGCTCCTTGCGCTCGAGGCCGACGCCCGGATCTACGCGGTCGGCGTCCGACGTCTGGCCGATGGCCACGTCGGCGGCCGGCTGCTCCACGTCCCGTTGGCGAACGACGGCGGCCGCCGTGACCGGATCGCGGCGACCCTCGCGACCCTCGCCGCGGCGTTCGAGGACCTGATCAGCGACGCCCCGGAGCAGTGGACGGGCGCGTTCTTCCCGATCTGGCCGGATCTCGCGGTCGCGCCGACCGGTCGCCGTGCCGGCAAGGGCAGTGATCCCACCAGGGACGTCGCGGCCGAATGACCGACCGACTCGGCCGGGCCGACCTGCACATCCACACACGCGCCTCGGACGGCCTCGACCCGATCGGCCGGATCCTCGAGTTCGTCGAGCACTCGACGGATCTCGACGTGATCGCGATCACGGACCACGAGCGGATCGATGCCGCGGTTGCCGCCCGGACGATGGCCCGCGACCTCGGCCACCGCGTCGAGGTGATCGTGGGTGAGGAGGTCTCGACGCTTGGCGGCCACCTGCTCGCGCTGTTCATCGAGGAACGCGTCCGACCCGTCCGCAGCCTTCGCTCCACGATCGCCGCGATCCACGACCAGGGTGGGCTCGCGATCCCCGCCCATCCGCTCGTCCCCTACCCGCTCTGCGCGCAGGGCTGGGTCCTGCGGCGGCTCCTCGCCGACCCCGATCCGCGGGTCCACCCCGACGCGATCGAGGCGTTCAACCCGACGCTGTTCGGCCGGCCCTGGCACGGCCGGGTCGTGCGGTTCGCCACGGAGCTCGACGTGCCGACCGTCGGCAACAGCGACAGCCACGAGGCGGCGACGGTCGGGACGGGCTGGACGAGCTTTCCCGGGCGGACACCCGAGGACCTGCGCGCCGCGATCGTCGCCGGAACGACGCACCACCACGGGTCGTTTCATGCGACGACCGGTCAGGTCGCGACGTTCGGTCGGCAGCTCCGCAAGTACTCGGGCGACATCCGCGCGGTCGTGGGCGGCAGGGTCCGCCGCGACGGCACGGGCCGGGACCTCGGCTATCCGGGCGGCCATCACCGCCCACCCCGATTTGCCGAGACGTGGCGGGGGGAGGGCACGGCCGCCGATCCCGCGACCGACAATCGCGACAGATGAAGATCGGACTCGTCACGCCGTACGTGTTCCCGCTCCCCGGCGGCGTGACCCAGCACGTCGGGTATCTCTACGAGAACCTTCGGCTGCGCGGCCACGACGTCCGGATCGTCAGCTCCTCGCACGGCCTCCAGCGAGCCAGCGAGGGCGACATCATCCGGATCGGCAAGGGCTTCTCGATGCCGGTCAACGGCTCCGTCGGCACGATCACCCTGTCGCCCCGGTTCGTCTCGCAGGTCCGCGACATGCTCGAGCGCGAGCAGTTCGACCTGCTCCACTTCCACGAGCCGTTCGTGCCGTTCCTGTCGCCGATCGTCCTCCGCCTCTCGACGAGCGTGAACATCGCGACCTTCCACGCCTACGGCGGCTTCTCCCCGTCGTACGAGTTCGGGAAGCGGGTGATGAAGGGGTCGGCGGAGCGCATCCACGGCCGGATCGCGGTCAGCGGCGCGGCAAAGCACTTCATCGAGCGCTACTTTCCGGGCGACTACAAGGTCATCCCGAACGGCGTCGATGTCGACCGCTTCCGGCGGGCCGTCCCCCTCGCGCGCTGGCAGGACGGCCCGCGGAACCTGCTGTTCGTCGGCCGGTTCGAGCCCCGCAAGGGCCTCCTGGAGCTGCTGAAGGCGTACCGGATCCTGCGCAAGACCGGCTGCGATTGCCGGCTGCTCGTCGTCGGCACCGGGCCGCTTGCGCGCGAGGCCCATCGCTACGTCGCAACGCGGCGCCTGCGCGGCGTCGAGTTCCTGGGCCGCGTGAGCGACGCCGAGAAGGCCCAGCTCTACAAGACGGCCGACGTGTTCGTGTCGCCCGCGACCGGCGGCGAGTCGTTCGGGATCGTCCTGTTGGAGGCGATGGCAGCCGGGACCGCGATCGTCGCCTCCGACATCCATGGCTACAAGGGCGTCCTCCGACGCGGCCGGGAGGGCCTGCTCGTCCCGCCGCGCGAGCCCAAGGAGATCGCGGCGGCGATCGCCCGGCTGCTCGGCGACGACGACGTCCGCCTGGCGATGGGCCAGGCCGGTCAGGAGCGGGCCGGCGAGTTCAGCTGGGAGCGGGTGACCGGCAAGGTCGACGACTACTACGGGACCGTGATCCGGCGCCTTGCCTCGCGGAGGGAGCTGCCGCCGGGGTTCCACGCGGCGATCCCGCAATCGCCGAGGGCATCAGCACTGCCCACCCTGGACGACCCGGGCGACGGGGCGTCCTCGACGCGGGAGCCGGTCGCGATCGGGGGAGAGCCCGGGGACGACGAGCGGGGCGTGGCCGGGGCCTAGACGGCGAACCCGGGTCGCGGGCCGATGCGACTCCGTCGCCGCGACCCCGTCGCCGCGGCGGCGTCGTGGCCGCGCCGCCCGCGGCCGCAACCTCCCGCGGGCTCCTCCTGCCCTAGTCGCCCGCCGCCCCGCCTCCGGCCCCAGCCCGTCCCGCGCCGAGCTCGAATCGGTCCTGCTCGTCCGCTTGTCGTTCCGCGAGCGCGAGGCGCCAGACCCAGGCGGAGTAGGCAACGACGATCGAGAGGAACACCATCGCCCCGCCGAGAAGCAGCGGCACCGGCCCGAGGAGATGGATCGGCACGGTCGCCGCCACGTTGTTCACGGGGAACTGGAACGCGTACAGGTAGGTCGGCAGGACGCCCTGGTAGACGTTGGCGATCGCGGTCGGCAGCGGAAGGGCGCTGAAGTTCGGATACACGATGACGAACCAGGCCACGAGCGCCGCGACCGCGCCGAGGACGAACCGGCGAGCGTCGCGGGCCGTCGCCACGAAGATGGCCAGCGCGACGGCCGGCAGGGCGAGGATGACCGCCACCGGCTCGACGGGGACGCGGTCCAGCGTCAGGAGCGGCTGATCCGGGACGAACCAGCGGACGGCCACGGTCAGCCCGACCGCGGCGACGGCCGTGACGACGAGCGGGATGAGCGGCGAGTCGGCGGGCGAGCGTCGCCGCGACCCACCGGACCCGTCCGACCCGTCGTCGCCGAGGCGACCGAGCAGCCGGATCACGATGAGGACCGAGACGCCGACGACGGCCGCCATCGCCGCCGTCTGGCTGGTGAGCAGGAACTGCGGGATGACCGGCGGGCAGGCCTGCGAGCCCGGGTTCGCCCGCGTCACCCCGACGAACGCGCATAGCGGCCGATCGAAGATCCAGAGGAGCGCGGGACCCAGGATCGCCACGCCGGCCGCCAGCCGGGCGAGCAGCCACGTCCGGCGCGACGCGCCGTGCCACAGCTCGGCCAGGAAGTAGGCGAGGGCGAGGAAGAGGAACGGCAGGCTCGTGTAGTAGTGGTACTGGAAGGCGGCCCGGTCGATGCGCGCCCAGGACACCCACTGGCACGCATAGCCGATCGCGATCAGGGCGAGCGGCAGGTTCCGCCGGGCGTAGGCCTGCCAGCCCACGAAGGCCATCGCCGGCACACCGAGCCACCACGCGACGAGGTTCCCGGCGTCGTAGATCGCCCCGGTCGTGTTCGCCGCGTAGCTCTCCTGATAGAACCAGACGGGCTTGAAGTCGAAGAGCCACGCCCACCACGGCGACGACGCGGCGTGGGGTGCGGCGAGCCCGTTGTGGTAGGCGTACATCGCGCCCGTCAGATCGACGAGGGACTGCCCGGTGTGGCCGTTCGGCCAGTTCGCGAAGAGCCGATGGTTCTCGACGAACGCCCAGGGAATGTACGAGGCGACGTAGATCGCCAGCGGGATCGCGAGCAGGCAGACGACCATCCAGACGACGGGCAGGCCGCCCAGGGCGCCGAACCGGAGCCACGACTCGGCGGGCGGCGCGGACGGCGGCGGGAGCAGCGCCGACGCCGAGTCGGCGCGGGCCGGGCCGGCGAGCGGTCCGAACCCGATGCGACCGGCGATCGCGAAGGCCAGCCAGACGGCCGGCCCGAGGAGGAACAGCGCAATGGCGACCGCCATCGGTGCCGAGACCGGCAGGCTCGCGAGCGCGGACGAGGCTGCGGAAGCCGCGGCGCCGGTTCCGGCGGACGCCGACGCGGCAACCAGCCCGGGAGCAGCGGCGGCCGCCGCGGCCGCGCCGGCCCGTCCCGTCGCAATGAGGGCGAGCATCGCGACCCCGCCGACCACGATCGGCCCGCCGACGGCGAAGCGGATCTCGTCGAGCGACCAGGCCAGCGGGTGCGTCACGTTCGCGACGACCGCCACGACGGTCAGGCCGACCATGATCGCGACGAACGGGAGGTTCCCGAAGCCGCTCCCCGCCGGGACGTTGATGGCGAGGTAGCCGAGCACCGCGGTGAGACCGATCATCGCGACGATCGTGATCAACCGGCCCAGGGCGCTCCGGGCGAGGATGAGCAGGCCGATCCCGCCGACCGCGTAGAGCGCGACCCATTTCGAGGCGAGGCCCAGCCCGAGGAACGCGCCGATGACCGGCATCGCGATCCAGAACGCGGCCCGGTTCTTCCAGACACCGAGCCAGAGCGCGGCGAAGACGGTGTACGCCGCGACGATGAACAGCCCGACGTAGGCGTCGTTCATCCCGATCCGCGACTGCACGAAGAACATCCCGTCGGTCAGGCTGAGGAGCGCGACGAGCAAGGCGACCGAGCGGCGACGGAAGAGGATCCGGGTGAGGATGTAGAGAAACGCCGCCATGGCCGCCCCGGCGAGGACGCCCGGCAGGCGCCACGCGAACTCGTGCTCGCCGACATCGACACTCGCGACCTGACCGGCCGGATCGAAGGCGAGGACCTGCTCCCGGTCCGAGCCGGGATACATCCGCGCCGCGTCCATCACCCAGGCGCTCGGGTCGAACGGGAGCCGCGCATCCGCGTACACCGCGCGGGCGTGGGGCTCGATCACGTAGACCGTCGAGGCGGAGCGATCCGGCGTCCGGCCGAGGACGTGGACCATCTCGGATGCGTCGTCGTACGCGACCCGCGTCACGGGCCCGGGCATCGCGAGCGACTCGATGACGACGGGGCCGTCCTTCGCTACATTCCCACCGACGGCCACGATCGAGATTCGACCCGCCTGCGTCGTCGCCGGGTCGGGATCCGTCGCCACGTAGAGCTTCGGGTCGTCGACGGTTGTCAGCGCGAGGCCGTGGGCCGGCGCTCCCACGTCGACCGTCCGCGTCAGCACGCCTGTCCCCGGGTCGATCATCTCGACGCCGTTCGCGTCCGCGACCGCGATCTGGTCGACGTTGTCGATCGAGAGGCCCGCCAGGCGGCCGTCGTCGATCGCCTTCTGGACGTTCGTCTTCTGGTCGCTCGTGGCGATCGGCGCGATGACCGTCCGCTCGACAGCCGCCCGAAGCCGCGTCTCGTAGGTCGCGGCGTCGCCGCCGACGATCCCCGCGATCGCCCGCGCCGCGGCGGCTGGGTCCTCGACCGCATCCGCGCTCGCGGTGAGCGCCGGCGCCGTTCCCGCAGCGGCAACGTCGCCGGCCGCCTTCAGCTGGACGGTGCCGCGGATCTCGGCGGTCGTGGCGTCCAGCGTGATGGCCCGGTCGTCGGCGAGGACCGCGAGGACCGCGCCGCCGTCGCTCGAGATGAAGAGGCGGCGCACGGCGCCGTCCAGCGTCGCGAACGGCGTCGGCTCGGGGACCGTCGCGCCGGCCGTCCCGGCCCGAAGCGCGTCCAGGTCCCCGCCGTCGATCGTGACGATCGTCCCGTCGCGCGTGCCGACGAAGACCCGGGAACCGGCCGCGTCGGCGCCGACGGCGCTCGCTCCGTCGACCGCGATCGTGGCGATCAGCTTGCGGGTCGAGAGGTCATAGGAGCGAAGCTCGGCACCGGTGACGACATCGACACGATCGCCGGCCCGGCCGGCCGGCAACGCGGGGTCGTCGGATCGTGGCTCGATCGCCGCGTCGACGACCGGTGCCCCGACGTCGCTCGTCGCGGTCACCCGGTCGTTGCCCCAGGCGACGAGACCACCAGCCATCGCGTACTTGGCGAGATGCGGGTGCGTCCACTCGTAGATGTCGTGGCTGATGCCGTATCGCCAATCCTGGAGAAACTCGGTCGCCGTCCGCGCGTGATAGACCTCGTCGAAGTGCATCTGGTACGGCTCGGCGAGACGCCACATCCGGATGCCGAGGATCGACACGACGAGCACGGCGAGGAGCCACAGGTCGAGCCGGTCGAGCCGGCCGCGACCCTCGTGGTGGAGCTCACGGGACCGATCCGCTCGGACGGGCCGCTCGTCGAGCTTCGCCCGGAACCAGCCGATCGGACCGAGCTCCCCGATCGACGGCGGATCCGACCAGGTTGGCGCTGCGGCGGCGATCGTGGAGGGGCGAGCCGGCGCGGTGGCGGCGAACGCTGACGGCGACGCTGCGACGACCGATCCACCGGGCCGGTCAGGGTCGGGCCACGGGGCCGGTCGCGCCGGACCGGCTGCCCCGGCGGACGCGGCGGCTGTTGCTGTCGCGAGCGCCGGCTGCCAGTGGGCGGCGCCGGCCGCCGAGCCCGGAGCGCCCGCAGATCCCGCGCCGCTCGTCCACGCCTCCCCGACGCGGCTCTGGGCGACCTCGCGGCGAAGGATCCGCTCCGCGCGCGGTCGAAGCTGGACGAACGCCCAGATCGACGCGGCGAGGGCGACGAGGGCGACCGTCGTCACGCCCCCCTTGCTCCGGATGTCGCCGCCGATCCCCAGCCAGTCTCGGATCCCGGGGTTGTCCGTGTAGAGCGTCGTCAGGACGACGTACATGTTCAGGAAGGTCGTCGTCGACAGGACGACGTAGGCCACGCGCCAGCGGACCGAGACGGCCGCGAGGATCGCGCCGACGGCGATGAACGGGTACAGATACCGCTCGTGGACCCTGGTGGGCAGGATGAAGAAGGCGATCGCGAGGATCGCGAGGCCGGTGAGGATCGTGAGCGGGCTGGGGCGGCGAGCCACGACGAGGCAGACGGCGACGAAGGCGATGACGAGGAGCGCGGCACCGACGTAGACGGCCGGCACGGAGCCGATCATCACGGCCTGCGGGCACGACGGATCCGGGGGCTGGGCATTGAGGATGATCGAGTCGCACGCCCAGCCGCTGTTCTCCGCGACGCCATTGCCGCCGACGGACGCGAGCGCCCAGGGGTTGTACGCGTTCACGCTCGCGAATGGGTACCCGCCGGCCGTCTTGAAGACCTGCTCGATGAGGCCGGAGTGGAAGACCTCACCGGGCCCACCCGGCTCCAGGACGGACAGGCCGAACGGGAAGCAGAGCACGACCGCCGTCAGGAACCCGGCGATCCCCGTCGTCAGGATCCGGATCGGATGGTCCGTTCGACGCTCCGCGGCGAGGAACCCGGCGAGCCATCCGTGTCCGGCGTTCGGGGCCGCGGCGATCTCCCCGTCGCCGACTTCTCGCTCCGCGCGACCCGCCGCCGCGGGGCGCGTCGGCCACAGCGCGCGGCGGATCGTCACGACCGCGACGATCGGGGCGAGGATCGCGAGCTGGGGCTTGATCAGGGCCGCAATCACGGTGTAGATCGCCGACCGCTCCGGCTGGTCCCGCCACAGCGCGCGCAGGCCCAGCAGCAGGAAGACGACACCGAACGAATCGACCTGGCCCCACAGGACCGAGTCGAACCAGCTCACCGGATTGGCGACCACGAGCAGGCCACCGATCAGGGCGGCCCTCCGGCCCGCGCCGAGCTCGCGCGCCATCGACCAGACGAGCCAGCCAAGCGCAACGTCCGAGAGGATCGCCGGGACCTTGATCAGGTCGCCGATGCCGCCGACGGCATTGCCGACCACGCCGACGAGCGCCAGGACATACAGGTAGCCGGGCGTGTAGTCGTGGAAGAAGGGCCGCTCGTAGAAGCCGGGGAGGCCCTGGCTGGCCAGGTTCGCCGCCCAGGCCTGGAAGGTCCCGATGTCGACCTTGAACCCGGAGCCCGGATTGCCGTATGCGATGATGAGCCGGAAGACGAGGCCGAGCGCGAGGATCGCGACGATCGCGCCGATGTCATCCCGCGTCCCGATGGTCCGCGTCGGCGCGTCCGCGCCCCGGCTCGGCCCGTCCGACGCGCGGCCGGACGTCACGGGATTGGGTCTCCCCGAACGAGCGTTGAGGTGGTTGGCAGGGTAGCACAGGGTCGGTCGCAGCTCCCCAGCCCGGCTCCCTCTCCGCCGTCGACGTTCGTCTCGTTCGCCGTCGGAGCGTCCCTGGTCGCGATCGCCCTCGTCATCTACACCCTGAGCCATCCATACCGGTTCTACGACCACTTCGAGTGGCAGGCTGCGGCGTTTCTCGAGGGCCAGGCGGCGATCCGCTACCCGGTCGAGGCGACCGCCACGTCACCGGGCAACGCCTTCTTCCAGGACGTCCTGCCGGTGTCCTCGACCGACGGCGTGCCGCGGGCGCTGGTTCCCTTTCCACCACTGCCCGCGATCATCCTCATGCCGTTCGTCTGGCTGTCGGCCGCGCTTGCCGGTGGGATCGGAGCGGGCGGGACGGGCTTCCTCGGCGTGCAGCTGTATCCCGCCGCTCTCCGAGCGGACGGTCAGCTGGTCTACGCGATCCTCGGCGCGCTCGACGTCGGGCTGGCCTGGTGGATGCTCGGCCGGCTGCCGATCCGGACGCGGGTCCGGTTCGCGGCGACCGTGTTCTTCGGATTCGGGACGGTGTTCTGGTACTCCGCCCAGATCGGGACGACCTGGTACCAGGCGCATGTCGCGGCCGTCGGCCTCGCCCTCGCGGCGGTCGGTGTCGCTCTCGGCGGAGATCGCGGGGCGGCGCAGGACGCCACGGACGAGACGACGCGCGGCCTCGGGGCGATGGACGCAGGCGCGGCGGGCGGCGGGCTGGCGCGAGCGGCGTCTGGAGCGGCGGCGACCCGTTCGCTCGACCGGTCGCTGGCCTGGCTCGTCCCCGATCGGCGGCAGTTCGTTGCCGGGTTCCTGTTCGGGCTGGCCTGCACGTCCCGGCTCACCGTCGCGTTCGCCGCGCCATTCTTCGTCCTCGCCGGATCCGGTGGTTCGTGGCAGCGCCGGGGCTGGTCGGCGGCGCTCGGGGCTGGGATCCCCATCGCTGCGCTCGTCGTCTACAACCTCGCGACGACCGGGCACGTCATCCACCCGGGCTACCAGCACCTCTACGAGCTCGAAGCGGGCTTCTACCGCCCGCTGAACTACCACATCGAGTGGGGGATCGAGGACATCCGCTATCTACCGCAGAATTTCGGGATCATGTTCCTGAACCCGCCCGTCTGGCACCCGACGGCCGTCCCGTACACGCTCGGCGGCGGGGCGGCGCTCTGCACGGACCCGGACGCCGTTCGCGGCTGGTTCAGCCAGACCTGTCCCGTCGTCCTGCCGAAAGACACGGGGATGAGCATCCTCCTGACGAGTCCGGCGTATCTGCTGATCGTCCCGGCCCTGCGCTGGGGATACGGCCGGGCCCGCCTCGTGACCGGCGCGGCACTTGCCGTCCTGCTGGTCGCGGTCGTGAACCTCATGCACTTCTCGCAGGGCTGGGTCCAGGTCGGCTACCGGTTCAGCAACGACTTCGTCCCGTGGGCGCTGCTGCTCGTCGCGATCGGTCTCGAGCGGATCGCGGCCCGGGCGGCAGACCCCTCGACCGAAGGCGGGCCCGAAGGCGGCGGCGCCGCCGCCCTCCGCGCGAGCCCGACGCCGCTCGCCACCCGCCTCATGGCCCGAGCTGCGCTCGTCGCGGCGATCCTCCTGGTCGCCGCGTCGGTCGTCGTCAACTTCTGGGGCGTCGTCTGGGGTGACGCGCTCGGATGGTGACGGCCGCTCGCCGGGGCGCCGCCTCGGACGCCCCTTCCTGGGTCACCGCCGCGGAGCAGCGCGACCGCTGGGCCCTCGTCCGCTGGCTGGCTGCGATCGGCGTCGGCGTGCTCGCCCTCGGCCTGTCGCTGTGGCGGCTGATGCCCGGCTTCGGCTTCTGGGACACGGCGGAGTTCCAGACCGTTCTCCCGGTGATGGGCACCGCCCACCCGACCGGCTACCCGACCTACGTGCTCGTTGGCTGGCTCGCCTCGGTCCTGCTCCAGCCGCTCGGCGAGCCCGCGCTCCGGATGAACGTCCTGTCGGCGATCCTCGTCGGGATCGGCGCGACGATCTCCGTCGATCTCGCCCGCCGGCTCAGTGGATCGCTCGTCCTGGGCGTCGTTGCCGGCGTGGGAATCGCGCTGACCCCGATCGTCTGGGCCGTCGGCACTCACGCCGACCCGCACGCGCTCCATTTCGTGTTCGTGGCCGCGATCCTGTGGCTCCTCGTCCGATGGGAGGAGGCGCGCCAGGGCAGGACCGGCGCGCGTCGCGTCCGGGCCGGCGCCGGTCCGATGATCGAGGGGCGACTGGACGACGGCCGATCCCGCTACGGCGACCGGCTCCTCGTCGCGGCCGCCGTCCTCGTCGGGCTCTCGACCGGGAACCACTCCCTGACGTTCCTCTTCGGCCCGCCGATCCTCCTGTTCGTCTTCGCGGTCGACCGGGAGGTCTTCCGCCGCCCGCGGCTCGTCGCGTCGTGCGTGGCCGCGTTCCTGATCCCGACCGTCCTCGTCCGCTTCGAGATGGTCCTCCGCGCCGGCTGGTTCCGGGCGCCCTTCGTCTACGCCGACCCGAGCACCTGGAGCGGCTTCTGGTACGTGACCCTCGGCGAGCAGTTCCACGGCTGGTTCACGGATCCGCTCATCGGCTGGCCGAAGCGGATCAGCGACCTCGTGACGATGGCCGTCAACCAGCTGGGGCCGCTCGCGCCCGTCGTCGTCCTGGCGTTCGTGGCGACGGCCGTGCGCCGGCCGCGGTACGCGCTCCTGACCGGGACGGCGCTCGCGATCACCTGCGTGTTCAACGCGGTCTATCCGGACGGCGCGATCGACCGGTACTACATCGGGCCGGCGCTGATCTGCTGGACCTGGCTCGCGATCCTCGGCTCTGCCGTGGTCGACCTCGTCGTCGGCCGGCCGTGGACCGCCGACCCCGATGACGAATCCGTCATCGTCGGCTGGCGGCCGTGGCTGCCGGATCCCTGGCGGAGCTTCGGCCTGGCGGTGATCGCGACGGTCCTGATCGCGCCGACGATCCTCGCCGTGCCCGCTCGCGCCCAGGTCGTCGATCGCAGCCGCGATCGCCTGGCGGAGCGCTGGACGGACGAGGTTCTCAGCGCCGTCGAACCAGAGGCGGTGATCGTGTCGTGGTGGAGCTACTCGACCCCGCTCTGGTATGCCACGATCGTGGACCAGCGCCGGACGGACATCTCCGTCATCGACGACCGGACCCGGCTCGACTGCAACCTCGGAGAGCTCGACCACGTGATCGACCTGTACCTGCCGAACCACCCCGTGTACCTGATCCGCAACGGCACCAGCGAGCTGCCCGCCCTCGAGCGGCGGTTCGAGCTCGTGCCGCTCGGCGGCTCACTGGCCTCGAACGTCCTGCGGGTCGTTCCCCGCGACCCCACCTCGGTGGCGCCTGGCGGGCCCGCCGCCGAGCCGCCTGCCTGCCCGGCGATCCAGGGATGAGCGCGCCAACGGTCATCAGCCGGCTCCCGCGGCTCTCCTGGTTCTTCCCCGCCCACAACGAGGAGGCGAACCTCGACGGCCTCGTCGCGGAGGCGCTCGAGACGCTGCCGGCGCTCGCCGAGACGTTCGAGATCGTCATCGTCAACGACGGCTCGCGCGATTCGACCGGCTCGATGGCCGACGCGCTCGCCGCGAGCCACCCCGGCGTCGTCCGGGCGGTCCACCACGCGACGAACCTCGGCTACGGTGCGGCGCTCCGGTCCGGGTTCCGGGCCGCTCGCTACGAGCACGTCGCGTTCACGGATGGCGATCGCCAGTTCAGGGTGGGCGATGTCGGCCGGCTCATCGACCGGATGGCCGAGGTCGACCGCCCGGACGTGGTGGTCGGCTACCGGATCAAGCGGGCGGATCCGCTCGTCCGGACGCTCTACGCCCGCGCCTACCGGCTCGCGAACCGGATCTTCTTCGGGCTCCGGGTCCGCGACGTCGACTGCGCATGCAAGCTGTTCCGGCGGGAGGCGCTCGAGGGCATCGGGGTCGAGTCCGGCGGGGCGTTCTTCTCGGCGGAGCTCCTGATCAAGCTCCAGGCGGCCGGCCGCTCGCTCGCGGAGGTCGGCGTGCCGCACTACCCGCGGACCGCCGGTTCACCGACGGGCGCGAAGCCGTCCGTCGTGTTCCGCGCGGTCCGGGACTTCTGGTTCCTGCGACTCCGGATGTGGTCGAACCGGTCGCGGGCGCTCCGCCGGGGCGAGTCGCTGGTCGCGTCCGGGGACTGAGCGGGCCGGGCGGAGGCTCCGGCCCCGCGGCGGCCGCTCAGTCCGCTGGGTCGAGCCCTCCGCGGTCAGGCGTCCGAGCCGCGCGTCCGTCCCTCGCCGGTCTCCGGGTCCACGTCCAGCGAGTTCACGAAGTCACGGAACACGTCCAGCCGCGGATCCACGACCCGCTCGCCGGTCGACTCGAGCGGCCCGCCCTCCGCCGTCGCCCCGGACTCGTCGTCACCGCTGCCGTCGCCGCCGAGCGCCGCCTGCTCGAGGACCGCCTCGCTCGCGAAGATCCGGCCGCCCGTCCGAACCGCCAGCGCCAGCGCATCGGACGGTCGCGAGTCGATCTCGAACGTCGTCCCGTCGCGCTCCAGCCAGAGGCGGGCGTGGTACGTCTCCTCGGCGAGCGTCGAGATCACGACCCGGTCCACCCGGACGCCGAGCGAGTCGAGCGCGCTCGCGAAGAGGTCGTGGGTCAGCGGACGGTCGGCGCTCAGACCCTGGAGCTTCATCGCGATCGCGCTGGCCTCCCACGGTCCGATCCAGATCGGGAGGTACCGCTCCTGGTCGGTCTCCTTGAGGATCACGACGTGACGGCTCGACAGCATGTGGACGCGGACGCTCTCGACCACCATCTCGACGAGCCCGTTGTCCGCGCGCGGGTCCTCGCTGGCCATGTCCCGATTATCCCACGCGGGACCCGGACGGCGGCTCCGACGGGCGGGCCATCCCACGCCGGCCGGCACCGCGCAGGAGGAGTGCGACGAGCGCGCCCGCCGCAAAGCCGCCGATGTGCTCGAACAGCGCGACCCCCGTCGAGGCATTCGGGACGCCGAGCGAGGTGACGCCGTCGATCACCTGCAGGACGAACCACAGCCCGAGCACGATGACCGCCGGCACCTGGAGGAGCTGGTAGAAGAAGCCGAGGAACACGAGCGACAGGACGCGGGCCCCGGGGTAGAGGACGAGGTACGCGCCGAGGACGGCGGCGATCGCCCCGGACGCGCCGATGACCGGCACCTCGGAGTGCGGATCGATGAGGATCTGGGCGGCGGCCGCGACGAAGCCGCCAAGCAGATAGAACCCGAGATAGCCGAGGCGGCCGAAGCGGTCCTCGACGTTGTTCCCGAAGATCCAGAGATAGAGCATGTTGCCGATCAGGTGGATCCACCCGCCATGCAGGAACATGCTCGTGACGATCGTCGCGAGCTGGCGGGCCAGGTCGCTGCTGCCGGCGGACGGCGCCGCGCCATTGCCGCCGAGCGCGGCCGTCAGGTGCGCCGGGATCAGGGCCCAGTCCGCGAAGAGCCGTTCGAGCGCGTCGTCGCCCCCGGTCGCCTGCGCACCGAGCTCGTAGGCGAAGGCGATGACGCAGGCGGCAATGAGGCCGATCGTGACGACCGGCGTCCGGCGCGTCGGATTGGCGTCGCGAAGGGGGATCACCGTCGGCTGGCGGGGTCCGTCCGCGGGCGGACCCGGGTCACGGCTTCGGGCTCGCTGACGCCCTTGCGGATGGCTTGGCGGACGCGCGGCCCGACGGGTTGGGCGAGCCGGTGACCCCGGACGGCGCGGACGACCCGGACGCCTGGCCGCCGACATCGTCCGGCACGCGCTCGAGCACCGCCGAGAGCACGGCGTTCTTCGTGGCCCACACGAGCGTCGACGGCGCGTCCGGGCCGGAACCGACGAGGACATACATGCCGCGGACGTCCTGCCAGTCGGGGCTGCCGCCGGCGAGGCGGTACTGCTCGATGAACGTGCCCTTGGCCTTGTCGATCGCCACGACTCGGCCGCTCTGCCGATCCCAGCCGTAAAGCGCGCCGGTGCGCTTGTCCGTGCCGGAGGCAATGAGCGAGTACACCGGGGCCGGTCGGAGGAGCGTGTCGCCGTTCGGCGTGTCGCCCGTGTAGCCGGGCGGCTGGACGCTCCAGCCCTCGCTCTTGCCGCCGACGAACCGGACGATCGAGCCGCCGTCCGCGACGAAGATGTCGCCATCGATCAGGAGGTCGCTGACCTTCGAGACGTCGCGGGCCACGGCCAGCCGGTTCTGGGCGTTGACGGGGAAGCCGCTGCCGTCGCTCGCCGGCGAGTAGGCCAGGATGTTCTGTTCGGACGGATCGACGACGTACAGGTTGTACAGCCCGGCGCTCGCGTTGCGGACGAAGGTCCCGACCGCGGCGACGTCGTCACCCCAGCCGGGGGCTCCCGCGACACGGACCTTCGTCGTCGTCCCGGTTCCCTTCGTGTCGGCCGCCCGCCAGCGCCACACGACGTTCTTGTCGTCGACGATGAGCAGATCGCGCACGCCGGTCGTGATCAGGCGTGGAACGCCCTCGGTCGCCCCGGCGGCCTTCGTCTTCTGCCGGAACACCGGCGTCGCCTTCTTCGTTCGGAGGTCGATCCGGTAGACCGAGGCGCTCGCCTTGTCGAGGATGTACGGCATCCCGTCCGGGCCCAGGACGAGCTTCTGGATGTCGAGCGGCGTCTTCGAGCCGGCGAAGTTGATGATCGTCGCGGCGCCGACGGGCACGACATGGAACAGCCGGTCGAGACCGCCGATGACCTGACCGCGGAGCGGGTCGAGGGTCGTCCGCGGCACGTTCGCCGTCTCGGCCGCCGTCACCGCCGTGTACGCGTCGGACAGCAGCCGCATCGCCTTCGCCGGGTCGCCCTCGACGAGGTCGACGCCCGGCGCGAACACCTGGGCCAGATCGGCCCGGATCGTCCGGAGCGCACCCTCGGCCGCGGTCACCGACGAGAGCGGATCGCGCACCGCACCCTGCCCACCGATCGTGTAGATCGCTCCGGCCAGCCCGCCGAGGACGACAACGAAGGCCAGGATCGCCACCGCGGCACGGCGCTGCGTCTCGCGCTTCGCTGCCGCCGGCGTCACCCGGCGGTACGCCGTTCGGCGATGGGGCATCAGGTCCTGGGCGCGACGGACCAGGCCGGCAAAGACGCCGCCGGCTGCGGTTCGGGCGCGCGCCGCCGAGGCCTGGACGGCGGCGACACCACCGGTGACGTTGTCGGCGAGCGGGATCGGCGAGCGATCCGGCGCACCGGCCAGCGGCTCCGCCGGCCGGACCGGGACGAGCGTCCGCGAGCGGTGGGTCGAGGCAACCTCCGTCGCCTCGAACGCGATCATCGCGTCGCTGCCGGAGCCGTCCGCGGCGAGGAACCGGTGGTGGAGATGCTCCATCGCGGGCTGCGGGTGGAGCGTGACCATGGCGTCCTTGAGCTCGTCCGGGCCGAGCCGGCTCATCACGTTCGGCGACACGAGCACGAGTGAGTCGCCGACCGAGATCTCGCCGCGCCACACGTCCGGCTCCAGGTCGGAGGTCGGCAGCCCGCGCTCGCGGTGCGGATCCGGCAGGGTCGAGAGGCGGGCCTGGCGGATGAGGTACGCCTCGGCTGGGCCGATCGTCGCCACGTACAGCTCGTTGTTGCGGACGACCGCGATCCCGATCCCGATCGGCCCGTTGTCGTTGACGCCGTGGAGACCGAGCCGCTCGCGCTGGTGGCCCAACCGCTTGTTCGCGGACGCGATCGCCTTCTCGATGCAGACCCGGATCCCCGCCGACTCGTCGTAGTAGTACTCGCCCCGGATCGACTCGGCCGCGAGCTGGGTCGCCTCCTGGGCGCGCGCCGACGCGACGGTCGAGGTGACGATCAGGTACAGGTGGCCTTTCGACCGGGCGATCGCCCCGATCGTCGGCTCGACGACGACGATCGTGTCCGGCGAATCGGAGGCGCGGTCGGGCTCGGCGATCACACCGAGCTTCATCTGCAGACGGACGGCCAAATCTTGGGTCTCTCGCGGCTGTGGGCACCCGGGACGGCGGGGCGGGGAACGGCGAGGCAGTCGCCCGAGTGGTCCGGGATGGACGCCCCGAGATTGGCTGGCAGGTCCCGGCAGTATACGCGGCGGTTCCGGCGGGGAGACGGCTTCGCTTCGGCCCCGGTGCCCCGGTTTTCGAGCCTAGGCGCGGCGGGTCGGGACGACGCGGATCTCGCGTGCGCCGACCCCGGCCGGACTGGCCGCGAACGCCTTGAGGAGCTCCGGTGCGCTGAGGCGCAGCTCCTGGGCGACGATCGGCGCGTCCGCCTCGACGAACACCGTCCAGCCCTCGATCCGGACGACCCGGCAGGAGCCGGCGACCGCCGGCACGCGCTCCGCGACGAGCTGGTCGAACGTGGACATCGCGCGGGACAGCCGGAGCTCGTCCTCGAGGCCGAGGCCGCGGGCGGCGTCGGGCAGCAGGTCGCCGATGCGGACCATGGGCCGGCGTCGCGTCGTCATGGGCGTGCGGCGGCGTCCGGGCGCGCCACGGGCCGCAGGCGGGCGCCCTGCTCGGACGGCTCGACCTCCCAGGCGGTCGCGATCGCAACGAGCGCCGGGTCGAGGTCGTCCGCGGTGGTCGTCGTCACGAAGGACTGCGGCAATGCGGCGATCCGCCGCACGAGGTGGGCCCGCCGATCCGGGTCGAGCTCGGAGAACACGTCGTCGAGCAGGAGCAACGGTGGGCGTCCGTCCTGGGCGGTGAGCAGATCGAGCTCCGCGAGCTTGAACGCGAGGATCGCGGTCCGCTGCTGGCCCCGCGACGCGAAGCCCGCGAGATCGCGGCCGTCGAGGCCGAAGACGACGTCGTCGCGATGCGGGCCGATCAGGGTCGAGCCGTTCCAGATCTCCTTCTCGGCCGTCTCGCCGAGCCGGCGGGCGAGGGCGTCCCGTGGCGACTCCCCGGGGAGTGCGGGGGCGTTCGTGACGTACCCGATCGAGAGCCGGGCCGCCGCGGCCTCGTCCGGTGCGATCTCCGCGTGCGCGGCCGCGAGCGGCGCCGCAACGTCGTCCAGCAGCCGCAAACGCTCCGCGACGACGGCACTGCCCGAATCCAGGAACGAGGCGTCCCAGAACCGGAGCTCGTCGCGCGACGCCTGCTCCTCGCGGATCGCCCGAAGAAGGCTGTTCCGCTGCTGGAGCGTCCGGGTGTACGTCGCCAGCTCATGCGCATAGGTCGCGGAGCGCTGGCTCGCGAGCTGGTCGATCGCCGCCCGACGGAGACCCGGCGAGCCGACGACGAGGAGCATCTCCTCGGGCGCGAAGACGACGATCCGGAGGATCCCCGAGAGCCCGGTCGCCCGGCGGGCGACGCCGTTGACCCGGATCCGCTTCCGGGCGCCGCCGGCCGGGTTCGGCCGGACGAGCGCGACCTCGATCGTCTCGCGGCCCACCTCGCCCTCGACACGGGCCAGGTCACGGCTCCAGCGCACGAGCTCTGCGTCCGTCGACGTCCGATGCGACCGTCCCCAGGCGAGCAGCACGATTGCCTCGAGCAGGGTGGTCTTGCCGGCGGCGTTCGGCCCGACGATCAGCTGCGGGCCGGCTCCGAAGGCGGCTTCGAGCGTCGCGTACGAGCGGAGATCGAGGATCGATAGCCGGCCCAGGAACGAACCGGCCGTCCCCGTCACGGATGGATCCGGATCGCCGCGATCGGCCGGAGCGGCGCCGGGATGCGGTGGCGCGTCGGTCAGGACGTCGTCCTCAACGGCATGACGACGTGGACATACCGGTCGTCCCCGACCGGCTTGAACACGCCGGGAGAGAGCGGGCCGTTCAGCTCGAGGGCGAACTGGGCCGCGTCGACGTTCGTCAGGACGTCCGCAAGGAAGCGGGCGTTGAACGCGATCGTCGTCCCGTCGCCCTCGACGCTCGCCTCGACCCGCCCGACGTGGTCACCGACCTCCGCGTTGGCGCTGACGGTGATCGCCGCGTCCCCGTCCAGGCCCACGCCGAGCTTCACGATGTTCGCCGACTCGTGGGCGATGAGCGCCGCCGGGCGGACCGCGCGGAGCAGCTCCTCGCGATCGAGGATCGCCCGGGTCGCGTGGCTGGCCGGCAGCACGGACTGGTAGTTCGGGTACTGGCCGTCGATCAGGCGGGTCACGAGGTCGATCCCGTCGATGTGGAACAGGAGCTGGTTCCGCGAGTGGGCAAGCACGATCGAGACGGGGTCGTCCGTGTCGGACAGGATTCGGGCGAGCTCCGTGAGGGCCCTGGCCGGGATCACGACGCTCGTCTCCTCGACCGGATCGAGGACCGTGATCCGCTTCACGGCGATCCGGTAGTTGTCGGCGGCGGCGAGCGTGAGCTGGTCGCCCTCGAAGCGGGCGAGGACGCCGGTCAGGATCGGCCGCGCCTCGTCGCTCGCCGCGGCGAACGCGGTCTCCTCCAGCGCCTGCGGAGGACCTTCTGCTCGACCCGGGTGATCGGCCGCTCGCCGGCGGTCTGGACGGTCGGGAAGTCGTCCGCGGGGATGCCCTTGATGTTCGATTCGAACCGACCGGCACGGATGTGGAGCGTCTCGTTGTCGCCGAGCTCCAGGACGATCGGCTCGCCACCCGGCAGGGAGTTGACGAGATCCGTCAGGAGACGGGCCGGCACCGAGGTCGCGCCGTCGGTCTCGATCTTGCCCGGGACCCAGTACGTGATCCCGATCTCCAGGTTCGTTGCGGTGAGCTTCAGGCCGGCATCCTCGGTCTTCAGCAGGACGTTCGTCAGGACCGGCAGGGATCGGTTCGAGACGGCGCGACTCACGACGGACAGACCGCGCGCGAGGTTCTCCTGCATGACCGAAAGCTTCACGTCGGGTTCACTCCAAGTGACGGAGCCGGGACGATCCGGGGCGGGAACGGGGCCGCGCGGACCGGTCGGTGGGCCGTGGGTATCTTCTCCCTATCTTCTCATTCCGTCATCACCGTCATCATGCTGTGGACGCGGTGGACGGCCACTCGGCAGGGCTCGGGGCGGAGGCAGTGGACGAGCGACCCCGACCGGTGGACGACGACGGCCGAACCGGCCGCCGCGGCGTGGACCAGCGGTGGACCGCCGCGGGGCGCGTCGCCGCGGGCTCCGTTCCCCGGCAAACGCTCCACGGTCGTCGTGGTTCTCGCCAACGGCGGCGCGGCACATCTGTCCACAACGGGCAGCCGTTGTCCACGGATTCGCCCTGGTTGTCCACACGAACGGCCAGCTGAACCGGTTCAGGAGCGCGCCTCGCGGAAGGTTCACGACGCCCGACTGGCGTGTCGCGGCCGTGCCGCGACCCCGCGACGTCGCGACCGGGCAGACGTCCAGCCGTGTGCCGGCCAGGTGCCTCGCCGCTCCTCGCCATCCGTTCGCCCGTAAACCGTCGGGCATGAGCACCGGTGCTGGTTGGGACGCGTAGCGAGGCTTCAGCCGTCCCGCCACCGGCTGCCGGACCTGATTCGTGCGGCGGGCCTGGATCCCGGAGCGCGACGACGGCTCCGTCGAGGTCCAGCAGCCCGGTTCCGGGGTGCTGAGCCGCCGGAATAGCATCGGCGCTCATACGGGCGGGGCGACGGCTGCGACGAGCGCACGGCGCGACGAGCGCCGCCGGGGCACGGCGCAGGGCGCTCGCGGGCACCAGCCGAGCACCGGCCGGCCGCATGGGCCGACGCCTCAGGCCCGGTCAGTCGGCGTAGATCAGCTCGCGTACGGCCGCGATCTCGCGGCGCAGCTCGTCGTTCACCGCACTCTCACGGGTGATCTTGTCGCAGGCGTGGAGGACGGTCGAGTGATCGCGGCCGCCGAGCTCGGCGCCGATCCGGAGCAGTGACACGTCCGTCTCGGCCCGCATGAGGAACATCGCGATCTGGCGGGGCATGACGATCGCCTTGTCGCGCTTCTGGCCGCGGAGCTGGTCCATCTGGACGCCGTAGTAGTCCGCGACGGCCTTGGCGATCCGCTCCGGCGTCACCTGGCGCTTCTTCGGGTTGTAGAGGACGTTCGAGAGGACGGCCTGGGCGAGCTCGATCGAGATCGGCGTCGCGCCCATGCTCGCGAACGCCACGACGCGGTTCAGGGCGCCTTCGAGCTCGCGGATGTTCGAGACGACTTTCCGGGCGACGAACTCGATGACGTCCGACGTGATCGGGACCGCGCCCTCCTCAGCCTTCGCCCGGAGGATCGCGATCCGCGTCTCCAGGTCCGGCGCCGTCAGGTCCGCGATGAGCCCCCACTCGAAGCGCGACCGGAGCCGCTCCTCAAGGGTGAGGATCGCCTTCGGTGGCCGGTCCGACGACAGCACGATCTGCTTGCCGTCCTCGTGGATCGCGTTGAACGTGTGGAAGAACTCCTCCTGGGTCCGTTCCTTGTCCGCGATGAACTGGATGTCGTCGATCAGGAGGAGGTCGATCCGGCGATACCGGGCCCGGAACTCGTCGATCTTGCCCTGCTGGATCGAGGTGATGAACTCGTTCGTGAACTTCTCGCTCGTCGCGTACACGACCCGCTTGCGGGGGAACTTCGCGATCACCTGGCTGCCGATCGCGTGCATCAGGTGCGTCTTGCCGAGACCGACCCCGCCGTACAGGAACAGCGGGTTGTAGGCGTGGCCCGGGCGCTCGGCGACCGACAGGCTCGCGGCGTGGGCGAGGCGGTTCGCCGACCCGACGATGAAGTTGGCGAAGGTGTAGCGGGGGTTCAGGTTGGCCGAGGTGCCTTCGCCGCCGACGCGGCCGGGCTCGAGGCGGACCTGCTGCGAGGACGCGGCCGCGGTCGGCGCGCTGTCCTCCGCGACCGCGCCGGAATCCGGCGCGACGATCGCGAATTCCACCTGGACGCTGTAGCCCACGATCCGGGCGAGGGTCTGGCTGATCAGCGAGCGGTAGCGGTTCTCCAGCCAGTCCTTCGCGAAGCCGTTCGGGACGGCGATCCGGAAGCGCTGCTCGTCGACGTCGACCAGCTGCGTGTCGCGCAGCCAGGTCTCGAAGTTCGCCGGCGAGAGGGAGACCTGCAGCTCGCCGAGGGCGGCGCGCCAGACCTGCTTGGCGTCCATTCGATCGATGGTGTCCCGATCCAACTGGGTTGACGATGAATCGGCCGTCCGAGCGGACCGAGCGAGGTCGCAGAACCGGGTGACGAGATGGACCCGAAGGTGCCTCGGCTGGTGCCGAGCTGACGCTCCGCGGGTCCCCGTTTCGGTACGGCTGGGGGCCGGACCCAAGTGCATCCCGGCGCCAAGGGCCGGGTGAGAATAGCACCGGCGAAAAGCCGGTCGCAAGACGATTCCGTCATACTCCCCGGGGGTATTGCAACGCGATCCGGGTCGAACGGGGACCGCGACGGACCGGCCCGCACAGGACCGAGTTTGACGCCCCCGAATCACCGGCCGTATCATCCGCCGGACGTCCGCGCGGACGCCCGTTGGGCGTCTGTGCGCTCGTGTGCCTTCCGGGGTCGGATGTCGACCCGAGGCCGCAACGGAGAGGATCGCGCACAGTCCCGATGAAGCAGACCTATCAGCCCAAGAAGCGGCATCGCGCGAAGGAACATGGCTTCCGCGCCCGGATGCACACGGCCTCCGGCCGCCGCATCGTCGCCGCCCGCCGGGCGCGCGGTCGGAAGCGACTGACGGCCTGACCACCGAGCGCGGCGAGCATCCGCCGCGACTCGTGATGCTCTCCCGACCGCAGGACTTCGCGGCGCTGCAGGCAGGGGCCGTCCGGTCTCACCCGCTGCTCACCGCCCGCTTCCTGCGAACGGACCTCGAGACGACCCGGTTCGGCCTGGCGACAGGCCGGAAGTTGGGCGGCGCCGTGGTCCGCAATCGCGTCCGGCGGCGACTCAGGGAGGGGCTCAGGGCGATGGCGCCCTCGTTCCAGCCCGGCTGGGACGTCCTGATCATCGCCCGACCGGCGATCGTCGAGGCGGACCACCGGACGGTGATCGAGACGCTCCGTCGCCTCCTGCAGCGAGGCGGCGTGCTGAAAGGACAGGCGGGCTCGTGAAGTCGATCGGGATCGGGCTGATCCGGGTGTACCGCGTCGCGTTCGCCTGGCTGCCGGATTCGTGCCGATACGAGCCGTCCTGCTCGCGGTACACGGAGCAGGCGATCGAGAAGTACGGGCTGCTCCGCGGCAGCTGGATGGGCGCTCGCCGGATCGCCCGCTGCCACCCGGGTCATCCCGGCGGCTACGACCCCGTCCGGTGACCCGGATGCCGACCCCCGAGAGGAGTCTGTGATCTCTCCGCGCCTCCGTTCCACCATCGGTCGGCTGCTCCCGCTCCTCGCCCTCATCGCGATCGCGATCGTCGTCGCGGCCTGCGCGGGTCCGGGCGGCTCGCCGGGCGCGAGCGGAGCGCCCGCCGCGACACCGACGCCCCCGGGCGCGATCCCGCTCGAGCCGGCGCAGCTCAAGGCAGACCCGTTCTCGCTCATCGCCTGGCTGTTCACGCCGCTCTACCAGGCCTTCTTCATCCTGCTCGTCCTGCTCGACAAGCTGACCGGCAACATCGCCGTCGCGATCGTGATCCTCACAGTCGCGCTCCGGGCGCTGATGACCCCGTTCTACCGCCGACAGATCGTGTCGTCGCGGCGGATGCAGCTCCTCAGCCCGGAGATCAAGGAGATCCAGCGGCGCTACAAGGGCGACCGGGTGAAGGCCCAGCAGGCCACCCAGCAGCTCTACCAGGAGCGCGGGATCAGCCCGCTGTCGGGCTGCCTGCCGATCCTCCTCGTGACGCTGCCCCTGATCCCGCTCTACAGCGTCTTCAGCGCCGGGCTGAGCAACTTCAACCCGCAGGCGATGATGAGCGTCTTCGGGTTCCAGATCCTGAACCTGAACTGCCCGACGGCGCCCGTCGTCGACGCCGCCGGCCACATCCTCAATGCCTGCCTCACCCCGACGGCCTTCGGGATCGACTGGAGCCGGCCGCTCGTCGCGATCCAGGCCGCGGGCTTCGGGATCAGCATCCTCGGCCTGATCGCCGGCGCGCTGATGTTCTTCCAGTCGCGACTGAGCCTGCCGTCCGGGGCGATGGTCGACCCGAACGACCAGAACCAGAAGATCCAGCGCCAGATGGGCGCGATCTTCCCGCTCATCTACGTGTTCCTCGGCGGGACGTGGCCAGCCGGCCTCCTGCTGTACATCATCGTCTCGACGATCTTCTCGATCGTCCAGCAATACCTGTTCACCGGATGGGGCGGGATGTTCCCGTTCCTCGGCTGGAAGCCGGCCTTCGCAGCGAACCACTCGCCGCGCTTCCCGATCGCCCTGCCGCCCGTCGACCCGAAGGCCCGCCCGGCCACTTCCCCGCTGGGCGGTCCTGCTGCTCGGGCGGCCGAGGTCGATCGAACCATTCGCCACAAGGAACGCGGCCGCCAGGGCCGCCGAGGGAGACGCCGCTGATGAGCGAGTACCGTGAGTTCACCGGAAAGTCCGTCGAGGAGGCCCTGAAGGCCGCCCGGGACGAGTTCGGCGTGGAGCTGAACGATCTCGATTTCGAGATCCTGACCGCCGGAAGCCGAGGCGTCCTCGGGATGGGCGCCGAGCCCGCCCGGATCGTGGCTGCACCGCGATCCGCTCTGGGCGGCGCCGCACCGAAGCGCGAGGCCGCGGCGAGCACGCCGCTCCCGCCGCCACCGGCCCGGGAGCCGCGACCCTACGGCGACCGCGATCGGGACCGCGGCGACCGCGGCGACCGCGGCG